>CAVSOJ010000001.1:0-580767 GCA_963729585.1 Nitrospirota bacterium
GCGTGCGTTCTCGTGTGTTACGTTCGGGCGCGTAGCGACCTCGGTCGCTCCAACCTGACACCTCGAACATATGCCGCCACGCACCTTGCGCATCGCATTGCTCCACCTCGCTCCTATCCCGGGCGACCTCGCACGGAACCGGTGGCTTGTCGAGACGGCTGTCACCGCCGCCGCAAGACTCGGCGCAACCTGGATCATCCGCCCGAACTCGTTTCACCGGCTATACCTTTGCCGCAGCATCGGGACGGGCTCGATTGTGCCGCAGCCTGACTCATGGATGACACACATGTCCCGACTCGCCGCCCAACTGCGTGTGACATTGTTCCTCTCCTGTCCCGAACAGGACAGGAAGTCCCGCAAACTCTACAACAGCCTGTTCGTGATTACAGCGAATGGAACCATCGCCGGCACACATCGAAAAATTCACACACTGCGAGTAGGATCGGAAGCCTGGTCGAGCCCCGGAACGCAGGCGGTCGCCATTCCAGTTCCTCCGTTCACACGTGTCGGGATGCTGATCTGTGCGGATGCGTTTACGTCGGAGATCGCGCGAACCCTACAGGCCCAAGGGGCGCAACTACTGGTCTCATCAGCCGCATGGGCACCGGGCTATCATGGCCCGAACGGAGAATGGGAACGATGCACCCGCGACACAGGTCTTCCGCTCCTGGTGTGCAATCGGACAGGACCGGACCGGACGCTCGATTTTCGTCAAGCCGAAAGCGTCGTAGTCAAAGACGGGCAGCGTCTGCTGTCCCTGTCGTCGGCCCGATCAGTTGTGTTAGCGATCGAGTGGGATCTGGAGACACAGACCTTGGCCTCACTGGACTATCAGACAGTATATCTCTAGGAAAAGGCCGAGAGCCTTTTTCAGCGTCGAGCGAGCAGCGCAAGGCCAATGACTCATACACAGATGGGTCCCGATCAGCTTCTCCTCACAGGTTCCGCCGCACCCGAAGGAAACAGTCGGTCGTGTGATCGTTCACCAATCCGGCTGCTTGCATGTAGGCATAGATGATCGTACTGCCGACAAACCGAAAGCCGCGCTTCTTCAGATCCTTCGAGAACGCCTCGCTCTCCGGGCTCGTCGCAGGAACCTGTGACATCCGTGCCCAACTATTCACTTTCGGTTTTCCACCGACGAATTGCCAGACGTAGCGATCGAATGAACCGAACTCCTCCTGGACAGAGAGAAAGGCCTGCGCGTTGGTCACCGCCGAGCCGATTTTGAGCCGGTTGCGAATGATCCCCGGATTCTTCAGCAGCACGGCTTTCTTCTTCGCCGTGAATCGCGCCACCTTCTTCGGATCGAACGCCGCAAACGCTCGACGATAGCCCTCCCGCCGCAGCAAGATCGTTTCCCACGTGAGGCCCGCCTGCGCGCCTTCCAGCAGCAACATCTCGAAATGCTTCCGGTCATCGTGAATCGGCACCCCCCACTCACGGTCATGATAGGTGATGAAATGCGGCTTGGCACCGACCCATCCGCAACGAGTCTTACTATCGGAGATCGGACGAGATGCTTGGTCATCAGCAGAGCCATCGGCTCAAGGATGCAGCCGCTAAGAAATCAGCTCAACAGGAATGAACCATGTCGGCCTCATACGGCCGAAGTCGGTTCGCACGTGGTTGCGGAGGTCGCGCTTCGAGTCGAGCACGACCGGCCCGCGAGGCCCACGCCAAAACACCACCCAATGCCAGAACGTGCGATCCCGTTCTTTGTGCCATTTGATGGCGAGCAGCGCAAGATCCGGCAGGGCCTCCCATGAGGTGAAGGGCACTTCAGTTCTTGCCGACCTGATTCCGTACTCCTTGAGCAGCCTGCGGACGTAGCCTGTCTCAGACCACAGCTTCGAGTCGTCGGCAAAAATGCCGAGCCGATTCGCCACACGCTTCGCCTCTCGATAGCTCACGCCCGCCAGCGCTGCCACGCTCGCAATGCCGCAACCGGTCCGTTCGAGCTGCACCACCGGCTTCATGGCAACTCCAGTTTCAGCTTCCGTCCCCCGGAGATACTGAATCCCTCTCGTTGATAGAAGGCCAGCGTCCTGTCGAATTGAGGCAGCGGAGGCGTGGTCACTTCGAGCCTGCGCCATCCTTTCGATTGCCCAACCCGTCTCGCCTCCTTCAGCAACGCTGTCCCGACGCCATTCGATCGATAGCGCCGGACGCACAAACAACTCCGGAATCGTTCCAAACGCTCCTTCCGCATACAGAGCAAAACTTTCATACAGCGCCAGAAAGCCGAGCGGTTCAGGCTGTACCCCATCGCGGGCCAGCAAGACGCTGTACTTCCCGTCCGTCATCCAGGATCGGGCGCGCGCTTCCGTCTCCTCCTGGTGAAAACCAAACGCATTGGTTCCGACCATCGCCATGATTTCGCGAAGAAGCTCGCCGACCATCTGAGCGATGATCGGCGCATCATCAGGCTGTGCGTGATCGATACGAAGATTCATCAGTTAGCAAGGCCGCGGGATTCATGTCCGCAGGATTCGACATCCGAGTAGGTCTCGAAGGCCTACTCCTACCTACTCGAGGAACGCCGAGGCTGCAGGCAAACGAAACCGTAGGCGTTCTGGAGCAGAGGGACTGGCCGACGCTGGCGGACTTTTTCAGCATCCTGCTAGCCCATGAATCGTTTGAGAAGCGCATACCCTTCGGCCCATTCACCATGCCCGCTGTCGGCATTGATGTGCCCCGCCTGGCCGATATCGACGAAGGTGCTCCCCCAAGCAGTCGCACAATGTTTGGCATGGGCCAGCGATCCGAACGAGTCATTCGCGCTGGCGACCACGAGGCTCCGAAAGGCGAACGGGACCATCGGCACCGGGACAAATCCACGCGCCGTGGCAGGGAAGCTTGCGCTCTGCGGATCGGGCACCGCCACGAGAAACGCGCCCTTCGGAACTAGCGCTGAACGATGTGCCCAATGAGCCACCAGGAGACAGGCGAGGCTATGAGCCACCAGTACTGGCGAAGAAGGACAAGCCTGCACGGCAACATCCAACGCACGAACCCAATCGTCACAGGCCGGACCGTCCCAATTGCCCAGATTCACGCGCTGCCAATCGGGATGGCGCAGCTCCCAGAGCGTTTGCCAATGTTGCGACCCGGAGTTGCCAATACCGGGGAGGACTAAAACCGGAGTGTACGGACATCTAATCCCCCGACCTCGCTCCCAAACAGGATGGAAAAACTAATGCGCTGAAACATGAAGAAGTATAGACGACTACCAGGCAGGGAGAAAAGCTGTCAGATGAGGCAAGCGTCAGGAAAACGGTCCCGCAGGATGCTCAAACAGGCTGTCCAGCAAGGCCGCAGCGAGCGAAGGACCGCAACGTACCTTCTGAGAAACGCTCAACGTTGAGGGTCTGAACGATGCGAGAACGAAGCTGGCGGACTTTTTCAGCATCCTGCCCTAGCAGGGGATATTGATGGCTGGATCGCAAAGCACTGGTGGAATCACCGGGGGCCGCATGTACCGGCTTGATGGATCCTGGGACCCCATCGGCACATTAAGAGGTGGGCCGCCTGGCATCCCGGGGAGTCCTTGTCCGGCAGAGCCAAAACTCTTCCCGAAACTTGAACTCGTCGAGGAGCCAACCCCGGGAGCCGGCAAGGATGTGGGCCCGGCTGAGGATACTCCGGCACTAGGCGCGGATGATGGCAAGGCCGCTTGTGGAGTCTGTCCTGCTTGATTCTGAACCGCCGGCGGGGTTGGCACGGGCGGTGGTGCTTGCGCGCCACAAGGAACCGCCAGAGCACCCATGCCAACAACAAACAGAGCGGATAGCTTGAGATAGTGCATCCTCTTCCCTCTTCTCCGCCGACTTCTCGCCCGATCCTGCAGCCTACGCCCCACAATCAGTGCGTACGATTGTTGTGTTTCTCCTTGAAGATTTTCTGACTTTGTTTGTTTTCCTTCTTCTGGATGCGGGCCTGTTCTCCGGCTCCGACGTGACCATCGGCTCCCGCTCGCGCTTCGGCGCGGTCCACACGCGCCTGTCCGCGCTCCAGGTTCGACGTCTCTTTATTGGTGAGGGCGCCGGATTGGAATCCTTGCCCGATGCGACCTTGCTGATTGATATTACGTTGCACATCGGCTTGCATGCGCTGCGAGGAGGCTGAGTTGGGATTGCCAGTAACATCGTTATGCTTCAGCCGGTTAATCGTTTCAGACTCCCGATTCTGCGCACCCTGAATGCGGGCCGCTTCCTCCGGTGAGAGATTCCCGTTTTTGAGGGCCTTGGATTCCATCCGGTCGATCTTGGCCTCCCCGCGCTCCAATTTCGCCGCCTCACCTGTGGTCAACTGGCCGGACTTCAACCCCTGTTCAATCCGCGTTTCCTGGTTGATATCCCGCTGCACTTCCGTCCCGGCCGACTGGGCCAATACAGGGGATGCAACCGGCATGACCAGTACGACCGCGAGGGCCACCTTGTGAAAGTCCATAACATCCTCCATTAAATAAGACTGCCCCTAGTTCTGCAGAATCGGACCTCCTCCTGACACCCCAGAGGACCGAGAACCGCAACTCCCACTCACTCTACCAAACAAGAGACGCAGAACCCACTGTTTCGTTGATGCGGAAAACATACCACAATGGGAACAGTTCAGCTCGGTCCGAAGGCCCGCCGCCCGCGCTGACGAGTCCCTCCAACAAAGACTCCCGACCCCGTTTCTTCTATCGAAACCTGAACTCAACCTTCTTGCTTCCCGCCAGTACCAGAGCATACTCTAAACGACGTTTCACGAAGGAGACGAACGCAAAGGTTCAATTTCAGGAGAAGAATTCATGCGAGTCATTGTGGTAGGCGCAACGGGAACCATCGGTTCAGCAGTGGTCACTGCACTGGCTGCGCGTCATGACGTAGTCAAAGTCGGACACAAGGGTGGAGCGTTTCGCGTGGACCTCGCGTCACCGGACTCCATCACCCAATTGTTTCGCGCGATTGGCGCCTTCGATGCGCTCGTGAGCACAGCAGGCGTGGCGAAATTTGCGGGCTTGGACGAACTGAAGTATGAGGACTATCAGGTCGGGCTCTCCAACAAGCTCATGGGACAAGTCAATCTCGTGCGGATCGGCCGGCAGTTCATCAACGACCGCGGCTCATTCACTCTCACGAGCGGCGTCCTGAGCCAGGAGCCCATGAAGGGCAGCGCATCGATCAGCATGGTGAATGCGGGGATCGAAGGCTTCGTGCGCGCCGCTGCCTTGGAACTCCCGCGCGGCATTCGCGTCAATGTCGTGAGCCCACCCTGGGTCACCGAAACCTTGATCGCGCTGAAGATGGACCCTTCGCTCGGCATGCCAGCCACGACAGTCGCACAAGCCTATCTCGCGAGCGTAGAAGGCGCTGCAACTGGAAAAACCATCGATCCCCGCAAGCTCGCCGCCAACTCCAGACTCTCCGGCGAATGATGCGCATCCTCATTTTCCGCTGGCTCTAACAAACAAGGTAGACTGGTTTAAGGGGGGCGTGTTGTGCTCCGCTTAAAATGTGGACAGGCAGAATAAGCCATCGGGATTGCGGAAAACTCAGCAAAATCGGGTCAAGACGATCGTGATGAGAGACAGCAGGGGATCTCCGAGCAGAGGCTCAGGCTGGTAGTGCCCAGACGTGCCCTTGCGCACGATTCTTCGAAGACGCCTTAATTTTCCGCAGAATGGATGGTCAACAAGTCAAAACAAGCTGTCCACAAATTAAAAGGGGCAGTACACTTGAAATGCCGAGTTGTCTTGACGGCCTGGGAGGGCGTATTCTACGCTCATTCTTTGAGCGTTAGTTTTTCCCGGGCTTGCTGGAGAGGACCGACCGTCGCTCCGGCCAAAGCCCAAATTGGTGAGGGTGATTGATGACTTATTGCGTCGGCGTGATCATGGATTCCGGTTTGGTCCTCGCGTCGGATTCACGAACCAATGCGGGCATGGATCAGGTCGGCAACTTTCGCAAAATGACGGTGTTCGAGCGTCCGGGTGATCGGGTGATCGTGATGCTCAGTTCCGGAAATCTTGCCGTGACCCAGGGCGTGGTGGCCCTGCTGGAACAGCGTGCACAGATGCACCAGGACAACATTTGGAACAGCGCGTCCATGTATGACATCGCCTGCCTCGTCGGAGAGACGTTGCGTGAAGTGCAGAAACGGGACGGGCACTATCTCGTGCAACACAATATCGACGCCAGCGCGGCCTTCATTGTGGGTGGACAGATCCATGGTGAACGGCACCGGCTCTTCAATATTTACACGGAAGGCAATTTCATCGAAGCGACCTCGGACACGCCCTATTGCCAGAACGGAGAAATCAAGTACGGGAAACCTATCATCGACCGAGTGATCACCTACTCCACCGGTGTGATGGAGGCGGCGAAATGCATCCTGATCTCGTTCGATTCGACCATGCGCAGCAATATTTCCGTCGGTCCACCGATCGACTTGTTGTGTTACGAGCGGGACAGCCTGAAAGTCGGACTCCAACGGCGCCTGGGAGAACAAGACTCGTATTTTGACGATGTGCGGCGGCGGTGGGGGGCTGGGTTGAAGCAACTTTTTGCCGACCTGCCTGACCCACATTGGGACGATTGATCGTATGAGCATCCAGGTCGCACTGAGTCACAAGACCCATTATCGCTTTGATCGGCGGGTGAGCCTCTCCCCCCATGAAGTCCGGCTGCGCCCCGCGCCTCATTGCAGGACTCGCATTCGGAGCTATTCACTGAGCGTTCGTCCAACCGACCATTTCATCAACTGGCAGCAAGACCCCTACGGCAATTACGTGGCACGCCTCGTCTTTCCGGAGCCGGCCACCGAGCTTGAGGTGGTGGTGGATGTGGTGGCCGATATGACGGTGATCAACCCGTTCGATTTCTTCGTCGAGCCGTCTGCCGAGCGGTTTCCGTTTACCTATGCCCCGCAATTGACGAAGGAGTTGGTGCCGTTCCTCGAAGTCGAACCCTGCGGGCCGTTGCTTGGAGCCTGGCTGGAACGGTTTAAGAATGCCGAAAGCGGAGAGTCAAACTTCATTAACGACTTTCTGGTTCGCCTCAATCAACGACTCCAGCGGGATATCGACTACATTGTTCGGTTAGAACCGGGCGTACAAACCTGTGAGCAGACGCTGCAGTCGAAGCGGGGCTCGTGTCGTGACAGTGGCTGGCTGCTGGTACAGATTCTGCGGAATTTTGGCCTCGCTGCGCGGTTTGCGTCCGGGTACCTGATTCAGTTGGTTGCCGACGTGAAGCCGCTCGAAGGACCGGCTGGGCCCAAGCAGGATTTCACCGACCTCCATGCCTGGGCGGAAGTCTATATTCCGGGTGCCGGGTGGATCGGACTCGACCCGACATCAGGCTTACTCGCAGGAGAAGGACACATCCCTTTGGCCTGTACGGCCTCTCCGTCCAGTGCCGCGCCGATCATCGGCAGTACCGATGTGTGCGAATCCGAGCTGGACTTCAGCATGTCGGTCACGCGGATTCACGAAGATCCGCGTGTCACCAAGCCCTATACCGACGAACAATGGCGGGCTATCGAGACGTTGGGCCGGCAGGTCGATGCCGATTTGCAAGCCGGCGATGTGCGCCTCACGATGGGAGGCGAACCGACGTTTGTCTCGATCGACGATATGGAGGGTGCCGAGTGGAATACCGATGCGCTTGGCCCCACCAAGCGCAGGTTCGCCGGCAATGTCCTCAAGCGCCTCAAGAATCGCTTTGCTCCAGGCGGGCTGCTGCACTATGGCCAGGGCAAATGGTATCCAGGAGAATCCTTACCCCGTTGGGCGCTGGGGTGCTATTGGCGGCTGGATGGTGAACCAGTTTGGCTTGATCCGGCATTGGTTGCCGATGAATCAGTCTCCTATGGCTATTCGTCCGATCACGCGAGGAAGTTTGCGACCAGGTTGGCCGAACGACTCAATCTCGATCCCACCTTTGCCATCCCTGCCTACGAGGATGTCTGGCATTATCTCATGGAGGAACAGAAGCTGCCGGTCAATGTGGACCCGCTCGAAAAGGACCTCAAGGATCCGGAGCAGCGTCATACCTTGGCTCGATTGCTGGATCGTGGGTTGGGGGAAGTGGCCGGCTATGTATTGCCTCTGAGAGCAGTGACGTCGCCGCCGCTCCGCCGCTCGTGGCCGTACAAAGCCCAATGGATCTCCGGTCCCTGGCCGCTGAAGCGAGGACGGCTCTATCTGTTACCGGGAGATTCACCGATGGGCTATCGGTTGCCCTTGACCTCGCTTCCTTGGGCGGCTCCTGAAGACGTTGAGATCGAACTGGAACGAGACCCTTTGGAGGCGCGCAAGTCCTCCTTAGGGCCGGCCAGGTCTAGAACGAGCGAGTCAGGCACGCCCGATCAACGGCAACTCTCGATTACCTCAGCATGGGCGGTCGGTGAATCGGCTCGCGATGTGGTTCGGACAGCATTATGCGTGGAAGTCCGGCAGGGACGGCTGCACGTCTTCATACCCCCACAGTCCTATCTGGAAGACTACCTTGATCTGGTCAGCGCGGTTGAGCAGACTGCGGCTGAGCTGCACAGTCCTCTGTGGGTAGAGGGTTATCCACCTGCCTATGATCCCCGGTTGCAATCGTTCAAAGTGACTCCCGATCCAGGCGTGATCGAAATCAACATTCACCCGGCCAAGACCTGGGACGAACTGGTCAGCAATACGCACATCCTGTATGAGGAGGCGCACCAATCCCGGTTGGGTACGGAAAAGTTCATGCTCGATGGGCGTCATACCGGCACGGGTGGCGGAAACCATGTCACCTTAGGCGGCCTCACGCCGACAGACAGTCCGATGTTGCGCCGTCCGGATCTGCTCAGGAGCCTCACCACCTATTGGCTGAATCATCCGGGGTTGTCCTACCTGTTCTCCGGCATGTTTGTGGGGCCGACCAGTCAGGCACCACGAGTAGATGAGGCGCGGCATGATCACTTGTATGAGCTTGAGATCGCGTTTCAGCAGATGGCGGCCAAGCATACGGCAGGGCAAGAAACTCTGACGCCGTGGTTGGTGGATCGCTTGCTGCGGCATTTGTTCGTGGATCTGACCGGTAATACGCACCGCGCGGAATTCTCCATCGACAAGCTCTATTCGCCGGATTCTGCGATGGGGCGCCTGGGCCTGGTGGAATTCAGGGCCTTCGAAATGCCGCCTCATCCCCAGATGAGCCTGTCGCAGATGTTGCTGCTGCGCGCCCTCGTCGCGAAATTCTGGAGCCAGCCCTATCAAGGTCAGGTGGTGCGCTGGGGAACCGAATTACATGACCGGTTTATGCTGCCCCATTTCGTCGCGCAAGATATGAAGGACGTGATGTGGGACTTACAGACCAGCGGATATCCGTTTCGTGGTGAATGGTTTGCGCCATTTCTTGAATTTCGCTTTCCCCGGTACGGCAGCGTGGCTTATGAAGGCATTGAGCTCGAGCTGCGTCAGGCTATTGAACCGTGGCACGTGTTGGGGGAGGAACCGGTCGCGGGCGCCACTGCGCGCTATGTGGACTCTTCGGTGGAACGGGTGCAGGTCAAAGTCAACGGTATGACCGATGTACGCCACGTCGTGACATGCAATGGGCGTCCCGTCCCGCTCCATCCGACCGGAACGTGCGGCGAGTTCGTGGCGGGAGTCCGCTACCAGGCCTGGCAACCACCTTCGGGGTTGCATCCGACTATCCCGGTGCAGTCTCCGCTGGTGTTTGATCTCGTCGATACCTGGACCGGCCGCTCAATCGGCGGGTGCACGTACCACGTGGTGCATCCGGGAGGACGGAGCTCTCCCTCGTTTCCGGTCAACGCGAACGCAGCTGAAGCTCGTCGCATGGCGCGTTTCTGGGATCACGGTCATACGCCGGGACCCATGACGGTCCGATCTGAAGGGCGGAATCGATACTTTCCCTTTACCCTCGACCTGCGGCGCAAGCCCGCATCAACCTAGACATTCGCGCAGAATCGACGCCTCACTGGGGACCCTCCTTCGCCGTCACCCCCTCGACTGGGCGCAAGGCAAAGAACGTTTCGTAAATGGCGTCGTCGGTCCGATTGAGCTTGAATTGAAAGCCATCGAAAAACTCATGCAACCCGCCCGACAAGATCTCCGCCATATCGATGTAGTCCATTTCCGACCGTAACCGCCCCAACCGCTTTTCTGCGAGATTGTTATGCCGGTCGCTTTCCGATCCGGCAATCGCATGGAGCGAGTCCTCAGCCTTGATGAGGCAATAGCGGATGGCTCGGGGAAAGTTCGGATTGAGAATCAGAAATTCGGCCACAGGATTGGGTGCGATACGGCCGTGCTGTTTGCAATACATCTCCAGGGCGCTGGCGGACTTCAACAGCGCGGACCACTGGATGATATCGAACGGCGTGCCGACTTCGGCCACGGTTGGGAGCAGCATGAAATATTTCACGTCTAGGATGCGAGACGTCTTGTCCGCTCGTTCCAGGAGGCGGCCGAGTCGAGCAAAATGCCAGCCTTCTCCGTGCGACATGGTGGCATCCGTAATTCCAAGAAAAAGATGGCTGGCGGCTTTGACGTCTGTCAGAAACGTATGGAGATTTTGGCTGGCCAGGCCGCGAGACACGGCCTCTCTGACCATCAAATGGAAACGATTGACCTGTTCCCACATATCAGTGGAAATGATTTCTCGGACCGATCGCGCGTTCTCCCGCGCGGCCACAAGGCAGGACAGAATCGAATTGGGATTCGCGGCATCGGAGGAGAGGAATTGGATCACCGCCCCCTTTGTCGCCTTTCCATAGCGGACGGTGAAATTCTCATGATCGCCCGTGGTCGCCACCAATGGTTCCCACTGCTCCGTGGTTCCTCTGGGCAGATCGAGTGTGAGGTTCAGATTGACCTCGATGAACCGGGCATAGTTCTCCGCTCGTTCGATATAGCGGTTCAACCAATAGATGGAACTCGCCACGCGGCTCAGCATCGGAGACCAGACCTTGCTTACTCAGCCATCCTGAGTTCAGTGCCCGCACGAAACTCTGCGATGGAAGCGGCGTTCATGAGAGGACCCACGTATCTTTGTTTCCCCCGCCTTGGGACGAATTCACCACCAGGGACCCTTTCCTTAACGCCACCCGTGTCATGCCTCCCGGTAAGACATAAATATCGCGACCATACAGCACGTAGGGGCGTAGGTCGACGTGACGACCTTCCAAATGATCCTCCACGAGAGTGGGCACTCGAGAGAGCGCAAGTGTGGGTTGGGCGATATAGTTGCGTGGGTCGGCTACGATGCGCTGTGCGCAGTCTTCTTGCTCTTGCTTCGACGCCTGGGGGCCGATCATCATCCCATACCCGCCTGCTTCGTTGGTGGCCTTCACGACCAGTTGGTCCAAGTGTTCCAATACATACGCGCGGTCCCGCTCTTCAGAACAGATGTAGGTGGGCACGTTTTGTAGGATGGGTTCCTCGGCCAGGTAATATTTGATGATCTTCGGGACGTAGGCATAGATGGCTTTATCGTCCGACACGCCAGTGCCGGGCGCGTTGGCAAGGGCCACCCTGCCTTTTTTATAGGATTCCATGAGACCGGAGACTCCCAGCATAGAATCGGGACGAAAGGCCAGCGGGTCCAAGTAATCGTCGTTGATCCGCCGATAGATGACGTCCACGCGCTGCAATCCCTTGGTGGTTCGCATGTGGACAAATCCATCCACGACGACCAGATCGTTGGCTTCTACCAATTCCACTCCCATCTTTTGCGCGAGAAGGGAGTGTTCGTAATAGGCAGAATTGAAGATACCTGGTGTGAGAATCACGACGGTCGGATCGGGAAGATCCGAGAGGTATCGGAGTGTTTCCAATAGCTGACTCGGATAGCCATCGACCGGCCGCACGCGGTACGCGTCGAAGAGCTCCGGAAAAGTCCGTTTCATGACCTGCCGGGCTTCTAACACATAGGCGACGCCGGATGGGCACCGCATGTTGTCTTCAAGGACATAATACTGGCCATCGCCGATGCGGACGAGATCGATTCCGGCGATGTGGCACCAGATGCCACGGGGAGGGTTAAGGCCCCAGCAGGCCTTCAGAAACCCTTTGCTGGAATAGATGAGTTCGCTGGGAATGACTCCGTTCTTGAGGATCTTTTGCTCGTGGTACACATCGTCGATAAACAGATTCAACGCCCGGAGGCGCTGCCGAAGGCCGGATTCGATATGTTCCCAATCCGATGGTTCGACAATCCGAGGTACGATGTCGAAGGGAAAGATCTGCTCATGCCCGTCGCCGCTGCCATAGACGCCGAATGTCATCCCCATATTGAGGATCACACGCTCCGCTGCCTGCTGGCGCTTCTTGAGTTCTCCTTCCGGCAGTGAGGCAAACTTTCTCAGCAGGAGGGAGCTGCCGGGACGTGGCTGACCGGTCCCCTCATAGAGCTCGTCGTAGAACTCTCCCGGGTCATACTGTGAGAATTTCATCGTAAGGCCCTCGGGACTGGGGCGGTCACCCTAGCAAAACTTCCTCCCGCATACAAGAAGGCTGTATCTCCCCCTTCGCAGATGATTCCTACACTATCGCTCCAATGGAATCTCGATAACCAATCCGCCCATCACGTCGTTCATCCTAAAGTTCTTCTTGGGTCTCCTGGGTGTGCGATGTGGCAGGCACCATAGGCCTAGCTGACGGCCCAGTTACCAAAGATGTCCTTGAATCCTTTTACGGTTGGCCTTGTTGCGACTATGCAGGCGTGGGCTGACCGGAGTATCAGAAGGACGTGCGTGAGTTCCACAGCATCAGCTCCCTTCTACTGAACATGAATTGTCTATATCTGATGCCCAGATTTGTTGGCCTGGGGGACAGGACAGGACGCGAAGCACTAGTAAAGTGGACTGAACCCCTAGAATGAGACACTGAGGATTGGCACACTTGCCACAAGGAGGGGGGGGACAGGTGGCCAAGAAACGTGTTTATGTGTTCCGCACTTAGGAAGGAGAGCACACGATCAGGGCACGTCATCTGCGCAGCGCACGCCAAGGGTCGGCCCCCAGTAGGTCATTTCATCCCACCCTCGGTAGCTGGCCCGAAGATCCGGCGGTTTTTCATTCCATTCTCCGCCCCGCAACACGCGGAATGACCCACGCAACGGTCCCTGTGGATCGCGGGCGGGCGAGGCCTGGTAGAAATCTTCTGCGTACCAATCTTTCACCCACTGTGACACGCTCCCGATCAAGTCGAACACCCCATAGGCCGACACCGTCGACGCCTGGAGCCCGGCCGGCTCGGTGCCGTTGCTGCCGGCCGAGACTTCTCCATTTCTCACACGGTTTCTTATGACATTCCCGTTGTTCCCCCAAGGGTAGCGGCGACCATCCGTCCCTCGCGCCGCCTTTTCCCATTCGGCTTCTGTCGGCAGTCGTTTCCCTTGCCACTCGCAATAGGATCGCGCCTGGTTCCACGTAATGTTGGTGACCGGGCGCTGCAGGCGCTGGGGATCGTCAAACGCCTGGCGATCTTTAGGCGGCGTGCAGCCTCCTCCTTCAATGCACTGTCGATACTGTGCGTTCGTCACTTCGTATTTGTCGAACCAGTAGGAGCTGAGATACACACGGTGGATGGGACGAGCATCTTGCAACCCATCCTCCGCGCCCATCAAAAACTCTCCGGCGGGAATCACCACCATCCCCTCCGGTTGAACGATACCCCGCTGGGCAAGCTTCTTCAGTTCATCTTCCTGTACAGCCCGGAGTTGGTCGTTCACCCGCGCAATCGCCTCCTCGTCCTGCGCACTTGACGCCGGTTCCCGCACCGGACTCGGCTGTAGACGGGGCGAGACAACTGTGGGGAGGTCGCTTTTTGATAGTGGTCCGACACCCTGAGCCGGAGCTTGAGGCATCGAGGCACTGTCGCTGTTCTTCACCGTCTCGATACGCACCGTGGTCCGGACGGCTTCTTGAGCGAGGCCTTTGTTCTCACCGCCTCCCTTGGCATCCTTCCTCTCTCTGCCGATCATCGTAAAGTCGAAATCCGGGATATTCGCGAGGAGCGGCGTGGCATAGCTGATCGGCACCGCAAAGGACATTCCTTCAGGCACGATTCCGGAAGGGTGGCTGAACTTCGTGGTCAGCACCCCGACCAGCTCTCCGCGTCGATTGAAGATGGGCCCTCCACTGTTGCCCGGGTTGATGGCCGCATCCACTTGAAAGACCCGTTGAACACCCTTCATCCGCACCGCCACAATCCGGCCGCGGGTGATCGACACTTCCCGGAGCCCGAACGGAAATCCGACGGTGATGATTTCTTGATCGAGCCGGACTGCACCGGCATAGCCGATGGGCGCTTTCGTCAGTCCTACCGTTTCTACCTTGAGCAACGCGAGATCGTGTTCGGAATCCGTGCTGATGAGGATTGCCGGGGCGCGGAATTCCCCGGCGGTCACGACGAAGATCCTCTTCGCATTGGCGATGACATGGTATGCCGTCAAGATGTACCCGTCGCTATGGACGATGACCCCGCTCCCAGCGGGCTTTTCGGCCGGTGCAGCCGAGAATTCGGCCCCCCAGAGATGACCGGAGCCACCCACGAACATTAGCCACAGAATAATTGCGACGCGTCTCATGGTCGAGTCGGGATTACCACACTGATCGCACCGGCATTTTGTCCGAGCCTGAGTCCCTCCCGGGGATAGCCGGTGCGATCCAGTTCCCCTTTGGGGTCGCCATGACAATCCAGGCATTTTCTTGTCGTATAGAGTGGAAACATCAGTCGCAACGACTTGCTCTTCGCCGTGATTTCGCTGATGACTTTCTCGCGGGGATAGGTGGGGTCGGCAAACGCCTCCAAAGCCGTTCGTTCAACAGCATCCGGAGCATTGATGGGATTGCGAGGCGCCAGCGCCGTCTGCTTCAGCCGGACTTGTGTCCGTTCAGTGAATCTGCCGGCCACTCGCGCGCCGAAGGTCGCGGGAATTAACTCTGTGAGTCCCCCGCCTGCCCGATTGATCTCAACTTGGGCTTCCGCGACCACCTGTTTGCTGACCGCGACCAGTTCCTTGAGCAGCTTTTTCGTTTCAGCCGGAATTCGTGCCGATTCAAGATCTCGCAAGTCGATCCCTGAACGGCTGTGAAAGATATCCTGTAATTGCCGTTCATATATCTCAGGAGCCAACCGTTGTTCGATTTTCCCCTGATCATTGGATAGGACTTGGCTCTCGTTGATTACATTTCGCCCGGAGTCGAGCAGGATCGCGAGGAGGCGAGCGGTTGTCTCGAGTTCAAGGATGGTTTGAAGAGGAGCGCCGGATTCCGGCTGACGATCCTTGGCGCAGGCAGGTTCGCTGCTGACCCAACCGGCCACTGCACAAACCAGAAATGATGCGACGAACCACCGCAGGCGACTAGCCATAACGTCGACCCTGCTGCGTACGCATTATGGAGACACTCGTGGGCGCGGTCCCCTCTCCTCAACATTGCGCGGGGGAACCCACTCACAGATAAATGGTACGTTCGGTCACAGGTGAAGTCAAGGCGTGCAGGCCGCCGCCCTTACTCACCGGGACCGATGGATGTCGATCATGACGTTATCGGCGTCGAGTTCGAGCGTGACGGGAGCCCCCTCATGAAACACGGAGAGTTTACTGCCCGCGAGAGCATCCACGTCGAAACGTTCGAATCCCTCTGGCGTCGAAATCTGAATCTCGTTCCAATAGGGATCGGCATAGTGAATCGTCCCGACAATCATGCGATGGTCGTCGAATGCACGTCCTGCCGCGGTGACATCCAGCAGCACGTTTCCCGAGTCCACCAGCATGAGGACGGTATCTCCTTTCTTGGCCTCGTGCAACCCTACTCGATCGGCCTTGTTGGGGCTGATCGGACGCGACTGCAGACTATTCGGCGTTTTGACGAACAACACACCGGACTCAATCTTCGAGATCACCCCGCTGAATCCAAGATGAGCCCCCACGATCGCCTCATCAGCTTGTGCAAGAGCGATCGGGGACACAGACGCGAGCATCATGATCGATGCCAACACCACTATGTGACGAATGATCCTCATCACGCCACCTCCTCCCAGAAAGAAAGATTGATGTCCCGGGCGAGCAGCGTCAGCGTCCTCCGTACTCGACGACGGCCGGCCACTGCTCGCTCCGGACTTCCCGAGCGATTGTCCTACAACACGTTGTCCGCGGGAGCCGGGATGGAAATATTGAATTCCTGGATGGGCGTCACCATCAACCCATAGTTATAGAGTTCGTCGGCCGCCACATCGTTAATTCCGTAGTCCCTGTTCCGGAGCATCTTGAACCACTTGCCCATTTCGCTCCGCACCACCCGTTGATCGCCCCGTGCCAGTGCCTCCTTCACAACAGTCAGCTTGCTGAGATAGGGGTCCCAGTTGGAATTGGGATAATTGATTTTGTAGAAACTTACCGAGTTGCTGAGATCATCCACCCAATTCGTTTGCGCCAATGCGATTCCCCCGGCGAAGAGGGCCAGTGCGCAGGTGGCCGCGACGATTGTCACGAGCATGGCTTTCATGGCACCCTCCTTTTCTTCGTTCAATCGAATGCCCCCTCCGAGCCAGCACCATCCTAGAGAGAGCATCGAACGAAACCCATCACCCGAAGGATGGATTATGGCTTCCCCCTTCGGGTGATGGCCTTTCATTCCCCATTTCCCCCTGCGGAACCAGGATGCCGTCCCATCTGCCTCCTCAGGAAGCGCCGGCGTCGAACACGTTGTCCTGCCAGTAATCGCAGCCCTCAAGCTGGCATGGACGACCACCCTCGTACGGAGTGTTGATCGTGTGGTCCGGGACACTCATCGGTTTCTCGTTCCCGATCTCTAGATCGGAGGAGCCGGCTGAAGTTGCCAATTCGGTCGACCTGACTTTTACCGTGTAGTTGTACAACTCATCCGCCGCGACATCGTTGATGCCGTATGCTCGCCCTGCCAGCATCTTCATGAACTGATCCATCTCGACCTTCACGATTTGCTCGTCCCCTCGGCCTATTCCATCCTTCACCTTGTTGAGTTTTTCGAAGTAGGGGCCCCAATCGCCGGCGGGATAACTCGTCTTGTAGAAGGTCGTGGCGGTCACGATTTCGTCAGCCCAAGTTTCGGTGGCCAACGCTGAACCCGAGCTCCACAGGCCTATCGCCAGAGCAACCGTCAGTGCAATCGCTATTTTCCAGTTCATCGCTACCTCCTTTCCCCCGCGCCGTGGTTAACCTTCGTGGATCCTGTTCACCTCTTCCAAGCCCTTCAGATTCGGGTGAACCAACATGACCAGAAGGGCCCGTCTTCTTCGCTACAACCAGGCCCTCATAGCCACCACCTCCTCAGATCGACGAGTGATTGCCTATATCGGGTGAAAGTGCACTCCTGCATGCGAACGAACGATAGGCGTCATCGTATGCAACGCGTCCACAGACAACCATTACCCAAAAGGTAGTTTTCGCGTACACCATTTAGGCGAGGGATCGAAGGAAGTGCTTTCGTTACTTGGCGTTGAGATAGGTCAGGATCGCTTCGACCCGGCCGTCGACGCCGAGTTTGCGATAGATGTGGTGGAGGTGGGTCTTCACGGTGTCGAGTGACACATACAACTGATCCGCAATGTCTTTGTTGCCACGCCCGGACGCGGCGTAAGCCAGAATCTCCCGTTCACGCTCCGTCAGCAGTGCTAAGGCCGAGGCAGTTCCGCTCCCGGCCTCTTGGAGTGCGGAGACCACGTTCCGGGCAAAGCCGTCCGGCATGAAGGGGGAATGAACTCGTTCACCCCGGTAGGTGGCCCGGATGATGCGAAGAAACTCGGCATGATCGGCATCCTTCAGAATGTAGCCGCAGGCGCCGGCTTGAACCGCCGCCACAATTCTCGCGTCTTCATCGTGGACCGATAACATCAAGACCTTCACGTCAGGGAGACAGCCCTTGATCAGGCGGGTCGCCGTGACCCCGTCGAGCCTCGGCATATCCACGTCCATCAGGATCATATCGGGTTTGGTTTTCATCGCCAGATCGAACGCCTCGCGCCCGTCGGTCGCTTCTCCCACCACTCGCAGGTCCGATTCGCGTTCGAGGAGCAGCCGAAGGCTTTGCCTAAAGAGCCGTTGATCCTCGGCAATCAGCAACGTGGCCGGCATAGGCCTCCTGATTCAGCGGCAATTCGACGGAAAAAACGGCGCCGCCGAAGGAACGATTCTCCGCCCGAATCCTCCCCCGATGCGCCTCCACCACGAGGCGGCAAAAGTGCAACCCCAACCCACGTCCGATTCGGATGTCTCCGGGATCTTTCTTCCTGAAAAACATCTCGAACACATGGGGAAGATCCTCAGAAGCGATGCCGGGTCCTTCGTCCATGACCTGAATGGTGGCCTGGCGGGACGACGTCCCGCGCGACTCGTGATCCCTGCTTCCTTGCACCTCTGCTTGAACCGTCACAGTGATCTTTCCTCCTTGTGGAGAAAACTTGAGTGCGTTGTGCACGAGATTGATGAGCACTCGTAGCAGGCGACGACTATCGGCTGTAATTTCAAGATCCTCCTCCGGCAGCGCGAGATGAAAGGCGATGCGCTTCGCTGTGGCTTCGGTTCGGAAGAGCTTCACCACGTCAACGACCAGACGGTTGACCGACACAGTCGAAGTCAAGAGCGGCAGGCCGGAGTAGCTTTCTTGATAGACATCCAGCATATCGTTGATCATGCCAAGCAACAGGTCGATCGTAAATCGCATGTCGTCCCACCATTGTCGCTGCACGTCCGGCTGCGATCCTTTGTCCTGTCCGAGCAACTCCAACGTCTTCTTGATCCCCACCAACGGATTACGGATATCGTGGGCGAACATCGAGGCAAACTGGCTGAGTGAGGCGAGGCGCTCCGAACGGATCAACTGCTCTTCGAGACGCTTCTTTTCGGTCAGGTCGCTCAGCTGCACCATGACGGCAACCGGCGATCCGGCGTTCTCGACCGGTACCAGATCGACCTCCATGATGAACAGGTCTTCGGCTGGCGAGGGCATCCGCATTTCACCGGCTGGCTCTTCTTTCTTTGTGACAATGACCGCTGCCAACAATCGGCGCAATCGGGCACGGTCCTCTTTCAGAAACAAGTCCTCGATCTTCGTGCCGATCAGACGATCGGCGCGTGTCCAGAGTTTAATCTCGCCTCGACGATTGACATCCTGAATGAACCCCTGCTCGTCGACGAGCAACCTGGCATCCGTCGAATGGTCCCACAACATCCGATAGTGCTTCTCGGAGATTGCCAGGTCCTCGTTCGCTCGTTCGAGTTCGGCCACATACCGCCCCCGCTCCCGCGATGCACGCTCCAGCCGTTCCCCTAATTCGTCGAAGCTCACGGCCAAGGTATCGACTTCCACAATGCCGGCAGACTGCATGGCCGTCATCGGCTCCTCACCACTCTGCTGTCCTAAGCGCTGCACTCGCTCGACCAACTCGTTTATTGGTTGCACAATGCGGCGACCGAGGCGCCATCGAAGCAGTGCGACCACGGCGATGGCCAGCATGCCGAACGCCGCGAGCTTCCACATGAGCACGCGCAACGGCGCATAGGTTTCGTTGGGATCTTGACGAACGAGAATGGACCACGTTTCCGTCTGGACGATGCCTGGCCGGAGCGCCACGGATGCGAACCCGACGATTCCGCCTCCATGACCATGGGCGTCGTCCTGGACTTCCATCCAGGCAGCTTCGGGAAGAGGGAGCTCCGAGGCGAGTGAGGATCGCGGCGGTCCGATAAAGGTTGTGTGTTCTGCCGGCGAGAGGAGCGGACAGGCCAGCACCGTCCCCTGAGGTCCGACCAGCATGACATGACCGGTCGCGCCGATCTTACTTCGGAGCACAGAAGTCAGGAGCTGGTCCTTCTCAATCACGGCCTTTAAGGCGCCCAGCACAGATCCAGACTCATCGACGATCGGCACGGCGACCTCCACATTCCCATGCCCCGTTTCGTCGAGACGCAACTCCCCGACCCATGATCGTCGCTGCTCAAAGACGACCGGCCACCAAGGTTGCCTCTTGTAGTATGTTCTGGTGCCTTCGCTCGTCACTCCGCCAACCGAACGGCCTCGGCGATCGAGGATGACCAATGACCGGAAATACGGTTGCTGCGACTCCTTCCACCGCTGAAGGGCCGGCTGATTGAAGCTTAGCCTGGTTCCCTCTCGGACTGCTTCACGGACCTCCGGTAGGGAACTGAGCCGCTCCACCCACTCGATTTCCTTGTCGAGTATCAAGCCGACTTTATCTGCGCTCTGGCGGGCAAGTTCTTGAAACCCGAGGCCGATGGCCGCCTGAAACGAGTGTTTCGTCTGCCAATACGCATAGGCCAAGCCGAATGCGCCATACAGCAAACCGATAGAAAGGACTGAAAGCGTGATCGAGCGCTGAAGACTGACCTGCTTCCTCATGGTGCACAGGTGAGTAATGCCCGATACTGGACAATAGAGGGACTGCTGCTCTCCATCCAACTCTTCCGGAGAGGGAATGTCAAGTCGGCGGGAACCCGCACCGGGACGCTTCGCGATCGAGGAGCACGGTGACACGATAGCCGCCTTGATCCCGGGGCTTCCTCTGCAAGAAGTCAGGTGCTAGACTAATTGTCCAATGGACAAGACATCAGGAACAGATTAGCGTTCAGAAAGACGCCCCATGACTGATGTAGCTCTTCCGATCTCCCTGACATCTGCCTCCGCTGTGGAGCGTATTTTTCCTACGCTGACGCCTGCTCAGGTTCAACGGATCGCTGTGCATGGCCATGTGCGCCCAGTCAGAGTTGGAGAGGTGCTCTTTGAGGCGGGAGAACATTTGGTGCCATTCTTCGTCGTCACGGCAGGTCGGCTCGAGATAGTCCTACGATCCGGTGCGACCGAGAGGCTCGTCACGGTATACGGACCGGGTCAGTTCACCGGCGAAGTCAACATGCTATCGGGCCGCCCCGTGCTTGCCCGAGCGCGCGCCAGTGAAGCGGGCGAAGTGATCGAGCTGGATCGCGAACGCTTGATCGCGCTGGTGCAGACCGATAGCGAGATCGGCGAGATCATCATGCGGGCCTTCATTACCCGCCGAGTGGAGTTGATTGCTCAGGGGCTCGGAGATGTCGTCGTCGTCGGGTCGAATCATTGCTCCGGTACGCTCCGCGTCAAAGAGTTCCTGACGCGCAACGGCCATCCATACTCGTATATCGATCTAGACCGTGACGCCGATGTGCAGGGTCTGCTGGACCAGTTTCACGTGACCGCTGCGGATGTGCCGGTGGTGATCTGCCGTGGCGACGTGGTGCTGCGGAATCCGACCATTCAGCAGATTGCCGACTGCCTCGGCTTTAACCAACCCATCGACCAGACCCAGATACGCGACGTGGTCATCGTCGGCGCAGGACCAGCGGGACTCGCAGCCGCCGTGTATGCCGCATCGGAAGGCCTGGATGTCCTGGTGCTGGAGACCAACGCGCCTGGAGGACAGGCCGGCTCCAGTTCGAAGATCGAGAACTATCTTGGCTTTCCGACCGGCATCTCAGGCCAGGATCTCGCGGGGCGAGCCTATACGCAGGTGCAGAAATTCGGCGCGCAAGTGGTGATCGCGAAAGGAGCGAAACGCCTTGCGTGCGTTCGCAAGCCCTACACCATTGAAATCGACGACAGTCTAAAGGCGCCGGCACGCACCATCATTATCGCAACGGGGGCAGCCTATCGGAAGCCGCCCCTCGAGAATCTCTCGAAGTTTGAGGGCATGGGGGTGTACTACGCGGCGACGTTTATGGAAGGACAGTTGTGCCGCGGGGAAGAGGTGATTGTGGTGGGGGGTGGGAACTCAGCCGGCCAAGCGGCAGTCTTCCTCGCGCAGGCGAGCAAGCGCGTGCATATGCTCGTGCGATCGAGCGGGCTGGCGGAGAGCATGTCGCGCTATCTGATCCGCCGCATCGAACAGAATCCGGCCATCGTCCTCGCTACCAACACCGAGATCGTAGCCCTGGAAGGAAATCATCATCTCGAAAAAGTGAGCTGGCGCGACCATCGGTCCGGCAGCACCGAAACCCACGACATACGACACGTCTTCCTCATGACCGGCGCCGTTCCCAGCACACAGTGGCTCAACAGGTGCATCGCACTCGATGCCGACGGGTTCATCAAGACGGGGCCCGATCTGTCGCAGGAGGATTTGGCTGCCGCGCATTGGCCGCTCACCAGACCTCCCCATCTCCTCGAAACCTGTCTGCCCGGAGTGTTCGCCGTTGGCGACGTCCGGAGCGGCAATATCAAACGGGTCGCCTCCGCAGTCGGCGAGGGGTCGATCGCTGTATCCTTCGTACATCAGGCGCTTCACGAATAGGTTAAAGACAACGATCGCTGAAGGAAGCTGCACGGACTGGATCCTTCCGCGGAACTGTCAGCAGCGAGAAAACGCGAATGGGGATATTCTGAATTATCAGGAGGAATCAAGCGGCCGGTTTTTTCGGTTATAGTAGGATCATGGCTTCCAGGTCACATCCGCGCGCCAACAGATCCGCCCGGCATAGGAGCCGCAGGCGTCGGCGTGTATTCGCGGCCGTCCGGCGTTTTGCGCGATCGCGGTGGCGCGAGTTCCGGGCGATGAGGGCCGCATTGTCGGCGTCCCCTCCCGTCGTCCAGATTCTCATCGGCACGGTCCTCATTCTGCTGCTTTGGGCTAGCGTCAACTGGTCGTACCATGCGATCAACAAACCGACCGAGGTCTTCTTCCCGTTGGACGATTCGCTGGACAAGAGCCCGCTCCAGACGTGGCGGGAGTATGGAGCACTGTTCCGGGAACATTCGACTGCCGTCATCACGCCCGACCTGCTCGCCGCTCTGGCCCAGATCGAAGGAGCCGGCAACCCCGTGGCACGGACCTACTGGAGGTGGCAACGGACGTGGAATCCCCTGGCGCTCTACCGACCTGCATCCAGCGCAGTCGGGATGTACCAGCTCACCGACGGAACGTTCCAGGAGGCGAAGCGCTACTGCATCCACGACCATGTGGTGGTCGAGGACGGCCCCTGGCACGACATGAAATCCTGTTGGTTCAACAGCCTCTACACTCGCATCGTGCCGAGCCACGCGATCGAGATGACGGCGGCCCTGCTCGACCGGAGCGTTGTGAGCGCCATGGGACGGCGGCGGATCGCCGCTGTTACGCTCCGGAAGAAACAGAATCTTGCCGCATTGATTCACCTGTGCGGAGCCGGAGCAGGCCGTGCCTATGCCTTGCGTGGCTTCCAGCTGACCCCCCACCAGCGGTGCGGCGACCACGACGTCAGAAACTATCTGGCCCTTGTCGATGGGATGAAGCAGCAGTTTGCCAGGCTGGCGGCCACCGGCTAAGGTTCGGATGGATCGTTACTGGGGCACCGTAATGGCGGCGTTACCGCTGGGAACCGGCGTCGGGTTGAGGTTCTTCTTCGGGATCACCGCGGTGCTCGAACAGGTGCCGGCCTCCTTATCTATTTTGCGATCCACAATTCGTACGTCGGACAGCACCTCATTGACCAATCCTTCACGGACGACTTCAATATCCTGTTCCGCATCCTTCCCCGTACGCTCACGGATGCGATCGGTTGACCGCTCCGTCACTTTCACGCGGACGAGTTTCGAGAGTTCCACCCGCGCCGCCAGCTCGGCTGAGTGCTGGCAGAGATACAGGCCCTTGGCGAGATTCCCGTATCCGGTCGCACGGACGTAGCCATCATCGGATTGATTGATTTCCGCAGACGGAATCTGGCCACCGGCCTTGTTGGATGGGGACTGCGCGGCCGGCTGGTCCGACGTGGCAGGCAACGCCGTCTGTGAAGGCGCTTCTGTCTGGGCCTGCGGCTGTTCCTGCGCATGCAGCTGTTGAAACGCCTTGTCCGCATGCTGGCGCACCGCGTCGGGATTGGGCGGCGGCGCTTGCGTCGTCGAGCAACCGGAAGGCAACAGCAGGCTACCCCACAGCAGAATGATGCCGCTTGACCGTGTGAGCCAGTGATTCTGTGCGCTCGTGATCATAATTCCCTCCCGGCGAAATTCCCCTAACGTGTCGTCGCGGTCGCCCTGCCATTGCCCCGCTCGGTCCGTTGCGCCGATCCGGCACGCATGCGCAGAAACCATAGCCTCAACCGGTCGAGGTAGAGATAGATGACCGGCGTCGTATAGAGCGTGAGCATCTGGCTCACAAGAAGGCCTCCCACGATGGCAATGCCAAGCGGCCGCCGTAGCTCCGATCCCACGCCCATCCCGACTGCCAGAGGCAGCGCCCCCAGCAGCGCGGCCATGGTCGTCATCATGATCGGCCGGAAGCGCATGAGGCAGGCTTCATAGATCGCCTCTTCCGGCGGCTTCCCTTCCTTCCGCTCCGCGTCCAACGCAAAGTCGATCATCATAATCGCATTCTTCTTCACTATCCCGATCAACAGGATGATACCGATCATGGCGATCATGCTCAACTCGGACTTGAAAAGGAGCAGGGCGAGCAATGCGCCCACTCCTGCGGACGGTAAGGTGGACAGAATCGTGAGCGGGTGGATGTAGCTCTCGTACAGAATCCCGAGCACGATATAGACCGTGAGAAGTGCCGCAAGAATCAACAGCGGCTGGTTCGCCAGCGAAGCTTGGAAGGCCTTGGCCGTACCCTGGAAGCTGCCCCGGACGCTGGCCGGCAAACCGATCTCCAGCATCGACCTGTCAATCGCCTGAACGGCGTCGCCGAGCGAGGCGCCCGGCACCATGTTGAACGACAGCGTGACCCCCGGAAACTGCCCCTGGTGGTTGACGGACAACAGGGTAGAGGTGAGGTCGTACCGCGTGACCGCGCTCAACGGCACTTGTCCTCCTGTGGGCGAACGCACATAGATGTCTTGCAGCGCGGCGGAACTCTGCCAATACTCCGGCGCGACCTCCATGACGACGTGATACTGGTTGAGCGGATTATAGATGATCGAGACCTGGCGCTGGCCGAACGCGTCGTAGAGAGTGTCGTCGATGAGCTGCGGGGTGAGTGCCCAGTCGCGATGCCGTGCTGCGGTCGAACACCACCATGGATTGCTGACCCTTGTCCTGCTGGTCGCTGTTGACGTCCGCGATCTCCGGCAAGGTGCGGAGTTGCCGCTCGACCCTGGGCGCCCACGTATTGAGCTCGGACAGGCTGACGCTCTGGAGCGTATACTGATACTGTGCGCTGCTGGCACGCCCGCCGATCCGCAAATCCTGAACCGCCTGCAAATACGTCGGCGCACCCGGTACTTTGGCGAGCTTGGGGCGCAGCCTGGCGATCACCTGGTCCACGCTGAGCACCCGCTCCTCAAGCGGCTTCAACGAGATAAACATGCGCGCGCTGTTGGTCGTGCTCCCTCCACCGCCGGCGAATCCCATCACGGTGTCTACGGCGGGATCGCTTTGGATGATCTCCACCACCTCGGTGAGCTTCTGTCGAATCGCCTGAAACGACATGTCCTGCGACGCCTGAATGTTCCCGCTCATGCGCCCCGTGTCCTGCTGGGGAAAAAATCCTTTGGGAACGATCACGTAGAGGTAGATGCTCAAGCCCATTGTCGCGAGCGTGACGGCGAGCATGCTGCGCGGATGCCGCAGCACCCAGGCCAGGCTCGACGCATAACCTGTGCGCATCCACTCGAAGAATCGCTCGCTCATCCGGTACCACCAGCCATGGGCCATACCCTGTTCCTGCTTCAACAGTCTGGCACACATCATGGGAGTCGTGGTCAGCGACACGAGGAGCGAGACGATGATGGCCACGGAGAGGGTCACCGCAAATTCCCGGAACAATCGCCCGACCATTCCACCCATCAAGAGAATAGGAAGGAATACCGCCACCAGCGAGAGGCTCATCGAGAGCACGGTGAAGGTGATTTCCTTCGCGCCGCGCAATGCCGCCTGGAGCGGCGGAATACCCTGCTCGCGATACCGGCTGATGTTCTCCAACACCACGATGGCGTCGTCCACGACAAACCCTGTCGCGATGGTGAGCGCCATGAGCGAAAGGTTGTCGAGACTGTATCCGCAGAGGTACATGACGCCGAACGTGCTGATGAGCGAGACCGGCACCGCCACGATCGGAATGAGGATCGCGCGAAGGTCGCGGAGAAAGACGAAGACCACCAGGATGACGAGGATCACGGAGATGGCGAGCGTCCGCTCGATGTCGTGGAGCGACGCGCGTATCACCGGCGTCCGGTCCATCACGACCGAGAGCCTCATGCTTCCGGGAATGGAGGCCTCGAGTTGCGGAAGCATGTCCCGCACGCGGTCGACCGCCTCGATGATATTCGCCCCCGGCTGCCGGAAGATGATCACGAGAACCGCCGGCTTGCCGTTCGCCACTCCCATGGTTCGCAGGTCTTCCACCGAGTTTTCGACGGTCGCCACATCCGACAACTGCACCGCCCGACCACCCCGGTACGACACGATCAAGGGCATGTACTCTTCGGCAGTGCGGAGTTGGCCGTTGCTGCGGATTTCCCATGTTCTGGCCCCGTCCGTCAGTTGCCCATTGGGCCGGTTGACGTTGGTGCTGCTCAGCATTCTGCGGACGTCCCCCAGCCCGATCCCGTACTTGTTCAGCGCGGTAGGATTGAGATCGACGCGGACCGCCGGAAGCGAGCCGCCTCCCACGATCACCTGCCCCACGCCTTCGACCTGCGACAGCCTCTGTTGAAGAATACTGGACGCCGCATCGTACATCTTGCCCCGGCTCACGATCTCCGAGGTCAGCGCCAGGATCAGAATGGGCGCATCGGCCGGATTGACCTTGCGGTAGGTCGGATTGGAGGGGAGGATCGCCGGAAGATCGCCGCGCGCCCCGTTGATCGCCGCCTGGACGTCACGGGCCGCGCCGTCGATGTCACGGGTCAGCTCGAACTGCAAGGTGATGCTCGCGGTTCCGAGTGTGCTGGTGGAGGTCATCTCGGTCACGCCCGCGATGCGCGTGAACTGACGTTCCAACGGCGCCGCGACTGAGGTCGCCATGATCTCGGGACTAGCGCCAGGCAGGTTCGCCAAGACGCTGATCGTGGGAAATTCCACTTGCGGGAGGGCAGCCACGGGAAGGAACTGGAAGGCGACGACTCCGACGAGCGTGACGCCGATCGTCAACAACGTGGTGGCGACCGGCCGGTGGATGAATGTGGCGGAGATGTTCATGCCGGGCCCGTGTCTATTACCTCGCGGCTCGCTGCCCGTGGTTGACGTTCTCCGACACGTCGCGCCAGTCGGTCGAACACGAGGTACACCACCGGTGTCGTATAGAGGGTCAGGACCTGGCTGACGATCAGCCCGCCGACGATGGCGATGCCGAGCGGCCGCCGCAGCTCCGACCCGACGCCCGTACTCATCGCCAGCGGGAGGGCACCGAGCAGCGCCGCCATCGTCGTCATCATGATCGGCCGGAACCGCAACAGACAGGCCTCGTAGATCGCCTCCTCCGGCCGCTTCCCTTCCTTCCGTTCCGCCTCCAGGGCAAAGTCGATCATCATAATGGCGTTCTTCTTCACGATGCCGATCAACAGGACGATGCCGATCAGTGCGATCACGCTGAACTCCGTCCCGCAGAGCATCAACGCCAGCAGCGCGCCGACTCCCGCGGACGGCAGCGTGGAGAGGATCGTCAGCGGATGGATGTAGCTCTCGTACAGGATCCCGAGCACGATATAGACCGTGACCAGGGCAGCCAGGATCAGCAGCGGCTCGTTCGCCAACGCGGCCTGAAAGGCCTGGGCCGTACCCTGAAAACTGCCCCGGATGCTGGCCGGCAAGCCGAGCTCCTGCGTCGTCCGTTCGAACGCCTGCACCGCGTCGCCGAGCGATCCCCCCGGTGCAAGATTGAACGATACCGTAACGGCGGGGAACTGTCCCTGGCGGCTCACGACGAGCGGAGTGGTCGTCTCCGTGAACTGGGTAAAGACGTTCAACGGCACCTGGCCCCCGCTGATGGACCGGACATCGAGGAACTGCAACGATTGCGGGCCCTGCCGAAACTCGGGCATCACTTCCAGCACGACACGATACTGGTTCAACTGGGTGAACATCGTGGAGACTTGCCGCTGGCCGAACGCGTCGTAGAGGGTGTCGTCAATAGTCTGAGGGGTGATGCCCAGCCGTGCCGCGGTGTTGCGATCGATGACCAGCATGGCCGCCAGCCCCTTGTCCTGTTGGTCGCTGCTCACATCGCGCAGCTCGGGAAGCGCTTGCAAGGCCTCGACAAGCTTGGGCGCCCACCGGTTCAACTCCTCGGGGTCCGCGTCTTCCAGGGTGTACTGGTACTGCGTGCGGCTGATTCGGTCCTCCACCGTGAGGTCCTGCACCGGCTGCAGGAACAAGGCAATCCCTTCGACCGTCGCCAGTTGCGATTGCAGGCGGTGGATGACCTCACTCGCGCTGACCCTGCGCTCTTCGAGGAGCTTCAAGTTGATCTGGATGCGTCCGCTGTTGAGCGTGCTGTTGGCGCCGTCGACGCCGATGAACGAGGAGAGGCTTGCGACAGCCGGGTCCGTCAGGATCATGCTGGCCAGGGCCTGCTGCCGCTCGACCATGGCCGGGAACGAGATCGACTGGGGCGCTTCGGAGATTCCCAGGATCACGCCGGTATCCTGCACGGGAAAGAAGCCTTTGGGCACGACGACGTACAGCAGCACGGTAAGGATCAGTGTGCCCACCGCCACAACGAGCGTGGCCGGTTGATGGTTCAGCACCCAGCGCAAGGTCCTGCCGTACGCCGCGATGGTCCGATCGAACAGCTCTTGGGACACACGGTAGAACCGGCCTTGTTCCGCCTCCGTCGTGTGGCGGAGCAGCCTGGCGCACATCATCGGCGTCAATGTCAGGGAGACCACGGCCGAGATGAGGATCGTGACGCTGAGGGTGATCGCGAACTCGCGGAACAACCGACCCACCACGTCGCCCATGAACAGGAGCGGAATCAGGACGGCGATGAGCGAGATGGTCAGGGAGAGGATGGTGAAGGCGATCTGCTTCGATCCCTTGAGAGCGGCCTCCAGCGGCGAGTCGCCCTGTTCGATGTACCGCGCGATGTTCTCGATCATGACGATCGCATCGTCCACCACGAAGCCGGTCGAGATCGTGAGCGCCATCAACGTCAGGTTGTTCAGACTGAATCCCATCAGGTACATGATCCCGAAGGTGCCGACCAGCGACAACGGCACGGCGGCGGCTGGGAATAACCGTGGCGGACAGAGTGCGGAGAAACAGAAAGATCACCATGATCACCAGCCCCACAGCCAGCATCAACTCGAACTGCACGTCCCGGACCGACGCACGAATGGAGATGGTGCGATCGGTGAGCACGGTGACCTGGACGGATGAAGGCAGCGCGCTTTGCAGCTGTGGCAGGAGTTTCTTGATACGGTCCACGACGTCGATGACATTGGCGCCGGGCTGCCGCTGAATGTTGACGATCACCGCCGGAACCTCGTTCATCCAGGCCGCCTGCTTGACGTTCTCCACATCGTCGATCACGTCGGCGACGTCGGACAAATGCACCGGCGCGCCGTTGCGATAGGCGACGATCAGCGGCTGATATTCCTTGCTCGAGAGCAGCTGATCCGTCGCGTTGATGATGGAGGCCCGCTTCGGGCCGTCGAAGGCGCCCTTCGCCTGATTGACGTTTGCGGCGGCCACGACGACGCGCAGGTCCTCCAGCGTGAGCCCGTAGGCGGACAAGGCTCTCGGGTTCGCCTGAATCCGGACCGCCGGCCGCTGCCCGCCGCTGATGCTCACGAGCCCGACGCCGGACAATTGCGAGATCTTCTGGGCGAACCGGGTTTCGGCGAGGTCCTCCACCTGAGACAACGGCAGGGTGTGCGATGTCAGGGCCAGAGTCAGGATCGGCGCGTCCGCCGGGTTGACCTTGCTGTAGACCGGCGGGCTCGGCAGATCGCGCGGCAAAAACGTGGAGGCTCCGTTGATGGCCGGCCTGCACCTCCTGCTCGGCGACGTCCAGATTCAGTTCCAAACTGAACTGCAGCGTGATGACCGAACTGCCGCCGGAACTGGTGGAGGTCATCTGGTTCAGTCCGGGCATCTGCCCGAACTGGCGCTCCAACGGCGCGGTGACGGAGGAGGCCATGACGTCCGGGCTCGCGCCCGGATAGAACGTGACGACTTGAATGGTCGGGTAATCGACTTGAGGGAGGGCCGAGACCGGTAACTGGCGATATGCGATGAAACCGGCGAGCAGAATGGCGGCCATCAACAGGGCTGTCGCGACCGGGCGCAGGATGAACAGGCGTGATGGATTCACGACTGTTTTCCTTTCCGCGGCGTATCGGCTCCTTTCGACGGGTCGGGTCCGGTTGAAGGTTCACCGCTCTTGTTCCGGACGTCGACCTTGCTGCCCTCCCGCAATTTCTCGGTTCCATCCACCACTACGAGTTCATCGGGAGACAGGCCCTGGTCGATCGACGCTTCCTCTCCATGGGCGACACCGACCGTGACCGGCCGCACGCCGACTGTCTGGTCCTCCTTCACAACGTAGACGAAGGTTCCCTTCGGCCCCCGTTGCAGGGCGGCGGACGGGCACGAGCGTGGTCCCGCGCTTGACGTCCAACAGCAGTCGCGCATTGACGAACTGGTTGGGGAACAATTCATTGTCGTCGTTCGGGAAGACCGCTTTGAGCCGCACCGTGCCGGTGTTCGGATCGATCTGGTTGTCCACCGTCAGCAAGGTTCCTGTGGCCAGTTTTTTCTTCTGCTCGCGATCGAAAGCCTCGACCGTCAAATGCTCCCCGGTTTTGAGCTTGTCGAGCACAGCGGGGAGGCTATCCTCGGCGATCGTGAACACCACGGTAATCGGTTGGAGTTGCGTGATCACCAGCAGTCCATTGACATCGTTCGCACGGACCAGGTTGCCCTGGTCCACGAGGCGCAACCCGATGCGCCCATTGAGCGGCGAGGTGATATGGGAGTAGGTCAGCTGCAACTTCGCGTTGTCGATCTGGCCCTGATCGGTCTGGACCATCCCCTCAAGTTGGCGGACCATGGCCTCCTGGGTGTCGAGTTGCTGCTTGGGGATATATCCCTGCTGCAACAGGTCGCGGTAACGGCGGAGATCGAGTTGAGCATTTTTCAGCTGCGACCGGTCGCGCGCCATCTGCCCCTCTGCCTGGGTCAATTGCACCTCGAACGGACGCGGGTCGATTTCGGCCAGCAGGTCCCCGGTGCGGACCACCTGACCTTCTTTGAACAGCACGCGCATCAGTTGCCCGTCGACGCGACTTCTCACGGTCACGGTATTGAGCGGAATGACCGATCCCAGTCCGTTGAGATAGACACCGATGTCGCCCGTTTTCGCTGCCGCGGTCACGACGGGCACGGTCCGCACTGCCTGGGGGTTCTGCCCTTGTCCCGCAGCGCGTAATTGCGTCTCGTCGGACTTGGTCAACAGGGCGTATCCGCCAACGGCAAGGAGACAGGCCACGAATAGCCCAAGCAACCAGCGTTTGAGCTGCCCGGCGAAACCGATAGACTCCGGCATCTCGTCCTTTCTGGGTTGTCGCAGAAACGTCCTCACTGCAGCCTACGATACGTTCATCACACCGGCAGGCCCAATTCCTACTTCGTCCATTTCAGCCGTTCCTGGGTGGTGCGCAAATAGTCGCGCGAGACCTGCCAACGGTGCTGGAGTTTGGCGTAGAGGTCATCCAACTCTTCTTGCTGCTCCGTAGACAGCTTGGTCTTCATCTCGTCCATACCCCGGGTCAGAACCTGTTCGAGCTCCGGCTGAAGTGAGAAGCGTAATTGCAGGATTTCCACATGGGTCCGGCTGACAATCGGCTCGATGTCGGCTTGTTGCGCCGGCGTCAAGGCCAAATCATGGGTCAGACGCTTCATGATCCGCTCGTATTTCGCGACCGGGCCCCGTTCCCATCGATGTTCCTGCTCATATTGGTGGTAGAGGCTGGTGCCCGCGATGCCAGTCAACGCCCCTGCGAAGAACAAGACCACGAGTCCACCCCACAATTTGCCTGATGTCATGACAGGTTTCTCCTCCATATGCCCACCTACTCGAGAGGCACCGTCACATCAAACTCACCCGACAACAGCGTGGTGAGTTCTGCTTCATTCCGGTCGGTGTAGAACAACACGGAGCCAGTGAACACCACGGCCAGCATGGCGGCCACTGCGGCAGTCCTCCACACAAGGCGGTCGAACCCCAGGGGCATCATCGAGCGTTCGGGCCCGGCTGCCATCTTGTGGATGTCACGCATGACATACTGTGCCCAGCCGGGGCCGAACGCCGGCTCCTGGCGCGATCGATGGGCTTCCGTCAACGCGCGCTCTACTTTCTTGAGGTTGTCATCATTGAGTCGTGTCATCTTCCTGTCGCTTCCTTTCGAGCAGTAGTTTGCGAAGAGTGTGGCGCGCCCGATGCGCTCGCACCTTCACGTTCACGACAGTCCACCCTAACAGACGGGCCGCCTCCCGAACAGAATAACCATCGAGATGGACCAGGGTGAGCACGAGGCGGTTTTCTGCCGAGAGATGGCCCAAGGCCCATTGCAACAACTCCGCCGCCTCCTGCTGCTTGGCCTGCTCACGGAATTGGTCGTCGGATTCCGCCGCCTGTACATGATCTATCCAGGCCTGGTGCTCCGTGGTCAACGCGCTCACCGGCAGTTCTTCTCGCCGCCTCGATCGCCAGAAGTCATAGCACGTCCGGACGGCGATCCCGGACAACCAGTGTTCGAACGGGGTCTGGCCGGAATAGCTCGACAAGCTGGTGTACGCCCGAACAAAGACGTCATGAGCGACCTCCGCCACGCGGTCGGACGGCACATGCCCATTCGTGATTTTCGCGACGTGTTGCCGATGCCGCGCGATCAGTTCCGCAAAACGGTCAACCTCTCCGTGCAATACCCGCTGGATAATCTCGAGATCATCGGACACCAGAGTCTGCACTCCAATGGAGCCTGGGCACCCCGCCGCCACGTGCCCAGGCTTCGCATCATACCTCATCTGTGGACGTGACCATAGCAGAGCACGAGCGGGCGCTCGCCGTATGCTCATGTCACCTCGAGGCTTAACTGGTCTGTAGGCTTCTTTCAGCATCACGTGGCGTACTCTCCGATGCCGAGGGCATCCCCTCAGTCGTCTGCTCGTGGTCAGCCGCATCCATTCCCTGGCTGCCAGGCATACCTGCGCGATGCATCTGCCGCATCTGATCGTGAATGGCTTTCTTCTTCTCACGCTGTTCGGGGGTCAGCACTGCGTAGAGATCGCGCTTGGCTTTGATCCTCATGAAACTCAGCTTCGCTTTGAACGATCCGCGCTCTTTGACCTTGGCTTCGATGGCGGACAACTCCGCCCTCTCATCCGTTACGAGCGCCCTGAGCTCCCGGTCTGCCACTTGGACATCCGCGCGGGCCCGGATCTGCTCGCGGTCCTGGTCAAGAGCAAGGGCCTTCAGCTTGGTGACTTGCTCATCCGTCAGGCCGAGGTCCTGTTGATGCCTTAGGAGGTGACGAAGGGTATGGGATGTCATGCCTCCGTGACCCGACATGCCGTGCCGAGCCATGCCGAACGCATGGCCGCCACCCCGGCAGGCTCCCCCCCCATCCGCCCAAGCGAATGGAGTTGCTGCTCCCAATAGTACCGTTCCCACGGCAATCCCGAAAAGCATTTTCACTCCGTTATGCATAGAAACCTCCTTGGTGAAAAAGAGTGCGTTTTGGGCCAACTGGCCAGTGCTGCTACTGCGCCCCCTCATTCATCAAGTCGCCCTGACAGGGGAAAAGGTTACACAGGCCGACGCCGTCATTGCTGGCGGAAACCCACCGTCGATCTGATCGAAAAGCTTAAGTAATACGGTGTACGGTCAGCGGATTGGTGGCAGGACGCGGGGGAACTTCCTTGGCACTTTGGGAGAATTCTGGTGGCACCACCGCGTTATTGTTTACAGCGTTCCTTCGAATTGCTGAACGGGTTTCTTCGATGGGTCTTTGGGTAGTGTGAAACGGAAGAGGAAGTCTTGCTGGCCGGAGTCGGGTGAGAAATCGAACCATCCTTCGGCCGAGAGGGACTCGTCGGATTTTGATTTGCCCTCGGGAAAGAACTTCAGCTTAAAGTTCCCCCGCCGGTCACCCTGTTTCTCATCCGGACTCAGATTCCCCGATATCTCCAGATGGTCCTCCAGCATATCAATAGCCTGGTTAAGGAAGGATCGAAGCAGATTCGTCGTGAGGGCCTGCTCAAACGGCTGATCAGGATCGAATTGCTCCGGTCCACCGGCCCACACAGGGGCGGCCATCAATAGGACAAAAAAAGCCGATGCGATGGTTCGTTTCATGATGATCCTCTATCCCCTATTCCTACTTTCTCCTCAGGGGCAGTCTAATGCATACTCCTTCCAAGCTCGCTTATGTCTCCATCATTTCCAATCGCGCATCGAATTCATGCCCGCAGGCCGTACAGCGGATGCAATCCGATTCGACCGTGAATTCGTCTGATCTGATTCCCATGCCGCCGCAATCCGGGCAGCGCGCGAGGTGGACTCTCTGATCGTTCACGGTTTCGTATTGCGTGCCACGGAGACAATATACCGGATTCCCGTCAAGCAGCCACGGGTTTCCCTTGTGGTCGACCACCGGCAGCGTCAGGTAATGATGGTTCACGTAGTCTTCAAGTTCCTTCCGGCTGGCAAACCCGTCCTTAATCAGCTTTCCCCCCACGACCTCGTAGAGGCTGTTCTCTTTCGCGATTGCCTTGGTAGGACCCATCATGCACCTCCAGTTTTCTGATAGGAGCGTAGGGACGTATAGTTTAGACGACGCCTGAATAGTAGCGGAGAATGTTGCTGACGGATATCACTCCGATGATCGCTCCATCTTGCGTCACGGCCAGATGCCGGGTGGCCTGCTCCTTCATCAGGCGTACGGCGTCGATAATCGGCCGATCGCCTTCGATAGCCACCACCGGCGTCCGCACGCAGGTTTTGACGAAGGTCGTGTTGGGATCCAGCCCCTTGGCCACCACCTCGCGGGCCAGGATAGAATCCGAGATGAAGCCCACGTAGGACTGGCGATCCGTCACGAGGAGCGAGCCCAGCTTCCATTGCTGCATCAGCCGCCCCGCTTCTCGCAGGCTGGCATCCTGAGACACATTCCGAATTTCGAGGGACATGTGTTCGGCAACCTGGGGGCCGGTGAGCATCTGCCGACCAGTCTTGTGTTTCTTGGGTTCGTCGAATCGGCGCGCCTCCAGTTCCGAGATACAGGTTTCCAAAACCCGGCTGCGTTGCAAGAGGCTTTGGCGCAGGCTATCCATGCCAGTGCCTTCCGGCGCCTCGTCCGTCATATTCACCAATCCCCCCGCCTCGCCCAACTCTGCATATTCATAGGCCTCCAACAACTCGGACGTCTCCCCCAGGAGATCGGCGATGAGGCGCTCTGTTTCCAGGTCGAACTCATCCAAGCTGCGCGTGGGCTTGCCCTTGCCCAGGTAGGGAGCGAAGTCGGCGAGCTGCTTGCGCAGCCGCTCGATACTGCGGTCAATAGAGACCCGTGGCTTCTTGGGAGTGGTGCGCGACGTGTCCATGGCGCCTCCTATAATAGCTGGGAATGGCCGATCTTACTCCGGCTGAATCAGCAAGGGCAAGTGGCCGGCAGCAGAAGCATCCGTCGTTGGGGGTTGGGTCAGCGGAGAAAGAGGAACCAGAGATACAACGCGCTCATGAGTACCGACCCCATCATGACAGGAAACCCGAACTTGAAGAACTGCCAGAATGACACGGGATAGCCGGCTTTGCGCGCGATATCCACAATTACTACGTTGGCGCTCGCGCCGATGATCGTGCCGTTTCCCCCCAGACAGGCTCCGAGCGCCAGCGCCCACCATAGCGGGATGATGTCCGGCTGATGCACCAAGGTGGCATAATCTGAAATCTCTGGGTGATGCGACCGGGCGAGGTCCACGATCAACGGATTCATCGCCGCGACGTAGGGAATGTTATCCACCGCGGCTGAGAGAATGGCCGACCCCCAGAGCACCGCCATCGTGGATCCCGCAAGATTCCCCCGCGTCACCGCCACCAACTGATCTGCCACATAGCGAATCACGCCGACCTTGACCAATCCACCGACCAGGATAAACAACCCAATAAAAAAGAAGATGGTTTTCCATTCGACATCGGTGAGATACGACAACTCTTCTCCATCCTCCGACTTCCGTCTCGCATGGCCGATCAGCATAAACAGGCTCGCGCCAAGGAGGGCGATCGTGGCCGGCTCAAGATGAATGAGCGAATGCACACAGAACCCCATGTTGACAATCCCCAGCAGCCAGAGACAGCGGTGCAAGAACGGTCGATCTGAAACGGCCTCCCGTGGATTCAAAGTCAGAACTGCCGTTTGGAGATGCGGCGCCACGGTCATGTGTTCGCCCATACGGTGACCCACAGCGCAGCCACGAACAAGGCCATGATTACCGCGACAATGGGCCCCAGGACCACCAGGAAATCGAGATAGCCTAATTGGGCTTTACTGGCGATCATGATATTGGGCGGATCACCGACCAGCGTCGCGGTCCCGCCAATATTCGACGCGAGCGCTTCGGTCACAAGGAATACAATGGGATTAAGTTCTAATCGCTTGGTAATGGCCAATGTGACAGGCGCCATGAGCAGGACGGTTGTGACGTTATCGAGCATGGCCGAGAGCCCGGCCGTCAACAGCGACAACATCACCAGCAAACGAAACGGTTGCGCGTCGGCCCGCTGCGCCGCCCAGATGGCCAAGATCTCGAAGAGACCGGTATCACGGACTACGTTTATGATCACCATCATCCCGATCAGCAGAAACACGACATTGTAATCGACCCCAAACTCATGGGAATAGAACGCCTCGTCTTGAGACACCACGCCCATCCCAATCATCACCGCCGCCCCGAACAGCGCCACAATTGTCTTGTGGGTCCGCTCGGTGATGATGACCAGATAGCACACACCGAAGATGAGCAGGGCCAGAGACAGGGAAGACATTCGATACCTCTTGCCGTCTGAAGATGATGCCGGGTTCAGGGTCTGTCACGCATTATCCGGAGACCCCTGCTGCAATGCAACGAGAGATGTTTACTCGATGCCATGTTCACCGTGGTCACAGCAGGTCAAGTTGATTTACCTTGTTATGACAGACTACGATTATTCTTCATCAAGAAGCGCAAGCCGACGTATTGAGTGGAACCTCTGGAAGAACTATCCAGGGGATCGGCGCTCACAATCATAAGGAGGCTCCCATGACACGTGTAATTGGTCTATTGTCCCTCTCGATACTGCTGAGCGGGCTCAGCGGCTGTAGTTATCTCTTCTATCCCCGGGCGGGCGACTATGCGACACAGGCCAAAGGCGCCAGCGGCGTCGAGACGATGATCAACCTCACCACTATGATGGAAGCCACGGCATCCAAGGCCAAGGGCGGCAAGGGCGTCGATACCGCCTTCGATGATTTGCACAATCAGTTCCATGCGCTCATTGATGCGTTCTGTGGTGTGACGGATGCGCAGGCCAAGACGCCTGCGTACGACCTCGCCGTGACGCACAAGAAGGAATTGACGGCCATTTTCAAGCGGCTGTGGAAATTCAAGGAGGATCAACCTCAACGCGACCAGCATCTCGATCTCTTGACCGCCGAGCTGAAAGAACTGCGCGAGACATTGCAGACCATCACGTAACGCTCGGCGGGTGATGAATCTCGACGTTCCTCTTCTTCTTGGACGGAGCTGACATGATGCAACCGAATCCCGCACAGATCATCGAAGGACAGCGCCAGGACTGGAACCGCGTGGCCGGCGGCTGGGAAAAGTGGGACCGCTTCTTCGAGCAGAACATGGCGTTCCTCAATCACCGGCTCGTCGCGGACGCCCGGCTCCGTGCCGGCCAGCACGTCCTCGATCTCGGATCAGGGACCGGCTATCCCGCCTTGCTGGCCGCACAGGTCGTGGGACCACAAGGGAGCGTGATCGGAATCGACTTGGCCGAGGCCATGTTGGCTGCCGCAGGACGCAAGGCAAAGACACTTGGCCTGACGAATGTGACGTTTCACCCCGGCGATGTCACCACGCTACCGTTCGAGGCCGGTTCGTTTGACGCAGTGACCAGCCGGTTCTGTTTGATGTTCCTGCCTGAAATTCCCAAGGCGCTCGGCGAGATTGCGCGTGTCCTGAAACCCGGCGGCTATCTGGCTGCAGCAGTGTGGGCCTCACCAGACAACAATCCCTATCTCCGCATTTCCATGGAGGTGATCAAGCAGTTGATTGAGTTGCCGCCGCCCGATCCCGAGGCTCCGGGGATATTCCGGCTCGCAAAACCAGGAGATCTTGCCGCGATCGCCAAGCGAGCCGGCTTGACCCCGTTGGCCGACGAGGAAATGACCGCCGAGATGGTTTTCCCTTCCGCATGCGACTACTACACCAGTCTCATGGACCTGGCCGCCCCAATCCAGAATCTCCTCGCCACCCTCTCCGCTCCGCAGAAGAGCGAAGCGGAGCAACGCATCATCCAGGCCGCCAGCCTCTACCAGCGAGGCACCGGCATTGCCCTCCCGATGGCGGTACGGTTCGTCACGGGCCGAAAGCCACTGTAACCGGGGCGGCGTGGCAAAACCGAACGACGGCTTCACAGACTTCGTGCTGGATTGACTCAGCAGTCTGCATGGCATGACCTATCGTGCAATGTTGGGTGGCTATGGGCTGTACTGTGGTAGGGTGTTCTTCGGCGGCGACCAGAGGGACCGGCTCTATTTCAGGACGAATGCGACTACTACCCCACGATTTCGCGAGCGCGAGATGATGAAACCATTCAGACCCGGCTCCAAACAGGGACTCAGTACCCATTGCGAAGTCCCGGTGGATTTCCCGGAAGATGCAGCGCAACGAACGATATGGGCACAATTGGCCGGCAACCTGTGATGATTTTCGCATTACATAGGGTCAACCGCCCGATGCTTCGATTCCTGCTCCTGACCTGGCTACTCGCCGATCTGTCCTCTCAGACTGTGTGGGCCGATGAACCTCCTTTGCCCCTGACTGTGTGGCAGAGCGCGCCCGATCAAGCGCCGGTCCCACGAAAGCCCTGGGTCCTGCGCGAGCGAGCCATCGCATTGAACCCCCAGTCGATGCAGACCTTGAAAGATGCTGCAGCCAGGCCCCACCCTCCTGTCTCCGTCGAACTCTTCGATGGCGCCCGGTATGAACTGGACATCGTCTCCACAGTCTCCCGGATCAACGACTCAGCCGTCATACGCGGGGCTGCTCAAGAACACCCCTCACGGGGATTTTACCTTTTATGTAAACGGAAGCGTGATGGCAGCCACCATCCACGTTGGCAATCGCCTCTTCAAGATCGAACATGTGTCCAACGGCCACCATCGCCTGCTGGAACTGAATCCAGAAAAACTCCCCCCAGACTAGTCTCCATCCTCAACTCTGCCTGTAGAGATCGTCCTTTTGCTGTGCCACAATTCGTGCAACATGGCTCCAACCCTCTGGACTCTCGGCCATTCGACGAGACCGATCGATGAATTCATCGGCTTGTTGCGCGCCCATCACATCGTTCTTCTCACCGATGTACGCACTGTTCCTCGATCCCGCTACAATCCGCAGTTCAATAGGGATACGCTGGCCCAGTCGTTGCGTGATGCCGGGCTCCAGTATCGGCATCTGCCGGAGTTGGGTGGCTTACGAAAGCCGAAGAAGGATTCCGTAAACGACGGATGGCGCAATGCCAGTTTTCGCGGCTATGCGGATTATATGCAGACGGAAGAATTTCGGACCGCGCTCGACGAGCTGATGGGGCATGGCAGTCACATGCGCACGGCCATCATGTGCGCCGAGGCAGTACCGTGGCGCTGTCATCGTTCGCTGATTGCCGATGCGCTGGTGAGCCGTGGCTGGGATATCCGGCATATCATGTCACCCGAGAAGGCCACCCTGCACGCCCTCACGCCATTTGCCCATTTTGAGAACGGAACGCTGACCTATCCGAAACCGACCGATGCCCCTTCGTTGTTCTAGGAGGATGCTGAAAAAATCCTCCAGTGGCGTTCCTCTCTTGTTCCGTACATGTGAACCATCGATGTTCTTGCGTGCCAATATGCTTTTTTAGCAGCCCTCTAAATGAGCGCAAAGATGTATTCATTTCTGGCCGACCTGGTCCTGATGGTTCACCTGGCTTTTGTCGTCTTCGTCTTATGCGGCGGGCTGATTGTGCTGAGATGGCGGTGGATTGCGTGGCTACACCTGCCGGCTGCCGCGTGGGGCGCGGTCGTCGAATTCACCGGCTGGATCTGCCCGCTCACGCCGTTGGAGAATTGGTTGCGCGCACAGGGTGGCGAAGTCGGCGATGAACAGGATTTCATGGCTCGCTACTTCCTGCCGATCCTCTACCCTGGGGACCTGACACGAGACCTTCAGCTTCTGTTGGGCACGGCGGTGGTCATCCTCAATACCGCCATCTATTGCTGGCTCTGGCACATGCGGGCGCGTGGAGCTTCCGGGAATCGATAGGGATCAGTTACATAGGCAAATGCAATCGGCCCGCCGCCCGGGCATGGCTCTGGTTAATGCCCGGCCTGTTCCAGCAGCGATGGCCGTCACAGTAGATAGCCCGAACAGCTATCCCTTGTGTGCTGATCCATGGTGTAAGATAGGCTCGATCCCGGCGACTCAGAGATGTGCTCGGCCCTGACATTAGATCCATGCAAGCGCTCCTACTCCTCACCTAGTCGCGACAGGGAACCGAGCAGGCTACTCAAAAAGGCCGTCCAGCAAGGCCGCAGCGAGTGAAGGGCCGAGGCGTACCCTCTGGGTGGTACGTTGAGGGTCTGAACGATGCGAGAACGCTGCTGGCGGACTTTTTCAGCAGCCTGCTATAAGGAAACGGAGTTGACGTAACCGGCAGGGACTTGATACATGGAGAGACCTGCATATTCTCATTCGACGATGAGGACGCTATGCCACTAGATGAGATTTCGCAAAAGGTCAGCGATCGCTACGCTCGAGCTGCGTCAACCGGTGAGCAGATCTGTGGCCCCACGAGCTATGACTTCGCCGATCTCCAAACCTTCATCCCCGAAGAGGTCCTCAAGATTTCTTACGGGTGTGGAACGCCGGCCGGGTTAAACACCGTATCCCCAGGGGAAACCGTGCTGGATATCGGCTCAGGCGGCGGCATCGATTGTTTCGAAGCCTCGCGGCTCGTCGGGCCCTCCGGACATGTCATCGGAATCGATATGACTGACACGATGCTGGCCATCGCCAGAAAAAATGCCCCCATTGTCGCAGCCAATCTTGGTTACCCTGCTTCCAATGTCTTGTTTCACAAAGCGATGGCGGACGCGATACCGATGGTTGACGGCACCGTCGATCTGATCATCTCTAATTGTGTGATCAACCTGGCGCCGGATAAACGGAAGGTCTTCAGGGAAATGTTTCGCGTCATCAAACCGGGCGGACGGTTTACGATCTCCGATATCGTGGCCGATCAGGCCGTTCCACATTATTTGGTGCATGACGCTGAAAAGTGGGGCGACTGCCTCTCCGGAGCCCAGACGCTCGCAGACTATTTTGCAGGAATAGTGGGAGCTGGCTTCAGAGGCATCCACCTCGTCAAGTCTTCGCCCTGGCAAGTGATCGACGGCATTCACTTCTTCTCCGTTACGTTAACGGGATATAAACTTTCCCCCAACACACCGCTGTCAAACGTTCGTTATGCGACGCTCCGCGGGCCGTTCAGCCGAGTGGTCGATGAACTGGGCACGACGTATCTCCGAGGCATACCCGAGCCAGTCACGCCGGAGGTTGTGCGCCTGTTGGACCAGGCTCCTTTGGCCCCTCACTTTGTCCTGTCCTCCGACCCGCTGTGGTTGGATCGAGCCGATGACCGATGGACCGCGATCTATCCGTCAGACGCCCCCTGCCTCTGGCGAGGGCATTTCGCCATGCTGGCCGGACCCTTTGTCGAAGCCGCCGATGACGATCACCATGTGTATCGTCGAGGCGAGCCGTTGGAGATCTGCTCCAAGACGCGAACAGTATTGGAAGCCGACGGCTACGCTCCTCATTTCGCGATCATCAATCGCGCGGGGCGGAACGTCAACGGTGACGCCGTCACCCGTTCCTCCAATGGGGGCTGCTGCTGATGCGTGCTGACGATGAGTCACGCAGGCTATTTCGGTGATCGGTTCCGAAACTGGCCTCGGCATTTCGAAAAAGAATCCTATGGCGTTGAGTCTGCTTGGACAACATAACCCCCTCGCCTCTTCAGCGGAGCAATTGAAGGTTCTCGAGAGTACGATGGGCTGCCCCCCCTTCGACACGCAACTCGACCACATCGGCCTGCTCCCGTTTCGTGCCACCGGAATCACCGTCTTTCAGATCAATGTCGGCAAGCTCTGCAATCAGACATGCAGACATTGTCACGTCGATGCGGGACCGGATCGCAACGAACGCATGTCCAGGGAAACGGCAGAGCAGTGCATCCGAGCTCTCGCATTCACCGATATTCCGACGGTCGACATCACGGGAGGGGCCCCGGAACTCAATCCTAACTTTCGCTGGCTGGTCGAGCAGAGCAAGGCACTGGGTCGCCACGTGATGGACCGATGCAACTTGTCCGTGTTGCTCCTCCCGTCTCAAGCGGACTTGGCAGAGTTCCTCGCCGGGCATCGTGTGGAAATCGTCGCGTCACTGCCCTACTACCGCGCCAGCCAGACCGATACGCAGCGAGGCGAGGGCGTTTTTGAGAAATCGATCAAGGCGCTTCGCCTCCTCAATCGACTCGGCTACGGCCAGCCTGGCAGCGGGCTGACGTTGAATCTCGTCTCTAATCCGGTAGGAGCCTTTCTCCCTCCCAAGCAAGAGGCCATCGAAGCACAGTTTCGGAAAGAACTCCGGGCTCGCTATGGCGCCGAGTTCAACCACCTCTATACGATCACCAACATGCCGATCAGCCGGTTCCTTGAGTTTCTCCTGCAGAGCGGCAACTACGAGCAGTACATGGAGCGATTGGCCAACGCCTTCAACCCCGCTGCCGCAGCCGGCGTCATGTGCCGCTACACGATCTCAGTGGGCTGGGATGGCACCCTCTACGACTGCGACTTCAACCAGATGCTTGATCTGCCGGTGCACCATGGCACGCCCGCCCATATCCGCGACTTTGATCCGGTTCAACTCAATCAGCGCCAAATCACGACGCGCAACCATTGCTACGGCTGTACCGCGGGGACAGGTTCGTCGTGTGGTGGATCCGTGACCTCCTAGGACGACGATGGAAATCTCTCTCCTCGCTTTCGCTCTCGTGTTCGCTCTCGCCTTCGCAAACGGATCCAACGACGTCTCGAAAGCGATTGCGACTTTAGTTGGCAGCGGAGTCATCGACTACCGGTCGGCTATCGCCTGGGGGAACTGCCCGGACGGTGGTCGGCGCAGCCTTGGCTGCCTTTGTTGCCAGCGCGATGATCAAGACCTTCAGCCATAGCCTCGACTGATTTTTTGGTCGGGCCGATCGGTTGCGTGCCAGCGCTGCACACGTCCTAGCGATCACCTGCCAGATGCCGCAACCAGCCTTCTGCCATTTGACTCCGAGCCGAATTGCCGGTGCCGAGAAATAAGACTCGCGGCTTCATGCGACTGCCTCGCGCGTGAACCAATGTCCAGCCGTATCTCATCGGCAAGCGCATGGAACAGTTCAGCCGTTTTGGCTCGATCTTTCCCTGACGGCGTAGGCACCCCTTCTTAATACAGCAAGAATTCATGATGGACCAAGGAGAGATTATCGTGATTGCGTCGCTTCGGGCAGTCTGCTATGGTGGCGCCGACAAAGATCCTTCTCACTCATCTTCAGCCGAATACCTCGCATGGTCTGGGACCCCAAAGATCCTTGGAGTAAGAAGAGCGACCCGCTCGAGGATGTCCTCAAGCAGGCCCAATCCCAATTCAAGAATTTGATGCCCTCAAGCGGTTTTAGAAACATCGCGTTGGCAGCACTGTTCATCTTTCTCGCCTGGCAAAGCGTGTTCATCGTCGCCCCGGATGAGGAGGGTGTGGTCAAGCGATTCGGCGTCCCTGTCCGAACCGTGGGGCCTGGTCCCCATGCGAAAATCCCCCTCGTCGAATCAGTCCTGCAACCCAAAGTCGAAAAACTTCACCGTATCGAGGTCGGCTTCCGCACCGATCGGCAAGGCCGCCAGCAAATGCTGGCGCAAGAAGCCCTGATGCTCACCGGCGACATGAATATTCTGGCCATCGAATTCATCGTGCAATACAAAATTAAAGAATCTGCGAACTATCTCTTTAGCGTCGCAGAAATCCATGAGACGATCGGCAAAGCTGCCGAGGCCTCCATGCGGGAAGTGGTCGGTAAGAGCAAGATCGACGAGGCACTGACGACCGGCAAAGCCCAGATCCAGCAGGATACCCTCGTACTCCTGCAATCCATCCTCGACCAGTATCATGGCGGGGTCCAGATCGCAGCCATCCAACTCCAGGACGTCGATCCTCCCGAGGCCGTGGCGGCTGCGTTCAAGGATGTGACGAATGCGAAGGAGGATCGGGAGAAACTGATCAACCAGTCTCAGAGCTATCGCAACGACATTCTCCCCAAAGCCAAAGGCGAAGCCGCTCAGGTGGTAAACCAGGCCAAGGGCTACGCCCAGGCGAGACTGAATCGGGCCCAAGGTGAGGCGAACCGTTTTGTGGCAATCCTGAAAGAATACAATCAGGCCAAAGACATCATCAGCAAGCGGCTTTATATCGAAACAATGGAAGAAATCCTGCCGAACATCGAGAAAGTCATCATTGACGGCAAGGCAGGCGATCGCGTGCTCCCGTACCTTCCGCTCGAGCGTCTCAAAACCAAAGCCAGCACCGCTGCTGAGGAGCAGAAACCATGACCAAGCAGGGGTTCATCATCGCGCTGCTGGTGGTCATCTTGGGACTGTTTCTCCTGGGTGCCTCACCACTCTTCATCGTAGACATCACCCAGAGTGCGATCGTGGTCCAACTGGGAAAGCCTGTTCGCAATCTCACGGAGCCGGGGCTCTACACAAAGGTCCCTTTTTTTGAAGAGGTCACCTACTTTGATAAACGCTTGCTGGACTACGATTCAGATCCCCAGGATGTGATCACACAAGATAAGAAGACCCTACTTCTGGACAACTATGCCAAGTGGCGGATTGTCGACCCACTCAAGGTTTATCAGAACTTTCAAAGCCAACGGGGAGCGCTGCAACGGCTACACGACATTATCTATTCTGAACTCCGGGTCGAACTCGGGCGCCATGACCTTCTGGAAACGGTCGCGACGGGCCGTGCCGATCTCATGAAAATCGTGACCCAACGGTCGAACGAGAAAGCGTCCGCGTATGGGATCGAGATTCAGGATGTGAGAATCAAACGCGCCGACCTTCCCGAGCAAAATGAGAAGGCCGTGTTCGCCCGGATGCAAGCTGAGCGGGAACGACAGGCGAAACAATACCGTGCAGAAGGCGCTGAGGAAGCCCAAAAAATCCGTTCAGAGGCGGAAAAGGATCGCGAGATTATTTTGGCTCAGGCGTACAAGGAATCGGAGGAACTCCGTGGCGCGGGGGATGCGAAGGCCTTTAAAGTCTATGCTGACGCCTACCGGCAGGATCCTCATTTTTTTGAATTTACTCGCTCGATGGAAGCCTACAAGAAAACCTTCAAAGATAAGTCCACTCTGGTGATGAGTCCAGACTCAGAATTCTTCCGCTATCTTAAACAGCGCTAGCCCTCAGGACAGCCCCACAATCTCGCCCGTGGTTGGATCGATTCCAATTCGTTCCCCTGCTGGCTTCTTTGGCAACCCCGGCATGAGTTGAATACCTGAACAGACTGCCGTGAGAAACCCAGCCCCTGCAAGCATTCGCACCTCCTTGATCGGCAGCGTAAAGCCGGATGGGCGCCCTTTCAAAGCCGGATCGTGCGATAACGATAACGGCGTCTTCGCCATGCAGATGGGCAGCTGATCAAGTCCAAGTTGCTGCGCCAATTCGATGTCTCGTTCTGCTACTGCGTCGAATGACACGGCCGAGGCCCCGTACATTTGTGTGGCAATCGTCTGAATTTTCTTCTCGATCGGCCAAGCAACGTCATATAGATATCTGAACGTAGACGTTATTTCTGTCGCTCCGACCACCGCCTTCGCTAACGCTTCGGCCCCTTTTCCTCCGTCGGCCCAATGGGTTGAGACCGCGGCATCCACCGCACCAACCTCTCGGGATCGCTCTCGAACCCATTCCAGCTCATCCGCCGGATCATCAATGAACGCGTTGACCGCCACCACCACAGGAACTCCATGGGCTTTCACGTTTGCGATGTGCTGCTCCAGGTTTGCAAACCCTTTTGCTAATGCCTCTTGGTTAGGCCCGGCAAGTCCCGCCGGAAGAGGGGCTCCCATCTTGACCGTTCCTCCACCACCGTGGAGTTTGAGTGCGCGAAGAGTAGCCACCACCACGGCCGCTGCTGGCTTGAACCCTGAGAGCCGGCACTTGATGTTGAAAAATTTCTCCGCCCCGAGATCACTCCCGAATCCAGCTTCCGTTACAACATAGTCGGCACAACGTAGTGCAATGGCATCGGAAATAATCGAACAATTCCCATGGGCAATATTACCGAACGGGCCGGTATGCACGAACGCCGGTGTTCCCTCCAGCGTTTGAACTAAATTCGGCAACAATGCTTCTCTAAGCAACACTGCCATGGATCCGGCACATCCAAACTCTTCAGCCCGCACAGGCCTACCTTCCATTGTAAACCCAATGACGATCTGCCCAAGTCTATGTCGTAGGTCAGCTTGACTAGATGCCAACGCGAGCATCGCCATGACTTCGGAAGCTTCAGTGATCACAAACTGGCCCGTGCGACCTGCCGTCCCTTCTCCCAGCGAAATATTCCGTAACGCCCGATCACTGACTCCCAACGTCCGTGGCCAGGTAATCCGATTCGAATCCACATGAAGCGCATTCCCATGAAACAAGTGATTATCAACAAATGCTGACAAAAGATTGTGACTGGCGGTCACAGCATGAGCGTCGCCGGTTAAATGGAGGTTGATCTCTTCCATCGGAAGGACCTGCGCTCTCCCTCCCCCTGTTCCTCCACCTTTGATTCCAAACACCGGCCCCAACGAAGGCTGCCGAAGCGTGACAGCCGTTCGATGGCCGAGACGGGAAAGTCCCATCGCAAGCCCGATGGAAGTCGTCGTCTTGCCTTCCCCAAGTGGTGTCGGATTGATGGCGGTCACGAGCACATACCTGCCGAGAGGTTCAGCATGAAGCCGCCGAAGTACGTCAAGCGAAACCTTCGCCTTCAGCTTTCCATACGGAAGGAGCTCGCTGGCCTGGATACCAAGCTTATCGGCGACATCCTGGATTGGATGCGCCTTCACCGATCGGTTGATCTCAATATCTGTCATTGGTCGAATAATGGCATAATTACTACTGAGATAGTAGCGCGGCAGGATCCGATATGGGAGGGGTCGATTCAGTGGGCTTTGTTTGATGGGAGGGCTGGATACAGTTTGGCCTCGTCATGAACCCCAGGGAATCCATGGATAGGCCAACGAGTAAAACGAGATGCCAACCAAACTATTCGAGGATGTATTTTACCGGATCAAACGTCTGGCCATGAACCTTGACCATGTAGTGCAGGTGGGGCCCAGTGGCTAGCCCGGTGCTACCCACCAAGCCAACAACTTCTCCACGCTTAACGCGCTGCCCCTCTTTGACTAATGCCTTGGCGAGGTGGCCATAGAGGGTTTCAATACCGAATCCATGGTCGACTTTCACGAGAATTCCTAGCTTAGGGTCGGAACCAACTGTTGTGACTCGTCCTTGAGCTGGAGCCTGAACCGGCGCATTAGCGGCAGCGGCAATATCCAACCCATCATGCCAAGCGGGCTTTTCAGTGAATGGGGAAACCCTTGGCCCAAACCCAGATGTCACCCATCCCTTCACCGGCCAAATGGATGGAGTTGCTGCCCATCGAGAAGACTTTTGTTCGGCAGCCAAGGATAACTCTTGGAGGGATTGTTCTTGAATCGCAGCTTCTTTCGACAACCAATCTATACTATCTTTGATTGAAGCGATCGCCTCCTGCTCATTGAGACCACTCGAGCCGGCAGATGCGCTCGTTTGTCCAGTCAGAGTACTCTGACTGGATTCCGCTGGGCTAAAATGCTGAGCCACAGGGTCATTCTTGGCAGCCTTCACAGCGATAGGCAGAGTATTGCCATCAGGAAGGGGAACATCCTCACCCCCTCGACCATTAACTATATCTCCTGTTTTCGGGGTATCGATTCCCAACATGACGCGAAGTCGTTGATTGACTTCCTTCATACTCGTTAAACGCTTCTTAAGGTCGTCGACGGCGCTGGAAAAGGCTGATGTCTGTTCCCGCGCACTCATGGCTTCAGCACGGAAGGCTGAGAGTTCCCAGACCTCGCCGGTTCTAATCACGTAATGCGAGATGACAAGAATGTCGGAAAGTATGAAAATAGCTCCAAAAATCAATAGCTTACTAACAAATTTCCGAGGGAAACTAAACCGGAGTGGCTTGGCCGTTGAGCCACGAAAGATTACGACGGTATAGGCATCGCTACTTTCTGTACCGTTCACTTGTGCCATGAGCTTCACCCCCTGCTGAATGGGCTCCTCCGCTTCCTTAAGAGGATAGTCCTGCGAGTGTACCTATCCAGGTCGCTTCGGTCAACCCCCCACTTAGTAATAACACAATTTCATTTATTAACAATTAGTTATGTGTTTCGCATTGCACCCACTTAACATAGAGATCAAGGCCGCGCTCAACTGGCAATGCGATGATCTCGGGTATTTCATATGTGTGCATCGCTTTGATCGCTTTTTCGAGCGCCCGATACCGAATTTTGGTCGATTTCAATATGAGGAGAACTTCCTGTGCTTTAACAACTTTTCCGTTCCAGCGATATATAGATTGAATCCGTGGAATAATATTCGCGCAGGCAGCCAGCTTCGCATTCACCATTCCTTCACCAATCCTTACGGCCTCTTTCTGACTTTCAACCGTAACCAAAATGACAAAAACCTGCTCAGATTGTTTCTTCATAAGGGGTGCGACCATTGGAAGACAATTCTTCTGCCTTACAAATGTCCGCCTCTTGGTCTCTTAGGAGCAATTTCTGGGCCTACTACTTATGTAAACGCATAATTATTTTTATTTATCAATGTCTTGTGGGTATAAATCCAACATTTTCAAGTTTTCATCTATCGATAATCGAATCATGATAGCTACATAAAGACAACACATTGACAAAAATGTACAGTTCGCCCCTATTTCTTCTTCTTAAGATGCTTGATTGCATCCCATAAATATATATTCAAAAAAAATGGCTAGACCAAGCATCCTGCCAAGCTCATTGACAGGCTTTTCGCCGCTCACATATGATGAGTGGTGAAGCAAGGAGGTCAATCGATGGGCTTTGCCATTTCCCCGAAAGAACTGAAAACAAGACTTGATAAAGGCGACAAGTTGGTACTGGTTGATGTGAGGGAAGAATGGGAGTATGCCCTCGCGAAACTGAATGACTCAATCCTAATTCCTCTCGCAACACTCCCTCAATCGCTAGCTCAGTTAAACCGCGACTCGGAAATCATTGCCATCTGCCATCATGGCATGAGAAGCGCCGATGCGACGAATTTCCTGCTTCAGCAAGGATTCCAGAAGGTAAAAAATTTGGTAGGAGGAATCGACGCCTGGTCAACCCAGGTGGATGGAACTGTCCCGCGATACTAACCCAGCCCCCAACACCCAAGCGCTCTCCCCTTCTACCATGCATGCAAGTCAACCTAGCTCATGCGCTCGCGGAAATAGTCAACGGTGCGCTTAAGTCCCTCACTAAGTTCAGTTCTCGACTCCCAGGACAATTCTTGACGGAGTTTGTTCGAATCGATCACGCTCCGTACCTGTTCGCCCTTTTTTGCTGGCCCATGAACATCCTTGCATGTCGAATTCGTATGAGTGATTAAAGTCCTGAGCAAATCGTTGATTGAAGTTTCTTTCCCCGTTCCAACATTATAGGTCCCTTGCGTTTCCTGACCCATCATCGCAAGATTTGCCTCGACGACATCGTCGACATAGATGAAATCTCGCGTTTGTCGCCCATTCCCGTTGATGATTGCTTGCTCGTTATTCAGCAACTTCTGAATAAAGATCGCGACCACGCCGGCCTCTCCATGAGGATCCTGACGTGGACCATAGACATTGGCATAGCGCAGACTCACCACTTGAAGCCCACTCACGCGTTGATAGTAGGATAGATACTGTTCCCCGCACAGCTTGCTGATGCCGTAAGGCGACAGCGGCTGTGTGACATGGGACTCGGGAGCAGGATAGACCTCCTGTTCCCCGTAGATGGCCCCACCGGAAGAAGAGAACACCACCTTTCTCACACCGTGCCTGACCGCTTGCTGCAACACGTTCAACATACCAAGGACATTCACCTGGGCATCGAATACTGGGTCTTCCACAGATTTGCGGACGTCCATCTGTGCAGCAAGATGCATGACAATATTAGGCCGTTCGTTGCGAAACACCCGTTCAAGTCGCCGACTCTGAATATCTAGCTTGCAGAAACGGGCTGCGCGATTGAGGTTTCTCCGCCTCCCCGTGGACAGATTGTCCACAACGACGACCTCATGCCCTTCTTGGACAAGCCGATCAACCAAATGCGACCCGATAAAACCGGCACCTCCAGTCACGAGCACCTTCATGCATGCCCCCATCGCTTGTGAGTCCGTACCATCATCTTTCCACCGCCCATCCAATCAGGTTCTTTTGTCACGTGCTAAAAGCAGCGAGAATCTCCCGATTCCCTTTTCGGCCTATCACGGGAGAATCAAGCACACCTTTCAGTTGAAGCCCCAAATGAGCCGCACAAGCAATGACCTTTTCTGTCACTGCCTTGCGCTGCGCATCATCTCGTACAATTCCCCCCCGTCCCACCTGCCCTTTGCCGACTTCAAATTGTGGCTTCACCAACGCCACGACCATCGCGGAGCTATTAAGTAGATGGGCGACCGCGGGCAATACTAACGTCAGGGAAATAAAGGAAACGTCGATCACCGCCAAGTCGATCGGCTCAGGGACCGCTGCACGGTCAACATACCGAATGTTAGTCCGTTCGAGCAAGACAACACGCGAATCTTGCCGGAGCCTCCACTCAAACTGTCCATAACCCACATCGATGGCATAGACGCGGATGGCTCCTCGCTGCAACAAACAATCGGTGAACCCACCGGTCGAACACCCGACATCCAGGCCGATTGCCCCGTTCGGGTCAATGTGAAAGGCATCAAGGGCCGCAGCCAATTTGTCACCCGATCGACTGACAAAAGATGCAGGCCGCACGATCTCGATCCGCGCATCCGACGGCACCAGCTTCGCAGGCTTATCCACCAAGATTCCTTCAACCGAAACTCCGCCAGCCAAAATTGTTCTGGCCGCAGCCTCCCGGCTGGGCACCAAGCCCTGAACCATAAGCACACAGTCCAACCGTTCTTTGCGAACGCGAGGGGTCGAGGCCATATGGACTAGGAAAACCACTCATCGGAGCATAGATGGAGATAGAAACCGACACCAAGAAACTTAAGAGGAAGGTTCATCGGCTTCGTCGTCTGTGGAGTAGGCGTGGATTCGCTTCTTACCGTTCTTGTCTTGCACGAGCACTTCGACCTTATGTTCGGCCTCCTCTAGGATCTTGAGACAATTCTTTGAGAGGCGAATGCCTTCCTCGAAAATCTTAAGCGATTCGTCCAGAGGAAGCTCACTTTTTTCCAATTCACCAACAATGGCTTCCAACCGCGCCATCGCCTGTTCAAATTTCACCGCTGCCACGACACGCCTCGTTATTACAAGTTGCTTGGAGGACCATTATACTCGACCGTACTACGATTTCAAACTGAGGAATCGTCAAACACATGCGTGACCGTGCAATTCAATCGCCCGCTTGACAATTGAGCCACCACCTCCTGCCCAATCTCCACGTCGTTTGCTCGATGGAGAACCCGACCAGCCGGGACCGTTTGAAGGATGCTGTAGCCACGCCCAAGAATCGCCAGTGGGCTCAGGGTATTGAGCTGCGCCAGCATGGCGTGGACCCGGTGACGGCGCTGCGCCAATATTACCCCTATCCGCCCTTCAAGCCGCTTCGAGAATTGCGGGACTGTCGCCAGCCCTTGCACGATCGAGAGAATTGGATTGAGACCGGATAGATCGCGCTGCACCTCGTGAACCCGTTGACGCCCAGCCGTGAGTAGTTGTTGCACCATCTCGCGCAATCGATCCACCATATCATCTACCCGTTGCGCCGCTTCCTGGAGACGGAATCGTACATCCGTCACCCCTCGAATACCGGCTTCAAGCCGCTGCCGCTCAAAGACACAATTCTGCAGCATCACCTGTCCTGTACGGAGCGTCAGTTCCCGCAATCGTTCCACCGTCTCGACCAACACCGGAACCACAGCTTCTGCTGCCGCCGACGGTGTCGGCGCGCGGAGATCGGCGACGAAATCGGCGAGCGTCACATCGATTTCATGCCCAACAGCCGACACCACTGGGGCATGGGAGGCCGCAATGGCGCGCACCACGACCTCCTCATTAAAGCTCCAGAGATCTTCCAATGACCCTCCGCCTCGCCCGACGATGATGACATCCACAGAGCCTAGGTCGTTCAAGGCGGCCAGAGCCTCAGCAATTTGATGCCCGGCACTTTCCCCCTGGACTTGGACCGGAGCGATAAGAATATGGAGTATCGGCCAGCGTCGCTGAAGAACAGCCAAGATATCCCGAATGGCAGCGCCAGTCGGCGATGTGACGATACCCACAGTCCGAGGAAATGCTGGGAGCGACTTCTTTCTGTCCTGATCGAATAGCCCTTCCGTCGCCAACCGCTCTTTTAATTGTTCAAATGCCAGCTGCAGCGCGCCGATTCCCTTCGGCTCTACCGTGTCGAGCACGACCTGATATTCTCCGCGCGGTTCGTAGACCGTGAGCCGTCCCCGGACGATAACTTGTAACCCTTCTTGCAAGGCAAAGCGCAGCCGCACCGCGCTGGATCGGAACAGCACCGCGCGAATTTGGCTCGTCTTGTCCTTGAGGGTGCAGTAGACGTGTCCCGATCCGGGAGCACGGAGATTGGAAAGCTCACCCTCCAACCAGACATCGGAGAATTGTTCTTCGATTGAGGTGCGAAGCAGCCCTGTCAACTCCGAAACCGTTAAAATCTGTTTCGGAGGAGCGGCCTGAAAAAGGGAAGAAGAGAAGCCTGGAGGGCTCGTGGTGAGTCTCCTTTAATCGATGATGCGAACTCGTTCGATCGACAGGGCCTTCCCAAGGCGCGGATCAAGTTCGATCAGGACCGCACAGAAGACAGAAGGCCCGGAGGCCACTTCAAAGCGCCGTGGCATCCCGGTCAGAAACTTTTCGATCGCCAACTCTTTCTTCACCCCGATCACGGAATGGAGCGGACCGGTCATCCCGATATCTGTCACATACGCGGTGCCTTTTGGGAAAATCTGATCATCGGCCGTTTGCACATGCGTATGGGTACCGACCACAGCGACGACCTCTCCGTCCAGGTAGTGCCCCATCGCCATTTTCTCTGACGTCGCTTCCGCATGCATGTCGACAATCACGGCAGCCGTTCGCTTCTTCAGCGCGGCCAATTCTTTTTTGGCCACTTGGAACGGACAGTCCAAAGTCGGCATGTACGCCCGACCCATAAGTTGGAGAACGCCCAGCTGCTCCCCGCCAGCCGACTCCACTACCACAGATCCATAACCTGGCACACCACTCGGATAATTGGCTGGTCGAAGTAGGCGTGGCTCCCGGGGAAAGTAGTCGAGAATTTCCTTCTTATCCCAAGCATGATTCCCGGTCGTAATGACCGCGAGTCCGAGATCGAACAACTCTTCCGCCAACTCCGGCGTGATGCCAAACCCGGCGGCCGCGTTCTCCCCATTACCAATAACGATGTCGACCTGTCGCTGAGCCACCAACTTGGGAACAGCCCGGGCCACCGCACGGCGCCCGGGCTCTCCAAAGATATCGCCAATGAAGAGAACCTTCACTTGGCATACTCCACGTACCGACTCTCTCGAATGACGGTCACTCTAATCGTGCCGGGATAGGTCAGTTCCTGCTCAATCTTTTTCGCCAAATCACGGGACAGTTGGAAGGACTCGGCATCGGTAATGTCCTCCTGCCGAACGATGACGCGAATCTCGCGGCCCGCTTGGATGGCATAGGCCTTTTGCACCCCTTTGATCGCCGTGGCAAGCGACTCCAGTTTCTCCAGCCGTTTCACGTAGGTTTCCAAGGCTTCGCGTCTGGCCCCGGGCCTGGCCGCGGACAACGCTTCAGCCGCGGCGACCAACACCGATTCGGGACAGATTGGTTCCACCTGTTCGTGGTGCCCCGCGATGGCGTTTACAATTTTCTCGCTCTCTCCGTACTTCTTGGCAATCTCAGCGCCTAGCATGGCATGCGGGCCCTCTTCCTCGTGACTGACGGCTTTCCCGATGTCGTGCAGGAGCGCGCCTCGTCTCGCCAACTTCACGTCGAGACCAAGCTCCGAGGCCATGATGCCACAGATGTACGCTGCTTCCCGAGAATGGTAGAGATTGTTTTGCCCATAGCTGGTCCGGTACTTGAGCCGACCGAGCACTTTGATCAATTCCGGGTGAAAATCCGAGAGCCCCAACTCAAAGATGATTTTTTCGGCCTCTTCGTACATGAGCTTATCGATATCGACTTTGACTTTCTCGACGATCTCCTCGATCCGTGTCGGATGGATGCGCCCGTCATGCATCAACCGTTCGAGCGAGACCTTGGCGATTTCGCGACGTAACGGATCAAAGCCCGACACGATAACGGCTTCCGGCGTCTCGTCGATGATCAAATCGATCCCGGTCGCGGCTTCAATCGCACGGATGTTGCGCCCTTCCCGCCCGATGATCCGCCCTTTCATCGCATCGTTCGGAATCGGCACGACAGAAATCGTGGATTCCGAGACGTAATCACGCACCACCCGTTGAATCGAGCAGGTAATGATCTCGCGCGCTTCCCGTTCCGCATTCTCTCGCGCCTCCTCTAATGTCCGTTTGGCATGCCCAACGGCCTCGAGTCGGGCCTGGCTTTCCATTTCTTGAACGAGCTGCTTCTTCGCTTCGTCGGCCGTCAACCCCGCAACGCGTTCCAACGCCTCACGGTGCTCCTTCTCTATTCGAGCACAAGCCGCCTCTTTGGCCACCAGCTTCTCTTCACACTTCACCAGATCCAGCTCTCGTTTCTGGACTTCACTATCCCGGCTGTCTACCATGCTGATCCGTTTCTCAAGGGCCTCATCTCGCTGGATCAATCGCTTTTCTACGATGGCCAGCTCGGCCATTTTGGCCTTCTGTTCCTTCTCAAGCCCCGCTTTCGACTGCAGCACAAGGTCTTTCGCCTCCAACTTGGCTTCTTTGACAATATTGTCAGCCTCACGTTGGGCATTCTGCACCCCCAGGCGTGCCTGTTCCTCTTCCTGAGCCTTCTTCGTGGAACTCGATACGCGACGGATCAGCTCGTAGAGCCCTATTCCAAGCAACCCTCCAACGAGTCCTGTCAACAAATAGGCGATAATTGAGCTCAAAATTGGACTCACCCCCTTACAGTCGCGAGACGAGAAGAATCCTTCTCAGCCTCGTCTTTGATACAAGGTTAGTCGACGGTCCTGATTGAGAGGGGAGCGCAGTGGGAAGATATGGGACTAGAAGAGGACGGCCCGAAACGCGGTCTACAGATTTACTCCGAGAACGGACTCCACGGAGATGAACGCCTTGCTGGATTGAGATAACGAGTTCGTCCTGCGCTGGACACTTCCCACGAGATCCATCTGCGTCGATATATTCTCCTCTGCATGATGAGAGGATTTAGCGTGCGAACCGGAAGCAGCCGCAGGCCGTTTCCGCAGAGCACGCCCCCTGACAGCAGCATGAACTCCATGACCCTGCCCAACATCTCCAAGAGGTTATACATGAGGTGGACGAACCCTTGTGCACACTCTAACTGCCTCAATTTCTCCAGCATCAAGAACCCACATCCATTCCGCAGTGACTGCATCGTATCCCCGGATCACTGAACCGGTTCGCGCAAGACCTATTAATATCCCTATCGTAGAATCCACTACGTCCCGACACACGAGTAACGATAACAAAGGGGGGCCACCCTTTGCAAGTTGAATCTAGCGAAAGAGCGAGGTCGGTACCTGCTCCTCGATCGACTCCATAAGCGAGGCCATTCGCCGCTCGACATCTGCTTCACCTTGAGCACGTTTCCGTTCGAGCTCAAACAACTGATGGGCCAAATTGAGAGCGGTCAGTACGGCGAGTTTGGAGGGAGTCGTCGTATTCATCCCTTCCGCGAGATGGCGCATCTGACCATCTACAAAGCTCGCGAGGCGCCGGACATCGCCTTCGTCCGCCTCGCCGCGAATCGCGTATCGTTGGCCATAGATTTCAACGTCAATAGTCTTAGTCAAGGGCCACCTCCTTGCGTTCTTCAAAACACTCCAACAACTCGATGTCACTGAGCACTTTCTCGATCCGAGACCTGATATCGATACGCTCCTGCTCCCACCGTCGATTAGAGTCATCCTTCTGCGCAAGTCGTTGTCGAACAGCCTTCAGTTCTTCTTCAGCCGCCGCATTCTTTTTTTTCAACTCCTGAACGAGCTTAACCAGGTCTCTAATACGATCTTCGAGTGCGCCCAACCGATCGAGTGCCATCCCCCCACTCCCTTCCTTAACAAGCCCCTATAGGTTGTGGCGCACTATAGAAACTTGTCTAGATCTTGTCAAGAAATGGCCGTCAGGAGGTTTTGCCTAGTCGTGTGTATTCTCGGTAACTCCGCAATACGCGTTTCACATATTGCCGCGTCTCCTGGTACGGGATCAATTCGACAAACTCATCCTGACTTCGGCCGCGATGCAGCGCAATCCAGCTTCCGACAGCCGTTGGTCCTGCATTGTATGAGGCAATGGTATGCATGACATTCCCCGAAAATTGCTCGAGTAACTGCTCGACGTAGTGAACGCCGATCCGAATATTGGTCTCTTGATCGAAGAGATCATCTCGTCCAACCGCGGGAAACCCGAATCGGTGCGCCACACTATTCGCGGTTCCCGGCATCACCTGCATCAGGCCAATCGCACCGACCCGCGAGACAGCCCGCCAATCGTACTGACTCTCCTCTCGAATAATCGCCGCCACCAGATAGGGATCGACCCCTCTCGCGCTCTGGCCCTTGATCGTAGGAATGAGACCTGTCGGATAGGCCACCTTCCACAGCGCTGGGTCGACGGCACCGCCCGTTCGCTCCAATTTATCGCGGAACCTGGCCCTCGCCAGTCGAAGCGCATGGTGGTAGGCACCCACCTCGTTCAACATCGTCGCAAGCGCCATGAGGACCTCAGGGTCACGGCTATAGCGATCGGTCAATCCCGCCAACTCTCGCGCGGCATCCGGGTCCAGCCCCAGCGTCCTGAGCTCAATGGCTCGACGATACGCCGACTGCTGTTCGATTTCTGCCCTGATAGATACAGAGCGTGTGGCTTCACCATTCGCGGGCGGGCCACCGGTTTCCAGGACAGGCGTCGAAATCGGTTCTGAGGCAAGGGGCTCGGACGATGGGATATCGATCCTCTCGCGGGCCAGCTGGCAATAATAGGTATAGACGTATCGTTGGCAGAGTTGCACATACGCTTCTTGGGCGTGAGGCTGCTGGCTCAATTCGGCCGCGCGCCCCATCCAATAGAGCGCCTGTGGTTCAAAATCGCTGTCGTGCTGATCGGCGAGCAGACGCAGCTCATCACCTGCTTCACGATATCGCGACATACGGTAATAGACCCAGCCCACGCGCCACTGCGCCTCGGCTCGCTGAGATGTCGGCTCTCCGACCTTTGCGACCTGCCGGTACCGACCAATCGCATCGTCAAAGCGGCCCTGATCCTCTAACCACATCCCGGAGAACAGGATGATCTGGCCCTTCTGTTCCGCAGAGAGTGAAGACGTCGGCAGCGTGCGGGCGAGGTCTAAGAGCTTATCCCCCTGTTCTTGTCGAAGATAGACTCGGGCAAGCCAGACCGACGCTTCGTTGGACTCGGGCACCCCATCTTTCACGAGCGCACGGAATGTCTCTCGGGCCTGGTCATACTGTTTCAGCCGTACCTGCGCAACACCGAGTTTCAGTTTTGCTTCGGCGCGTCGAGGGGACTGTGGATCAGCCGTGAGAAACTTCCGGAGTTCCTCAATCGCTTCGGCATGGAAGGCTTGTCCAAGATATGCCTGCGCCCGGGCAAACCTCTCGCTCGGCTGAACGACCCATGGCTCACCACCAAGGTTCGAGGCCAGTAACGCTTCGGCTGCTTTCGCTTCTGCGCTGTATGCAAACCGAACCCAGAGCTGCTTCAGGGTATCGCGTCCTTCCGGTATGTTATTGTCTCGCAGTTGGCAGGCGCCTCGACGAAGGAGCGCCTGGGGAGTCCCCGGCTCCTTATCATTCAGTTCCACCGCTCTTGCAAACCACGTCGTCGCTTCTCGACAGCTCGAAGCTTGATACCACGCCTCCCCTGCTCGATACGCGGCCTTGGTAAGCAAATAGGAGTCGGGCACCGCCTGTGAGATGCTTTCGAACATGTCCGCCGCCTGTTTGGCGTCTCCGAGGTTCAACAACGCCTCCCCCGTCCATAATCGGATATAGTCATCCAGGACTGGAAAGTCTCGCTGCGCCGGGCGGAGAAATTGAATCGCCACGGCAGGATTCCGCTCAATGAGCAACACCCCGGACAACAATCCTGCGCGCTTGGCCCAAAGTGTGGCGGGGAATCGTTCCATCAGCCGTTGTAGCCGATCAAGCTTGAGCAACAACACCTGTTCTTTGTTAAGGGCCTTGCCGAGTCGTTCCTTTGGCAATGCGGCTGCCGGAAAGCAATCTTCCGCAGTTTCGCACACGTCGCTGTCACTCGATATCGACGGAGAGGAAGGACCGGCGGACACCTGATCGGAAAACAGAGTAAACGCACAGAGGCCAATAGACATGGCAAGGACCAGATTTCGTAGGACGCATGGATGAAAGTAGTCGCGCACCTGTCGTCTCCTCGATCCGTTATATATAACAGCCTGCCCCCCCTGTTGCCAGCAAACCCGCGCAAATCCTGTACCTTGTTCCATTTTTTGAAGCTGTGTTACGCTGCCCCTCATGCGGCACGAAAAAAACACCCTCCGGTCAGGCACGGCTCCCACGAACCTTCTAGCCCTTGATGAAGAAGAAATGGGCCGGCTCGTGCAGCAATTCGGATGGCCTCGCTACCGAACCGGTCAGATTTTACGCTGGCTCTATCAACGTCGAGCTAAAGACATCAACCAGATGACGGACCTCGGCCAAGCAGAACGAACGGCACTGGCTTCACTGGCAATGATTCCGCACGCGGCAGGCTGCACGGTCCTCCGATCGATCGATCGCACGAGAAAATTAGTACTCACACTCACCGATGGACTTACCGTCGAAACAGTGTTGATCCCCGATGGAGACCGCTTAACACTCTGTGTGTCAACGCAGGTTGGCTGCACTCTGGATTGCGGATTTTGCCTGACCGGTACGATGGGACTGCAACGCAACTTGAAGCCACATGAAATCATGGAGCAGGTGCTGACGGCCCAAGATCGCCTTGACCCCGGCGAACGGATTACCAATCTCGTCTTCATGGGAATGGGTGAACCCTTGGCCAACATGGACGCCCTATCGGAGAGCATTCGGCGACTCACCAACAAATCGTGGGGGCTCGGATGGTCGCCGAGACGGATCACGGTTTCGACTGCCGGCTTGGCGGCGCGGTTGAAAGATGTCGCGCCTCTCGGTGTCAACCTGGCCGTCTCGCTGAATGCCACGACGGACGAACAACGCGCCAGCTTGATGCCGGCCGTCAATGGTATCGCCCCGCTCAAAACATTGCTCGCCGCCTGCCGCCGCTACCCCTTGCCGCCGACCCGACGACTCACTTTCGAATATGTGCTGCTAGCCGGGGTGAACGATCAAGCCGACGATGCTCGCCGGCTCACCAAGCTCGTTCGTGGGATCGCATGCAAGATCAATCTGATTCCGTTCAATGAATTTCCAGGGAGTCCATTTCGTCGTCCGTCGGAGTCCGACATTTCAACCTTTCAAGCTATCGTGCGACAGGCAGGGCTCGATGCATTCGTCCGCAAAAGCCGGGGGCGCGACGTACTGGGCGCATGCGGACAATTGGGCAATCTCTCCCCCGAATATGCAGAACATGCCTTGACACAAATTGAATCCCATTGCTAGCATGCAGTGTGCGCGCCACCCAAATATGACCTGGCTGTATCCCCGACACATCATGCATATATCCCGGTTGATTGCCGTGAGCAGTCTCCTCTTCGTCTCCCCATCGCCCGCCACGGCAGCGGAACCTCGTGAGTTCATCCTCTCCAATGGTATGAAAGTCCTGCTAGTCGAAGTTCCCAAGGCTCCGGTTGCCACCGTCCAAGTCTGGTACAAAGTCGGCTCACGCAACGAAGTCATGGGCCGGGCGGGCCTGTCCCACATGCTTGAACATATGATGTTCAAGGGCACTGCAAAATACCCCAAAGGCACCTTCTCCCGTCTCATTCGCAAGAACGGCGGGATGGACAACGCCTTCACGAGCCAAGACTTCACCGCCTACTTCGAGAATCTCGCGGCAGACCGAGTCGAACTGGCCCTGGAGCTCGAAGCCGATCGCATGCAGGGGCTCGTGCTCGACATGAGTGAGTTGACGACGGAGCGAGAGGTCGTGAAGGAAGAACGACGGCTTCGCTCGGAGGACGACCCGCAGGGGGCGCTCGTCGAGGCGCTATTCGCCCAGGCCTATTTCAGTCATCCATACCATTGGCCGGTGATCGGCTGGTTCGGCGACTTGGATGCGATGACCCTGGATGACTTGCAACGGCATTACGATACGTATTATTCGCCCAACAATGCGACGCTAATCGTGGTCGGCGATGTCAAAGCCGACACCCTGCTCCCCATGATCAAGCAGCTGTTCGAGCCGATTCCCCGAGGACCGGAGCCCAAGCCGATCACCACCGCGGAATCAGAACAAAAAGGGGAACGCCGCTTTCTTCTCAAGCGGGATGCGCAAGTCCCTTTCGTCATAATGGGCTATCGCGTGCCGAATTTTACGAGCGAAGACTCGTACGCTCTCGATATTCTGGATTCGATTCTTTCACATGGGAAAAGTTCGCGCCTGTACCAAAGCCTCGTGTATGAGCAAAAATCGTCGCTCGCAGTCGGAGCAGAATACAGTTTGCTGCAGACTGATCCCGGCCTTTTCTACTTCTATGCCCTCGTGAGTCCCGGCCAGAAACCTGAGCAGGTCGAGGAAGCCCTTCAGAGAGAGATCAAACGCCTCCAGGCTGATCCACCAACGGAGCAAGAACTCCTACGTGCGAAGAATCAGGTCGAAGCCGCGCATGTCTTCGAGCAGGATTCCAATTTCCGACATGCTATGCTACTCGGCCAAGCCGAATCCGTCGGGGCTGGGTGGCGGAAAATCGATCAGTTTGTCGAGCGGATCCGGGCAGTAACGATCAAAGACATTCAGCGTGTCGCCCGCCAATACTTGACAGAAGACAATCGGACCGTCGGCACGTTGATTCCCACGCCTCCCAAACAACCAGATACTCCCTCCACCGCAGCGCAACAGGGAAAGCCCTAGTCATGTCGACGAAAAGACACGGGCATATTGCCCCTCAACGACAGGCAACTCTCTCCTTCGTCATGGGGCTGTGTGTCTTCCTCTTGGTATCCGGTCCCGGTCTGGCGGCAGAGATCGCGCCAACGAAATTCCTAACCACGAACGGCATCACGGTGCTTGTCCTCGAGCAGCATTTCTTGCCCATCGTTGAAATCCACACGCTGATCAAGACCGGCTCTGCGCAAGACCCCCCTGACAAAGCAGGACTCGCGAACCTCGTCGCCAGTCTCCTGGACGAAGGGACGACCACACGGACGTCAAAACAGCTAGCGGAGCAAATCGATTTCGTCGGCGGGGCCCTGGAAGTCAAGGCTTCAGAAGATTTCACCACTGCCTCCGCTCGCGTGCTCAAGAAGGACATCGACCTGGGCTTCACCCTGCTTGCGGATATGCTGCAGCACCCTGCGTTTCACAAGCAGGAATTCGAGCGCATTCGTACCCAACTCCTGGGCGAGATGGCCAGCGACAACGACGACCCCGGGCACATCGCCATGAAGGCGTTCAATCAGCTCGTCTTCCATGGACACCCCTACCGCTGGCCAGTCAATGGGACGGAGGAGACGCTCAGCAAGATTACCCTGGCCGACGTGCAAGCCTTCTATGGACGCGAATACTCCCCTTCCCAAATCATCATGACCATCGTGGGCGATGTTACCCTAGAGCAGGCCACGGCACTCGTACAGACCTATTTTGGAACCTGGAAAAAAGGGCCGGCGATAGCACGGAATGCGAAAAAGCCTTCGCCGGTCGAACGGAGAACGGTCCAACTCGTCGAAAAGGATCTCACCCAGTCCACGATTGTGCTTGGACATGGAGGCCTATCGCGCGCTCATCCAGATTTTTATTCGGTCACGGTGATGAATTACATCCTGGGGGCTGGTGGATTTTCCTCCCGCTTGATGGATTCCATTCGCGACAAACAGGGGTTGGCCTATGGGATCATGAGCCACTTCGACGCACGGCTGATGCCCGGTTCATTCTGGATCAGCCTCCAAACCAAGACCGAAACGACGAATCAAGCCATCACCGGTGTCCTGTCTGAAATCAAGTCCATTCGTGAAGCACCCGTGTCAGACCAGGAGTTGGCCGAGGCCAAATCATTCTTGATCGGCAGCTTTCCGCTCCGATTTGACTCCACCGCAAAACTCGCGCAGGTGCTCGCCCAGGTGGAGTTCTACGGCCTGGGGCTCGAATACTTTAGTCAATACCCAAAATGGATAGACAAGGTGACGAAGGAAGACGTGCAGCGCGTAGCCAAACAGTATCTGGATCCCCAGCGATACGCCTTGGTGGTGGTGGGTAACCTCGCCAAAGCCAAGATCAAACACTAGTCAGCTTGCATTGATTCCAAGACAAGTATCCATGGTAACTGAATCTCTTCACGGCAAACTCACAACACTCCGCCAGGTCATCTCGGACATGCAGTCCGTCCTGGTCGCCTTCTCCGGCGGGATTGACAGCACCCTCGTTCTCAAAATCGCCCATGAACAACTCGGTGAACGTGCACTGGGCATCACCGCGGTCTCACCGACATTCCCCACAATCGAACTCGACAGAGCGAAACAGGTGGCCGCAGAGATCGGCGCGAGGCATGAACTGGTCCACACCGATCAACTCGAGATTCCAGACTTCGTGCAGAACGATGCAGCCCGTTGTTTCCATTGCAAGACAGACCTCTATCAATTGCTTGACGGACTGCGTAACCCACGCGCAGGCCAGTGGATTGTGGACGGAACGAATCTCGACGATCTCGGGGACGATCGACCAGGAATCAAAGCCGCACGCGAGTGGGGAGTTCGAAGCCCACTGGTCGAGGCCTCCCTCTCAAAGTCCGATGTGCGGGCACTCGCCCAGGCGTTGGGACTCTCTAATTGGGATAAGCCGGCAGCCGCCTGCCTCTCTTCCAGGATTCCTCGCGGCATACCAATCACGATCGAAAGTCTCCGTCGCGTGGAGCAGGCTGAAGAAATTCTACAGGCCGAGGGGTTTCGCCATGTGCGTGTACGGGAGCACGGAGAGGTGGCGCGAATCGAGGTCGCGGCGGAGGAGTTTTCTCGGCTGAATCAACCTGACCTGCGCGCGCACATCAGCGCCCGCCTCCGCAACGCCGGGTTTCGCTTCGTCTGTGTAGATTTGGAAGGATACCGACCGGGCGGGACCAGCCTGGGCTGACCCCGCCCGATCCAAGAATTACCGCTGGTAGGATTTTGAGAGCGCCTCGAGCGCCTCGTCTGCGAATTTCAGGTTGTCCGCATCATTCAGGCTTCGCTGCACCACCTTTTCCGCCACCATCAATGCCAAGTCCGTCGTTTGGGCCCGAATATCCTGAATTGCTTTACGCCGCTCTTGATCGATTTCACGGGTTGCATCGCCCTTGATCCGCTCGGCTTCGGTCATCAGCCTCTGCTCATTTTCCTCCATGAGCCGCTGCGCCCGTTCCTTTGCGGCAGCGAGAATTCCTTCTGCCTCTTTCCCAGCGGTGTTCAGCTTGGCCTCGTACTCCTTAAGTTTCCGTTCGGCCTCCGAGCGATGATGCTCGGCTTGATCGAGACTGTCCTTAATTTTCTTTTCCCGTTCTTCCAACACACTCAAGATGCCGGGAAAGGCAAACTTGTAGAGCACGAAGAAGAGAATCGCGAACGACAGGACTTCCCAAAAGATTAGAGAAGAAAAAAAATGAGATTCAAACTGCGGCATGTGAGTTCCTCCGAGTAGAGGCGTAAGGGGGTAAAACGGTATCCATGTCTCTCGCTTACCCCGCTACCCCTATCTTCCGCTTATTTGCGAAGGCCCATGATGATGAAGGCAATGACCAGGCCATACAGCGCGATGGCTTCCACCAGCGCGAACCCGATCCACATATACTTTCCGACGCGGGCTTCTGCTTCCGGCTGGCGCGCCACTGCTTCAATCATCTTCCCAAAGATATAGCCGATACCCACACCGGCTCCGGCAAACCCTGCCGCCGCTAACCCCATGCCCAACAATGCTGCTGCTGCTGAATCCATTGTGTCCTACTCCTCCCTTGTCTGAACTCACACGCGCTAGTGCGCATGCCCTTCATGGCCGTGCAAATGGAATGCGTCTCCCAAATAGACGCAGGTCAACACGGTAAAAATGTATGCTTGGATCGGAGCGATAAGCGCAATCTCCAGGCCGTTCACAAATAGGGTTGCAGCGAAAGGCAACCAGCTCACATAAAAAGGCAGTGAGACCACCATCCCGAAAAGAACAGCGAGTATGGTGTGGCCTGCTGTCATATTGGCAAACAACCTCACTGCCAACGAAACTGGTCTAGCAAGTTGGCTGACTAATTCTATCGGAATCATGAGCGGCATCATCCATACGGGAGTTCCTGGCGGTATCAGGATGCCTAGAAATTTTATGCCGTGCAGGTAGAATCCAAGTATCACACTTAATGTATACACCGTGAGCGCGAAGACACCCGTCACAACAATCTGACTCGTCACGGTGTAGCTGCCGGGGATCAACCCGATAAGATTACAGAAGAGAATAAAGAGAAAGAGGGTAGCGATGAGCGGGAAAAATCGCATCCCCTCTTTGCCCATCGTATCCATGATGATGCCGCGAATAAAATCCACCATCATTTCCGCCATGCTCTGCAACTTGCCGGGGACCAGCTTGCGTGCCGATCCCGCCATCACCATGAGCATTGCCACCAGCGCGACCACCACCCACATGATCACGACGGCTTTGTTGATGGAAATATCCAGGCCACCGAGGGACATCGGGATTAAGTTGTGAAGCTCGAACGGATGAAGCGGACTTTCTTCCATGGCGCTTTCGTATGTTCTGTTAAAACGGGTTATGTCTTCGGCCACCGCTGCGCCGACCGATACGCATTCCTGATCCCGGCCACGACGCCGAACACAAGACCTCCGACCATTCCCCAGGGAGCGGAGCCGAAGAGGTATGTGTCACACACCCAACCCAACCCTCCTCCGACAACCAGCGCAGCGAGCAGATCGGTTGCGATCCGGACCGCCTGGCCGAGCCCCGCATACAATGGATCTTGTGAAGGGGGCATGTCGTACCCACGGAGGAGAGTGCAATGCAGCCCATAACGCAAGGACTCTGCCGATGGCGGGCGCGCAATTCAAGCAGAATCATCCTAAATTTGTCAAGCCAACCATGCGCTGTGACACAGCCGAAACAGTGGGGTATAGTGAATCACGCGTATTTATGTTGTGCGATACACATTCACCCATGACTCGTTTCTCTCAACCATCATTCTTGAGCGGCCCCCCACAGCCCTTAGTTCTTACGGTGGAGGACCAACAGAAGACGCCCTTTGAGCTCTACTGCCTGATTGCGTCTCCCTCTCAGCCATCGTTCCTACTCGCCAGCGGGAAGGGATTAGACGGCGGAGCGCGCTATTCCTTTCTAGGAAGCGATCCCTTCTCGGTACTGACTGGGCGACAAGGACAGGCTTCCCTTCGAACCCGGGAGGGACACGAATGCTCGGCAAAAGATCCTTTCGGAAGCCTCTATCGATTATTCTCTGGCCCCTCGATCGAACCTACTCCAGGCTTGCCTCCTTTTTGGAGCGGAGCCGTCGGTTACCTCAGCTACGACCTCGTGCGTGACTTTGAAACGCTTCCATCCATTGCCAAGGATGATCTGCTGCTCCCCTATCTGCAATTTGGCCTATATGACATCATCACCGCTGTTGATCATCAGACTGATCGCTTGCAGATTATCTTTTGTCCGCCCATGGAGCGGTTTGTTGGAGAGCCACGAGAGAAGCTCTATCGCGAGGGGTTAGATCGGCTGGCCGAGTGGGAGGCCAGGTTGAGCGGAAGATCATCTCCCCACAATGTTCGCCTCCCTATCGATCAGATGGCCTTTCACCCGGACCAAACACGGGATGCCTACCTGGATCAAGTCCGGCAGTGCCAGGAATACATTGCAGCAGGGGACATCTATCAGGCTAACCTATCGCATCGATTCACCCTGCAACCTCCCAGCACATATCTCGATGGCAGGGATCGACAGTCCTACGAACAGGAACTCTATCGACGTCTACAATCCATTAATCCCTCGCCTTTCTCGGGACTCATACACTTCGATGACGTCACGTTAATCAGTTCCTCGCCAGAACGGCTGGCCCGCCTACACAACCGGCAGGCGGACACGCGGCCCATTGCCGGAACCAGGCCGCGCGGGCTCGACGCTCGTGACGATACGCGTCTCATTGGCGAATTACTCGCGAATGAAAAAGAGCGGGCGGAACACCTCATGCTCGTCGACCTCGAACGAAACGACCTGGGCCGCGTTTGCCAATTCGGCACCGTAAAGGTCGATGAATTTATGGAGATTGAGCAGTACTCCCATGTCAGCCATATCGTATCCAATATCAGCGGCACGTTGCGGCCGGATGCTACGCCCTTCGATCTGATTCAGGCGCTTTTCCCAGGGGGCACCATCACGGGCGTGCCAAAGATCCGCTGCATGGAGATCATCGAGGAGCTGGAGCCGGTACGCCGTGGCCCCTATACCGGATCATTTGGTTACATCGGCTGGAATGGCGACATCGATCTCAATATCGTGATTCGAACTTTGATATGGTGTGGCGGAAAAGGATACCTGCAAGTCGGTGCCGGGATTGTCGCCGATTCCGATCCTGCCAAGGAGTACGAGGAAACGCTCCAGAAAGCCCAGGCTTTCTTCAGCGCGCTGCAACAACGGACGTCATGATGTGGATTTATTTGAACGATCGGTTTGTGAAAGAAGAGGAGGCCGTCGTCTCCGTCTTCGATCATGGTTTTCTCTACGGAGATGGCGTCTACGAAACGATTCGCTCTTACGGGAACCGGATCTTCATGCGGGACCAACATCTCGCTCGGCTGCGCCGGTCTGCGGACGCAATTGGTCTGACTATCCCCATTCCCGAGCACCGGTGGCCGGCGCTCCTCCATGAAGCCATGACACGGAATGACGTCGGACACGAACGTACCGACGCCTACATTCGCATCACCATCTCCCGTGGAGCCGGCGACATTGGCCTCGACCCGGCCCTGTGTCCAACCCCCACCGTGGTGATCATGACCAAACCGCTACATCCTCCCTCACCCGAACAATATCGTATAGGCGTGAGCCTGATCGTCGCGCAGACGAGACGGAACTTACCCAGCGCGCTCTCGCCCCAGGTCAAGGCCACAAATTTTTTGAACAATATCCTCGCCAAACGGGAAGCGATTGCGGCCGGTGCTTTTGACAGCATCCTGCTCAATTGGGAGGCGCATCTGACGGAATGCACCGTCAGCAACCTGTTTTTCGTCCGAGCAGGCCAACTCTGCACTCCGGCACTAGCATGCGGTCTGCTCGACGGTATTACGCGCGATATTGTGCTCCGTCTCGCTCGAGAAGCACAGATTCCGGTTGACGAAGGACATTTCGGGATTGAGGCGATCCATAAGGCGGACGAGTGTTTTCTTACCAACACGAGTATTGAAGTATTGCCGGTCACTATGGTGGACGGGCATCCGGTTGGGAAGTGCGGAACACCGGGACCTCTCACCCAACAGCTCCATACGCATTTTCTGGCCAACAGAGCGCGTTTTTTAGAACCCTAGCAGGTTCATACTCTTACAGACCTCATTGTTTTCCTACACTATTTATTTCCGGTCTCCAGGCACAAGATCTGCAGTTTCTTGACACACAGTGGCAGACTGGTATCGTTGCAACCATGCACAACACCTTTTCCATAATAGTAGCATCCCTCAGGCAGCAGGCTGGCATTGGGCTCACTACAGCCGCGATTGTGGGAATCGGCTCGCTGGCCTATTCCGTCCCAACTACATCGGCTGAAATTTATCAGTTTGTCGGACGCGACGGCTCGATCTCCCTCACCAATGTCCCGTCAGACTCGCGCTTTCGAAAAGTTGAAATCGAATCCAGCCAACTCCACATTACCTTGTCCGAGAGAGAACTCGAACCTGTCATTCGTCGGCACTCTTCGCAACAACAGCTCCATCCCGCGTTGATCCGAGCTATCATTAAAGCCGAATCGAACTTTGATCCACGGGCAGTTTCCCGTGCCGGCGCGATCGGCCTGATGCAACTGATGCCGCAGACCGCCGTGCGTCTGGATGTGCGGGATATGTATGATCCGGATGACAATGTCGGAGGAGGGACGAAATACTTACGCCAGCTGCTCGATCGCTTTCACGGGAATTTACCGTTGGCTCTCGCAGCCTACAATGCTGGAGAGAATGCAGTCGATCGTTATCAAGCACTTCCCCCTTTCGATGAAACTCGGCAATATGTGCGGAAGGTTCTCCGATATTACCGCACGTTCCTTGTCCGCGATGGCGTCATCACTGAACGTCCGGTCAGCCGATACGCCCCCGCAGAGACAACAGCAACCCCCGCGACTTCTGAAATGTCTTCCCGCTGACTACTTCCCCACTCGATAGGCGACTGTGCTGCTGCCAACCGGCTCGCTTGGCCTCTGGAAAATCTGATCGGTAATGAGCCCCGACGCTATTTTCTCTCCACAGCGCCGCTTCCGCGACACATTGCGCCACCTGCACCATGTTCTTCACTTCCAGCGCCGCTCGGCTTGCAAACGGCTGAGTGACGAGTTGAGCCCACCGTGACAGTTGAGCACAAGCCCGGATGAGTGATTCTCCAGAACGAATGACGCCGACCTGTCCCCACATCGTTCGCCGAAGTGAGCTTCGCAACTTTTCCTCATCCTCCAGTGTGCCGAATTGGCCCGCTCGAAGCGTGGCCTCCTGAGATGACAGTGCGGGAAGCTCGTGCCTCTCGGCAAAAGCCACGGCCGCCGAAGCCGCGCGCGCACCGAACACCAATCCTTCAAGCAACGAATTACTTGCAAGACGATTCGCTCCATGCACACCGCTACACGCCACCTCCCCGGCAGCAAAGAGGCCTGGAATCGTCGTCGCCCCGTTCAGATCAGTCCATACCCCGCCCATCATATAATGCGCGCTCGGAGACACAGGGATCCATTCCTCTGTGATATCGATGTCATAACGAAGACAGGTCGCATAAATCGTCGGGAAGCGCCGCTTCACGAACTCCGCGCCCAAATGGGTGACGTCAAGATAAACATGGCGCGCTTTCGTCGCCGCCATCTCCGCCAAGATCGCCCGCGACACGATATCTCTCGGCGCTAACGCCCCCATGGGGTGATAGCGCTGCATGAACAACGCCCCTCTATTGTTTCGCAACTGCGCGCCTTCGCCTCGCATCGCTTCCGACAGCAAAAACGGCGGACTCGATGGCAAATACAATGCCGTGGGATGAAATTGAACGAATTCCATGTCTTGAAGCACCGCGCCCGCACGCAGCGCCATGGCCATCCCATCACCGGTAGCGTTCGGAGGATTGGTCGTCCGCGCATAAATCTGCCCGGCCCCTCCGGTAGTCAGGATGATCGCGCGAGCCGGCAGCAAGAATTGGCGACCGGATCCTTCATCCAGCACAACGGCCCCACAGCAACGTCCGGCGTCGACCACAAGATCCACCGTAAAGTGATGGTCCAGGCGCTGGATACGTTCCTGTCGGTTTACCGCGGCGATCAGTACTCGCACCATCTCGTTCCCTGTCGCATCCCCCCGCGCGCGCAGAATGCGGCTTCGGCTGTGGGCAGCCTCCCGAGCAAACGCGAACTTGCCGCCGACTTTGTCGAACTTGGCTCCCCACCCGATCAGTTCTTGAATCCGCTTAGGTCCTTCTTCGACGAGGACCCGCACCGCTTCTCTCCGGCAGAGCCCATGTCCAGCTTTGAGCGTGTCGGTTAAATGGATGGCCACGTCGTCTTCTTCACTCATCGCCACTGCCACCCCGCCCTGAGCATGGATCGAACTGCTCTGAAGCGGATGTCCTTTCGTCAGCACCATAACAGAGCCAAACCGGCTCAGCTCCAGTGCAGCGCGAAGACCGGCCACACCGCTCCCGATGACCAGGAAATCGGCTTTCACCGGAGCACGGGATCGACGAGATGGCATAGATTACTTCTTTTTGGGAGCACGTGCGGGGTCTGTAGCGGCCTGTCGAGCTTTCATACCGAAGGGAGAATCGCCTTGAACCCCACGCAAAAGAATTGACTGTGTCCCGACCCACTGTAATCGCGTATGGCCTCGCTGACGGAGACCCGGATCCTCCGCATCTTTTTTCCACAGCCCCTGCCAATGTACAAACACATCGATGTCGTCCCCTTCGATCATAATGCGCTCGACCGTGAAGTCCAACGTGATGGCACTAAATGTTTCGAAATCTCCCTGGGCCTCTTCCTGCAAATGCTCAAGCTGGACAATCGGTATCATGAGCGAGGCCAGATCCGCCGAATCTTTCTTCACATAGGCTTGGCGAAGGGATTCCACCGCCCGATCAATACGGAGGTACCGTTCATGATCTTCGGGATATTGAATCGTCTTGCCACCGCAGCCGGCACCGATCAAGGAAATCAAGCCGAGCAGAAGCACGAGGCGAACCAGTGGGAAATTGTATGATGACATCTGGTTGCAGTATAGGAATGGGTTTCGGACAGGTCAAGCGGCCCATGGGCCGGCCCTCACCGCGTCGCAGGCTCCCAGCTGCTCATCCCGCGCCATTATCATGATCAATTAAATCCGTTGGTGGCTTGCAATTTGAGGCGAAAACTTCTACACTCCGCCCTTCGCAGGAGAGAGAATGCATGTCCAGTGTGTTGAAAAAACGCCGTAAGAAAATGCGTAAGCATAAGTACAAGAAGCTGCGCCGGCGTCAAAAATTCGAACGTCGTAAAAGCTAGGCTCACCCTACTAACAGGGAGGAGGGGTCGGTGGCCGAGGGCAAAAAGGTTCGCATCCGCGTCCGGACTGTGAACTGTGTCTACGTTGGCGACTTCCTCATTCCTCCCATGCGGAATCGCGTGTCCGATGCGATAAACGAGGAGCAACGTCTCTTTATCAGTCTCACTGACGTCGTGATCGATAATAAGGATCGCTCGGACTTCGTGGCTGTCAATAAGAACCTGATCGAGTCCATCGCACAACTGTAGCTGTCCACGACGTCTCCGCTTTGAGTCTTCCCCTCCGGCGTTCGCTCTTGGTTTCCGCAGCCACCTCCTCTAAGATCGCCCCTCATCATGTCCACCTTTTCACGATTTCTTCCGTTTCTGAAACCCTACCTGTCCCGTATGGTGCTGGCGGGCCTGCTTGTCATGGGTGTCGCCGGTATCAATCTGGCACTACTGCGGTTGGCCGGCACCCTCTGGGACGTCATTACTGTGCAGCATGACCAGTCCAGAATGACGGACTTGATCACTGTCTTCCTTGGGCTCGTCGTCCTACAGGGGCTCTGTTCCATGGGCCATAGTTATCTGACCGCATGGATTTCCCAGCGCATCGTCGCTGATTTCCGCCAACACCTCTTTGCACACCTGCATACCCTATCGGTGAGTTTCTTCGCCCGCCGGCGAACCGGCGAACTCCTCTCACGGCTCATGAATGACGTCACGGTTATCCAATCGGTCGTGACCGAAACGCCGATCGACAGCGCCAAACAGTTCGTGACCTTCGTCGGTGGGATCGCCTTCTTGCTGACGATGAATTGGCGACTCTGCCTCTTAATCCTGGTTCTGCTCCCTCTGCTCGTCCTCGTGGCCAAGTTCTTCGGGCGAAGGCTGAAGTCCCTCTCGGCATCGATTCAAGATCAAACCGCGGCATTGAGCACGTTGATCGAGGAAGTGATCTCGGGCATCCGTATCGTAAAGTCCTTCGTCCAAACACAGCGCGAAGAGACGAGATTTGCCATACAAGTCGAACGGACCTTGTCTACGACGATGCAACGAGCCGGCATCATGGCGGTGTTTATTCCCGTCATCAGTCTCCTCACCTTTTCCGCTGCGGCAGCGGTGTTGTGGTATGGGGGACGCCAAGTTATCGACGGAAGCGTGTCGCCGGGCGATCTCTTTGCATTCGTCCTCTTTGCCGGAATTCTGATCGGCCCCTTCAGTTCCGCTGCACGCGTGTTCGCGCAGATCAGGGAAGCACAGGGTGCCACCCAACGCGTATTCGAAATTTTGGATACACGGTCTGAGGTGAGCGATTCCCCCACGGCTATATCGCTGTCCAGCGTCTCTGGACACATTCAGGCGGAGCACATCAGCTTTGCCTACGATCCACGTCAAGCGGTCTTGACGGATGTATCGTTTGAAGCCAAGCCAGGCGAACTGGTCGCCATCGTCGGTCCCACAGGCGCCGGAAAAACGACCGTCATGAACTTGCTCCACCGCTTCTACGATCCGACCGAGGGACGCATCACCATCGACGGACAGGATCTCCGCCAAGTCATCATGGAGAGTTGGTATCGGCAGATCGCACTGGTCCCCCAAGAAACGATATTGTTCGGTGGGACGATTCTCGACAATATCCGCTACGGAAATAGGGAAGCCACTGAGGAGGACGTGATGGCTGCGAGCCGTGCAGCCCATGCCCACGACTTCATCATGAGCTTCCCAGACCGGTATCAAACCATCGTGGGAGAAAAAGGAATCAATGTGTCGGGCGGACAGCGTCAGCGCATCGCCATCGCCAGGGCCATTGTAAAAAATCCACGAATCTTGTTATTGGATGAAGCCACCTCTGCCCTCGACAGTGAGTCGGAACGACTCGTACAGGAAGCGCTTGAACAACTCATGAAAGGCCGAACGACCTTTGTGATCGCCCACCGTCTGACGACCATCCAACGAGCCGATCGCATCCTCGTCCTCAACAAAGGGCGCCTCGTTGAAACCGGCACCCATGCCGAACTGATGGACCGCAAAGGGCTCTACCAGTACCTCTATACTCTTCGGCTCACCGAACTCCCATCATAGGCCTCAAAGACTTGCCTCGATTGTTCTGCGACTCGCCCCAGACAGACCGGTAACAAAAGAGTTTGGCTCAGCCAGGGACGCGAAACAAACAAAAGAAACCAACCGGTCCTTCCGCTTGACGAGACATGCCTTTCGCTCGCGGAATCACCGCATTCTTATGCTGGCGCACCGACTCAGTCTCCTGTAAAGTCCTAAGAAATGCGAGATTTCCCGCACGAATCGTGGAGGAGGTCCATGCCACATTCCCGCCGAGACGGTCCCTTCAAGCCCAACCAGTCCACCGCCGCTCATCGCGGAACAGCAGCGACTCGAGGAAGACGCCCGCCGGCAGGAACATTGGAAGCGCTGGGGCCCCTATCTCAGCGAACGTGCCTGGGGGACCGTCCGCGAAGACTACAGCCCTCACGGGACTGCCTGGGAATCGTTTCCCCACGACCAGGCCCGCTCGCGTGCGTATCGTTGGAATGAGGACGGACTGGCTGGCATCTCCGATCGTCACCAATACATCTGCTTTGCGATCGCCCTATGGAACGGACGGGATCCTATTTTGAAGGAACGGGTCTTTGGCCTCACGGGCAACGAAGGGAACCACGGCGAAGACGTCAAAGACTATTACTTCTACCTCGATTCGACGCCGACCCACTCCTACATGAAGTACCTCTACAAGTACCCGCAAGCGGAGTTTCCTTATGCGAGACTTGTACAGGAAAATCACCGGCGCAACCGGCGGGACTCGGAGTACGAATTGATCGACACCGGCGTTTTCGATGAGAATCGCTACTTCGACGTGATCGTGGAGTATGCGAAGGCCACCCCGGAAGATCTCTTCATCCGCATCCAGATTATCAACCGGGGGCCCGATCCCGCGGAGCTAACGCTCCTGCCCACGCTCTGGTTTCGAAACACCTGGTCCTGGGGTCTCGACGCACGCCGACCGCGAATGCATGAAGGACCTTCGGCCGGAGGCAGGAGCGTCATCGAACTGGACCACGAATACTATGGCCGACGCAGCCTCTGGTGCGATCGCCAACCGACGCTGCTGTTCACGGAGAACGAGACAAACACCAGCCGGCTCTATGGTGACATAGAGGGAGCCCGGTATGTGAAAGACAGCTTTCATGATTATGTGGTACAGGGCGACAAAGGAGCGGTAAACCCAGGCAAGATCGGTTCGAAAGCCGCTGCCCACTACACCTTCTCATTGGCTCCAGGCGCATCAGACACCGTCCACCTTCGCTTGACGAACGAGGACAGCGACAAGAGCCTCCCGCACGAGATCTTCGACACAACATTCACGCAACGGATTCAGGAAACCAAGGAGTTCTATGACCGCCTCGCACCCAGCCATCTTTCTGAAGATGCACGCCACGTGCAGCGCCAGGCCTTCGCCGGCCTACTCTGGAGCAAGCAGTTCTACCACTATGACGTGGCCCGGTGGCTCAAGGGCGACCCGATCGGGCCGGAACCTCCGCGCGAGCGCCTCCATGGCCGTAACTCGGACTGGACGCATCTCTACAATGCCGATGTGATTTCGATGCCGGACAAGTGGGAATACCCCTGGTATGCGGCCTGGGACCTGGCGTTTCACTGCATCCCCCTGGCCTTGGTCGACGCGACCTTCGCCAAGGAACAACTGATCCTCATGCTCCGCGAATGGTACATGCAGCCGAACGGTCAGCTTCCCGCGTATGAATGGGCCTTCAGCGACGTCAACCCTCCGGTCCATGCCTGGGCGGCTTGGCGCGTATACAAAATTGAGAAGAAACGCAAAGGCGTGGGAGACCGGCTCTTCCTTGAGCGTGTGTTCCACAAACTGCTCTTGAATTTTACCTGGTGGGTCAATCGCAAGGATACCGACGGCAAGAACATCTTTCAGGGCGGGTTCCTCGGCCTGGATAATATCGGGGTATTCGATCGCAGCGCCCCGTTGCCGACCGGCGGCCATATCGAACAATCGGACGCGACGAGTTGGATGGGCATGTATTGCCTCAACATGCTCTCGATCGCGCTGGAACTGGCCCAGGACAATCGGGCGTACGAGGACGTGGCAAGCAAATTCTTCGAGCACTTCGTCTACATCTGCCGGGCTATGAACAACATCGGCGGCGAGAAGATCGAGCTGTGGAACAAAGACGACGGGTTCTTCTACGACGTGCTCCATCTTCCTGACGGGAAGAGACTTCCCTTGAAGGTCCGGTCACTGGTCGGACTGATCCCACTCTTTGCAGTGGAGACGTTGGATTCTGAACTCATCGATAGCCTCCCACGATTCAAACACCGGATGCAGTGGTTCATCGAAAACCGTCCCGACTTCAGCGCGCATTTAGAAACCGAATCACGTGACGGCGAGGTCAGGCGCTTCCTTTCACTGGTGGACCGCAACCGGTTGAAATCCGTGTTGCGTTATATGCTGGACGAAGAGGAATTCCTGTCCCCCTACGGCATCCGCGCCCTCTCGCGCTACCACAAGGATCACCCCTATGTCCTGTCCGCGATGGGGATGGACTATCGAGTGGACTATGAACCGGCCGAATCGAGCACGGGAAATTTTGGTGGAAACTCCAACTGGCGTGGCCCGATCTGGTTTCCCGTCAACTATCTCTTGATCGAATCGCTCCAGAAATTCCATTACTTCCTCGGCGATGACTACAGAGTCGAGTACCCGACCAGATCCGGCCGGTCTGTCCCCTTGAACGAAATCGCCGCGGAATTGTCACGACGGCTCACCCACATCTTTCTCCGAGACCAAACCGGGCGACGCCCTGTCTTCGGAAACACGGTAAAATTCCAGGACGATCCCCTCTGGCGGGATGCAATCCCCTTCTACGAATACTTCCATGGAGACAACGGCACCGGCATCGGCGCGAGTCACCAAACGGGATGGACGGGATTAGTGGCGAAACTGATTCAGCAATCAGGGGAGTAGGCAGCACAGAGTGGGCAGTCTTCTTGCTCGTGCAACGCGCCGCCCGTCGAGACACGCGTTGTTCCGGAGCCGCAAGGGTGAGCGGTATCCTTCATGGCAGTGTGTTTACATTCCAATCGTTTCGATCACCTGCATGTCTTCAGCGGTGAGGGCGAGCTGTTCAGCCTGGAGATCTTCTTTCATATGTTGTTGGTTCGTAGTGCCGGTCAAGGGAAGCATCCCGACCTGCATCGCAAACCGAAACACGACTTGTGCGAGACCGGTGTGTAACCGTTGGGCGATGGCCCGAATGCCTGGATCGGCAAAGATTTCCCGATTGGCGGTCAACAGCGAAAATCCCTGATAGATGATGCCGTGAGTCCGGCAGATCTCCCGCACCACTTTGTCCCATCCAAGTGCGGCATAGCAGCGGTTTTGCACGACCATCGGTTTCACCGCCGCCTTGTCACAGAGCTGGGTAAGTTGTTCGGCCGTCACATTGCTGATACCGATCATTTTCGTTTTCCCTGACTGATAGAGACCCTCGATGGCGGCCCACACCTCCCAGTCTGCGTCCCCCAATCCTTGCCGCTGGTAAGGCCCGTGCAGAACATAGGAGTCCAGATACGCGGTGTGCAGATGGGCCAAGGAGCTGTCGAAGGACTGCGTGACCTGAGTGGTGAGATCAGCTGAAGCAGCGTAGGGGGTGCGATGATCCTGGCCATTCGTCGGCGTAAACTTCGTTTGCAGAAAGAGGCGGTCGCGAGTCACCCCCTGCTGCGCGAGGGCCAGCAAGGCGTCCCCCACCAGGGCTTCCTGGTAATGGATCAGTTGGTTGGCCGTATCGATGGCCGTGAATCCTGTCGCCACGGCTAACTGTACCAACTGCGTCGTCGCCTCTTTCTTCCACGCCGTGCCATACATGAATGAAGGTACCGACACGTTGTTATAGGCGGTCAAGGACATACTGTGTTCTCCAAGATGAACAGGAGCTGAAAAGTCCGTCAGCAGCGTTCTCGCATCGTTCAGACCCTCAACGTACCCCAGAGGGTACGCACTTGATGCGGCCTTGCTGAACGGCCTTTTTGAGCATCCTCCGGGAAGGTTACCGTTGTACTACTCGTATGGACCATCGAGCTGTTCTCGCGCTGAAATGGTATTTCCGCAGCCTGCAAGGGGCACGCGGCGAGCTGTCACGAAGAGGCGGGACGCCTGGCTCGAATGAGATCCGACACCGGATAACCCAACTGCTGGGCACGCTCGACCAGATGCCCATACGTGGATTCATTCAGCTGAGGAGTCCGGGACAGGATCCAGAGGAATCGACGATCTGGAGTCCCCACCATTGCTGTCTTGTACTCCGGATCGAGATCGAGAATCCAATAGTTCCCCTCGCGGGATGAGCCAAACAGCTGCGCGAACCAGTTGTCGAATACCACCGTAAGTCGTGCATTCGTCTTGGTATCGACCACCGTCGCGACTCCCTCTACGCGTTCGACCCCACCGGTATCTGTGACACATTCGTTGCGGACGCCAACTGCGCCATCGGGACGGCTGGAATAGGTCGCCTTGGAGTCCACGCAGTGACGCTGAAACCACATCGGGAGCCGCGCGATTTCATACCAGGTACCGCCGTAACGCGAGAGATCCACCGACGCGACCGTTTGTAGCTCACCTCTCGAATCCACTCCCGCGCAGGCCCCCAGCGTGAGGCACAAGATCATCAGTGCAAAACCGGCGTTCACAGAAACTGAACGGTTGGCGCCACGCCGTATTGGCGACGGCCTCGTCGGCGGCGAAGCGCTCGTCCCAGCATGAATTATCATGTTGGGCTTCCTTCAACCAGTCACGCTGCGTGAGAATGCCATCTCCTGCTGACGTGCAATGGCCATCGCTCCAGCAGAAAAGAATATAGAATAAAAGCATTCTACTGAGAGATCAATGGCCCATCTATCGATAAAGACTATGAGGTGTGAAACGTGAATCGCATCTCGTGAGGCGGAAGAACCTGCTAGTTGGTCTGGTTTGTTTGGCTTGTCTCGTTGATTTGGGTAAACCAGACTAACCGGATAAATAGAGTGACCAGATGGACCGAAGCGCCTTTCACGGTTTCGTGGCCGGACCCTGGATAACAGCAACACTAGAGTCCGGCCTGCTGTTCATCGCTTCGTCATTCACTGCGGCGAAGCATTCACCTTCGTTCCCTCCTTTACAGGCGGATCGATCTTGATGTTCGGTCCCTGAACTTTTGGCAACAGCCCTGCACCAGGCTTCTCGAGCAACCGCTGATCATTTTCATTGATCGACAAACTCTGCTTCACGTGAACGTCATCAAACCCCGCTGCCTGAGCCAACGAATTCTCTCCTGTGGCATTGGTCTGACCCGAATCGTTCGCGAGCAATTGCCCGCTGACGGGATCGACGGCCTTGCCCATAGGATATCCCGGATGTTTCGGCAGCAGATTCGGATTAGCCAGGACCAGAGGCAACGACACCAGCGTGACGATGAAAACGGTGAGGAGCACAAGAGAGGCCTTCATGATGCAACCTCCTTGGTGAGAGAGGAAGAAACAGTAACGCCCTCGCAGACGTGGGACCGACCAGGGCGCAGGAATGGAGTGGGGGGAAGGCAAAGAAACGTGAGCAGCGATGGAAACAACTATTCCCCGGTGTCATACCACACCTCCGGGACTCTTTATAGGATCGCTCTCGCTTGGAGCAGAGTCAAGAGGTCGAGAATCGGCTCAGGGAAACAATTCGCTCAAATGGGAACGGTTCCGTGCGGCAAGCAGAATCGCCGGAAAGCGAGGAGCCTTAATGTGGCTGATGAGGCGCGAATCCGTTGGCGGAGCGGATTCCTCAACAGGATACTGAAAAAGCCTCGCCAACGTTATTGGAAGGCTAAGGCTGAGCTCAAGGCTGAGATGAAGAAGTCGGGCCTTCGCACAACCCTGACCTCGACCTCAGCCTACCTCACGCCCACGCCTTGGCCCGCTGGGTTGGGTGGGTGAGACCAGCAGCGCTAGAATCCCAGTTCCTTTTCAAGATCGGCCTGGCCCTTCTTAAACTGTTTCTTTTCTGCCGCGTCCTTTTTCTTTGTGAGGGCGTCCAGCTCCGCTTCCCGCTTTTTCGCGGCCTCGTCATCTTTTTTGATGGTCGCCTTGAGCGACTCCTCCTCGCGTTGCTCCTTGAGCGAAGCGACTTGCGCCGCCTTGAGCGCGTCGTCGGGCGCCGTCATCCACGATAACCGGTATCCCGGCCTCCTCAAGGCCAGTTCCTGATAGACCACGACATAGCGGGTGGGATATGCCCGCTGACCGATCTGCCGTTCTTCTAAAACATAAACAGTCGGCGCACCATAGAGATTTGACTGATAGGAATCGAAGGACATCCTGCCCATGCTTCCCTGCATCGACACCGATTGCATTCGTTGCATGTAGTCTGTGAAGGCTTGCACATTCGTCGGATCGGGAGGCTTCTCCTTCTCCAACTGCTTTCCCGCCGCCTGCTGTGCCTGATCGAGCGCCTGCTGTTCGTCTTGCAACTGATAGCGGTACTTCTCTTGGAATTCCTCCAGCTTGAACGGCCCCTTCTTGGTCTTTCCCTTAAAGAATGTCGTCGCCCCGTTCAGGTCTTTGGCCACATAGGACAGTCGGCCGAATGCCGTATCGCTTGCATAAAACAAATAGGTGCTCTCGGGAGCGATCGGCATCGAGTATTTCCCAGGGTCCGCCGGCGTCTCCGGCATGAGTCCCGTTCGCATCGAGCTCGTTCGCTGAGCCAATAAGGTGAGCGCCGGCCCCTTTCCACGCGCTATCATTTGCCCCACGGCTCTCCTCACATCTGGTACCGGATCGTTGGTCATTGGCGTAAGGAGATCCGCGTCGCTGTCCTGTGGACCGATCATGCCGATCGCATCCGCCGCAGCAATCCGTAATTCGGGCTCGTCGCTCTTGAAGGTCTTCAGAATGATCGGCATGTAGGTGCGCTTGGCGGACGAACCCAATGTATGTAAATCTTCCTTCAAAATCTCCACTGCGTCCTTTCGAAGCTTGTCGCAATTTGCCTCATTAGCGGGTTTCTTCCTGCAACCATCAACATACCTTTTCACGACCTCGGGTTTTGTCATGGTCGCGGCCTTGGGCGAGGAGTCAGGAGCTCCTTCCGGAGAGCCGTTGCCCCTAAGCGAGGTCGCTCCAGAATGGCTGGTAATGGCGCCCAGGCCGGCAAGGAGCAGAGCAGCGGCCACAACCGACGTGAATGGCAGAGGCATCTTCATGGGTCTTCCTCCTGGACGATGCAACATTGACAAGCTAAAACAAGATCTTCGAGTAATATTCCAGATCATCCACCGCTGTCTTCTCCTGTTCTTGTTGCGCCGCGGCTTGCTCTAAGATCTGTCGGGTGCTCTTATCGAGTGAACAAAACGCTTGCATCTTTTTCACTTCATCGTTCAATCGGTCCAGTTCTTTTTGATAGCCGGCCTGTTCTTCCTTCATGTAGTCCACTACCCGCTGCTTGTCCCGCCAATCGACGAACGGATTCGCGCTTTTGTTCGCGTCACAAGCTTTTTTGTGCACCGACTCATGGTCCTGCAAGGCACCTCGCAAACAGGGCGTCGCGTTAGGGTCAATGGAGGTCTTGCAGCCGGGATCCGTTTCGGCTTTGAACGATCGCGCGTTTGAGGTTCGGACGCTGGACATTCGAAAACCCACGGAGCCTTGCACGCTACCTCGGTTCTCGCTGGTGAGCAGGAGAGGTTCCTTCGCACCTTTCTCTTTGGCCTCCCACTCCTTCATCAAGGCGTCGTACTCCTTCATCGCAGCCTCTACTTGCTTGATACGACTATCCAGATCCTTCTCGTCCTGCGGGCTACAGCCGCACCCTAGCGGGACGCTCACATTGCTCTTGAACCCGGCTGCTCCCTGCGCACCGCTGCTGGAAGGAATCCAGAGCAACGCCATCAATGGGAGCAGACTGCACATCATCAATCTGAAGATCTTCATAGGTTCCCCCCTATACCATCAAGGCCCGATGCAGTATAACGACACCGTGGATCGCCTCACGACTCGTCCCTTGCTCTTGTGTATCCTTCTCGTCACGGTCACCGTGGCTACTTACGCCGGTGCCGTTTACGGCGACTTCCAATATGACGACCTCTCCACGATTCTCATCAACCCTCATCTCGATGGGTGGGAGACGTTTGTCGGTCATCTCGATCACATGGTCCGGCCTGTGTTGTACGCCACATTCCTTCTCGATCGGTCACTCTACGGAACAAGCGCAAGCGGCTACCATCTGCTGAATCTGCTGCTCCACCTCGGCTCCGGGCTTCTTGTCTATCGGATCCTCACTCGCGCCATGACGGAGGAGACCCGGTATGTCCCGTTCTTGACCGCGTTGCTGTTTCTGATCCATCCGATCCAAACCGAAACCGTCACCTACATTTCCGGACGCGCATCCGGTCTCATGGCGTTTTTCTATCTACTTGCCCTTCTTTTCTATATCGAAGCGGCTGCACGCCAGCGTGCCGGATTCCCGCATCTAAGCTATGTATTCGGAGCCATCTTTTCGTTCGTCTTGGCCCTTGGCTCGAAAGAAACGGCAATGACATTTCCGCTTGCGCTGCTCCTCTGGGATGTGGCGATACGGCGGCTCGACGGTGCCGCGTTGCGCAGAGCCTTCCTCTCAGACCATCTACCTTTCTGGCTCGTTCTTCTCCCCGTGGTTGCATGGGCCTGGTGGCACCCTCGCTATACCGCGCTCGCGCAATTCAGTTTCGGTATCCGTCCCCTCTGGGACAATCTCTTGAGCGAACTCCACGCCGTCACCTATGCGCTGTTATTGTTCATCTGTCCCTGGAAACAGAACTTCGACCACGATCTCCCCGTGCTGCATTCTCTGCTCCAATGGCCACTCCCTCTCGATCTGCTCGTGTGGTGCGTATTGGCTGTCACGGCCTTCGTCTCGGTTCGACGTTTCCCGCTCCTCTCATTCGGCATAGGGTGGTTTGTTCTCCAGATGCTTCCTACAACCGTGATTCCGCGCAATGACTTGCTGAGCGAGCGCAATCTATACCTGGCGTCCATCGGGTTTCTACTCATGATGGTGTTCCTTGGGTCGCATCTCACGCGCCAGCTGGTAACTGTCCTCCGGCAACCGCGCCTCATCCAAGCCGTTGCCGGAGTGATCGCTCTCACTCTCGTCTTCTGTCTCTGTGTCTTCACCTATCAGCGGAACGCACTCTATCGCGATCCGGTCTTACTCTGGTCCGACTCGGTCGAGAAATCGCCGCTGAAGGCGAGGCCACATAACAACCTCGGCCATGGCTACTTGCTCCGGGATGACTGGGACCGAGCCATCGAAGAATTTCGCATCGCGTCGCAGCTGGATCCCGACTATGTGCTCGCCCGGAAAAATCTTCGCGACGCCTACCTCCACCAGGTCGGGCGACAGTAAACGGCCACGCTATTCGTTTCCGACTCGCAACACCGCCTGCCCGTACCGCAGCAGGCTGGTGGCCTGTTCCCAGCGATCCCTGACATTCAATCCCACGAGCAGTAGCCGATGGCCGTCCTTGAACATGCTCGCAATCAGACAACGTCCGGCCTTGCTCGTATATCCGGTCTTCACGCCATTGACGTCCGGGTCGAGGAGCAGCTCGTTCGTGGTACGGAGAAGAACCTGCCGCTTGCCGTCCACGCTGGTGATGTCGCGGACCAGAGTCCGGACCATCATGGAAAAAACGGGCACTTGGAGTGCCTGCTCGGTCAACTTCGCCAGATCGGCCGCTGTCGAGTAGTGCCCCGGCGCATCGAAGCCGCAAGGGTTGGCGAAATGAGTGTTCTTCAGTCCTAGTTTGCGGGCCCGCTCGTTCATCATCGCGACAAAACGCTTGTCATCACCGCCAATGTGCCAGGCAATCGCCTCGCAGGCGTCGTTCGCGCTCGCCACCAGCATGGCCGTCAGAAGATCGCGCAAGAGAAACTCTTCTCCGGCTTGGAACTTGAGAGATGACTGGTGAACGAGCGCACGGCTGTCGATTTTTATCACCTGTTGAAGCGGCGCGGATTCCAAGGCCACCAGCGCGGTCATGATTTTCGTGAGGCTGGCGGGCGGAAGCCGGCGAGTCGCATTCTTTTCCAGGAGGACTCGTCCGGATTTGAGTTCGACCATGTACAAGGCGGCCGCCTTGATGACCGGCCGATCCGTGGCATGATCAGCAAGAACAGCGCGCGGCAGAACGGTGACCGCCGTTACGAAGACGGCGGTCAAAAGCCATCTGCCTCGCAGACAATCGATCATGTCGCTCGCCTATTGCCCGAACAAGCCCTTCAACATATCGCCGGCCTTCTGCATGTCGGACTTTTCTTCAGCAGGCGGTTCAGGTTCGGAGGTCGGCTGGGTTTCCGGTTCCGGCATGGTTCTGGGCGGCCTTCCCGTCTGAGGTCTCGTATTGGGCATGCCGCGTTGCCCCATGCCCTCGCGCCCCATCATCCCTCCCATCATGCCGCCCATGTCGAACTTCGTGAACCCGTCCGGGATTTCAAATAATTTGGGGTCCTGCTTGCCGATCTTGAGGTTGCTGAGTTCGGTCAACATCCGCTTCTTATCGTTCCCTTCCTTGTAGAGCAGATCCTGCTTGAGGTTAATCCCTTCTTTGGTCCGCCAGGAGAATCCTCCATACTTCTTGCCGTCCGTGCTCGTTGCGATGGTCTTGTACTTTGTCACCTTGACGCCGTTCAGCGTCTCCTCACCCATCGCCGTGTCCTCATACGTCCACTGCGACGGATCATTGCCCTGTCCTGAGCCCCCTCCTATCGAATATTCCATGTACATGTGCTCCGACGGCATAAGTGTCCACATCATCTTCGTGTCATACCGAAAGATCATGACCGCGCCCTCTCCGGCGCCCGTCAGCGTTTCCTTGCGCTCCTTCGTCGGAGTCACGTAGACGCGCTGTTGCATGTTCCCTTCCTCTGTCTGCATCACCGAATCGGCGGAATATTCCGCTTGCGGTCGGCTGAGTTGAGCCGCCCAGAGTGGCGCCGAATCGAACACACCTGCGAGCACGAACACAAGAGCCATCAACAGACGTCGTGACATGGCAGACTCCTTCAGAAAGGTTGGTTGCATCGCCCTGACTCCCCCGACATTCCGTCGGCCGGCCATACCTACGAGAATACATTTACGGGGTGATTCGGGACGGAAGAGTACCGCCCTCGAAAGCAGAAGTAAAGTGGGAGGGAACCTCGCGAGGTGAATGATGTGAACTATTGTTGCCCTCGCGGCGACTTGCGATGAGCCGTACCCTGCAAATCCATATCGAGCATGACCGGATAATCGGCGTGCTTCGAATCGAGAGCGTCAGGGCGCCCCTAAAGACGACTTACGGTTGGCGCTGCTTTGCAAATCCATCTCAAACAAGACCGCACTGTCGGGTTTCTTCGGATCGAGTTTATGCGGCATCCGGTCGGCCAGCAGTTTAACCAAGGGCACCGCGACGATGTGCGGGGCTTTGTCCGAAGGATTGGAATAGAGCGTAAGCCGGACATTCTTCGGCCGTTCACCGGGCGTCAACTGCGGCTTGAGGTCTGCCTCAACGAATCCCACCAGCATCCCGTTGCCGTCGGCAAGCTTTTGAATCTCAAAGGCATTGGCGGCTGGAGGCGTCCGTTCCAACGGGAGGTCCGGGCTCTGCGTCACCAAGGCCATGCCCAGGGACTGTGGGGCAATGAAGCCAAAACTCCCCGTCGGCGCGGCTGAAAACCGGATTCCTGGGGTGGAGGGACTGAGCTCGGCCACTCCGTTCTTGGCACGCAATTGTTGCCGCAACTCCGTTTCACTCCCGGCCGTCTCGATGAAGACTACCGCCGGTGCGGCTTTTTGTATGGGCAACACCTCCGTCTTGCCTCCTCGTGCGGCCTCAAGCGAGGCAGGGACAAGGCTCATGAGGGTGAGGAGAAGCAAGGGGCCGGGAATGAGATAACGAACAGGGTGGAATCCAGCTAATCGTGTCACGCGGTCAGACATGGGCGCGAATCCTCTTGGTATGGCGATAAGTCACCGAGTTTCTCGGACAACGGATCTCCTCTTCTTTATCAAGCTTTCCCTCCGTGGTGCAACCTAAGTCCATTCGGAAGGCGCCGTACGCCGTGAAACGGAGCCCAACGCATGTTTTTGCAGCCCTATGCTGGATGGCACCATCTGATCCACATCCTTCACAATACAGGTGAACGGGTCCAGGCCAAGAGCTCAGTCTGTGCTGAAAATAACGTTAAATATGGCGACTGACCGTCGACTGTAACCTTTGTCGACGCCATACCGACTCTGTAGTTAGAATCAAATCCTTGAGACTCCTATAGGTGAGATTCTAAATAGATGGAGGCAATATGCGGATCCTGCCATGCCTAAACCATGACACGAAATGCCGAACGAAGGTGTTGACGCTGTTTGTCACGATCATCATGTTGGTCCTATGGGCATCCAATGAAGTTTCGGCCGGACCGGAAGAAGCGGCTGTCCAACAGGTGATTACCGATCTCACACACGCGGTCGCCGCATTCCCTCAAACCAAGAACCGTCAATCCATCCTCAAGTTCTTTGCGAAAGACTTTTCTTCTGTCGATGATGCGGAATGGGGGTCTGTGCAGGATATTGAAACCATGCTGAAAAATCTGGAGGGGGAACTCAGTCGAGCCCCACTAACCATCACCAATCGCGCCTCTCACATCGTTGTGCACATTGCCGGAACCTTCGCATGGGCAACCTATGATGAAATCCTGACTATTGAAGGCGAACAAGTAACGGTGGACGATGCTGGCCTTTGCACCGCCATTCTCACAAAGACCACGACAGGCTGGCTGTATCAACACGAACACTGCTCGTCCTCTCGGACGCAACAAAATCCTGCGATACAAGAAACCAGCAGTCTTGCTGGCGACCAAATAACTAACAGGGTACCCCTATCAGACTTGAGTAATCTAAAACAGAGCAGCTTAACGGTTCACGAACCATCAAGTTTGGACTGCCCAGATCCGCCGACGCACGGAATGGGTATCCGAATACTGGCGTCCTATATGGCCTGCTCTCCTGTTGCTGCTCGGCCTGTACCCGGCTCTTCGTTGCCGATGGTAGGATGATCGACAGAGGGTCACACATGAAAGCGCCTATCATGTATGTACTGGCTCAGCTGTTTGTACTTCTGCTTTCCTGGTCCCTCGTGTTCGCACAGCAAGAGATGCCGCCGCAAGACATCCCCCCGCAACAGGAGACTCAGCAGCAAGATACGTCGATCCCGCCGGCGCCGCAAAATGTGCCGAGGGAAAGCCGGCCTGCCTTTACCCAACAAGAACTCGATCAAATGCTGGCGCCGATCGCGCTGTATCCCGATTCGCTCCTGTCGCAGATTTTGATGGCCTCGACGTACCCATTGGAGGTTGTCGAGGCCGCGCGTTGGTCTAAAACCAATCCCAACCTCAAGGGTGAACAGGCGGTGCAGGCGGTTGCACAGAATACATGGGATCCCAGTGTCAAATCTCTCGTCGCATTTCCACAGATTCTCATGATGATGGATGAGAAACTGAACTGGACGGAACGACTCGGCGATGCGTTTTTGGCCCAGCAGCAAGCCGTAATGGACACAGTCCAAAATTTACGACAGAAAGCGTCTGCCGCCGGCAATCTCACTTCGAACGACCAGATCCGCGTGGACCGACAGGGACAGTCCATCGCGGTCGAACCAGCGAATCCACAAGTCATCTATGTCCCCTACTACAACCCGACGGTAATGTACGGACCCTGGTGGTGGCCGGCATACCCGCCAGTCTATTGGGGTCCCTGGCCCGGCTATTTTATCGGTCCGAGATTCGGAGTCGGTTTCGCATGGGGCGTCGGGATCGGGATCGGTCCAGGATTTTTCTTCGGTGGATTCAACTGGCCCTACCACCACGTCAACATTGTCAATGTGAACAACTTCTACTATCACCCAGTGAACATCAGTCGGGGGACCGTATGGGCACACGATCCGGTCCACCGCCGAGGCGTGCCATACCGGGATGTAGGGTTACGTCAACAATTCGGTCGCATGAGCGCGTCGCCTGAGGCGCGCCGCGAGTTCCGAGGACATGATCCGTCTTCTTTCGAGGGCCGTAACGCACTTGGCAATCGCCCTGAGGCTCGCAACGGCTTCGGCAACCGGCCGGAAGTACATCGTGGCTCGTCCAGTCTTTCCAACGTGCCGGGAAGAGGCAACCCTCATTTTGAACAGCAGCCTCATGCCTTCGAGGGCGTAGGCCAAGGAGCGGCCGCACGTAACTTCAGCGCGCGGGGACACGCGAGCGCGCAAGGATTTGCGTCGCGGCCTTCTGGTGGGTTTCATGGCGGCGGTGGTGGAGCATCCCATCATCGCTAGTCGCAGGAGTGTGATGTCTCAACTTCTCCAACATTCAATTGCGTCATAGAGAATAAGGTGAACAGACCCGGGGCAGGAGGTGGGTGCATGCATTACTGGCGAAATGGGGTGCTCAGGGCAATCTTCGCATTGGCGCTCATAGCGGTAGCACCGGTAACCCTGGCGGCAACTGCCGCGCAAAAGACCTTTGCGTCGCCCGAGGCAGGGATCACGGCACTGGTTGAAGCGATCAAGGTGAACGATCAACCGATGTTACAGGCCATCCTCGGTCCTCAGGGCAAGAAACTGATCAGTTCAGGCGACACGGTCGCCGATCAGCAAAACCGCGAGGCCTTTATCAAAGCCTACAGCGAAGCTAACACGCTCGTATACGAAGGTGATACCCAAGCCGTGCTCGTGATCGGTCAGGATGAATGGCCGATGCCCATTCCGCTCGTGAAATCTCCTGCCGGGTGGCGTTTCGACACTCGCCAGGGTGAAAAGGAAATCCTCGCCCGCCGCATTGGCCGCAACGAACTGTCCGCGATCCAGGTATGCCTCGCCATCGTGGACGCCGCGCATGAATATGCGGCGCTCGATGTGGATGGCGATGGCATTCCGGAATATGCGCCACAATTTGTGAGTACACCAGGGAAGCGTAATGGGCTCTACTGGCAGACGAAAGCGGACGAGCCGCCGAGTCCACTTGGCCCGCTGCTTGCCGCAGCAACGAGCGAAGGCTATACCGACTCCGTCACCAGGCCGCTGGCACCCTATCATGGGTACTTCTACCGGATTCTCACGAAGCGAGGAAAAGATGCGCCTAGTGGGGCCTCCGACTTTCTGATCAATGGCCACATGATTGGCGGATTCGCAGTAGTCGCCTATCCGGCACGCTATGGCGCCTCAGGCATTATGAGTTTTATTGTCAATCAGGACGGATTGGTCTACGAACAAAATCTGGGCAAGAACACTACAGCGATTGCCTCCAAGATGACCACCTTCAATCCCGACGCGAAATGGAAACAGGTCACCTCCTCGCCAATCCTCGTCAACACTCATTGAGGATCATCGCCCTCGGATCAAGGAGCTCGCCTCATTATCGGCAAAAGACAGGAACAATAGGGCGGCGGCGAGCCCGAAGAAGGGTCCTTGCCGTTTCGAGAAACTCACTGGAGGGCAGATACCGAGGATAAAAGAAAGTCGCAACGGATGAAACTCTACCGAGAGCCTTTCCCATAATTATTCCATTGCAAAGAAGGTGATAGTTACAGCTACGACAAAAAAACTACCTCCCACGACTACTGCCAGGATGTTCCAGGCGGTGAAGTTCTTGTTTGGGTCATGCCCAGGAGCCAATCGTTCATTGATCCAGTTGATCTGCTGCTGTACTGGCACAAGAAATACAACGGACAAGAAGGTCACCAACCAATAGGGATCGGGAAGCATTGAAAGGACCGATAAGAGGACCCAACCACCTGCTAGAACACCGGATGAGACGGATTGCCGGAGCTTCAGCAAGTCGCCGGCTCTTTCTATCTTTTCGAAAAGCGGAAAGCAGTAAACCACTGCAAAGAACGTTCTCCAGAAGGGGCGGATGTCCAAGCTTTCACGCTTCTGTATTAACTGCCAGTTCTCGTAGAACCAATAATATTGATATGCACCCAACGTACAACAATTCATCACCACAAGCTTGACCAACGAAACCGGAAAGTAGGTCGGCCTGGACTCATCCGCGGGTAGGGATGCGGGAGTATGTTCCGGATTAATCCCTGACTGCGCCAGAGTTTTTTCATCACTCATGTACATTGCCTCTCAGGGACTTGATAGGGAGCAGGTTACTTCGGAGAAAGAACCGGGTCAACAGGCGAACTGGAAACTCTGTCTGCGGCCGACGGGCACATCAACGACGCGAATCACCATTTTCCCTCCTGTGCCCAGGGCTGGCCACATACCAGGTGAATCTTTCCCCCTGCCCGACTACAATATTCGAAGGCAACCGACCGGCTCAGCCGGCCGCGCTATTCACGTCACACAGAAGGGAGCATTCACATGCGCCATCTCAGCACATCCATATCGCAGCGATCGAATCCGGGATTCATGAGGTGCGTCATGGCCATCGCGTTGGGACTCTTCATGTCGTCCAGCCTCTATGCCGCGGACATCACGGTGTCCGAAGGCTCATTCAGCTGCATCAAGGATTGGACCAAAGTCAGAAATACCTACATCAAACACGGAGATCCCGAGAAGCTCAAAGAAGCGGTGCGTATTTTTAAGGGCAGCGTCCCGGACAAGGAATACCCGGTCGGGACATTCCTCCAGCTCCTGCCAGACGAAGCGATGGTCAAACATCCACGCCAGACATTTCCCGAAACCAACGGCTGGGAATTTTTTCATCTGGATCTCTCGGCACAAGGCACCAAGATCAAAACTCGTGGAGACCAGACAGTGAATTTCCAGGGAGTGAAGTGCTTCAGCTGTCACCAGCCCGCGGCGAAGTATGACTTCGTCTGCGAAAAGGGGCACGGCTGTGCGCCGGTGCCGCTCGACGATCAAAAGATCGCAGAGCTGCAGGCCGCCGACCCGCGCTGTCCCAAGAAGTAAGCGAACGAGTGCAGGGATACCGCAGGCAAGGACGGATCAGCCGATCAAGCCGCTGCAGGAGAATTTTCAACAGTCTGCCAGGAGAATGCCATGTTCGGTCCAATTACACTCCCGTTCGGCGCCAAAATGCTATTTAACACCGTTACGCTCAAACCCAACGTCACGTTCGAAGACGTCGAGTTAGCCGTCGGGGAATTATGCAGTGTCGTCAAGGAAACGTATGGAGGCGACAAGGGCGGATTCATCGCCGGGCAGGTGTTCAAGTTCTCCGGGTTCATTTCGAACGAGGGATCCCTGAGCGAATCCAAAACAGCTGAGGGCCATTATGTCATTGTCACCTATTGGCGTTCGTTCGAAGATCACGAGCGATCCCATGCCAACGAAGCCTTCGCCAACAAGTTCGCCGCATTGGCGGCCATGTGTTCAGACACCACAGAACTGGGGTACGATATGCTCTGGCAAGGCGAGGTAGGGAGCCGATAACAAAAGCCAGGAGCCCGCGGACAAGGCGAATGGCTTCTCACATCGATTCACGTTACGAAAGATGCCGCTTGATCGCATCATGGATCTTTCGCGCGCGTACCTCGTTTCCTGTGATACTGACCCGAATCGTCAGACTGGTTCGGGCATCCGAGAGGGATTCCAGATCGATCCATACATGTTCTCCGTCGGCAAACTCCGATTCCACATGCGCGGACAGTTTATCAACTTTGTCTTCCAAGAGCTTCAGTTCCAGTTCAGCCAAGGCCGCAACCGTAGCCTTGTACACAACGGGCACCTCGTAGTTCAGCTCGTCTTTTAACTTACCCATCACATACACCGCTCCGGCAGCTCCTCCGGCTGCGCCCACGGCCAACGTGAAACAACCGGAACAGAAAAGCGCGAGCACCGCACAGAGCACGAAGCCGGGCACCCGCGAGCGCCATACCTGACCCAGCATGCTGGAGCGCCCTATCGGCATTGTCATGTGAACTGTCCTCCGGACGCTACGGCATGTAACAGCCGCCGAACCAGACGGGAAGCCGCATCTGTAGCGCAGCACGAGAACCGGAACGGTTCTCAGCATTGTGGTTCTCCACGATCATCTGAAATTCTATTGACGTACACCGGGCAAGACATCCGCCGCGCTCAGCCGAGCAGGTGAAGGTCTCATGTGTACAGTCCACGCGTGCCGAAGCAACGACAGTGCGCAGGGATCTAGCGAATGCCCAAGACCTTGGCAGCTTTTTTCACATCCCGCGGCTTGACCCAGAGAATGGCGCCGCAACGCCCCTGGCCGGCAGCTAGGCCGGTCACCGCGGTCATGTTGATCTTGGCCGAACTAAGTAGTTCAGTCAGATCGGCCAGCGCTCCGGCGCGATCGTCGCCGTCCACCAGCAAGCACAACTTCGGTCCCTGCATTTTCCACCTATGCACCTTCGCCAAATTTTTGAATGCGGTGGGATCTTCCGGCACCACATCCACTTGTGTGCGGCGATTCCGAGGAAAAGCGTGCACGGCCAGGAGGTTCAACCCGCTCTCATGCAACGGAGCAAGCACGCCGGCCAATTCACCGGGTTTATCCGCAATCTGCACCTTGAAGTATTGGGCGGTTCGAACCTGATCAGCCATCATACCCTCCTCTACCCGCCCGAACAGCGGGTATCATCCAGCCGGAAATGCTTCTCGGGAAAAGACTGTGTGGTGGAATCATCATCTCGCGGACTGACCTCTGCAGAAGTCTCATAATGATGGAATGGCGTTGATGAGCACTAGTCTAGGCATTCAAACCTGATGAATGCAATGGGGGATCCCATCTTTCCGGGCCAATACATCGAAAGTCGGCAACTAGTGAATACCCTAGCAAATCGACAAATAAAACAGCCGAGGCATCGAGCTTTGCATGTTACAATGTGCGAATTGCACGACAATTATTCGTCACCCCAAATAACAAGGAGGCCGCGCCATGAAGAGCATTCACCTCGGAATTGCCATCGCCATGTTGGCACTGTTCGGATTCGTCGTTCCATCCTATGCGGGCGAGACATCCGCAACGATGGAGAAAGCGAAAGGAGAGGTCAAAGGCACCACGGAGGAAGCGAAGGGACAGGCGAAGGGTGCCGTCGAGGATGTGAAGGGCAACAAGATGACCGCGGACGCAGAGCGGGCAAAAGGAAAGGCGAAGGGCCAAACAGAACGAGCCAAAGGGGAAGTGAATTCCATGAAGGAGAAGGCAAAATAGCAGTTCCACCAGGGATAACAGGCCACAGCCTGCGCGGCAGCCCATATTGAGATCCGCAGGCTGTGGCACCAGTTCACGGACGCCTAGACATTAAGACCCGACTGATTGCCGAGTTCGCCATTCGCGTGTTACTTCGTTTCCTCTCCTCGCTCGACCCTGCTGCGACAGACAATAGAAGACCGCGCTATTGAGACCCTTTCCCCATAGGAAGAGTTATCCATTCAAGACAGAATGTCATAATCCAAATCCTGCAGAATTACTGCGCTTTTGGATAGGACTGGGACAACATGCCCTCAAAACCTTAGTGGCTTCATTTCTCCCATGAAGTCCATTCCCTCGAACTCTTTGCAATCCTTGCCGTTTTTGTTTCTGGCAATATGTGGCAAACCATTTGCGGTTCATAAAAGTAGCGGGAGACCCTCGGAAATGCAGGAATTGCCAATTTCTCGTGATCGTTTAGTCAGGAGGTGCGCCATGAACGACCGATATAAGCCTTATCTCATTGGAAAATGGAGCAGATCATTGGCCATCGTACTGATCGTGGCCTTCATGGGCGTGACCATGATGCCGCCAGGATCGACTCTGGCCGAGGACCAGATGTCTGGCACGGACAGTTCGGACGACACTGGGATAAAAGTGGCAAGTTGGGCGCTGACGGTTCCCTACTGTATCGGCAAAAGCGCCTTCGCTGTCGCAGGCAGCGTGGTAGGTGGCCTGGGATACGCGTTCTCCGGGGGAAACTCAAAAACCGCGCAGACTATCTGGACCACCAGCGTCTATGGGACCTACATCCTTCGACCAGCCCATCTCAGAGGCGAGGAACCGATCCATTTCCTGGGCAAGCCTGGTGACGGTATCCAAGGCGAGCCGACTAAGCATGCCTCAATAACGTCAACATCGGACCATGCGAACAAGTGATTTTTTTACAACCCTCTCGCTCCGGCTAGAGGTGATCTATGGGTCTCCACATGAACATGGGAGTGTTAATTTGTTGCTGGGGTGTTCGGTCGGCGTTCCTTTGACGCAGTTGAATGACACGGTGGAGCAAACACAGTTCCAGCCGTTACCTGTCAGCATGTCCATGGCCGTGGAGGCTGCGGAAGCGGTCACATTAGGACAAGCATTGAATGCTCAGTTGGAGATGGCGGACGGCCGCCCGGTATACAAAATCTACATGTTGGATGCCGACCTCAGTCTGAGCAGAGTTCAAGTCGACGCGCAGGACGGAGAAGTTGCGCTTGTGGTGACAGAGGAGCAATTACCGAAAAAAGAACAAATAGTCCACCATGGCCAACGAGGAACCATATGAAGTCCACATTTCTCCTTATCGGAGCCATGATCCTAGGTCTTGGAACAGTTCCGTTCGTCTACGCGGCCGATCCGAAATCTGCTCAAGAACGATTCACACAGCAGATGGGCAGTGAAATGAGCGTTCCGGAGCCAGGTTCGGTCGAAAGCCTGGAGACATCCAAGCCCGCAAAGCCGCAGGGCTCTCATTCCGCTGACGCCCTTCGAAGTACGCGACCACCGTACCCGCCCGGTCAGACAACGGTGCCCGGTGAGCGGTCACGGGCACTCGAAGAGCGGCTGCGCAGAGGACAGATGGATCGGCCGGTTGCTCAAGGTCAGGTCAGTGACCGGTTGGAGCAATTGCACAGCGGCACAACAGAAAGCCCAACCGGTCATACGGACACCGGGCAGTCTGGTCAGTGAATTTTGCCGGAAGGGGCAGAATGCAGATCGATCGCCATGCACGGACGAGGACCCTACCTCTGTGCTCTCCGCATCAGAAACACCACAAGTGCGATGGCAAACATACAAAGAACCAAGAGTATGACAATGGTCACTGTCCGATGCAGGAGAGGGGACAGCCGAGTCCATTCGTCTCCCGCGAAATAGCCCAGCCCGATGAAACTCGCCGTCCAAACCAATGCACCCGTATAAGCAAATCGGGCAAATACCGTCGGAGGAAGGAGAGACGCGCCCAGGATCACCGCCGCGAGATGACGGATCCCAGGGATAAAATAGGCCACAAGAAGAGAATACTTGCCCCATCGTTCGACCCATCGCTGCGCCCCGTTCAGGTGTTCGGGTCGCAGGTGGATCAGGTGACCAAACTTGAGGAGGGCGGGAAGACCGATAAACCGACCGATCCCATAGCTGAGGCTAATGCCGCTGGCACTTCCCAAAAAAGCTGTAGCCATGGCCGGCTCAAGCTGTAGCGTTCCCTTGAAGCTGAGATACCCCACAAAGACGAGTACGGTTTCGTCTGAGATTGGGAGCCCCACAATGCCGAGCACCATCAGAGCGAAGATCGCTCCATATCCATAGCGATCAATCCAATGGAGTCCGGTTTCCATAGGCCACGCCTATTGTCTCCGATTAGCGCAGGAGTTTCTTCCCTTCTTCGATGGCCTTCAGCCACGGTTCGGGAAGATCCACGATGTAGGGCAACAACGGCACCATCGGGCCAAGCGCTGACCCTACCAGTTCCGAGAACGAACGGAGATCGAACGGGACGACCCGCATCTTATGGATGTGCCCGTAAACCCGATTGAGGGCGTCCAAGCCCGCCAGATCGCTCCCGCTCATCAGCTCATAGTTGCCGCTCGAACAGGCTTTCAGCCATTTATCCTCGAACGCCTTGGCCCGCTCCATCGACCGCTCTTGAAACGCTTCCAATGCGCGCGCCTTTGCCTGATAGAGTTGCTTGGTGAACATGAACAGGGGCAGCGTAAATAACAACGGCGCCCCGACCACGAAACTCGCCCCATAGCCCCAGACTGACAGCACAAAGATCGTCGCCCCTTCGAATTTCAATTTATAGAGAATGGTCGGCGCGACATAGCTGACGCCGTACGCCAGGATCACCCAGCCGAACTTCGTTTGCGCATCGCTGAGAAATCCGATGCCCCCCGTGCTGTCGGGATGCGATGGCACCAGGTTCAACCGCAGACTGGATATCTCATACAGATACCGGGTCCAGAGAAAGATCTTCACCGCCCAGCGCAGCCACCAATATGTCGTCAGAGGACCGACGAAGATCAACTCCCAGACGCCAGGTCCAGTCAGGAGTTGGTGATCCCCGCTCTGCACCATGGCATGCCAGGTGAGCCGATCGTTGTACATCTCCGGAATCATCCAGGACGCCGTCACCGCATAGGCGATGGCGATGCAGATCAGGTCCGGCCAAATCCAATGGCGCAACTGCTTCAACTGCCAATTGATTCGCACCAGCCGAACCGCATCTCCCGGCTGCACAACACCGGTCGTCAAGAAACATCGAGCCGCCTCACGCGTCTGCCAGTCAATCACGCGTTCCGCAATCAGGAACATCGGCAGACCGATGAGCAGTTGCCCATAGGCGGCGAAGTCTAAAAAGAAATTCTTACCAGGGGGCTTTGTCCAATGGACATCCGACCAAACGGCGAGGACTGCAAGCACACCCCATGTAAGGACAATCAGGCACAGACTTCGCTTCACGAGATCAATGGTGCGGTAGCTGCCCATCCCGAGGCGCTGGAACAGCCGCGTGACCAGATCGCCTTCAAACAGAGAAAAGGGAATCGTGTCGGGGTATTCCGAATGGATCGACTGGAGATGGGCCATAGACAGTCTACGATAACGAACGGCTCATGAACGAATGCCAATTACGGCGACGGACCAGGTCTGATGCAGCCGGACCCTCCGGAATCCTGGCACGCCTTGTATTCACGATTTTTCGACTCTTGCTCCCGAATCGTACCGGTCGCGCGCTCATCAGTCATGCCATTCGGCCAATTCCACCGTGATGCCCTCGGGACCGGAGAGAAAGACTAACTTCCGAGCATGGAAGTCCATCACTTCATTGCGCAGCGTCACCCCATGACTCGTCAATCTCTGCACCTCCGCATCCAGATCTTTCACCGCGAAACAGATGTGGTTGTAGCCGAGCCTCGTCAGATTCGCGATGTCGGGATCTGGCAGCGGATCGGGATGGCGATATTTCAAGAGTTGGATTTCAAAACGAGGAGACGACTGTTGCGAGACTAACGTCACATGCTCGGCTTCGATGCCCTTCACCCCCATGTAGCGGGCGAACATCTCGCCTGAGATCACGACCGACTTTTCTTCGGCAAAGCCCAAGAGCGCAAAAAATTCCTTGGCCTTGGCGATATCCCGAACCACGACCGTCACATGGTCAAGATGCATAATCACACGTCACCTGGCGCCCGAAGGAGACGGAACCATTTTCTGAAAGCTTTTTCTGTTCCTGTGGCCCCTGAGCGTGTGGCCCGACCTCTACTTTTTTCCGCCTTGGACGGAAAGCTCCCAGCGATAGCCATCAGGATCGTGGAACCAGAGACCCATGTGAGGTGAGCCGGGTGACTCCGGTCCGATTTCGTTACCGGGATCTTCGATCTTGACCTTGTGCTTCTTCAGATGGGAGAGCGCCTTTCGCAATGCGGTCATGGTGGGCAGATGAAACGACATGTGACCGATCGTTTTCGGCGACGGTTTGCCTTTTAACAAGACGATCGTCACATTGTCGTTGCCAACTGCAACGCCCTCCTCGAATTCGAACTCCTTCCGCAATCCCAACACGCGCATGAACCATGTCGCGCTGCGTCGTGGATCACGAACCGCAACTCCGAAGTGACCGACGGTGCCAAGTGTGAACGGTACCTTCATGGCTATTACCTTAGCGGAACAGGTGAACGCTTGCCAAGTGCGGGGCGGGCGAAGGTTTGCGTCCAAGCTCGAAGGGAATTCCATTCACCGATGATCATGAACGGACGGAACCATCTCAGTCATCGAATTTCAAGTCGGCTAAATCACGGACAAAAGGCCAATAGGAACCGTTGCCAGCTGGCACTACATCTGCATAATCCCACCATGACGCGCCCTACGATTCTAGCGGCAAGACCGCAGAAACGAGCCGACCTATGGTGGTGCGACAATATCCCCGATTTCCAGCGTCTTTTTCCGGCACCCTCGTCCACCAAAGTCATCTCTATCAGATTAGCCAAGCAAGGGACCTCTCGCGGAAAGGATGCCGGCTTGAAAGTGGCTTTCGAGCCATTGCCGGCATGAAGGTGGATCTCATACTCTACATCTCTGAAGAAAGGGCCCCTATCCTGATCCAAGGCGCCGTCATACGCTGGTCCGGTGCGCACGGAATCGGTATCCAGTTTCAGTCCATCGCCTCACCTCACCGGGAACGATTGGACAGCACCCTGCAGCGCCTCGAAGCCACAGCACGTGATAGCTAATCACGTGCGGACCAGTATGCGACCGAGATCTACGATTTCGGAGCAAGAACTTCCTTGAACATGACAGCCAAGTCTCGGAGCGCGCGGGCACCATCGCCGACAAAGGCCGATCCGTGCATCGTCGCCAATGTCTTCGGCTGCAGCTCGGCCAGCCGGTGGAGCGTCGGTTCCATGAGGGTGGAGTACGGCAAGTAATTCGCCAGCGGCCCCTGCTGATATTCCACGAGTACCTGCCGGCACCGGCCCAGCACATCCGAGTGCGTCGCCGGCTCGACATCTCCGCTTTGATGAAAGAGGTCCGAGCAGAGGAGCGTGCGCTGGGTCTCTTCGAACAGCAGCCCCGCCTCCCAACAATGCGGGACATGGGGGGTGTGCAAGAACCGGAAGCGATACTTGCCGGTGTTCAGCACCTCTCCGTCCTTCATTCCCAACGCAGGCCGCACCGCCATGCAATCGTCGATGCTGACCATCTTGCCCACGAGACTGCAGACCGCCGTGGACTCCGGCGCAAGTTCCTGCCACTCACGCAAACTTCCGCATTCATCCGCCTCAAGATGGCTGAACCCGATCCATTTGATTTTCGCCGGATCGAGCAACGTCGCCACGGCGTCCCGCACCGGAGCAAACGTCCCGCGCGGGCCCGTATGGAACAGCAGTGGCTCATCGTCGCGCACGACAAACTGATTGAACTGCAGATTGAAATCCGGCATGAACGTGGAAATCCTGAACACATCCGGTGCGATCTCCGAGACAGTGGTCATGGGGGCCTCCGAGGGTAAGGAAGAAGGAGGGAGGCTACTGCAGTAGATCTAAGCTGTCAACAAAGGGGTTTTGTCTCCATGGGATGAGAAGCACTGCCGCGCGCGGACGAGATGATGAGAAAAGTAGAATCTCCCCGTGATCTCCCTAGTTGACCGAGATCGGAAGGAAGCATAGGATTTGTCACATGGCTAGGCTCTGTGCGTTTCTCGCCGTATTGCTCCTCCTCCTGACCTTTAATGCGTACGCGTGCGTCTTGCCTCTATCGACACCTGCCGAAATGAACTGCGCTTCGACCACAGAGGAGCCAACTCGTCAGACGTGCGATGCCTTTCTAGAAATAGGGCCGCATTCCGAATCCTCTTCCAATCATAGTGTGATTGCGCTCCATCTCGATGTTGAATTGCCCGCGCCATTCCCCGGACCGATCTTCTCAGTGTCTCAGCCAGCAAGACCCTCTGGCAGTATCGACACTCACCTTCATCTCTCGATTCACACGACAGTTCTGAGAGTCTGATCCCTCCTTCGAGTTTCGATCCGTCGAAACTTGGCTTCGCCTCATAGCCCATTGTTGGGCATAGTCCGAGGCGAGAAGGAGGTGATACCGATGTGTCCCATTGAGCAACTCTTGGGCTACTGTCCGTGGCAGGTCGTGAGCAACATCATGTCTGCCCTTGGACTCGCCTAACCTCGCAAGAGGGGGGCAGCCGGAACTATTCCGGCTGCCCCAACTGCTGATCCTGTTTCAATCGACTTCGCTGAACGTGAGCACCGCCGCGCGCAGATGAAGCCATGAGAGAAGCAGAACGTCCTGAGTTCCTCGACGGGATCTTCCGTTTAAGAAGCCTGTCTCCTTTTCTTGTTCTGCACTCCCGAACCTACCTGGTTTCTCCTGATCGTTGATGCGAAGCCACTTCGAGGTACGCGAATGTATTGGCTGCGGCTGATGCCGGAAGGACAATCCAGAGAGCGAACACGATCCAAAAGACAAATAGCCAGCCTCCTGCCGCGAGCTGTTCACCCATCACGCACAACACGATGGTGCTCATATAGAGGAGGGCCGGTATCGTGACAAGTGTCCGAACCAGCAAACCACGATCCCGGTGGCGCGAAAGATCTTCGGAGCGCAACCGACACCCTTCATCACTTCCACCTTCGAGTAGCATCACATTCGAAGCCATCCCTCGCGCCACACGCAGTTGTGCACACTTGACCCAACCAATGAGTGGAATTATCCCCCACAGTGCGCTACGCCAGCAGAATGCCCACTTCACTCCCAGAAGTGGCATGGTGGTCTTTAGAGCCTGCTTGAGACTGTCGCCCATTCTCAAAGCTTGCTGCCTTACGTGCTGTTGGATGAGGAGTGTATGTAAGGCGTCCGTAAACACCGGAAGAAACAGCAGCGGAAAAATCGCGAGCAGATCCTGCCAATGTTCAACGTAGAAACCAAACACTCTGCCCCAGATACCGAAGGCAGAGCTCTTATCGCCCACGGGAGGATAGTGGATGGGGCCTGATTCGACAGTGGTGTAGATCATCGGAGCCTCGTTCCCTCTTCAAGCTACTTATAGAAATGGCAAGTCGCGTGCCTCCTGCTTGCTCGAGGTCACGTCAGCAATGGCTCTTCGAAAACACTGATCCATCAGCTCGTTAAGATAATATCGAGCGCGCTCTCAAAGGCTGTAAAGGAAGGATGCGTACCGAGGATGATACGTGAGTGGATCGGTATTGATTCAAGCCGCGCGCGGACGAGGCGATCAGAAACGTAGAATGTCTCTGTTTTCTTCGCTCGGCAACTAAGACCCTCGACCTCTTTTCCTCGTTCCTCGGGAACTGCGCCTTTTCTAGGCTATCGTATTCTGATAGTCTCCCTCGCATGGAGGCCAAGATGACGTGGATGCATCCCCTGTTCATGTGCCTACTTGTGACATCGACCGTGGCGTGTTCTTCACTGAAGGTCGGGTACGACTACGATTCCACCGCCAACTTCAACGGCTATCACACCTACGACTGGGTGGCAGACAAACAGGAGGTGACCGGAGACAAGCGCCTTGACAATTCGCTGCTCGACGGTCGCATTCGAACCACCATCGGAACGCAGTTGCGCGTAAAAGGCTATACGACTGCCTTGGACAAGCGGCCGGATTTCTACGTGGCCTACCATCTCGGGATGAAGGACATGATGAAGGGATCTTCCACGCAAGATTATATCGGCGATTATGCGCACGGCACGTTCACTACGATCAGCGATATTCAGCCGTATAAGGAAGGCACCCTGCTGATCGATATTGTGGACGCCGCATCAAACCAACTGGTGTGGCGAGGTTCAGCACTTACAGAAGTCGATGCGGGCATGACTCCCGAGGACCGGAACGATCGCATCAACAAGATCGTCCATGCCATGCTCGCTCATTTCCCGCCGCAGTAACCTGCATCAAAGCCGATCGGCTTCTTCCGCTCGCTCGTATCCGGCGTAACGGTCCCCGCATCTCCGTCGAGATCGGTCGGCTCGGCGTCCGTCCCTCAGAACGATTCGTGGTACACGTGGCGGGTGTCTTCTTTTCGGCGGAAAGGTCTGCTACCATTCCCCGCCAGGAGACCATTTGATGACACGGATACAATCCCTCTGTATGTGTCTGCTGGCGGCATCGGCCGTAGCCTGTGCATCAGCAGCGAAGGTTGGCTTTGACTACGATCCTAGCGCGAATTTCAACGCCTATCATACGTACGAGTGGATGGAAGGCGAACAGGAGAAGACCGGCAACCGAAGCGCTGACAGTACCGTTGTCGACATTCGCATTCGAATAGCCGTCGGAGCGCAACTGCAATTAAACGGTTACACTGCAGCCCCGAACGGGCAACCGGATTTCTATGTGGCCTACCATATCGGAGTCAAAAATATGACCCCCGATGTCTCCACCCAATATTTCTCCAAAGGAATGGCCGGCCGCGCCTTTGACCATTCAGCTGATACTCGTACTGCAGGTAAATCGCCCGCGACAGTCAGCGACACCACGTCTTACACGACGGGCACGCTACTGGTTGATATTATTGATGCCGCGTCAAAGAAATTGGTCTGGCGCAGCACTGCGGCTGGAGAGATTGATTCTGGACTGACTTCCAAGGAACGGGACGAGCGTATCAGGGGCATCGTCCACGAAATGTTCACCCATTTCCCACCGAAGTAACTCGCGTTGAAGCGCTAGGCGTTCCCTCACAGCAGTGTTTCGTCTGCCCCTCGCGCCGTGCTTGGCTTGTCCTGTAGATCGCCGGGGTCGGCGTCCGCACGATCGGGGCTCCGCAAAAACCCGGCAAATAAGGGACCGAACCGCTCAGGATTGGCGAGCCAGTCTGACTGCGAATTCGAGAAGCCACGGAGAGTGGGACATGGCTACCTCTGTCTATCGGCGGGACTTTCGGCGGAACTTATAGCGAGAGACGAAATACAAAGTCAATGCATGGATCCCGGAGTAATCGATTGAATTTCCAGCAGCTCTTCAAAGCCGCGCGCGGACGAGTTCACAACTGATCTTGATCATCGCATTTCAGCCGACAATGCAGAGAGCGAGAAACGGCACCAGGTTGAACAGAATGATACCGATCTTGAAGACACTCATCCCGGCATAATGAAGCGCGTCGAACTGATCCCTCGACAGACGGAACCATCGGCCATGGATGCCTTGCATCCAATCGTGGGCAAAGACAAAGAACAGGAACCAGACCGTCATAATTCCGTAATCGATCACCGTCGCCCACAGAAGAAAGTTGCGCGCGACTTCAGTGTTCATCTGATCCTCCTTTTGCAAGAACCGAGGGCAGGCTACTTCGGAGAAAGAAATGTGTCAACGGTCGGACTTGCGCGATGGTTGTATTTCAGCAGCAACCGCCGCGCGCAGACGAGGCGAATTCTGGATACTTTCACGTTACTCTTCAGCGATTCGACTCAGCCTGTTTTGGCTTCCACTCTGGCGTAAAGCTCAGGTGGAGCTTCCACGAAGTACCTGAAAAGGGCCGGACACAGCCAGCCCTCCATGCCTAACTGTTCGCAGTAATACCAGTTACCACCGTACTCTTCCCGCCGCCACTTCAGTTTGATCGTATAACCAGGAAAAGGTGTAGGAGAAAACAACAGGCGAAAGCCTTTCGTTGCATCAGGAATCGAACCCACCAACCTGTCAATCATCGTGTCGATGCCAGCCACGAACGGTTCCCGGACGAGGCCAACAGCGGGATCGTCGAAGACCCATATACCTTCATACTTGTATGGAACGATGACGGAGACGACGTTCATACTTTCAACGCTCAAAACGTGAGTCTGCAATGGGGATGGGATACTTTCTGGTATTCACTCTGCTTCCCCGCGCGCGGACGAGGCGCAATAGTATCCTGAGACTGTTTTTCTTCCGGCATGGTGAGAGAGGGCGACCGGTCTGGCCTACCCTGCTTCGACCGTGACGTCCGTGGTCACCGAGTTGGCAATAAAGCATTCGCTATGGGCTCGCTCATGGAGCGCGGCAATCTGCTCCGGAGTCGGAGGAGTCGGCCCACCGAATACAACCCGGGGATGCAAGATGACCCGCGTGATGGCGAGCTTGCCCTTCTGGTTCTTTTCCAAAACTCCCACGGCGTGATCACTGTACCGATCGACGACAAACTGTTTCTTGGCTGCCACGGCCAGGAAGGTCAGCATGTGACAGCTTGACAAGGCCGCCACGAAGCCTTCCTCGGGATTCACGTGAGCGGGATTCCCACGATAGGCAGGTGCGGCTGATGCAGGAACCCGAGCGCCACCTTCAAAGATCACCACATGGTCTCGATTATACGTCTCGTAGGAAAAGCCCTCTGATTCTCTCTTCCATTCCAGCGTGATCTTATGTTCAGACATCGCTTAACCCTCTTTGTAAGTTAAAAGCTGCCCAATCAATTGAATCCTGCCGCGCGCGGACGAGGCGATTAGAAAAGTAGAATGAGCTACCCCCGATTTCATGCAGCCGTTGCCGATTGTAGAACACCTCGATGAACTCAAACACCTCCGCCTGGGCTTCCTCTCGCGTGTGGAAGTCCTGCTCATGCACCAGCTCATTCTTGAGCGTACTGAAGAAGCTCTCGACCACGGCATTGTCATAGCAGTTGCCCTTGCGACTCATGCTGGCCACCAGTCCGGTCTGCACCAGCTGCCGCTGGTAGGCCACACTCGTGTACGTGGCGCCTTGATCAGTGTGATGGATCAGTCCAGGCCGCGGGCGTCGGTGTGTCAGGGCCATCTGCAGCGCCGTCAGCGCCACCTGCTGATCCGGCCGAGCACTCATGGCCCAGCCAATCACGCGGCGCGAGTACAGGTCCAGGATCACGGCCAAGTACACCCAGCCCGCGCGGGTCGCAATGGCGGTCAGATCGCCCGGCCCAGATCCGATTGGGCGCGGGGGCCACGAAGACCTGCTGCAGGCGGTTCGGCGCCGGCGGCGCGAACTGATGGTGTTCGACCATCACGCGAAACCGTCGCGTGCGTCGCGCTTCAAGGCCATGCACGCGCCGCAGTCGCGCGACGCGATGACGCCCACAAGCCACGCCCAATGCCCGCAGCGCCCGCCACAACTTGATCGCGCCATACCGCTCCTTCGTCTGCCGATGGAGCTGCTGCATCCGTGCCACCAGCCGCGCGTTGGCCGCCGCCCGAGCACTGGCCGGTCGGCGGCGCCACGCGTAGTACCCGCTCCGACTGACGCCCAGGGTCTGGCACAGCCGGATGAGGTGATGCTCGCGTCTGGTGCGCGGTCACAAACTGATACTTCATGGCGATTCCTCGGCAAAGTACATCGCGGCTTTTTTTAAAATGTCGCGCTCCTCGCGGAGCCGGGCATTCTCTCGCCGCAGCCGTGTGAGTTCATCGGTGCTGTGGGCGCGACCGCCCTTGCCGGGGAACGCGGTCTCACCGTGCGTCTCCAACTCCAGTTGCCACTTGTACAGATGGTTGCGTCGCAAGCCCAACTCACGGGCGACCGCCGCCGCGGGTCGGCCCGACGATTTCCACAGCCGGACCGCTTCGATTTTGAATTCTGTAGTGAACTGTTGCCGCTTCGCCATCGGACACCTCCCAGGTGACGTCTCCCCCGAAAACGACGGCAACTCAGAACTAGGGTAAAATGGCGGCTTCGGCGGTCCTCGACGAAAGGAGCGGATCGATGAAGCGGTCACGATTCTCGGAAGAGCAGATCGTCTATGCCATCCGGCAGGCCGAAAGCGGCACGCCGATGGGCGACCTGTGTCGGCAACTCGGCGTGAGCGAAGCGACCTTCTACACCTGGAAAAAGAAGTATGCGCATCTGGGGGTGAGCGAGCTCCGCCGGTTGCGGCAGGTGGAAGAGGAAAACGCCAGACTCAAACGGCTGGTGGCGGATCTCTCGCTCGACAAGCACATGCTGTCGGAGGCCTTGCGAAAAAAAGTCTGAGGCCCGCACGCCGTCGAGAACTGGCCGCCTGGTTTCACGAGACGTTTCAGGTCAGTTGCCTGCGGGCCTGTCGGTTAGCGCAATTCGGCCGCGCCTCCTGGTATCGACGGAGCCGCGCGAAGGATCAAACCGCCCTGCGGTTGCGCATTCGCGATCTGGCTCATGCCCGGCCTCGGTTTGGTTACATGCGGATCTGGGTGTTGCTGCGGCGTGAGGGCTGGCTGGTCAATCGGAAGCGCGTCCGTCGCTTGTATCGTTTAGATGGATTACAGCTGCGCATGCGGGTGCGGCGCCGGAAACACATCGCCCTGCATCGTGGTCCGGCCCCCATCCCGACTGGGCCGACCGAGCGCTGGAGCATGGATTTTGTGCATGATACCCTAGCGGACGGGCGACCGTTTCGGATCTTGACGGTCGTGGATAACTGGAGTCGGCACAGCCCCATGCTAGAGGCCGGGTTTCGGATGACAGGAGAGACAGTCGGTCGGGTGCTCGATCGTGGGCTGGGCACACATGCAGCGCCCCGCTCGATCACGGTGGATCATGGGACGGAATTCCAATCGCGAGCATTGGAGGATTGGGCCTATCGGCGGAGCGTCCAGCTCGACTTTATTCGGCCTGGTAAACCCGTGGAGAATGCCTTCATTGAATCATTTAACGGTCGCTTGCGGGACGAATGTTTGAACGTGCATCAGTTCGCCTCCCTCGGTGAGGCCCAAGCCATCATCGAAGGCTGGCGGATGGATTACAATCACCACCGCCCGCACAGCTCACTCGGGCACCTGACTCCGAGTGAGTTTGCTGAACAACGTCAGGCCAGCCCGGCTGCCGAAGAAGCTGTCTGCTCTGGTTAAGGACTGTCTCGTTACGGGACCAACGTCAGAGGGCTTATTGTCCCCTTTTTGAGGTGTCCACGAAAGTGGGGCTAGCTCGGAATGTCTCCCTTCCCTGATCCCACCTTCCTTTTCGTTGACTTCCCTGTCTGTGGCAACCTCTGACTCCATAGAATCTCTTTCTTGATTGTAAAGTTGCGCCTCTTCTCTCTCGCAAAATCCCTCTCAATGCTCTCACGATCGGCACTTCCAAATAGTTGATGTCGTCTGTTAAATCCTGGCCAATGTAAATTTTCCCGTTTGGATAGGCGCGCTTGAACCACTCGGCTGATTTTGTAGATAACTTTCATGGGATGATTTGGGAGATTGGCCAAGCAGACAATTTGTGCGCAGACGTGAGAAGCCCTATCCGACTTACTCTTCCGCAAAATAATCTGAATCTATGCGTTTTATTTGGAACGTTGCTGTCGTGGTTGTTCCCAATCCGTTATCAATCATCAATTCAGCAAGCATCCGCCCATCAATCAGTATGACCTTGGGATCTATGGTTTCAACATATCGTTTGGCGTCATCGGAAAACTTTCCCGTGGTTATGAACACGCCCTTCTTTGCACGCTTACCGTGAAGTGCTCCGACAAATTTCTGAACTTCTGGCCTGCCAACCGTCCCGTCCCACCGTTTTGCTTGGAGATAGACAAGATTAAGCCCGAGACGATCCTCTTTTATAATTCCATCGATTCCCTCGTCACCCGTGCCACCAATAGATTTCCCTGCATCAACCCGTGATCCTCCGTAACCCATTGCAACCATCAGGTCGACAACAAGTCTCTCAAAGAACTGCGGAGAGTTACTCGCAATCCGCTGGACGATCTGACTGGCAAGGTCGCTGCGGATACTTTCGTACGACTTTTGGAGCGTTTCCTCAGGTGTCTCACTAGACGGCTCCGCCTCCTCTTCCTTTGCCGCTCTTGCTTTGTGGAATTCAACAAACTCCGGATACTGGTTGAGAATCCTGATGTCGATTCTCTTATGCCCGCGTTTGTGAAGATCTAGTCCCCGTTGGGTGATCTTGAAATACCCTCGTCTGGACGATTCGAGAACCTTGGCCTGCACAAAATAACTCTTCGCCCAGGCGACACGGTTATCAAACTTTCTTTGAGTTCCGCTAGGAAGCAACTCCTTCATGTCATCTTCTGAAAGAGTCATGACCTCGGCAATGGATTCACGAGCCTCCTGAATTGAGTGCTCTTTACCATCTACCGCGAGATCTAGCAGAGGCTTGAAGAAACTTTGGAAGTCTGGGACCGACATGAGACGTTCCTTTCCAATGCAAGAAACCTCACCGAAGTTTGCTATGTACTCTTCGACAATCGAACAATTCACGCTCATACTCTATGTTTGCAATCACTGACCGGAGCAGAATCTTAACTCTTTTGTCTAGATTAGTCCCAGGGCGATAGTCTGCCTGCGCTATGAACCGCGCACGTCCTACAGCAAGCAGCTCTTCGCAAACACTTTTCCCCTTATGTGAATTCTTCTTATAGACAGCAATCGTGTTACCACCATTACTTCTTGTAACAGCCATGCTGGGAACATCAGTTATGCCATCACCGATATAAATGATGTTTGCAAATGGAATCGGCCTGAAAGATTCGTGCATATGCTCATTGATACTCTCTCCCAAGTCTTCCTTCCCTTTGTTAATACGGAACAGATATTGAGTTTTTGCTGTGTCAGTAATTAACAGTTTTGGAAATGTGGCTTTGTCATGGTGATCAAAATGATATTCGGAGGCATAAATTCTTTCGAACTGCTTTCTTATAGATGTTCCTTGAAGAATTTCTTTTAGCCCGGCGGACACAATGTAGTGCTTGGTCTTTATTCGTCCCTCGCCCACTTTCCGCACAAAGTTATTGATCCGAGCAAACCATCGCTCAACTCCAGGAAAATATTTGATCGCCTTACCCATTCGTACGAGATCGTTTCGTCCAATATGAGTTCTGGCATCCTCAGCTTTCTGTAGCAGGAGCCTCATGTATACGAGCATAGCCTCTGAGACCGTTTCTCTCGATTCCTTGCTTACTTCTTTCCAAAACTTTTTTGGTTCCACTCCAATCTTTGGCAAAACGGTGTATTCCTGCATTGGTTGAGGGGACAGCGTGCCGTCAAAATCATAGACAATTGCTATTGTGTTTTGAGCAAATCGGTTTTTCATCGCCATTTATTGCTCTCCTCAATTACCCCCCCCAGCCGGGATCGCTCTCTTCCTGAGACGATAAACGGTCATATGGCATGAGAATTTCTGACAAGCTACGACTCGCTGGCGGTGGGTGTCAACACTCTAGCTAGGTGAATTGCACGTATTTACAGGCCTTAAGGCTTTCCCATATACAAATGCTCCCTCCAAGCTTGCTCGTAGCTCTCCCCATGGGGATGACAGCGGGAGGTCTGACCTGCAACTCATGCGAAGGCTCCAGCTCCGCACCGCCGAGCAGCTGCGTTCGCAACGCGACAGCGAGGATGTCCGACGTTCCGTTTGGCAACGCCAAGCGAAATGTCGAAATACACGCATTCCCGGGGCTCCACGGTCACGCGCTCCACACAACAAGGCCCGCGGGACTCTTGTCGCGCAGGCCCGCTGTGACTCGCCTTTTCCGTTGTCTGACCGCGATCGATCGTTACCGATGATGCTGCGGACGCAGGATGGATTTGAATACCTGGTCTGCCACGCGGCGACCCTGCGCGATCCCCTCGGTCTTATCGAAGGTCCAATGGATACCGAGATAGATGCGGCTCTGCCCATTTTCCTCCTCCGCCTGCGAGAGGGAGGAGAACCGGCGCTCGACAATGGGACGCACCGTGCCGGTGTTGTCGCGCGTCATGCCGTTGAATTCGTCCGAGATGAACGTGAACGAAATGCGATCCGTGCGGTAAAAGTTCCGGAGCATCTGGAAGAGTGCTCCGCCGAACCCTGCATGTCCGGAGGGATAGGCCGGAAAGGGAGGTGTAAAGTTCGGCCCCGTGAGATTGCTGGCCGGCGCGCCGAGCGGGGAAAAGGTCGGGTCTCCCGAGGTGGCCGGATTGCCGTCGCCCAATCCGCTCGGCCCCGTTTCCTCGTCGGATTCTCGAATGCCGGTGATCGGCCGCCAGAATTGATAGAAGTATTTCGATTCCCATATCGCGATCCCGGCGTCCGCCATGGCGACGTTTACGAGCGCCAGGAGGCGGGCTAGGTCAACCACATCGGTATCCGTGCCCATCTTATGCGCGATCCGCATGGTGATTTGATTATAGAGCCGCGGCGGCGCACACAAGCTCGGCGTCCCGTCGTAGGCCCAAAAGATCCCGATCTGCGTCTGCTCCGCCGTGCGCGTAGTCGGCGTCACCAGACCATCACCCCCCAGCACCTTCACTTCGTTGAAGGCGGCCGCATAGGCGGCACTGTCGAGCTTGGGCGGCACCGGCGCTCGAAATTGATCAGCCTGCTCGAGGGCAAAAGGTGTGACCTCGCCCCAATGGGCACCCAACGCGAGCGGAATCAGACTGATGGGGTCCTGCCGCCATTTGCCCGGGTCGTTGCTCGTGAGAAACTCGATGCCGACACGCGGTTCACTGTGCTGAGACCCGTCGTTGGATCGAGCGGCGAGGATGGCCGCGGCCCCGCGCTTCCCTAACGCGATCCCGTTGGTTTTCAAACGTCCTTCCGGAATTTCTTTCAGTTCCTCCGCCAAGAGGTCATCGAAACTCGCTGTTTGCGAAGGGAACAGAGCGGCCAGCGTATCGTGAGCTGCTTGCGCGACACCCGCCTGCAGCGACGTGCCCAGCTTCGCCGGAGGCAGGTCGATGTAGCTCTTAAAGTCTCCGTCGATGGCGTTCACGACTTCGAAGATGGCGAGGTGGACAATGGCCATGGCTCGGCTCGAGCGGGTGGGACCGAGTTGTTCGCCAAACACGCGGGTCTCTCCCGGAGCAACCGGAGTATGGTCGAGGCCGCTGGCATCGATCGCAACCTGATTCCAACGGCGGACACCGCTGGCCCGATCGAACCCGTGCTGAGGACGATGTTTCAAATCCGGTGGAGCCGATCTGACATCTGGAAGAAACCGCGGACCGAATGCGTCGTCGAACCCGCCGCGCAATCCCTCCGCGGACACTTCCTGTGGGAATGCAAACAGCAACAGGACCCCGATGGAAGCCAGAACCCTGCCGGTTTCGCGTTTCATGACGCACCTCCTCTTGTCAGGCCTCCCGCTGGCACAGTGAAAGGCCGCAGATTCGCACACGTCGCCTATAAGAAACGACTACATGTGAGCATAAGCTGTGCCCTCCGCCCACGCTCCTCGCGGCAGTGTCTATCTGTTCGTAAAAACGGTCACTCTCGGATTCCTTGAGAACGGACTGTGATCGGTCGGAAATGAGCATTGTTGGCAGATACCTACAGCCGGCCGCTCCCGGCTGGCATGGTGATATAACTGGTCCACAGGACTTACGTTTATCTGCTCTCAAGAGCCCTTCAAAGCTTACTCGTTTTCTCCCCTAACGGGTGGCGTCGACCTGGGTGCCCAGCCGACTGCAGCGGGGTCCCTACACCGGGCGGGGTGCGAAGCCGGCTGGGCTGGTCGGCGGCAGGACCCGCGCCCTTTTCTAATTGGAGATGACCCTTGGCGCCTGGAGGCGGCTGAGACAGTCTAGCCAGAGTTTGGCTGGGTCTATGTCAAAGATGCCGGTAGAATCCGGCGGCAGAATTGCCCATCCCCCCTGGAGCATTTCAAACCCCAGCTGTCCAGGAGCCCACCCGGCATATCCCGCAAAGGCCCGGAAGGTTTCGGTCGGTTTAGCCTGTGTAATGATGCGCTCCAGGACGCGTATGCCTCCCACATAGATCCCGTCGAAGACCGATCGTGTGCCTACCTGGGGCTCCTTGAGTCGGAACAGCAGAAGCAGTTGGGTTCGCTGCACCGGCCCACCCGCAAACAACTGGTAGCTGGTCCCCTTGAGCACGGTGAGGTCCGGCAACGCCTCGGACAAGAGGATTTTCGTCGAGCGATTCAAAATGAGCCCGAGTGTTCCTTCGGGACCATGGTCCACGATAAGCACGACGGCTTCGCGGAAATTCGGATCATTCAGCGATGGGCTGGCCACTAAGAGCACGCCCTTCTCAACTGACGACGGCGAGGACTCCATACCAGCCGGAGCAGGTCCCGCATACATGACGGTCAGAATTCCCCCGAGCAGGAGGCTCGCAATGGCTCTACGTGCACCAGCGAGACGCGGCGCGCTCGAGTACTCAGACGTGGAGACGAAAAATAGGGACATGCTACTTTTCAGTCGGTTGCAGTGGGAAGTTCTCAAAAGGCTACGACTCGCTGCTTCTTGTGTCAACCTAGTGAAGCGGCGGAATGCAAACCATTGGCGAGGTTCGGCGGGGGCAAAGAGCGGACACCGTTTCCTATTGTTTGTAAGTCACACGGAGGAACACTTCTGCAGAGGTGCCGGCTGGGGCATCGGCCCTGGGATCGGCGAACACAGCGCGCCAACGGTTCAATCCGAGCACACCTTCCCCATACGGGATCGTTGCCACCTGACTGCGATACTCCGCGATGGCCAGTCTCTTTTTCTCCACATAGGCATCAATGTACTCCAGGCGATCCCACCTTGCGAATGGGCCCCAGACTTCATAGGCCCAGACCCCTCCCGACGGCGTAAGACCCGATTCACTCACGATCTCTCGCACCAGCCTGCCCGCCTGGCGGTGGCCGGGATGTCGATCGAGTTCTTCGTGAAGGGTATAGACCTCGGTGGGCTTGAGGCGAGTCATGACCCCTACGAGCTTCCGCCTGACTGCCTCCACATCGACCTCATCCGCCGCGTCCGGCTGGTCACAAAAGATAACGTCTTTCACACCCAAGACCTCCGCGGCCCGCAGGGCTTCAGCCCGCCGCACTTCCGCCATTCGTTGCTCCGTCCAGCCGAACGGATTCGATGCCCGGCCGCCATCGGTCACAATCACAGAGGTAATCTCGGCCCGTTCCTCAACCAGTTTGGCGACGGTTCCTCCCATGCCGATTTCCATGTCATCGGGATGGGCGCTGACAATGAGGATGTTGCGACTCATAGGTTGAATGTTGCGTCTGACAGCCAGAAATCGGGGACAGGCTACTTTTTGCTAGGTACTGTGTCAACTGAAGGAATGCCTGAATCGGGTTCGTCCGTGCGCTAGCACTAGAGACTATCCGTCTCCCCCTCCCTACCCCCCCCCTCTTGCATCCAATTCTCCTCCCGCTCCATAATTTCGCCCCATGGCCTCCCAGCCTCTTCAGGACCTCGAAACCGACGCCGCCCTGCGCGCGATCCTCGAAGGGACCGCAATGGAAACGGGCCAGCAGTTTTTTGCCGCGCTGGTACAGAACCTTGGCAAGACGCTCGGCACGCACGGGGCCTGGGTGACGGAATATTTCCCCGAGCAACGCCGCCTCCGCGCCCTGGCCTTTTGGATGGACGGCCAGTGGGTTAAGGACTACGAAGTCGATATCGTCGGGACTCCCTGCGAGCGCGTGATCGACACGGCCAAGCTGGTGCATTTTCCCGACCGCATTCTGGATCTCTTTCCTCACTCTGAGGACATAAAGACCACCGCTGCCGTCAGCTATCTGGGTGTGCCTCTCCTGGATACGGACGGTCACATTCTGGGACACATGGCGGTGATCGACCGGCGGCCGATTCCGGAGGAGCCGCGGGTCTATGCGATCTTTCAGATCTTTGCCGCGCGGGCCGCGGCGGAACTCCAACGGTTGCGGGCGGAAGCCGAGGTGCGCGAGCGGGAAGAAAAAGTCGGACGGCTCCTCGGCAGTGCGATGGACGCGATCATCGAGCTGGATGATCGGCTCCACATCACCCGCGTGAATCCCGCCACGGAGAAAGTTTTCCGCTGTCGAGCGGACCAGATGACCGGCCAGGATTTCCGGCGATTCGTGAGCCACCAGGATGCCGAGCGGCTCGTGACCCTGATCGCCGAATTGGACGGGCGCCCGGAAGGTCAGCGGTCGCGCTGGATCGCCGGCGGGCTCACCGCCCTCTGTCCCGAAGGCGACTCGTTTCCTGCCGAAGCGACGCTCTCCCGTTTCGAGCTGCATCGCCGGAGGTTCACGACGCTGATCCTCCGCAACGTGCACGATCGGGTGGAAGCGGAGCAGAAGATCCAGTCGCTGACCGCGGAAACCGAATTGTTGCGGGAAGAACTCCAGGCTCTCCATCACCACGAGGCCTTCATCGGCGAGAGCCAGGCACATCGGCGGGTTCTGCACGACATCGGCCAAGTCGCAGAGACCGATGCGACGGTGCTCATTCTGGGTGAGACCGGCACCGGAAAGGAACTCGTGGCGCGCGCAATCCATGCGGCCGGCAAACGCCGTGAGAAGCCGTTGATTACCGTGAACTGCGCGGCGATCCCCGCGACGCTGATCGAGAGCGAATTATTCGGGCATGAAGCGGGGGCCTTTACCGGCGCGACCAAGAAACGAGCGGGCCGCTTCACCCTGGCGGACAAGGGCACCATTTTTCTCGATGAGATCGGGGAACTGCCGCTCGACCTGCAAGCGAAGCTGCTCCGCGTGTTGCAAGAAGGCGAGTTCGACCCGGTCGGGAGTGCCTCGACCAGAAAAGTGAATGTGCGCGTGCTGGCTGCGACGAATCGCGACCTAAGGACATCCGTCCGCGAAGGCACGTTCCGCGAGGATCTTTTCTACCGGTTGAACGTGTTTCCGATCCTGGTGCCGCCTCTGCGCGAGCGCGGCGACGACGTCGTGCGTCTGGCCTCTGCCTTCGCCCGCCGGTTTGCCGCCAAGATGGGTCGCACGATCGCTCCGCTGACCGACGACTTCGCGCGCCGTCTCACGAGCTATCGTTGGCCCGGCAACGTGCGGGAGCTGCAGAACGTGATCGAGCGGGCCGTGATCACAGCGATGGACGGACACTTGAACCTGGATCAGGCTTTGCCGGAGGCGTCACCGGCTCACCTGCCACCTTCCGAAGACACCACCCCCTCTCCCGGCCAGATCCGGACGGCGAAGGAACTGGAGCAACTCGAACGGACCAATATCCTGCGCGCGCTCGACATCGCCAAGTGGAAAGTCTCCGGCGAGAAGGGTGCGGCCGCTCTCCTGGGAATGAACGCCTCGACGCTCACGTCACGCATGAAAGCGTTGAAGATTCAGAAGCCCCGCTGAACAGAGATTTCTCCCGTCACTGATTCTTCATCCTTCACTTCCCTGAGTTTCACCTCATCGATTCACGAGATCTCACAAATCTTCTCGCGAGATTTCGCAAGTCACGCGATGTCGTCACTTGCCGATTTTCCTTCGAATGATTCTAAGCCGCTGAATTTCCATCGTCTCGCTCGATTCCGGCGTGCTGGCATCGATGCTGCTGTAGAGACTCGGCAATCGGTCATCCATTCATAACAAGGAGGAGCGCGATGACGACGATTTACAATTTGGTCACAGCTCATTTCACTATCAGCACCCGACGGTTCAACCAATTGCATTCCGCGTCCGAGAGAGGAAGGAGGCACGCCATGAAGTCACCCTGCATCATCGGGTTCGCCGCGGCTGCTCTGCTCGCCTGTGCCGCTCCCAGCTCGGGCACAGAGTCAACAGTGGCGCCCGCTCCGCCGAGGAGCCTTTCTGATACGGTTCCCCTCTACACGAACCTCGGCTCCCACCACAAACGCATATCCACTCGAGTCCCGGCCACACAGCAGTACTTCGATCAAGGCCTGCGACTCGTCTATGGATTCAATCACGCGGAAGCGATCCGCTCGTTCACGCGCGCCGCAGAGCTCGATTCCACCTGCGCCATGTGCTACTGGGGGATCGCATTCGCCTACGGTCCGCACGTCAACGCTCCAATGGACTCGGCGAGCGGAGTCGCCGCATACGCGGCGGCGCAGAAAGCGCTGGCGCTCAAGTCCTACGCCACGGCGCCTGAGCGCGCGTACATCGAGGCGGTCGCGCAGCGCTACGTGGCGGTCCCGCCGACCGATCGTGCCCGGTTGGACACCTTGTACTCGCGCGCGATGGAGCGGGTCGCCGACACCTACGTCAACGACCTCGACGCCGCGACCCTGTACGCCGAATCGCTGATGGACCTCCGCCCGTGGAACTACTGGCGACCCGACGGTACTCCCTACCCCGGCACCAATGAAATCGTACGCCAGCTCCGGAGAGTCATCTCGCGCAACCCGAACCACCCGGGTGCGTGCCATTACTACATCCACGCGGTCGAAGCGGTGAACCCGCAGGCCGCGGTGCCGTGCGCCGAGCGGCTCGCTCGGCTCATGCCGGGCGAAGGTCACATGGTCCACATGCCCGCACACATCTACATCCGCGTCGGACGGTGGAACGAGGCCGTGCAGGCCAACCAACACGCCATCCACACCGACGAGGTGTTCATCGAAGGGCAGCACCCCATGGGCGTCTATCCGCTCGCGTACTACCCGCACAACATCCACTTCCTCGCCTTCGCCTCCACGATGGCGGGCCGCAGTGCGCAGGCGATCGAGGCGTCCAATACACTCACCTCCAAGGTGAACCTCGACGCCGCGCGTCAGGTCGGGATGCTGCAAGAGATGCTGCCGTACCACGCGCTCACGCTCACGACGTTCGGAAAATGGGACGACGTGCTTGCCGAACCGATTCCGCCGGCGGACATCCGCTTCTCGTACGCCATGGCGTACTATGCCGGCGGCGTGGCGCACGCCGCCAAGGGACAGTGGGCGGAGGCGCAAGCCGCGCTTGACACGGTGACGGAGATCAACGCCGCGACGCCTGAAGGGGCCGATGGCAAGACGGCGCTCTCGATCGCCGTGCACGCGCTGTCCGGCGAGATCGCCACCCGCCGCGGCGACCTCGACGCGGGCATCAACCACTTCCGGGAGGCGGCCAAGATCGAGGACGCAGGACTCTACTTCGAACCGCCCAAGTGGTACTACCCGATTCGGCACTCGCTCGGTGCCGCGCTGTTGAAGGCGGGGCAAAATGCCGAGGCCGAGAAGGTGTATCGCGAGGACCTCCGGCGCTTCCCCGAGAACGGCTGGTCTCTGTTCGGGCTCGCGCAGGCGCTCCGGGCGCAGGGGAAGAACACCGAAGCAGCCGCAACAGAAGCGCGCTTCCGCCGAGCGTGGGCGAGCACGGACGTGACGCTGACGGCATCGAGGTTCTAGCTGATGGAGCGATTTCGGTATAGGATCATCCACTCTCGATGAGGGGCAGGGCAATGGTGACGATTTACGATCTCAGCTGGTGGTACTGGTTTCTGACGGTGGGATTGCTCGGGGCCGGCCTCTTGGGCTGGCCGGCGGGAATCTTCCTGGCGATGGTGTTGTGTGCTGTTCAGATCGTTCATGTGATCTGGCTCACGCGAGACCATACTGCCCTTCCCGTACAAGTGCGGATCGTGTACCTGGCAATGCTGATCGCAGGGCTCTGGGGTCCGTTGCAATGGATTCACTGGATGCTATTGGCCGGAATCACGGCGCGGGTGCTGTTCGGCTATTGCCTGCTGGGGCGAATCCTGTCGCTGGCGCCATGGAATCGCCGACAGCCGTTGTCGTTTCCACTCGTCCGGCGAACGTTCATCTCGCTCCAGGCCGTGGTGCCTCCGTGCGGTGAGGTCTTTCGCCGAATGTCGCTCGAGCGGGTGCAAGGATGAACTGGGAGTTGTTCTGCCGGAATGCCGACCGGCTCTTGTTTCGGCTCTCTTAGCAACACTTCACCGACGGAGGAGAGGGAAACCATGACGAATTGCAGGCCGGGAAGATCGAGGAGTTGAAAGGCGGAGGGGTGGCTTCAAGGGAGAGATTCTTCTTCCGAGCGACGGTGCCTACGACAGCGCGCGTCAAGATCTGGAACGCGATGATCGACAAGCGCCCCGCGGTCATCGCTCGCTGCGCCACCACGTCGGACGTCGTCCGCGGGGTGAACTTCGCGAGGGACAACGGGCTCTTGCTCGCCGTCCGCGGCGGCGGGCACAACATCGCCGGCAATGCCCTGTGCGACGACGGGCTCGTGATCGACCTTTCGAAGATGAAGGCCGCGCGAGTCGACCCGGCCGGGCGCCGCGTCACCATCGAAGGCGGTGCCACGCTCGCGGACCTCGACGCCGCCACCCAGGCCCACGGCCTCGCCACGCCGGTCGGCATCAACTCCACCACCGGCATCGCCGGACTGACGCTCGGCGGGGGCTTCGGCTGGCTCAGTCGCAAGTACGGCATGACGGTCGACAACCTCGAGTCCGCCGAGGTCGTGACCGCGGCCGGTGAGGTGGTGCGCGCCAGCGCGACCGAGCACCCCGACCTCTTCTGGGCGCTCCGAGGCGGCGGCGGCAACTTCGGCGTGGTCACCCGCTTCGAGTTCCGACTCCACCCTGTCGGCCCCGACGTGCTGAGCGGACTCATCGTGTACCCGATCTCCGAGGCGAAGTCGGTGCTGCAGCAGTACCGCGAATTCATCGCCAAGGCGCCGGACGAGCTCGCCGTGTGGACCGTCCTGCGCCAGGCGCCGCCGCTGCCGTTCCTCCCCGAGGAGGTCCACGGCAAGGAGATCATCGCGCTCGCGCTGATCTATGCGGGCGACCCGAAGCAGGGTGAGCCGCTCATCGAGCCGTTGCGCAAGTTCGGCACCCCCCTGGGCGAACACGTCGGCGTCCAGCCTTACGTCGCCTGGCAGCAGGCCTTCGACCCGCTGCTCACCGCCGGCGCCCGCAATTACTGGAAGTCCCACAATTTCTCGACGCTCAAGGACGGGCTCTTCGACGCCGTCATCGCGTACATCGGGAAGTTGCCGTCGCCTCAGTGCGAGATCTTTTTCGGCGCCATCGGCGGTGCCACCACCCGGCCGGCCCCGGACTCCGCGGCGTACGCGCACCGCGACGCCACAGTTCGTCATGAACGTCCACGGCCGCTGGGAGGACCCGGCCGACGACAAGCGCTGCATCGGCTGGGCGCGCGACTTCTTCAATGCCTCGGCGCCCTTCGCCAGCGGCGGCGTCTACGTCAATTTCCTCACCGCCGACGAAGGCGATCGCGTGCGCTCCGCCTACGGCCCGAACTACGATCGCCTCGCCCAGGTGAAGCGCAAGTACGACCCGGACAACCTCTTTCGCATGAACCAGAATATCGAGCCGGCCTGAGAGAACAACCGGATGAACTGGGAATGCTTCTGCCGGAATGCCGACCGGCTATTGATTCGGCAATTCGTCAACTACCAACACTCTCACCAAGGAGGAGTCTTCATGTCACAGGCAACCATGACCGCAGTCATCAACGGCGTCAATGTGGATCGAATGGGTGGAATGATCCAAACCGTTCAGCAAAACCCGAAACTAGGGACTTTCCAATTTCGCGCGAAAAATCGATGGATTACGGGCGGGCACAACTGCTCGACGATCCAGAGCTTCTACGGCGCGGGGCAGGAGTTTACGACACGCAAGAAACCTTTCGTGCTCGATTCCGACGAACCGCCGGTGCTGCTCGGCACTGATCAAGGAGCAAATCCTTATGAGTTTGTGCTGCACGCCCTTGCAGCAGGTCTCACGACCTCGCTCGTCTACCACGCCGCGGCGCGAGACATTCATATCGAGTCTGTAGAATCCACGTTGAAAGGGGATCTCGACCTGCAAGGATTTCTCGGGCTCTCCGACCAGGTCAGGTCAGGCTACAAGGAAATCCGTGTCCACTTTACGATCAAGGCCGACGCGCCGGCGGAAGAACTGGAAAAGTTGACGAAGCTCTCGCCGGTTTACGACATCGTGTCGAATCCTGTACCGGTGTCGATCGCCATCACCAAGGTTTAGCGAATCGAGAAGACTGAGAGAGGGCTTCGCGCACGATGCTGAGTCCTCCCTCCTCCTGATTTAAATAGCATCACCCGTGCCTTATTTTAGCGCGTCATCCACGCCCGATTCCGCATGGTGACCAGCGCATAGGGGAAGATCCAGAGGAGGCTCAAGAAGTAAAAGTACGCGTACAACACACCGAAGAGAAATTCGCGCGAGCGCTCGCTGTGGAGAAAGAAGAGGGTATAGAAAATGGACACCAGGCCGATCGAGAGCAGCAGGCGCAGGATCGTCCAGGGGTCCTGCATGCTCAGATGGATCATCAGGAAGAGCGAGGCATAGGCGACGGGATACCGCAGGTTGGTAATGGTCGTTTCGAGCATCGTGAGGACCAGAGCCGGGAACGGGAGCTTCCACATGATCTTCCAGAGCCGGATTTCTTCCCGAATGTAGCTCCGATCCCACCGGATAAACATCTTGCAGAGCCGCCGATACTGTTCCGGTGCGATCGTGTGAACGACCGCGGTACTTTGATAGACCGTCTTGTAGCCGGAAGCGAGTACGTCGTTCGTCAGGGCCCGATCTTCCCCGATGGTGCACTCCGTTCCGAGAAAGCGCTGACGAAGCCACTCGGGCACGAGCGGCATGATCGCCGAAGCCCGGTAGGCGGACAGCGCGCCCGGACAACAATAGACCGTGCCGTAGGACGACTGCACGCTTCGGAGAAAATCGAACGACAGAACGAACCGGACGTGAAGCATCCGCGGCAGGATCGACTGAAACCGATTGAGGACGCAGACTTTTCCCGCGACCGCGCCGACTTTCCTGTCGCGGAACGGCCCTGCGATGGCCAGGAGCGCTCCCCGCTCGATCACGCTGTCGGAATCTACGGTCACGAGAACCTCTCCCGTGGCACGCGCAAACCCGGCCGCCAATGCCGCGCGTTTGCCGGCATTCACCGGGAGATGAACGGCCTGCACCAGCTCCGGATGATCCCGCTGGGCCAGGTCGACATACAGTCCGGTATCGTCGGTACTGCCGTCGTTCACCACGATGATCTCCAATCGATCGAGAGGATACTGGGCCTGCGCGCAGGCCTCGATCGCTTTTCTGACCATCGCGCCTTCGTTGTAGGCAGGGATAATGATGGACAACCGGGGTGCTTGGTCCGCGTTCACGGCGGCAAACGGGCGATAGCGCGTCCAGAGCAGCGTGCGAATCACGAGAAGCAGCATGCCCATGGTAAACCAGAGCAGACTCGGCCGGGCGATCACTGCCGCCCATCCCTGGATCAGGAACGATTCGGCGAGCGGGTCGAAGACTTCATGCGCGAATCGAATCGTGGTGGTTACCGCCACTCCGAAGAGAATGATGGTCGTGATGACGAAGCGCAGATCGACTGTAAACCACGTGGGCCTCTCTTCCGATGGGCAGGGCAACAGGGCCGAAAAAGGGCCAGATTCTCTCGGGCACGATTCCATATCTCGTTCCTCAATAAAGAAATGAACAATTAATTAAGCGCGCCAACTTAAGTTGCTTGACCCGGACCTGTCAAGGGCGCGCCCTTCAACCATCTTGTATCTTGCTTCGTGAGCCGCCACTGTTCAAGAGGGAGTAGCCGAGGCGCACTGCGTTCCACGCGCAGGTTGCGGAAGGAAGCCATTGGGACTTGGTGGAGCGAGGACGAAGAGGCTGGATCGGCGACGGGAACTATGTGTCACTGTTTGGATGGTGTCACAGCGGTGCATGGAATATTGAATGAGGAGTCCGTCAATAGCTGTTGGTCGTCCAGCAACTTCATGATGAGCTTGGCGGCTTGGAAGAGATCGTTCTGTTCCTCCTCGGCAATCCAAAACTTCGTCTTAATCTGTGTCACGCGTTCGGCCAATTCCGTATCCTCCGACTCCCCGGCATACAGCAGATGGCGGAGTGAAATGTGGCGCACTTCACAGCCGCATTGACGGGGGTCGTTCACCGGTAGCCGGCCGCGCATCGACTGATCCTGTTTCTCAACCGGAATGCCCATTCGCGCCAACAGAGTACGGCGCGATTCCATCAACATGGCATCCATCGCGTCCAGGGCATTCGCATCGACGAAATAGTCGATGAATGTACGATCGGACTCGCGCGAGTTGAGATCTGGATGCTCGCTCGATGGCGTGGCATCGATGACGATAATCACACAGCCATTGGGAAACAGACGATCGAGCGAGGTCCCCAAAATATTCCGATTCACATATCCAAGGATGGCCTGGACGCCCAGATTATCGATGGGACCGCCGTCATAGAGATGAAGGTACAACGGCGGCTCGACATATCCCTGCAGGGTCACGTCCTGGAAGGCGCCGGGGAATGCGGATGAGGCATTCACGGCATTGGCTACGTGATAGGTGGCCAGCGAAGAATGGAGCGCGGCGAAGCGATCGTCCGTAAATGTAAAGCGGGTATGGTCGTTATGGACGGTCGAATTGAGCAGAATTTTTGGATGGGGCCGCAGGTCCGCAAAGGTGGCCTTATGGTAGAGGCGGTTGTTGAAGACCTGGACCATGATATCGGAGCGAGTGAAGTCGGAAAGCCAATAGCGAAATATGTTCCACGGCAGAAACCACCGGCGGATCCAGCTGCTTTGGAAATCGTAGCCCAACGCCTCCCGGACCGCCGGCTCCGTAAATGCTCCGGCTTTGTCTCCGAGTCCGTAGTACACAGCCGGGAGTGTCCCACCGGACACGCCGGAGATCACATCGACTTGGTCCAACAGACCCCGCTGTTGAAGTTCCAGCATCATGGCGGCGCCAAAGTTGGCCGCCCGGCTCCCACCGCCGGAGATGGCGAGTGCGACGAACCGACCATCTTTCCGTTCGAGATCGGTCAACTTCCAGGAGCCGGCCGTATCAGGCACCGGCGTGCCAGTGGGCCAGGGTTCATTCCATCCCGGTCGCCAGTGGCCCGGCAAAATCTGACATCCTCCGATCACCACAAGCAGGCACACGATCCATAGGGTGGCGCGGAGTCTCACTGTCCGGTAACCTGTTATCACGTTTATGCGGACCGGCATGAGTGACCTCTCAAGGAGGCTAATTGTAAGAGCGGGAGGGAGAACGCGCAAGAGAGATTGCGCGTGATGGGCGAGGAAATACGTGCATTTTCAATATCGGGATTGACTGGGTCAGTCAATCCTCCAAACGATCTGCCTACTTCAACAACTTGAAGGCGTGGCTCCATTCCTGACGCAGGAGGCCGGGAATGCACCAGAGCATGCATAACGGCTCGATGGCCCTTGCGGCTTCGACTTTTCCCATATCTGCCGTCTCCCATCCGAATTGATCGAGAATGCCGTTCACGATTCTCTTGGCAGCCTCATCGTTTCCGCAAATGAACATGGTCGGCTTGCCACTTTTGAACTGAGGATTGACCATGTGGGCACTGCCGACCGAATTGAACGCCTTGACGAAACGCGCATCGGAAAACTCCCGCTGCAGACGTTCCATCAATGATTCGTCGAGATTCGTGAAGAACTTCAACACTCCGTTCGTCGGCGGAGAGTCTGCAATCGGATTCGTCGCGTCGATGACAACCTTCCCTACCAGATTCGCTCCACCTGCGGCGCGTAATGCATCTACTGCGGCTGTTCCCTTGACCGCCAGCACAGCCAGGTCAGCGAATTTTGACGCGTCGGCGAAACTGCCGACATGCCCCTTTGGGTTCTGCTTTGCCCACTCCGTCAATTTGGCGGGCGTACGCGTACCCATCATGACGTCATGACCATGTTTCAGAAAACCACCCGCCAATACCTTCGCCACATCACCCGATCCAAGGACTCCGACTTTCATGTTGTGCTCCCTTCCATGAGACCGTTTAGAAGCATCTTCGCAACCCGAAAGTCTGCTCCGTCGACGTTCCAGCGCCTACTGCACCGCCTGCTCCAGCAATGTCCCGACAGGATCAAGCTTGGACGTCAATTCAGCCGGCACACCGTGTCGTTCTTGCAGTAGCTCGGACGAGTTGTAGGTGAGCCACACGTTTCCGTCCTTATCTTCCCATGCCAATGCTTTCATGGGGAGGTCAATGGCAGCCGTCGGCTTGGCCACCATCAGCGCGGTCCCCCCTTTCGGATTGCCGAAGATCAGAAGCTCGGTGGGTTTCATGTCCAAACCCGCTTTCTTCGCCTCTCCGCCATGGTCGATCCGGGCAAAGATCTTCATCCCCTTCGCCGTGACGGCCTTCTCAATCCGGTCGATCGTGTCCGGAACTGAATATTTACTCGGCTTCGTCACCACGCTGCCGCCTGCCTGAGCGGTCCCGACGGATACGGCTGCAAGCGTCACACCCATACACAGTAGACCGTTGACCAGTTCGTGAAGAAACCTCATTGTTGACTCCTTGTTCTGGAACGATGATAAACGGGAATGCCCATGCGAGCGGTCAACTATGGCGCTTCTCATCCAGTGTGCGATCCAGGTTGAACGCGGCGCTGATCAAGGCCAGATGGGTGAAGGCCTGCGGAAAGTTGCCGAGCGCTTCGCCGCTTCCCCCGATTTCCTCGGCATACAGCCCTACATGATTCGCGTGTCCCAACATCCGTTCAAACAGCAGCCGGGCTTCCGTCAATTTCTCGCGATCGACGCGGCCGGCGCGGGTCAACGCTTCCACCAGCCAAAACGAACACATGGTAAAGGTGCCTTCACGTCCTTGGAGCCCGTCTTCTCCGGTCGCGCTGTCGTAGCGATACACGAGGCCGTCAGAGACCAATCCGCCCTCCTTCGGTGAGCGATTGATGGCGTTCAACGTACTCAACATGCGCGGATCGTTGGGGGACATGAAAAATACCATCGGCATGAGAAGCTTCGACGCATCGAGCGAATCGCTGTCGTAGTGTTGCACGAAGGCCTGGCGTTTCTGACTCCATCCCTTAGACATGACTTCTTCGTAGATCTGATCCCGAGTCCGCTGCCATCGGTCTCGATCGGCTGGAAACGACCGTTTATCGGCCAGCCGAACTCCTCGGTCCATCGCCACCCAGCACATCATTTTCGAATAGACAAAATGACGCCGCCCCCCACGCACTTCCCAGATGCCTTCGTCCGGCTGCTGCCAATGCTCGCAGAGCCAATTGAGGCGGCGTCGAATGCGTTCCCAGGCGTCATAGCCGATGGGCATGACGTATTTGTTATACAGGTAGAGCGAATCGAGCAGCTCCCCGAAAATATCGAGCTGTAATTGCGAATAGGCGCCGTTGCCGATCCGGACCGGCCGGGAACCGCGATAGCCATCCAGATGATCGAGGGTCTGCTCTTTGAGATCGTGGCGGCCGTCGATCCCGTAGACAATCTGGAGCGTGCCGTCGGCCTCGACCTCTCCGGATCGCGCATCCAACCATTGCATAAAGGCGTGCGCTTCCTCCGTAAAGCCGATCCTCAACAAACCATACAAGGTGAAGGCGGCGTCGCGGATCCAGGTGTAGCGATAGTCCCAATTCCGTCCGCCGCCGATCGACTCCGGCAGGCTGCAAGTCGGCGCTGCGATAATCGCGCCGGTCGGTTCGAAGGTCATCAACTTCAGCGTCAACGCCGATCGGTACACGATTTCGCGCCATCGACCGAAATAGGTGCACTTCGACAACCACCGATGCCAGTAATCGACCGTGTGTTGGAAGACCTCCTGCGCTTCGGTGTTGGAAGGAAACTGGCAACAGGCTTCGCCGGGCTTCAAGGGGCGAAGCATAAAAATCGCCTCCTCGCCTTCCTGAAGCGCAAATGTTGCGTGGACGCTCTCGCCGTCGCAGGAAAGCGGGACGGCGGTCGCCAGCCCCAGACTCAGGATGGCCGACTCAAAGACGGCGCCATGTTCTCCGATCGTCGCGCGATGCGGGAGCCGCGCATAGTCAAAAGCCGGACGGCAGCACATCCGAAAGGCCAGCGATCCTCGCGTCACTCGAACGCGCCGAATCAATTGATCCTGCCAGGGCGAGTCGCGAGGCACCCCTACCGGCATGAAGTCTTCTAGTTCGCCGACACCGTCAGGAGAGAGAAAGCGGGTGACCAGCACGTTGGTTTCCGGCCAATAGAACTGTTTCGTGCGGATGGCGTCGTCGCGAGGGCCGATCTCGAACCGGCCTCCCTTCTGATCGTCCAGAATGGCGGCAAAGACACTCGGCGAATCGAAGAAGGGAACACAGAACCAATCAATCGAGCCGTTCATGCTGACGAGCGCCGCCGTCCGCATGTTGCCGATGATGCCGTAATGTTCAATGGGCAGATAGGCCATCGCTCTAGCAGTTCAGCCGTTCAATCCGACGCGCGGTGCGGAGAACCATTTCGTACGCGGTCCGTCACTATCATCCTGGCCTGCCGCCGGACCGAAGATCAACCCCCAATTTGCTGCGCTATCGCTGTGGAGAATGGAGCTCGCGCTCATCTACCTGTGCCCATCGAGAAAGCATCGTTCTTCGTCTCCTCTTTCAGAAGGGGCTGATGTAGTCTCCTGTGCGCGCGTCCAACAAGCACAGTGTCATCGTACTCGTTGCGCGCGCACAGAAGACCATCAGGCAACCCCCGTCGCCCTGAAGTTGAACGGTGGCAGCGTTATTGGACTTCGACGTGAATGGTCTGAGTAGCCGTGAGGAGTTTGTGGTCCTTCGTGGCGCCGGTGACGGTGACTTTGTGTTTTCCTTTGCTCAAGCCGTTGAACGACCCGGGGAAACCCTTCTGATACTGATCGTCCAAGTACACATGGGCATGAGCAGCCTGGGGGCCCTTGGTCAATTCGTACTTCAGCTCAAAGTTATCACTGACCTTGTCCCCGTCCTTGGGAGACACAATCACGATCTTCGACCCGTCATCGATCGGCTGATCCGCTGCGAAGACTGGTGCTCCGCTTAGGCAACCCACTAACGCGATCCCTAATCCCATGAACCCGATACGTCCCAACACGTGCATAACGGCCTCCTTGTTTGAACCAGCTGAATGAACACTGCCCCTCACCATCATCTACGGGAGATCTTCTTGTCTGGATGCCCATCGTGGTAGAGGATAGTGGAACCATTCTACGTTTTCGGATTGTCCCAGTCCATCCGCACATCTCTGCATCGATCGGCAGTCATTCATGTCAATCATCCTTCCAGGTTGGCTTGATTGTCCTCGAGCCACTCCCGTCCCTCCTGTCACCGTGAAGGAAATATGGTACGTTAGAATGAAGCAGGAAACTGACTATGGCCATCAAGGCACAGTTTCCAGACGAGCAAAGCGTCGAGGGCTCCTTCACCAGACAGCCGGATGCCTTTCAAGACTGGGTGACCTCGAATGGCAGTTCCAGCTACCCCGCGGCAACCGGCCGCTACCACCTCTATGTCTCCTGGGCCTGCCCGTGGGCGCATCGGACGATCATCGTGCGGAAACTCAAGAGGCTCGAAACCGTGATCGGCATGACGGTTGTGGACCCGATCCGCGACGAGCGGGGCTGGGCGTTCCGCGAAGGGCCGGGCCATTCACTCGATCCCATCAACGGATTCCAGTTCCTCAGCCAGGCCTATAAGGCCACCGATCCGACCTACCGGGGACGGTTCACCGTCCCCGTGCTGTGGGACAAAGAAACAAAACGCATCGTCAGCAATTCCGACGACGACCTCATGCGTATGTTCAATGGCGAATTCAATCGCTTCACCGAGAGCTCGATCGACCTGTATCAGGAAGGAATCAGGAAAGAGATCGACGACCTCAATACCTTCATCTATGAAAACGTGAACAACGGGGTCTACCGCGCAGGATTCGCCACATCGCAGCAAGCCTATGAACGAGCCGTGCGACGCCTCTTCGAGGCCCTCGATCAACTCGAGGACCGGCTCGCGCGCCAACGTTACCTCTTCGGCTCTCAATTCGTCGAAACCGATTGGCGCTTGTTCGTGACCCTCGTGCGCTTCGACGCCGTCTACTACGGCCATTTCAAGTGCAATCTCCGGCGAATCATCGACTACCCGAACCTCTTCGGCTATCTCAAAGACCTCTATCAGACGGACGGCATCGCCGACACCGTGAACTTCGACCACATCAAGCGGCATTACTACATCACCCACGACGACATCAACCCGACCCGTATCGTCCCCCTTGGTCCCGACCAGGATCTGACGGCCCCTCATGGCCGCGAGCGTCTCCGATAACTATCAGGCTGTTGAAAAAGGCCGCCAGCTTCGTTCTCGCATCGCCCGCTTCATCGCGCAGGCACGATGCGGCCACTCAATTCTCTTTCACGGCATTCCTTGCGTGACCGATGGGTTCGTGGTAGGGTGACACGTGATCGCGTAAGACCTTCCGTGCTTGGAGGCTGCAGTCCTCCGGCGATACGAAGCTGACGCGATCTTTTTTGTCCCCACGCAGCCGGCCTGCATGTGCTGAGCATACCGCCGAAGGCGTAACCATCCATCGAGCTCATGAGTAGCCTGACATCGACGTGGGGTCGTTCGTTACAACTCAAAGAGGTGCATCGTTGTTTCATGAATTAGGGTCAACAGTCCGAGCACTCCTCCGCGACGCCGCAGGGAGTCTCTATCACATTATCGTCGTCGCACTGAGTGCAGGCATTGCACTCCTGCTGCCGGCAGGCGCCAGACAGTTTTTGTCGTTCTGGTCTCGCGTCGAACATGACAAGCTCTCGCTCATCGCCGTGGAAGTGACGGTGGCGATCCTCTTGATCGTCTGCCTCAACTACTTCCGTCGCAGCATGCAGGACCGGGCCCTTGCCACCGTGGCGACCGGCGCCGGCCTCGTCTCGTTCTTCCCGCGCCGCACGCGTGAGGCACAACGGCACATTAAGCGACTGAAGGAGGAGCAGGGCACAGGCCGAACCATATCGGTCATCGGGTCAAGCGGCCACAGCACCTTTGTGGACCAAGTGGGAGACCTGTCGTCGGTCCTCGACAAGTGCCTGGGGGCCAGAATCATGCTGGTGAATCCCTACAGCCAGGAGGTAAGCGCGCGCATACAGGCGATCAACCATCCCGAATTCACGCTGGAAACATTTCGGGAAGAGGTTCGGCAAAGTATCCAGCTCCTCAAGCGGCTGAAGGCCATGGGAAAGGCCGTGAAGCTCAAGCTCTATTCGGATTCCCCGTTGATCAAATTGGTCATCCTCGGAGATTACCTCTGGCTCCAGAATTACCATCCCGATCTGGACGTCAAGACCATGCCCGAGTACGTCCTGCGGCACAACCGCAAGGAACACGGCCTCTATACCCTCTATGCCCACTACTTCGTGCAGCGATGGGGAAGCGGCGAGATTCCGGAATATGATCTCGATACGGACGAGTTGGTGTATCGAAATAAAACCGGCAACGAAATCCGCAGAGAGCGGTTTGAGATTGAGGCGGCGTCCGAAGAGGCCGGAGCCCTGGTGGAATCGCTCGAACTCACCGCCGAACCGGCATAACTCGGCTGGGCCGAACGCCCTACCACGATATCGTTTCAACCACCTTGCCCTGCTCTCACAACGAGCAGAATGGCCTTCCGGTTTTTCCCCATCGGAGACCGCTCGCTGCCTGGCCTCTCGCCGCGCAATCCCTTGTCGCTACCGTTCGAAGATGAGCATGAGGTAGGCCAAAAACAACAATAGGTGTACGGCCCCGAGCAGGACATTCGTTCGTGAGCTGCCGAACGTCAATGTGCTAAGCCCCAAGGTCAGCAGCAACATGGTCATATCGACGGGACCAAGTCCGAGGGTGATGGTCTTGTCCGTGAGAAAACCTATTGTCAGGACGGCCGGAATGGTGAGACTGATCGTCGCCAGGACGGATCCCAATAGAACATTGACGGATCGCTGTAACTGGTTCGCCAGGGCTGCGCGCGCGGCGCCGAGCGACTCCGGAGACAAGATGAGCACGGCGACCAAAAACCCGCCCAATGCCGACGGCGCATGCCATTCATGGATGGCAAAATTGATCGGCACCGCCATCTGTTTGGTGAGGATGACGAGCGGGGCAAGATACATTAGCAAGAACAGCGTGTGATACCCCACCGAGCAGGACTCACAGCCATGCCCCACTCCATGTGGCGGTCCGGCTGCGGCGTCATCTGATTCAGGCGAGACGAAATAGTTGCGGTGGCGTAAGTTCTGGATAGCCAGAAACACACCATACAGCCCGATCGACATGACGATGAGAAACACGGCTTGAAACGGCGAGAGGGTCGGACCTGGGGACGAGGTCGTCAAATTCGGCAGGATAAGACCGAGCACGGCCAACGGAACAATCACCGCGAGAAAGGCGTTTGCGCCTTGAAGATTGTAAGTCTGTTCATGGTACCGCAAGCCGCCAAGCAAGAGGGTCAGACCGACCATGCCGTTCAACACAATCATCACCACCGCGTACATGGCATCCCGGGCCAATGACGAACCGCCCTCAGCGGAATACATGACCGCCGCGATCATCATGACTTCAATGCCGGTGACGGACAGTGTGAGGACAAGCGTCCCGAGCGGCTCACCGAGTTTGACTGCCAACACCTCCGCATGGCGAACCACCGCAAACGCCGAGAACAGCACCACGACGAACAGCCAGAATAGGAGGAACGCAAACCAGAGCGGGTTGGACAGGTCGGCCAGCCACCGTTGACCGAACACCAGAAACGCTGCTGCCGTTGCGATGCTCCCAAAGAGAGGCCATTCCCGCTGAGCCAAATCAAGAATGTTCAGACGCGATCCGTTGTGCGGGGCGAGAACGGCGACAGACTCTTGTTGCTGCATCTTCATCTGTATGTTCCGAGATTTGCCGCGCACAGAACGCGGCTCTGGTGCATGACACCCTGCGCTGGATTGAAATGTGTTGTTGGGTTAAGACCCGTCGTAGGCTACTGACTTACCGTACGACCTGTCAACGCAGCCGGACCACGACTCAAGAACGAACATACCTTTGCCGGCTAACCTGCGACAAGATCTACCCTATTGTTTCCTTTCAATGGGGAACAGATTACTACTAAGATGGACGGAAGCAGCCTGCAGCACATAATTTATTTTTCTCAGAAAGTCTGTCCCGCCATGTCCATACAATGGTTTCCCGGTCACATGAATGCGGCGCGCAAAGAAGCGGCCAAGACGATGGAGGTGATCGATGTCATCGTCGAGGTTCTGGATGCGCGCATACCGGAAGCCAGCTGCAATCCGATGATCGAAGAGCTGCGCCTGGCCCGCCAACGCCCTTGCCTCAAAATCCTCAACAAGGCCGATCTCGCCGATCCTGCCGTCACTCAGGCCTGGCTCAATCGGTATGATCGTCAACCGGGCGTCAGCGCCGTGGCCCTGTCTTGTAGTCATGCGGGCGATGCCGCCAAAGTGCCCTCTCTCTGCCAGCCGCTTGCCCCGCATCGCAACAGCAGCGTGAAGCCGCTACGCATGCTCATCATGGGAATACCCAACGTCGGTAAGTCGACCCTGATGAATATGCTCCTCAAGCGTCGCGTCGCTCGTGTGGGCGACGAACCAGCCGTGACCAAGGTCCAACAGCGTCACAAACTGAACGACCGCATGGCCATCACCGACTCACCAGGGCTGTTGTGGGGAACTATCAAAGACCCGAACGTGGGCCTCCTGCTCGCCACGATCAACGCGGTGGGACACACGGTCGTCGATGACGAGGCAGTCGCCGGGTTTCTCGCCACCATCCTGCTCGCGCGCTATCCTGCCCGACTCACGAGCCGCTATGGCTTTGCGGTGGAGGGACTGGATAGTGCGGGCGTGATCGATGCCATCGGTAGAACGCGCGGCTGCCTGCTGACCAGGAGCGGCGGGGGGCTGGACCGAGACAAGGCGGCGAGGATTCTCTTGTCCGATTACCGCAGCGGCACACTCGGCCGCACCAGCTTGGAGGAGCCAGGGACACGCGAGGCAGTACGGAGCTGATAATAAGAATGTGAAGGCTCCTTAACCATTTTTTCTTTTCCAGACATTTTCTCCTTCTCAGACCAACGCCGATCAAGTAGAATGCCTCCGCCTACCACAACCCACGACTGAACTCGAAGATGGAGGGAATGATGAGCCCCCTGTATGAGTAAATTTTCGTGCGATTCCCTTGATTCTCTCGATCATGATTCGAGACCAGAAAAGATATTCAATGGAAGGGCGTGATCCCCTTCCTGAGCATCCACCTGATGTGTCTGTGGGTCTTTTACACCGGAATCAGCTTGGAGATGGATCGCACTGGCCATTGCAAGCTATTACCTGAGAATGTTTGCCATCACGGCAGGGTATCACCGCTACTTTTCACACCGCTCCTACAAGACCAGCCGGGTCTTCCAGTTTCTCTTGGCATTTTTCGCGATGACATCCGCGCAAAAGGGAGTGTTATGGTGGGCCGCACACCATCGGCACCATCACAAGCATTCAGACCAGGAAGAAGATCGCCACTCTCCGTTGCAACGAGGATTCTGGTTTTCCCATGTCGGATGGATCCTGTCCAACGAGTATGAGCGGACCGAGTTCGATCTCGTAAGGGACTTATCCAAATACCCCGAGCTACGCATACTCAACCAGTATCATTTCATTCCGCCCTTCCTCTACGCATCGCTGATCTATGTGCTTGTGGGGGTTCCCGGGACTGGTCTGGGGATTCTTCGTTTCCACGACGGTGCTCTATCATTGCACGTTCTTCATCAATTCCCTGACGCACATCGTCGGCCGGGTTCGGTACAACTCCCGCGATGGAAGCAAGAACAGTTTCATTCTGGCCGTTCTCTGTTGCGGCGAAGGCTGGCACAACAACCACCATTACTACCAGTCGGCGGTAAATCAGGGGTGGTTTTGGTGGGAAGTGGATTTCTCCTATTACATATTGGCCATGCTCTCCTGGTTCGGAATCGTATGGGAGCTGAGAACCCCTCCTGCCCACATCAAAAAATCCAAGACCTTCGCTCCCGAGAACGCCGTACACCTATGGCGAGAATTAGCGGAGCGCTAACTCGAATGCCGCTGCATTCCACTGTGGCTCCGAGTCAATCAATCGTACATTGCACGGGCCGAACCACACAGCAAGTCGAGGGAACACGGTCATCCATATGAACTCAAGGCAGGCAGTTCAAGGGTTGCTCGAAAAGGCCCGGATCCACATCAATGGATCTCAGCCGGGGGATATCCTGGTCCACAATGATCAATTCTACGATCGTGTCCTTGCCGAGGGATCGCTCGGACTCGGAGAGTCCTACATGGAGGGCTGGTGGGATGCCAATCGGCTGGATGAGTTTTTTTTCAGGTTTCATTCGGTCGCACTCGATAAGGCGGTGCGCGATAAGCACCTCATCCTGAATGCGGCTCAAGGCTCGCCTCTGTAACATGCAGGATAGGCGTCGCTCAAAACGAGTCGCGCAACACCACTATGACTTGAACACCGATTTTTACGAACGCATGCTTGGCCCTCACATGCAATATACCTGTGCCTATTGGAAGCGGGCCAAGGATCTCGCGGAGGCACAAGAGCATAAACTGGATTTGATCTGTCGAAAGCTGCAACTCAAGTCAGGTGAACGCGTTCTGGAGCTGGGGTGCGGGTGGGGAGGATTCGCCCATTATGCTGCCGCCAAATATGGTTGTTCGGTGGTCGCCTACAACATTTCCGAACAGCAAGTGGCCTATGCGCGCCGCTGGTGCGCCGGACTTCCCGTTGAAATCATGCTCAAGGACTATCGTGAAGCGAGCGGGGAATTCGACAAGGTCGCGGCCATCGGTATTTGCGAACACGTGGGATTCAAGAATTACCGCACGCTCATGGAAGTGGCGCACAGGACGGTCAAGCCGCACGGCCTGTTCTTACTCCACACCATCGGGAACAATGGCTCGGTGACCACCGGCGATCCGTGGTTCGATAAATATATTTTCCCGGGCGGCATGCTTCCCTCCGTTGCGCAGCTGAGCGCAGCGATGGAAGGGCTCTTTGTCATGGAGGACTGGCATAATTTCGGAACGGATTACGACACCACGCTCCTGGCATGGCAGGAGAATGTCGACAAGCATCAGGGGCAATTGGGAGCCGACCTTCGACGAGCGTTTCTCCCGTATGTGGCGATACTATCTTCTGTCTCTCGCGGGAGCCTTCCGCGCCAGGACCATCCACCTCTGGCAGATCGTGCTGTCGAAGCGTGGCCTGGTCGGCGGATACGAACCAGTGCGGTAATGGCCATGATCTCGCATGAGGAACATGCGCGCAAAAGGGACTCTTTGGTCAATACCCTTCGCGCATCGGCCACGACCGGACCCTCTCGCACTTGAGAAATCGACTTCAAATCTCTTCCGACAGCGCGTTCAGGAGCATAGGCAAAAACTGGATGTGCGCCACTTCAATCAGGTGATCCACATTGATGAGAAAGAGCGCTATGCGGAAGTAGAAGGGATGACGACCTACGAGGACCTTGTCCGCGAAACTCTGCCGTTCCAGCTGATGCCTTCCGTCGTACCCCAACTGAAATCGATTACCATCGGCGGGGCCACGGCGGGAGTGGGCATCGAGTCATCCTCGTTCAAGTATGGCTTTGTCCATGAAACGATATTGGAGATTGACATCCTCTTGCCCGATGGGACGATCGCGGTCGCCACGAAGGATAACGAGCACAGAGAGTTGTATTTTCGGTTTTGCCAATTCGTATGGCACGCTGGGCTATGCGCTCAAAGTGAAGGTGCTGCTGGTCCCCGTCAAGAAATTCGTCAAACTGCGGCACCAACGCTATTCGGATCTGGACACCTATTTTCACGCGCTCGAACGCGTCTGCCGAGGCCGACAGGTGGATTTCGTGGACGGGACGCTGTTCGACGAACACGAGCTCTATATTACGACAGGCGAATTCGTCGACCAGGCCGAATGGGTCAGCGATTACACCTATCGGCACATCTATTACCGGTCGCTCCAGCACAGGGAGGTCGACTACCTCACGACGCACGACTACTTGTGGCGATGGGACACCGATTGGTTCTGGTGCTCGAAACATTTTCTCGTACAGCATCCGTTTGTCCGGTGGCTCTGGGGGAAGGAGCGCCTCCAATCCAAGGTGTATTGGAAGCTACGCAACCTCTTCAACAAGTCACCCCTCGCGCAACGGATGGCCGAGGCAATCGGCGGGCGGCAAGAGGCGGTGATTCAAGACGTGGAGATCCCGGTGGAGCATGCGCCCGCATTTGCGCGCTTCTTCAACAGGGAGATCGGGATCAAGCCCGTGTGGGTCTGTCCGGTCGCTGCCTATGATCCAGAAGCGTCCTATGCGTTCTATCCGATAAAACCAGGAACGCTCTATGTCAATTTCGGATTCTGGGATGCGGTGACGACCGATCACGAGGACGGATATTTCAACAGACAAGTAGAAGCCAAGGTTCGGGAACTGCAGGGCAAGAAATCCCTGTATTCGAATTCATTTTACTCACGTGAGGAATTTTGGCGATTGTTCGACGAAAAGGCCTACCGCGCGCTCAAGGCTCGATACGATCCGACCGGAAAACTGAAGGATCTGTACGAGAAGTGTGTCCTCAAGCAGTAACGCCTGAGACTCTCTTCAGTCGCTAGCCTCTCTGGCAGGACGCAAAAAAAGCTCTCCCTCACGGTCCTACTCTGGCAAAGTCGATGTAGCCGCGCTCGACATCCGTACTCACGAGTTTCACTCGCACACTGTCTCCGACGTCGAGGCCGCTCATGCCCGCGATCAGTTTTCCTTCGACCGGCGGCGCAAGGAGCCGGACCCACATGCCGGCGTCTGATGCACCTGTCACGATGGCGTCGAAGCGCTGCCCAATCCGCGACTCAAGCAACAGGGCGGAGGCGGATTTCCTCAGCCTCCGCTCGACTTTTTCCGCATCGTCTTCTTTCTCGGTACAGTGATCGGCGAGATACTTCAGTTCTTCCGGTTTGTACGGCGTGGGTGCATCAGCCAGCGCGGCTTTGATCAACCGCTGGGTGATGAGATCGGGGAAACGCCGGTTGGGAGCCGTGGAATGGGTGTAGCCCTTCACCGCAAGTCCGAAATGTTCGGGAGCGCCATCCTTCGACTGATCAAGCACATATTCGCCTCTGCCAATGAGCTTTACGATAGTCAGAGAAAGATCGGGAAATCTCATGGGGTCGGCCTTGCGCCGCTTGACGAGGAACGCTTCGAGCGCACCCGCGTCCGGCTCCGGGGGCAGATGCTCGCCCCAGCGCGCTGCGACATCGACAATCCGTTGCCAGCGCTCGGGAGAGCGCAGGACACGGCGGAAGGAGGGCACGGCCTTGCCTCTGAGAAAGGAAACCGTGGCCTGGTTGGCTGCAACCATGAAATCCTCGATCAATTCCTTCGCGCGGTTCTTCTGCTCGACCCTGAGATCGACCAGCACTTCCCCGTCAAAGACGGCTCGCGGCTCAATCGTTTCGAGACTGAGGGCCCCGTGCTGATGTCGTCGCGCCTTGAGCCGCTGTGCAACCTGGTCCTGGAGGCGGAGTTGCGCATCGAGGCCGGAGACGGCTGTCACCCGCTCAGGTGCGGGCGCCTCCCCTGTGAGCCATGCGGCGACGCTGTTATAAGCGAGCTTCGCGTGATTACGGACCAGAGACCGATAGAGGGTCGAGCTAAGGACCTTTCCATCATCTGCGACCACCATCTCCACGACGATCGCGAGGCGGTCCTGCCCTTCGCCGAGGGAGGTCAGATCGGTCGACAGCTTTTCCGGCAGCATGGGGAACATGTCGCCGGCTGTATAGACCGACGTCGTGTTGTGATTGGCATGCGCATCCAGGGCAGACTCCTTCGTGACCAGTGCGTCCACGTCGGCGATCGCGACCAGAATCTTCACGGACCGATCAGCACGTGCCTCGGCCACGGTGAGTTGATCGAGGTCCCGGGAGTCGTCGTTGTCGATCGACGCCCAGAGGAGACCCGTCAAGTCGGGTATGTTCGAATGCCGGTCGGTGGCAGGAGCCTCTATGCGGGCAAGCTCGGCCAGCGCTGCGGCGGAAAAATCGGGCAATAAGCCGCGTTCGATCATGGCGCGGCGAGCGATTTTCTTCAGGTCTATGCGATGACTTTTCATTTTTTCCCTTCAATCTGGGATGAGACCTCTGTTGATCGTTCCTGGTTGCTGAGCGGGCATTACCATCGGACTCCATCCCCACTTTACCTCACGCGCGTTTTCCCGGGCGTCCCCGGCATGACGACCACCGGCGTTCGGGGAGAGAAGGCCCGATCGATGCGTGGCTTGCCGTTGGTTGTGAGGATGACGATTCCGTTATGGCTCTCGATGCGCTGGAGAAAATGGGCCGTCTCCGCATTCGCAAATTGATCCCGGGCATCTTTGACCTTACTGTGTTTTCCGAACAGCGCATCTGCTTCATCGAAGAAGAGAATCGAGCGGCTGGCTTCTGCTTTATCAAACACGTCATTCAGGTTCTTTTCGGTTTCGCCGATGTATTTGCTCACCACCGCAGACGAATCCACCCTGAACAAATCTATTTTCAATGTTTCGGCCAACGTTTCAGCGGCCTTCTTCCGTCGGAGAGCTGTGGAACCGGACAGAACCAGGACTACCGAGGATGGCTCCGAGGATGTGGGCTTCTTCTTTGCCCGACTTACCGGCTTCGCCTTCTTCTGCACCGCTGCGCGAGTTCCCCGCCGTCCGATCACGCTCCCTGTCATATCTGTTTCACCCTCCCTTGGACTCGGGATCGGTCCTATCCGATCCTGACGTTCGCGAACTTTCCCGAGCGTGCATGCGGCACCTTGCGGATCTTATCTTCAATTGATCACAATGACTAGGACTCACCAAGGAAAGGTCGAATCGTCGGAGGGAACTCGCCTGATGACACCGGCAGTGCAGATTGAACAGGAACTCGCGGCAGCCGAGACCGCGCGACAGGACAGCAACGACGGAAAGGCCCGAGTCTGTGCTCGACGCGCCGTAGCCCTTGCCGCCGAAGCCTGGTTGGCGCGGCTCCCGCTTCCACGATGGCGCGGGGACGCGATGGAACATCTCCGGCAGATTCAGCGGGACGCGTCTTTCCCCAGTCCCATCCGCCAGGCAGCGGAGCGATTGAGCACCTCGGTGACCCGTCAGCTCGCCGCCCCTTTCACGACAGACCCTATCGCCGACGCGAGACTCATCATCGCCCACCTCGACAGCCATTGAATGATTGCTGCTGTTCCACTCTGCTCCGGTCAGCTCGCACGCGACCTTTGCTCCCCTCCCGCCCTATTTAATGCCGACGACCATAGAATCCGGCCCAACCAACGACTCTACGTGCGTCCGCTTGAAGCCAACCTCTTTCATCCACCGTTTGCAATCTGCGCCGGTGAAATCGAACCCGCCTTGCGTTTCGATAAGCATGTTCAGGCTCATGAGGAGACCGAAAGCGTTCTGTTTGCGCGCGTCGTCGATGATGGCTTCATGCACGATCAACGCGCCGCCGGATGGGAGCGCGTCATAGGCCTTGCGCAGAAGCATCATTTTGTCGTCGAGGTTCCAGTCATGAAGGATATGACCCATGATCAACACCTCTGTCTTGGGCAGCGGGTCTTTGAAGAAGTCCCCCGCATGAAAACGCAGCCGCCCATCCACCTTCTTCGATCTCGCATACGATTCGAATACCGGCCGGACCACCGGGAGATCCATTCCGCCCCCCATGAGCTGCCCGTGCGCCAAGGCGATTTCAACCGCCACACCACCTTGTGCGCAACCGACGTCCATGAACGTGCGGTATTTCCGCCAGGGAAACTTTTTGGCAATCACTCGCGCGGTTCCCTGGCTGAGGCCGGTCATGGCCTTGAGGAACCTTCCAGCTGTTGCGGGTCCGCATACAATGTGCCGAAGAAGTCTTCGCCTGTCTTGGCTTCGTTCTGCGGTTTGCCTGTACGCAGGGCTTCGGTGAGTGAGCCCCAGAAGCGGTAGAGCCGGACGTTGCACATCTCCAGCATCCCGCCTACGTAGGATGGCTTGGCTCGATCGAGGAACAAGGACGTTTCAGCGGTATTGGCATAGCGGGTGCCGGTGCGTTTCAACATTCCCAATGCCACGAGTGCGTCAAAGAAATCCTTCGCGCTCCGTGGATGGAGCCCCAGCCGCTTGCTTAAGGCGGCCGCGTCGAGCGGTCCCTTGGCCAGTTCAGTGAACAGGCCAAGCTCGATCGCGCTGAGAAGTGTCTTCGATCCCCAAAAGCCGACGCCAAGCTGCATGATCCGGGCGGGACTCAGTTGAGCCTTGGCCATTGCAACCCTCCTTTAACGGTGGAAATTGACCCGCTCCTTCCTTACCAGCCTAAAGCCCATTGATGCCCATTCTTCTCCAGTAGTACATCCGCTTCGCTTGGACCCCAGGTACCGGCGGTGTAGAAGTGAACGGGTTTCTCGCAGGTCAATAGCGGGTCATAGAGGCGCCAGGCCGATTCGGTGAACTGCGCGCTGACGAAGAGAGTCTGATCACCGATCATCACGTCGCGGAGCAGAGTCTCATAGGCTTCGGGAAGTTGGCCAAAGGCTTTTTCATAGTCGAACTGCAGCGCATGGTCGCTCAGTTGAAATGGTCTCCCTGGACTCTTCACGGAAAAACAGAGCGAGAACCCTTCATTGGGCTGGAGCGTGATCAATAGCTTATTGGGTGGAATGCTACCGGGGTCGAGGGACCGAAACACTTGGGTAGGGGCCTCACGAAAAGTCACCGCAACCTGGGTCAGTTTGCGCGGCAAGCGTTTGCCAGTCCTGAGGTAGAACGGCACGCCCTTCCATCGCCAGTTATGAATCTCCGCTTTCAGTGCGACGTAGGTTTCCGTGGTCGAGTCCTTCGGGACCCCATGCTCCTCACGATAGCCACGAATCGTCTGGTCGGCGACCTGCCAGGACGTGTACTGGCCGAAGACAACATCCTGAGGAGTGATCGGCGCAACGGAATGGAGTACTTTCAGTTTTTCGCTCCGGATCGCACCGGCATCGAAGGACACCGGCACTTCCATCGCGACGACAGTCATGAGTTGGGTCAGATGGTTCTGGATCATATCGCGGAATGCCCCGGCTTGCTGGTAGTAGGCCCCGCGATGCTCGACGCCAAGATCTTCAGCAACGGAAATCTGAACATTCTCGATGGCGTCGCGTCTCCAGAGCGATTCAAAAATCGGGTTTGCGAAGCGGAACGCCAGGAGATTCTGCACGGTCTCTTTGCCGAGGTAATGATCGATGCGGTAGATCTGGGGTTCCTCGATATATTGATGCAGGGTCGTATTCAGGTGCCGGGCTGAGTGAAAGTCGTGGCCGAATGGTTTTTCGAACACGACGCGGACCCACCCGTGGCTCTTGAGCAGTCCCGCCTGGGCCAACCGCTCCATCGCGATAGGCACGGTGTCCGGTGGCAACGCCAGGTAGAACACCCGGTTCTCCGGCATCTTGTGCGTGCGCTCCAACCGCCGGATGTACCCGGCCAATATCTCATAGTCCTGTGTGCCCCCTTCGTGCAGGGTCTGATAGTGAAGACATTCCTCGCACCAGAGGCGTAACTCTGTCTCATTGCGCCATCCGGCTTTCTCCAGACCTTCAAAGGCCCAGAGCCGAAACCCCTCTTCACCCATCTCGGGCAAGGCGGCGCCCACGATCAGCGTGTTGCGCGTCTCCAGGATTCCCTGATCCCGCAAATGATACAGCGCGGGCAGGAGCTTCCGACGCGTCAAATCGCCGGTCGCACCGATGATGACAAAGACGTGGGGCTCAACCTGATGTTCCGACATCCGCAGGGTCCTCTCTGTAAACGGTCAACCGTCTCGTGATCCTCGCATGATACAGGATTTGGCGCGATGCTTCCCACCCAACTGGCATGGGGAGCATTGGTGGAGTTACGCCCGCTCCGTATCCTTGGAATTCCAATGCAACCAGCCTTGTCGGATGAACCACTTCTCACTCTCCACCGCGATAAACACGACTGATGAAAGCGCCAGGCACAGCACCAGTTCGTCGAGGTCAAGCGGGTCAGTCTTGAAGATCGGATTCAGCGCCGGGATATAGATTGTCGCCATCTGCAACGCAAGGGTCAGCACTACCGCACCCAGGAGCGGGAGATTGGTCCAGGGACCGAGTTGGAAGAACGAGACACGCTCGGACCGAAGCGCGAGTACGTTGCCCATCTGCGACAGAGTCAGAACGGTGAACACCATCGTCTGCCAATGGACGTGCCCTGTGTGGTACGCCCAAACCTGGGTGAAGAGTGCCACGCCACCCATGAGTAGACCCACCCAGATGATGTCCTGCCACATCCCGTGCGAGAAGATGCTTTCGCGCGGCGGTCTCGGGGGCCGCTTCATAATTCCCTTTTCTTCCGGTTCAACCGCCAGCGCCAACCCCGGCAATCCGTCGGTGACGAGGTTGATCCACAAAATATGAATCGGCAACAGGGGAATCGGCATGCCAAAAAATGGTGCCAGAAAGATGGTCCAGACTTCTGCCGTATTACATGAGAGCGCGTACTTGATGAACTTGCGGATGTTGTCGAAAATCCGCCGCCCTTCCCCCACCGCCGTCACAATGGTGGAAAAATTGTCATCGAGCAAAATCATATGCGACGCTTCACGCGCCACATCCGTGCCCGCAAGCCCCATCGCGATTCCGATGTCGGCGCGCTGAAGCGCCGGGGCATCGTTCACGCCATCGCCGGTCATCGCGACGAATTCGCCCCTATCTTGCAACCCCTTCACGATCGTGATCTTCTGTTCCGGCGACAGACGCGCATAGACCCGGATCCCCTCCACTCGCGCCTCGTACTCATCCAGCGGCAACTTCGCCAGCTCCTGCCCGGTCAATACAGAATGGTCGTTCTCGATGATACCGAGGCGCAGGGCAATGGCACGGGCCGTCGCGGGGTGATCGCCAGTAATCATCACGGGCGTGATGCCGGCCGATTTGCACAGGGCCACCGCTTCCCTCGCTTCTTCCCTTGGCGGGTCCATCAAGCCAACCAGGCCTAGAAATGTCAGCCCGCGCTCGACGGTGTCAGGCGTGAGCTCTGCCGGCAGATCCGGCCACGTCCGATAGGCCACGGCCAATACGCGCAAACCATCCGCTGCCATCAGGTCGGCTCGATCTAAAATTGCCGCCGGATCGAGTGCGATCCGAGCATCGCCGGTCAACTGCCCATCGCACAACGCCACAACTTGCTCGGGCGCTCCCTTGGTAAACGCCACGACCTCCGAGCCCTCCCGGTGCAGCGTCGTCATGCATTTGCGATCTGAATCGAACGGCAGTTCAGCCACCCGCGGCGCCTGAACAAGCAGGTCAGCTTTCCCATAGCCCCTGTCCTCTGCTCCTTGAAAGAGCGCGACTTCGGTCGGATCGCCGATAATCCGGCCTTCCTTATTACGTGTCGCGTCGTTGCTGAGCGCCAGGGCCTTCATCAACCAACGCCAGGATTCCTGCTTGCTCGTGGAGCCACTCTCTGGCTGTCCGCTCACAAAGAGCTGCTCCACGCGCATCTTGTTCTGCGTGAGCGTGCCGGTCTTATCCGAACAGATATAGGTGACGGACCCCAGCGTTTCCACCGCCGGCAATCGGCGAATCAACGCGTTCTTCTCCACCATCCGACGAGCGCCTAAGGCCAGAGACACGGTCACCACTGCAGGGAGCGCTTCCGGGATCGCTGCGACAGCCAGACTCACTGCCGTCAGAAACATCAACACGACCGGTTCGCCACGCCATACACCGACGACAAACACGATGGCACAGATCGCCAAGACCGCCAGGGCTAGACGCTGCCCAAACGCCGCGAGCCGCTTCTGGAGCGGGGTCTTCACGGCCCCCTCTCTCCCCAGCATCGAGGCGATTCTGCCCAATTCGGTTTGCATGCCGGTCGCGACCACAAGGCCGCTGCCCCGGCCATAGGTCACACGTGTCCCTTTATACGCGAGGTTCGCCCGGTCACCGAGCGGCACCGCAGCCTCATGCAATGCCGCTGTGCGCTTTTCAACCGGAACCGACTCACCGGTCAACGGAGATTCATCCACTTTCAGATGAACCGTTTCGATCAGGCGTAGATCAGCCGGCATTACGTTGCCGGTCTCCAGCAATACGACATCGCCCGGCACAAGCTGCAGGGCGGAGAGTGTGTATCACATGGCCGTCCCGCTTGACCCGCGCCGTGGATGCCGCAAGCAACTTCAGCGCAGCGACCGCTCGCTCAGCCCGGTATTCCTGGACAAACCCGATCACGCCATTGAGCAGGACGATCACGACGATGGCGATCGCATCAGGCGGATCGCCGACGACCCCGGAAATAATCGCAGCCCCGATCAAGACAAGGATCATGAAGTCGGTAAATTGATCGAAAAACATGCGCCAGAGCGGGCGTGGGGGTTGCTCACGGATTTCGTTCAGGCCATATTGGCTTATCCGACGCGCAGCTTCATCGGCGCTCAAGCCGGTCTTGAGATCAACGGTAAGTCGCTGAGCAACGTCCCTCACAGACAGCGCATGCCAGAACGGTATTTTAAGAACACCTGAGTATGATGGTGTAAGAGGGGAGCGTTTGGTCATTGTCATCGCGAAACCACCTGCAGCTACGCCATGACGCTGATCGTCATAGTCGCGGGCAACTCTATCATGTCTCACACCTGAGGGGATGTACTCGGCCTGGCTCTTGTGCGCAGCATTTTGACTTGCCTATCATGCGATGGTCCCCATGTTGTACGCCGACTACCGGACGGCCCCATGAACCCATGCAGACACAAGCGCACAGGATCGTGATGGCGCGATGACGAGAACGTTCATGTGGGCGGACAAGGCCGCGTTGGTCATGCTCTGGGTAGCGCTGGCCATTCCTGCCGCGGCGGTGGAGCTTCCTACTCCAGAGAAGCAGCCAGAAAACAAGATGGACGGGACTGGTCTTCATGCAACGGAGCACAAAGTCGACACTGAAAACCCGGACTGGCACTACGGAGGGTTCATCGATCTGGGATACTCACTCGACTTTAATTTTCCAGTCAACCATCAATTCCGCAGCAGAAACACCACGCCGCGAGTCAACGAACTCGACCTGAACATGGCAGGAGCCTATATCAAAAAGGACGCCACGGAGCAGTCTCGCTGGGGCATGGAGCTCATGGGCCATGGCGGACAGGATGCCCTGAATTTCGGGTTTGCGGTCAACGAGCCCAAGGTCGCCGCCGCAGATGAGCTCAGATATTTTGGCCGCGCCAACTTGTCCTATCTGGCGCCGGTGGGCACAGGTCTTACGATCCAGGGCGGTCTGTTCAATAGCTTCATCGGGTATGACTCGCTCTATGCCAAGGACAACCTCACCTATACTAGGGCCTGGGGCGCTGAGTACACGCCGTATCTGATGTTCGGCATCAATGCGAGCTATGCCTTTACTCAACAACTGACCGGTGCGTTGTTTGTGATCAATGGATACGCTCACTTATCTGATCCCAACCACGTTCCGAGTTACGGCGGGCAACTCGCATATAAGGCCACGCAGAGCCTGACGCTCAAGGAAACGATCTATTACGGGTCGGACCAAGCGGACACGTCGTTGGAATTCTGGCGCCTTTTCTCCGACAGCGTCGTCGAGTGGAAGGACGGTCCGTTCATTGTCGCGCTTGATTACCAGATTGGGACTGAGCGAGTGGCTACAGCGCCGGGAAGCCCCAGGGCCTTTTGGACACATGCGGCTCTACCCATGCGATGGAATGTTCACGGTCCTTGGAGCGTGGCCCTGCGTCCCGAATTCTATTGGGACCGTAATGGCCTGCTGACAGGCCATGAACAATTCATTCGAACTCTCACGACGACAGTAGAATATAGGATGCCATTCCGATGGACCAACACGATTCTGCGGATGGAATATCGGTACGACGAATCAACAGGATCGGGAGGAGGATTTTTCACAGACAGTGAGACCAGCCCCGGAGTTGTCGGGTTGACCCCTGTCCAACAGGCGCTGATCTTTTCTGCCATCTGGACCTTCGACTCACCCTGAAGCGCCATCGGCGGAAGCCTACCGTCCTTCTTTACTTCATGTGCAAAGAAATGTTTTGGACAGGTAGGCAACGGACGGTCTCACACAAATTGTCCTTGTGTTGCGCTCGATTCATTTTCCTCACGATCAAACATTGACAACTCTCCACAGGATTTGCTAAAGGTACCAATAGTACGAGTGCTGGAAACAACGACGTTTCTGGCCAATGAGTAGGACAATGAGGTCCTTGCCCGGAAAGTGGGCGAGGGCTTTTTTTTTGGCTGAATCACCGGGGGCGATGATGCCTCCCCGTCGGGGTCACAACCTCGACATCTGGACAAGGACGTCCTCAGGCCCGTTGCGGCCGGGGACGTTTTTTATTCGGGGAGGACCATATGAGACATCTTAACGCGTTGGACAAGGGCATCTGTGCGCTGGCGATCCTCTTCCTGCTCCCAGGATGTGCCAGCAGGCCGGCTTCGGTGGTGAACGCCTATGAAGTGCCGGTCACGGTCGATCTCAAGCAGGTCATGGACGTCGTGGAGCAATCCACGGCGCAGGTGCTCGGACGCCCCGTCACGGTCACCGAGGGGACTCTCCCTGCTGTACTGCCGGTTGCCGCGAGCCCAGCCGTTGTGGAACGAACGCGGCGAACACTTGACGGGCTCGGCGTAGTGGTGATCCCCCATATCCATTGTCCGGGATCCATTGCCACCGTGGAAAAACTCTTGGCGGGCCATTCGGGACTCAGAATTGTGGCCGCCTGTATTTCCCCCACTCGAACTTCCACGGTTGTTCAACTGGTGGAAGTCACCGCAGAAGAAGAGGGGATGTCCTCCGCAATTTCGTCAGTCGGCCATGTGCTCCTTGAACGCCTGTCAGGTGGCCGCTCGATTGAGCGCCCCATTGTCGTAACAGGGACGGGTGGTCTCTTACCGAAATCCCCCCTGGTCGCGGAAGGAGATGGAGCGATCACGAGCATGGCACAAGGAGGTGCACCAGGTTTCACTGCCGTGCCCTTGGTCTGTTTCGCCCCCCGAAACGCGTCCCTTTCTGTCCAAACCGGTCCAGACGACAGCAGGACGGTAGACACCCTCAAGACTGAATTGATCGTGGACGTCGAGCGCCCGATCAATACCGGCTACGTCCATGTGGAGACAAGGGACGGCGTCGCCGGATGGGTCAAACGCAGTGATGTGCGGTGGACTCCCTGCCCGATCGGATAAAGACAAGGAGGCCACGCCGTCCCCTCGACGGCGTGGCCCCCTCATACATTCCCCATTGTCTGCTCGATCGCTTACTCTGCCTTCTTCATGCCATAGAGGGTTTGAGCCTGTTCGACATGGGTGGCATAGAGCTCCTGCATCTCCGCGGCAGCGTTCCGCTTCTCCTGCATGGCGGTCTTTAGCCCTGACCGCCTAAAGCCCTTGGGATCTTCGAGGGGTTTAATCTTCGATGCCGCGGCTTCATATTGATCTGCTTCCGCGGATAGTTCCTTTGCCTTACTTTGATAGAGCGTCGCCGCAGCCATGTGATCCTCGGCGCTGGCATTGGATGCGAGCAGATCTTCCGGCTGAGTAGCAAATACTCCACTGCAGCCTAGGAGACCGAGCAAGGCCACTACTGGAAGGGCCATCAGTACATTTTTAGATTTGTGCGATATCATCTCTCCACCTCCTCGGTTCAGGCTTTCCAAAGAAAGCCTGTGATACGTTCCCATTCTCATTTTCTCCGTCATACTTTCCATTTCAGTCGATGGCTTCGTCATTGAGTTATTTCTGTCTATACAGTCACACAAACCTGGCCTCGGTAGTATCAGGGAAACCCTGAAATACAGAGGAAAAACACCTGGGGCGAGATAGGACCGCTCATGGGAGGGAACAGCCAGATCTGCCAGAGGCTTAGGAGCAGAGACCGGGAGTACATTTCAATGAAATCAGCCGGATAGGACGACTGAGAAGGGAGGATTGGGGGGAATAATCGGCTACGGTCCCAGCGTGACAAGACCCGTCTTGATCGCATAACGAACCAGCCCCGCCACATCATGGATGTCGAGCCGGCGCATCAGTTCGCTCCGATGGGTTTCGACAGTTTTGATGCTCAGGTTCAGCTTTTGGGCAATCGCTTTGGTCGAACTGCCCTCAGCGATCAATTGCAATATTTCCCTCTGGCGCGAGGTGAGGTCATGAAGCGGACCCGCTTGATCTTTTCGACGAGCCACATACTCATCCACCAGCGGTCTCGACACACTTGGTGTCAGGTAGGTCTCGCCGCGCATGACAGCCTTGAGGGCCAGTTCCAGCTCTGCCGGCTCCGCGCCTTTGAGAAGATAGCCCGTGGCTCCCGCATCAAGCGCTTGTCCGACATATTCTTCGTTCGCATGCATCGAGAGGATGATTACCCGGACGCCCGGCCATTGCTTGACGATGCGAGCCGCTGCGTCCAAGCCGTTCAACCCTGGCATGGCAATATCCATCAGCACCACATCCGGCTGTTCACGGACCACGACCTCGACCGCCTCGTGTCCCGTGCTGGCTTCGCCGATCACCGAGACATTCGGCAAGCTCTGCAACAGGGCGCGGAGGCCCGCTCGAATCAGAATATGATCGTCGACCAACATGACTCGAATCGGCATGCGACGTCCAGGCCTCCTTATCCGCCGTCCGTTCTCTCACGGGGCTGGAGCGGAATCCGCACATGAACCTCCGTCCCCTGATTTGGCAAAGACTGAATCGTGATTCGTCCACCCAGGGCCTGCGCCCGCTCCTGCATTCCGAGCAACCCAAGGGTCGAGCGTCCGGCTGGCGTGGCCGGCGTCCGCCGGGAGCTCATGCCAATCCCGTCGTCCTTGATGCGGAGATCCAGGTGCTGATCCATCCGCCGCAAGGCCACATGTATTGTGGTCGCTTTCGCATGGCGCAGGATATTGGTGATCGACTCTTGAACGATACGAAAACATGCCACAGACAAATCCGGCTCCAGGTCCTGAGGCACGTTCTCGGCCTCAACTTCGGCGACAAGGTCTGCTCGTTGCGCTTGCCGCTCGACATACCAGCGGACCGCGGGCACCAATCCCAGGTCGTCCAGCAAAGATGGGCGTAAATCCAGGGCAAGATCCCTGACTCGCTGAAGAATTTTGTCCAGGATCCCCAGACTGTCGTTCAACGTATCCTGAACGATCGACATATCCGCAACCCTCTGCATGGTCTGCAGGTTCATCTTAATCGCCGTCACGGCTTGACCGATTTCATCGTGGAGATCATGCGCCAATTGCCGGCGCTCGCGTTCCTGCACCTGCATGAGCTGGCGGGACAAGGTCTGCATTTGCGCGTGCGCCGACCGCAGGGATTCCTCGGCCTCCCGGCGCGTGAGATAGGACGAGACGCTGTCGGCCAACGAATCGATGAGATGCCGCTCTTCGAGCAGAAAGGGCCCCTCCAGCTCCTTCGGCCTCTGCTCCAGATACACGACATCGATGGATCCGCTCGCTCCCTTCGCGGTCACAAGCGGAGCCCGCTGCATCCATGCCGTTTCGTGAAAGTATGGCGTCGCGAGAGTCACTCCCTCAAACTGGATACGCGCCGCCGTGACCTCCGGATATTGCCAAGCCGGTGGAATGAGCGCCACAATTTCTCCGAAGACCTCTTCCAATGTCTTGGTGCCGTCTTGTAATACCCGCACCGTTCCGTGCAGAGCGGTCAGCTCCTTGACTCGTTCCTTGAGGTGGTGCAATAGCTTGAGTTGCTCTTTCCCACCCTTCGGAGCCCGACTGGCAGCAGCCTGCGCTGGTGGCTTCGACGCTGGAACTCGTCCCCCTGTTTTTTTTACGGGTGGCGGCACGTTGTGGGGGGATCGTCGTGGGCTCATGGGTGCATCGAGGATATGCGCGACAGCGGCCTTCTGAATGGACATCCTACCGGCAATCGGCAATCTGAAACAAGGTTCCGGCAGAACGCCGACGGCGGACCGCTTCAACGGCCTGCTACAAACGCTCAGCAACAAGAATATGGCGGAGGGGAGCTGGGAGGCGTAGGCGAGTCGGACCCCTGGACTATCTCACGACAAGCACCGAGCAGGAACTGTGCTGGACTACTCGCGTCGAGACGCTCCCGAGGAGGAACCGGCCAATGGCGCCCAATCCCTTGGCCCCCATCACGATCAGATCGGCACGGTGTTTGGAAGCCACCTTCATGATCTCTTCGGCAGGGTTCCCCAGCTGACACAGGGCCTCGGCCGCAAATCCCGCCTTGACCAGCTTCCGCGCGCCCTGTTCGACCATCCTGCGCCCTGCCTCCTTCAGCTCCGGGTACTTGATGAACGGCATCACGTGGATCACGGTCACCTGAATCGGCACGCGCCCGCCCTTGCCGGTCGAACTATCCGGCTGAAACTTGGTCAGCATAAACTCAAGTGCCTTGGCCGATGCGGAGGATCCATCGATCGCCAAGGTGATCCGCCGCAATGGCGCCGCCTCTTCTCTGACGACCAACACAGGACAGCTCGCATGATGGATGAGATTCGTCGACACGCTGCCGAGCATGAAGCGGTCGAGGGCGTCGAGTCCCTGACTGCCCACCACCAGGAGCCCGTCGCGTTTGGGCGCACGTTTCAAGATCACCGGTGCGACCGCCCCCTGCTCCTTGCGGGCCGCGCCCTTGAGCTTCAGCGACGCCAACTGCTGCTTGGCCTCCTTGAGGATTTTAGCCGAGCGCGTTTCCATGCGCTGAATTTCTTCCTGGATGTACCGTTCGTTGCCGGCCATCACCGGCTGCGCCAGAAACGGCGCGCGGAGCACGCCGATGTCGAGCACATGCAGCGCCGTCACCCGCGGCGGCTCGACGAACGGCAGCTTGGCCACCCAGTTCAGCCCCCATCGCCCGTATTTCGATCCATCTGTCGCCACAAGCACATTCATGTTGAGTATCCTTTCGATCGAGTTCCCGCTACATTCGAACCGACTTGCTGAAACCGGCGTTGAAATGCCTCCGGCGACATTCCCGCGAGAGCCGCGCAGCGATTAAGCGTCACCGGATCCTTGAGGTCCTCGTCGGACAGGCGAATCATATACTGGCGTGCAATCTGGTACGACTGCGCCGTGATATCCACCATCCGCACTCTCGCCCGGCCTGTGACGGGATCCACCATCTGCTTGAAAGGAATCGGCACAAACCGCCCATCCTGAATCGACACCATGGCCGCCGTACCTCCATCCAGGAGGAACTGCGCCGCACAATAGCCAAGATCGCGGGTGTATTCCATATCGAACGGAATCGGGTCCGCACAGCGTAACTCGTACCCCACATTCTTGGTGACGATCGTCGTGGCAAGTCCCATGGCTTTCATGTCTTTCGTCACTTCACGGCGGAGCACATCGCCGATATCCACGTCTGCTAATCGCAGGTTGCCATGTTCATCCCGCTCGACATGGTCCAATCCACCCAGGTCCCGCGGGTCAAGAATCTCGATCAGTCCTTCCGCCAACACGACAACCCCATCGGAGCGTCCTCCGCTGAGACGCTTGATCATCGTCCCGATCACGAGATCCAACACGCGCTGGAGTCTCACGGGCCGCTCCCCAAATTCCTCTGGAATGACGGTGAGCGTGGCCCCGGCGGCCTTGCCGATGCCGAGCGCCAAATGGCCGGCTTTGCGTCCCATCGTCACGGCGAAGTACCAGCGCGATGTGGTGTGGGCATCCACCATGAGATTCTTGACGGTCTCGACGGCACAATGACGTGCGGTTTGAAAGCCGAAGGTCGGGATGCCATGCGGAAGATCGAGATCGTTATCGATCGTCTTGGGCACATGGACAACCTGAAGGCGCCCAGCCGATCGTTCTTCCAGTTTGAGCGCCGAGAAGGCCGTGTCATCTCCGCCAATGGTCACGAGCCGCGTGATCCCAAGCCTCGTTAAGGCCGATACGACCGTATCGAGATGCTCCGCCTTCTTCGTCGGGTTTGCCCGCGAGGTGCCCAGACAAGACCCGCCTCGGAAGTGAATGCGGCTGACTTCCTCGATTGAAAGGGGACGCACCTGACTCGTGCTCCCCTCCATGAGCCATTTGAATCCGTCGAGGATGCCGACCACATCGCAGCCGCCGAGGATACTTCGGATCGTGACCGCGCTAATCACGCTGTTGATCCCAGGAGCGGGGCCACCCCCGACTAAGATACCGACGATCGTGCGAGGAGAATTCATGATGTGAGGACTCCTGTGACGCTAATCCGAATTTCTCAAATACACCGTCCAATAGACCAACGCGACGAGGACGGTTCCGCCGAGGACGTTGCCGATTGTGACCAGTGCGAGGTTACTGAGCGCGCCAGTGACTGAGAGTGGTGCCGAGGTCCCCGCCGCGAGCAGCACGCCGATCGGGAGACAGTACATGTTGGCGACGGAATGTTCAAACCCGCACGCGATGAAAGCAGTGATCGGGAAGACGGTAGCAAGAATCTTATCGGACACACTCCGCGCGCCCATGCACAACCAGACCGCAAGACAGACCAGCACGTTGCAGAGGATGCCACGGGCCACCGCCGAGACCGGATCGAGCGTGATCTTGTTTCGCGCGATCTGGACCATCGTCTCTCCCACTGCACCATCACTCATGGTGTGCACGCCGGCCAGCCAGACTAAGACCGCTGTTCCAACCGCTCCAACCAGGTTGCCGAGATAGACCCATCCCCAGTTCCTCATGACTTGTTGTGTCGTCACCCGACCGGAAGCCCAGGCCATGGCGATCAGATTATTGCCGGTAAAAAGTTCCGCCCCGCCCACCACCACCAGGATGAGCCCCAAACTGAACGTGACCCCGCCCGCCAAGCGCATGAGTCCAAAGGCCGGCGGTTGACCGATGGTTCCCGTGGTCATCGTGATCGTAAAAAACAATGCGCCCAGCGCAATGAAGGCCCCCGCCAAGACAGCCAGGGTGAACATTGTGAGAACCGGCATGGTGGCTTTTGTTACGCCGACTTCACGCACCCGCATGGCGATCTGCGCGGGAGCGTAGGCATCGAGCAGATTGTTGGCCGCGCTCTGTTCCATATCTCCTAAAAAATTAGCTGGCGTCGCATGTGCTGCAGTTCCGCTTCATCTTCCGGATCGAGTTCGTCCCGTTGAATGGGTTCCACGCGCACGGCAGACACCTTGTACTCCGGGCACTTTGAACTTTCATCCGCGCTCGACGAGAGCAGTTCGTTCACCGTTGAAGCCGGGAAGTGAAAGCTGGTGAAGAGATGCCCCGGAAGGACGCGCTCACTCCCCACAGCAGGGAGCAGGGCATCCCCACGGGCACTTACCAAACGAATGATCTCACCGTCACGCAGATGCAGCGCCTTCATATCGGCCGGATGCATTTCCAGCACATCGGTATCGACCAGCTCGAGAATGTCCGTGCGACGTGTCTGGGCCCCGCAGTTGTAATGTTGGAGAATGCGGCCCGTGGTCAGCACGAACGGATACTCGGCTGTGGGCGCCTCACCAGGCGGCAGGTAATCGACGCCGACAAAGTGCGCCTTCCCCTTTGGAAATGTCTTCTGGTGCATCAGGGCTGTGCCTTCGTGCGTGGCAGTCGGCACCGGCCACTGTAACCCGGCAGGCCGGTCGAGCCGATCGTAGGACACACCGGCGCACATCGGCGTGAGCCTCGCAATCTCATCCATGATCTCCGAAGGATGCTGATAGGGCATGGGATAGCCCATCCGGTTTGAGACTTCGCAGACCACGCGCCAATCCGGGAGGATCCCGTGAGGCGGCTCCACCGCTTTCCTGATCCGCTGAATACGACGTTCAAGATTGGTAAATGTGCCGTCCTTTTCTAAAAATGATGCGCCAGGCAGTACCAGATGCGCAAACTTCGTGGTCTCGGTAAGAAATAGATCCTGCACCACCAGAAACTCCACGTGCTTCAACGCCTCGTGCACTTTCTTCAAATTCGGGTCGGTCTGCGCGACGTCATACCCAATGATCCAGAGTCCCTTGAGCCGGCCCGCAATCGCCGCGTCCCACATGTCAGGCGTTTTCATGCCGCGCTTCGTGGGTAACGGACGGCCGGTAATGGTCTGATGCAGCGTTGCCAGCTTCGGATCGTCCAAACTCTGGTAGCCGGCGAAGTAGGTCGGGAGGCAGCCCATATCCGAGGCCCCCTGCACATTGTTTTGTCCACGCAAGGGATTGATGCCGGTGCCAGGTTTTCCGATGTTGCCGGTGGCCAAGGCCAGGTTACAGAGCGCGATGACCCCATGACTACCCCAGCGATGTTCGGTCACACCGAGACCATGGACGCAGAGCGACGCGCTGCTGCTCCCATAACGCCGAGCCGCCAGGGAGATGAGATGAGCCGGCACACCGGTGATGGATTCCGCCGCTTCCGGCGTACAGTCCGAGACGGTCTTGAGCCAGTCATCGATTCCCTCTGTCCTTGCCGCGATGAAGCCCTGATCGAGGAGCCCTTCCTTGACCAGGACGTGGCCCATCGCATTGAGCAAGGCGACGTTGGTGCCGGGTCGCAGTTGCAGATGCAGATCGGCCAGCCGCGCCAGCTCTGTGCGTCTGGGATCGATGACGATCAAGGGCACCCCTCGCCGATGCGCCTGCTTAATCCTGGCCCCGACCACGGGATGGGACTCTGTCGGGTTCGCCCCCACCACCATAATAAGGTGCGCCCGATCGAGATCCTGAATGGAATTGGTCGCAGCAGACGCCCCTAACGTTTCCATCATCCCGGTAACAGTCGCGCTGTGACAGACGCGGGCACAGTTGTCGATGTGGTTCGTCCCGATCACGCAGCGCATGAACTTCGCAAATAGATAATTTTCTTCGTTCGTACCCCGGCTGGATGAAATGGTCGCGAGAGCATCCGGACCGTGAGCGTCCTTGATGCGCGTGAACTCCTGTGCAATCCGATCCAAAGCCGCCTCCCAGGAAATCTCTTCCCAGCCGTTGCCGCGTCGCAGCAGCGGGACTCGCAGCCGATCTGTCGCATTGTTATACGTCCAGCCGAACCGTCCCTTCATGCAAGCGTGCCCCTGATTCGAAGGCCCATCGTCTGCGGGCATCATTTTCACTACCCGACCATCTCGCACACCGGCATCGAACGCACAGCCCACGCCACAATAGGCGCAAGTCGTGCGCACGGTTCCGGTCGGTGATCCCTGCTGCAGCACCGTCTTCTCCGTAAGCGCACCAGTCGGACATTCTTTCACACAGGCTCCGCAGGACACGCAGTTCGAATCGGCAAAGCCTCCCTGATTGCCTGACAGAGGCTGCGCACCGGCGACAGGTCTCGCTGAAAATCCTCGCCCGATCATGGTTAATGCGAACGTGCCTTGAATTTCTTCGCAGGCCCGCACGCAGCGCGCGCAGGACACGCAGGCTGCGTTATCGAAGGAAAAGAACGGATTCGAGTCATCGCAATAGGTCAGGCGGCGCTCCGCATTGTGGTAGCGCACAGAACGGACCCCATAAGTCACAGCCAGGCGCTGCAGCGCCTCCGGCACGGGACCAGCATCCGGTTGTTCAGAGAGATACAATTCGACGATGTTGCGCCGCAGCCGTTGGAGCCGTTTCGTTTCGGTCTGCACGACGAGTCCTTCTCGCGCCGGCGTGGTACAGGTCGCCGGTGCCCCGCTCTGCCCCTCGATCTCGCAGAGGCAAAGGCGGCAGGACCCAAAGGGCTTGAGGTGGTCGGACGCACAGAGGCTTGGGATGGCGATCCCGGCTTTCTTGGCAGCCTGGTAGACCGTCTCACCGGGTGAGGCAAGAACCGGACGGCCATTGATGGTCAGATGCAGCATAGTGCTCCCGCAAGGCGTGAGGAGGTGTACTCAGAATCGTCTTTTTTCACCTGACCCCTCACGCCTCACGAATTCCCCCCGGAAATGTTCGATCGCGGTCAGTACCGGATAGGGCGCTCGCCCTCCCAAGGCACAAAGACTGGCGGTCTTCATGGTCTCGCCGAGATCGGACAGGAGGACAAGATCCTCCGCGGTTCCCTGGCCGCTCTGAATCCGTTCGAGAATTTCACGACCACGCACCGACCCAACCCGGCAGGGCGTACATTTCCCGCACGATTCATCTGCCGTGAAGGCCATGAAGTGCCGCGCCAACTCGACCATATTCGTCTCATCATCGTAGACGACGATGCCCCCGTGCCCAAGAATGGCTCCGGCTTCGGCGAATGCGTCATAGCAGATGGGGATATCGAGCTGAGATTCCGGGAACAGGCTCCCCAACGGCCCCCCGACCTGGACAGCTTTAAACCGCGCACCCGGTGCCATGCCACCGCCGAATCGATCCAAGACATTATGGAGCGTCAAACCAAAAGGAATTTCCACCAGACCAGGCTGCTTGACCCGACCACCTAGCTGGATGGCCATCGTACCGCGCGACCCCTCAGTACCGAGTGAGGCATGCCAGGCGCCGCCGTTTGCCAAAATGTTGGGAATCGTTGCGAACGTCAGCACGTTGCTGACGATCGTCGGTTTGCCATACAGTCCTGACTCTGCCGGGTAGGGCGGCTTCGCCAGCACGACGCCACGGCGGCCTTCCAGCGATTCCAGCAAGGCAGTTTCTTCGCCGCAGACGTAGGAGCCGGCGCCGACCACCACTTCAAGATCGAAGGGATAGTCGTCGAAGTCCAACAGGTCCGCCTCGCGCGCCTTTCGAATCGCGAACCGCATGGCCTGCGCCGCCGCTGGATATTCGTACCGGCAATAGATATATCCGCGCGTCGCCCCGATCGCCCGGGCGCAGATGAGCATCCCTTCGATCAATCGGAAGGGATCGCCCTCCATTATCATCCGATCGCAATAGGTGCCGGCATCCCCTTCGTCGGCGTTCGCCACCACATACTTTTCCTCCGACCCGCTCTGTTGCGCGACTTGCCACTTTTTCCATACGGGAAACGCCGCGCCCCCGCGGCCTCGTAATCGCGAGATGCGCAATTCTTCGACGATCGCCTCCGGGGACAGGCTCTGTGCCGCTGCCAATCCCTTGAGTCCGCCCCGCATTTGGTATTCATCGAGCGCGAGCGGCTCGGTGATGCCGAAGTTGGCGAAGGTGAAGCGAGTCTGTTGTTGCAGAAACGGTATTCCTGCCACCGGCGTCCCGCCCACCCCGTCCACGATGCGCGGCAAGTCACCCGGCACCACGTTGAACCAGGCCTCACGCCCGTTGGGCGCATCTCGCTCCACCATCGGTTCCAGAAAGAAGGCTCCGCGCGAGGACGTGTGAATCAGTTGAAGCTCAGAACGATCGCGCCATGCATCGGCAAGTCGTCCGGCGCCGGCCGCGCGGGAGGAGGTATCGTTAGAGAGATAGAGGCGCGTCGTCTTCATCTATGAATAGGGTTCCAGAAGTGACGGAACGTCGGAAGGCGTCACTCGCCCACAGACATCCTCATCGATCATCACAGTCGGCGACACCGCGCAGTTCCCCGCGCAGGACATCTTTTCCACAGTGAATCGCCCTTCAGGCGTGCTTTCTCCGACCGCAACGCGCACGTGATCTTGGATCGCGCGAAGGACTCGCCCGCCATGGTTGGCCGTGCAAGATTCGCCGATGCACACTCGGATGAGGTGCCGACCAGGGGACTGAGTCCTGAGATCGGAATAGTAGGATAAGACCCCGGCGACCTGAGCATCCGTCACGCCTAACACCTGCGCAATCTGGGGAATGGCAGTCATCGGCACATGGCCCATGGCAGACTGGACAGCCAGGAGCGTCTTGAGAATGTTCGGCTTGGCCGGCGGTGCAGGTCGACTGGGTTCGAGCGCCTCGGCGAGTCCGGGCCTGTGCCGAGTCGTCATCGCGTCACCTCACGGATTGAAAACTATTCAAGATGCTCAAAAAGTCCGTCCAGCAAGGCCGCAGCAAGCGTAGAGGCGAGGCGTACTCTGTGTCGTACGTCGAGCCTCTGCGCGAAGCGAGAACGCCGCTGGCGGGCTTTTTCAGCATCTTGCTAGTCGAGCCCCACATGGGCTCGCAGTTTATTGTAGTCGAATGATGCCTGGCCTACTGCGCCTGACTCCAGGATCGTGGCGTTCCATATCGGCAATTAAGGCGGCGACCTGCTCGCGACCGACTGTTGAAGTTGCGACGTGACGCGGCATCTGATTCCCCAGCGACGGGCAGGCCCGTTCTGCCCACTCCAAGTATAGGGTCTCTAAGAATCCGTTCAAGAGGGCCCGATCTTCCTCTGCCGAAATGACCAACGTCAGAGGCTCTTTGACGGCCAACTCAGACTCCTTGACCTGTCGGGGCGGTGGCGTACAGGTCTCGCCGCGGAAATGAAGAGAAAAACCGAATGTCGCGGCCAGCTTGTGTTTGATGGCATCAAGCCGCTCGCGCGAATCACACTCCACCCACAACTGTGTCGCCGTGAGGATCAGTCTTGCGACCACTACGGATTCACGGACTCCGGATGCCCCGCGCTGCACGAAGTGCTGCGCGTCCTTCGAGGCTGAGGCTCCATCAGGTGGAAGGGCCGCCGCTTCCTGCTCAAACCCTTCAAGGCCGGCCATCGCCGTAACCATGTACCGGTACTCGTTATGATCGTACAGGGCCAAGGCATACAGATAGGGCTGCCCTCCTTCTGCCGCATAGTGAATGCTTCGCACGGCGTCAACGAGCGCGGCAAACCGCATACGGGCAAAGGTCCACAGCAACACATGTCCGTAGCGCTTGGCGAATTCCGGCCAGTCACCGAGTTCGAAAGACCCGGCGGAAATCTCCACCTGTCGCCGATAGTCAAGCGTACCGTTCAGCAGGCCTTTTCCGTCCTCGTTGGATAACAGGATCGCGGCACCGGCGATCACCGCCCGCTCCCATTCCACATCGCCCGGCTCGCGAATCAGCCGCGTGAGCAGGACTTGCCCCGGCTGCAATTCCTTGCGGAACGCTCCGTCCGGCACACGATAGACTCGCGCATTTCCTACCGAGCGGAAAACCAGGCGCTGGTCCTGCTCGTCGACCGACAGGAATTCGGCCAGATCGAGATAGGAATGTTTCAGTGGATCCAACCACTCTCGCTCTTCTTGTGGAATATGCTCCGTGATGACATCGCGCAACTGCTCGATCAACGTCAGTTGCCCGTCCTGCGGGTAGAAGTCGCTGTAGAGTAAGAGGTTGGCTAACTCCTCTTCCTGCGGCAGCGGGGATAACAGCGTCCTCGCACCGCCCTCAAGATAGGGCTGGAGAGCGAGCCGCAGTGCGATTTGCCGCTGGGCAGCCAACCCAGGCTCCAACGAAAGAGATTCCAATCGAGCGAGCAACGCATCGAGCGAGGGAACGAGAGGCACCCAGAGGCCGGCTGTCGTTTCACTCGCGAGCTTCATGAATTTCTTCCATCACGATGGCCTCGGCGTCGAGCCAGTCCTCGAGATCGTGTCCGTCTCGATACCCTCGATCTTGCCACAATTCGAAGGCCTTCCGCGAAATCCGATCCCACATGCCATCCGGCAGCTCGATGGATTGTGGCGATATCGATAAGGGCGAACGCATCGATCTTTTCTTTTTTGCTGTTTGTTTAGTCGCACTCGTCATCACCCACTCCTTGGTTATGTGTGCATTACGGAAGCTGTCGGAATTACCCGACGATGGTCAGGGCCAAACTTTGGGCTACGAACCGTAAGGACAGGGCAGCGAGCTTTTCGCATGACGGCCTCTGCCACGCTGCCGGAAATGGCGTGCGAGATCCCGCGGCGCCCGTGCGTGCCCATGACGATGAGGTCGCAGGGCAGGGTCTGTGCAGTATCTAAAATTGAATCGGTCGGATGGCCGCCCCGCAGCCGAGACTCCACAGGTATGTGGATCACCCTCAGCGAGGAAGCCAATTCCTCCAGTCGTTTCGTCCAGCTCTCCCGCAGCTGTTCGCGTGTCCTAATATGGCCGAGGGTAAAGTCCAAGCCGTACGACACCGGCTCCAACACATGCAGCAGTGTGAGGGAGGCCTTAGCCTGCTGCGCCACCATGCCTGCATACTCCAAGGCATCGAGGGAACAATCGGAAAAATCGACCGGTACGAGGATGCGCTCCAGCGTAATGGGCCTCGACAGGGCACCCTCCTCCTGTTCTGTGTCTGCTGGCTCCGTTCGCACCGCCAGCACCGGGCAAGAGGCTCCGCGAATGACCCGCTCGGCGGTACTGCCTAATAAGACGTGCGCAAGGCCCGTCTTCCCCCTCGTCCCTACGACGATGAGGTCCGAATCCTCCGCGTGCGCCGCAGTGATCACCTCTTCGCTCGGAATCCCCGTAGCCACCCTAGTCGTGACCGCAATGCCTCGGCGTCCCGCACGGCCTTTGAGGTCCACTAACTGCGACGATGCGTGTTGGAGCAGATCAGCCAAGTATTGCTGATTGACGACGTAGTCGGGATTGAGTCCCGGTGGAAATTCCGCGACGCTGAGCACGGTCAAGGTCGCCTTCCATGAACAGGCGAGGGCGCAGGCATAGTCTTCCGCTCGCTGAGCCCACCGTGAAAAATCCGTGGCAAACAAGATTCGCTTGATCAAGGATGTCACCTCCGCACATTCCAACCACGAACCCCTAGCCTGGTGCCCCTGTTTCTCACACCGCATCCACGCTGAGCAAGAGCAGCTCCCCGGTCATGTTCGGATGGATGGAGCACCGAAACTCATGCCGGCCAGGCCGCGACATGGTAAATCGAATGGATGCATCCCGCTTGGGATCGAGCAATACTCCGCCCACGCCTCGTCCATAGACGATCACCCCGTCCTTCTCGACCTGAGTCGGAAGGCCCTCAAACATCGTCGAGCCAAAGTCGTGCCGTTCGGCATCCTCGTTTCTAACCTTAATCACTGAAGGCAATCCGAGGAGGAGCGGCCCCTGCTTGGTCACAAACTTAAAGTCCTTGATCGTGACCTCGACGACTTGCTCCGACTGCGAGAACACCGGCCCCGCCGCCTCCCACCAGAACCCGCATGTGACGGCAAGCACAAGAACCCATCCCCACTGCTGCGCCTTCTGACTTTTCATGCACACCTCCCTCTGGCGGACTTTTTGAGCATCCTGAGAAAATGTTATCCTGTTGTGCCACACGTGCAGGCCACCGAAATTCAAGCGTGCCAGCGTCGTTTTTCTCTAACCTGCCACACTCGTTTCCCCATCATCGTTTTGACTTGGGTGGCAGCGGCACTGTTAACACCGGACAACCCGCGGTCCGCACCACCTTTTCTGCCGTGCTACCGAAGAAGATCTTGTCCATGTTACCTGAGCGCCCGCCATAACTCCCCATGACCACCAGATCCACTTTTTCCAACCGGGCCGTCTTCGCGATCTCCATAAACGGCCCACCCTCCAATACGATTCGCGTCACCGTCACGCCCTTGGTCGACTCTGATTCGAGCCATTGCCGTATATGGAGTCGCGCATGATGGCGAAGCCGACGCTTTTGGCCCTGTGCGTCTGAGGGCACCGCCAATAGCCCCAGCTGGTTGAAGGTCGCCAGGGCACTGGTGTCGATCACATGCAACAGCAGCAGCTCGGCTTGAAATGTCTTGGCGATGGCCAGCGCGACGCGAAAGGCTTCTTCCGAACAAGGAGAAAAATCAACCGGCACAAGGATCTTCGTGAAGAGCGATTCAGCCATGTGACCTCCCAAATGATCAACCCACTTTCTAATCCTAGCAATGCCGGTGCCACCGAGTCTGGGCTGACAAGCTGATGGCTAACAGCTCAGTGGAAACAAAGACTTTGTCTCTCTTGTCCGACCCTACGCCATACCCCATCGGCTCTTTGCATTTTGAGCGGGGGTGTCCTGCTACAGTGTGCCTTTTAACTCTGTAGCAGAAGGCAACAGAAGGTCTGAACCCTGCGCGGTGAGGGAAGAGACGAGGCCGAATGCCTTCCTCTCTTCGCCATTTACGCCTCACCCTTCACTCACCTTCCTGTTCACCCAACGGCATCAGACTTGCTCAGACTCTTCGTAGCAGCGAAACTGGAGGTGAATTTATGACAAGGACACAGTGGCTGCTGCTGGGAGCCGTCCTGCTCGGGTTGGCGGTGGGACTGTACATTCTGTTTTTCTGCCCCGCGGAATGCCGTTGAGCCTCGAATAACCACGTAACGAGGGAATTGACGACGGGTGCATGACCGCCGCGATAGAGTTGATGAATCGCCGAAGTGCCTTGAGTTCCAACCAACTGGCTATCTTGTGGCGTTATCCGCTCGGCCCTTCGTCCCTCATCGGAAGGTGAAAATACATCAAGCGCGGAGCGTGGGAACGGCTATGAATGAACAAACGGTTAGGCTCACGCGAGGGACTCTCTCCCTTGAAGGAGTCCTCGGCCTTCCAGCGGAGGCGATTGGAATGGTGGTCTTCGCCCACGGAAGCGGCAGCGGGCGGTTCAGTCCGCGCAACAATTTCGTCGCCCGCCATCTCCAGCAAGGGAAGGTTGCCACGCTGCTGCTCGATCTACTGACCCAGGATGAAGCCGAGGACCGCCGCAAAGTCTTCGACATCGATCTGCTGGCAGATCGAGTCCTGGTTGCCAAAGCCTGGCTCGAACAGGACGATCGAACAAAGGGTCTGGGCATCGGCTATTTTGGCGCCAGCACCGGCGCCGGCGCGGCCCTGCAGGCGGCAGCACGCGATCCCGCGTTGATTCGGGCTGTCGTGTCACGGGGCGGCAGACCTGATCTGGCCGAACCCTATCTCCCGTCGGTCACCGCGCCGACTCTGCTGATTGTGGGTGGAGACGACGAGCCGGTCATCGAGATGAATCGAGCAGCCTACCGGCTCCTCGCCTGCCCTAAACGTCTTGTGATCGTGCCGGGCGCCTCGCATCTCTTTGAAGAACCCGGCACACTGGAACAGGTTGCGGAACTTGCTCTCACCTGGTTTCAGGAACACTTTCATCCCGCCCCGCATGGGGGCGCAGGTGCGCGAACAAAGGAGCGTCCTCGATGAAAACACTACTCGCAGTTGACGGATCGGATCATTCCTATGAGGCCGTTCACGTTCTGAAGTACTTGGCCCGGGCAGAGCAACTGACCTTGCTTCACGCATTGGACATCCCGAGGCCGGCGTACCCGATGATGGTGCCGGAAGTGGCGGAAGAACTCTATAAGTCTCTTGAGCAGAGCATGCGGGAAGAGGGCGAACGGCTGCTCAATCGGGTTCAATCCCTCATCCCGATGCACGCAGGCCCCTCGACGAAACAGCTTCGCATGGGGTCTCCCGCAGAGGTGATTGTGTCGACGGCCGAAGAGCAAAGGTCGATCTCATTGTGATGGGAGCTCGAGGTCTTGGTCCCATCAAGGAGCGGTTGCTCGGCAGTGTGTCGCACCGCATCCTCACGCTGGCCCCCTGCGCCACATTAGTCGTAAACGGCCCGGTCAAGGCCATGAAACAGATCTTGCTGCCGCTCCAAGGTCTATCGGACGCGGAAGCCGCAATTCGTTTTCTACAACTGAAGCCGTTTCACGATCCGGTTGAGGTGACGCTGCTGACCGTGTTGCCGTCGACACAGCCGCCCTGGCCAGGCACTGTCGCAGCCGCAGAGAACCTGGAGGAGCAAGCCTTACAAAGCGCGCGCGATTACATCGACGATGTGGGAGAACGTCTGCGCGTCCTAGGTTATCAGGCGCATGGGATCGCCGTACTTGGGACGCCGTCTGCCATGATCCTGCAAGAAGCCATCAAGCTCCGAGCTGACCTGATTTTGATGGGCACAAGGGGCCGGCAGGGCATCACCCGTTTCGTGCTCGGCAGCGTGTCTCATGCCGTGCTGCACAAGATGCCGTGCCCGGTACTGGTGTTTCACTGAAGAGATCGCGGCGAGCAGGATAGCCGCCTGAAACAGGCAAAACTGGAGGAGGGAAAGGATATAAACTCGGGATCAGGTTGTGCGCGTTGCTCTATGCCTGCCGATCGAGCGATTGAGAGTGCTGGCGGATTATTCAGTTTCTGAGCAGGCGATTGTCGACCCTGTCGACCCCGACGACATACCAGGCATCGAGCTCGGCCATCTCCTGCTGCGGTGCAGAGGGTGCGCCTCCTTCCAGCGTGACCACCGCCTTCTCCACCCTCACGCGGATACGCTCGACGTTGATGAAGGGATCCTTCTCCAACACGAGGCGCACGGCTTTCGCGATCTCCTCGTCGGAGTCTTCCTGCAACGGGACAACCTCCATGTCATTGATGACGTCTCGAATCCCTGGGACCCACCATGCCAGTACGCTGGCCAGCCGTTTCTGGATGAGACTGGTCACATGATCCCCTAGGAACACGACGCCGTCTGTGACAGACACTTGAATGACTCCATGCGGCGTCGCATTCTCCTCCCTGACAGTTTCCCACGTACCTTCGCGCTTGACCTGAATCGTACAGTTCTGCAGGCCGGGCTCCCGAAGCAATGCATCGCGCACGGCATCCAGAATAGTTTCGTCATTTATGACCTTCATCTTCATAGATATGCCTACAACCGGTTCCGCTCGGTCTTCTCATGTTGATCGTGAAACAATTCAGGCAGGCTTCGAATGGCAGGGTACGGCAGGCGCGTATTCCGAAAAACTCGTGAAGCCCATAGCCCCGGGGCATTTAAACATGTCGCCCTGAAAAAGGCCCTCACGCCGGAACCTCGTCTCCGTCGGCAGACGCTCGCTCCATTCTCCGTCCCACGCCTTGCCCGATATAGCAATCGCCTGCGAGTACGTGCAGGACGGCTTGCGGCAGTTCTGCCGCAGCGGTGCGTTTGAGCAGATAGCCGCGGGCTCCCGCATTCAAGGCTAAGGACACATAGACCGGCTCCCGATGGACCGTCAAAATGATCACCTTGCTTTGCGGCAGACAGGCCTGTATGGCGCGCGTGGCTTCGAGGCCGTTCAGTCCCGGCATCGAGATATCCGAGAAGATAATGTCCGGCTCCAGCCGTTGCGCCGCTTCCACGAGCGCCTGGCCGTCCGTCACCATGCCCACCACCTCACCCAGTTCGTCCAAGATGGCTCGTAAGGCCTCCAGCATTTCCAGGTGATCGTCGGCGAGCAAGATGCGCGGTTTCGTCATGCATGGCCTCCATCTCTCTCTATATCGCTGTGAAAAAAACATGGTGACACGTCAAGAGTTTACTGGTTCGCACGTTACTTAATGGCGGGACGGGCGAGGGAATCCTAGGCTTCCTGGAGAATGTGTGGAACTAGGGGTTCCCCCTGAATTGAGGGGCAAACCTACCAGAGGTCAGCAGGAACTGTCTGTGCCCGAAAAATTTACTGTACCTCGCGAGAGCTTCAATGGTCGGAGTCGAGCGGGTGAGAAGCGCGACTTTTTCAGCATCCTGCCTATTGAAGTCCGGTGATGCCGTGAGTGATTGCGTATTTGGTCAAGTCGGCAGTGGTATGAATGTCCAGCTGCTGCATGATGCGAGATTTATGGAACTCCACCGTTTTCACGGATACGCTAAGGATTGTGGCGATCTGTTTCGTGCCGCGGCCCTCGGCAACGAGCTGCAGGACTTCCCGCTGGCGCGCGGTCAGCCCCGTGTGCGCAGGCTTGCCTCGCTCGCCGGTGGAGGGTTTGAGCACCGAGTCCAGCACATCCTTCGTGAGCAGAGGCGTGAGATAGTGTTGGCCTTGGAGGACATGCCGGATCGCCAAGCTGAGCTCTGCAGCCGCCGAGCGTTTCAGGAGGTACCCGGAAGCCCCGGCTTGGAAGGCTTCGGTCGCATAGGTCGGACTGGCATGCATGGTCAGAAAGATGAGTTTACTCTCAGGCACGAGCTTGGTGATCTGGCGGGCCGCTTCGAGACCGTTTAAAAGCGGCATGGAGATGTCGAGGAGAATCAGTTCCGGTTGCAGCTTCTGCGCCGCTTCAACCAATGCTCGCCCGTCTTCCACCGTCCCTACCACCTCGCACTCAGTCTCAACGAGCTTTCGCAAGCCGGCGAGGATGAGCGAGTGGTCATCGGCCATGAGGACGCGAGGTTTCTTCATGCTCCATCCTTAGAATGAGGAACCCATGTGCAGACCGTGACGCCTTTCCCGGGGGGGGATTGAATCTGGAGAAACCCTCCCAACAGACGCGTCCGCTCCTGCATGCTCACCAAGCCGAGTCCTTTGACGCGGGTGTTCCTGTTCTCAAAGTCAAACCCCTTGCCGTTATCGCGCACCGACAAGCCGATCCCTTTTGACGAGCCGCTTAACCTAATGGTGACGTCGGTCGCCTGGGCATGCTTGAATGCGTTCTGCAAACTCTCCTGCATCACGCGAAACAGATTGGTGGCCACGTCCAGCGAAAGCTGCTCGGGCATTTCATGAGCGGTAAACGTCACGCGCAGCCTGGTTCGCTTCGTGAACTCCGCGATATGGTCTCGAACGGCGACCTCCAAGCCAACATGCTCGAGCAACGAAGGATGCAGCCTGTACGCGAGATCGTGCAGGTCGTCGGAAAGCCTTCCGACTTGGCCCCGGATGGCCGTAAGCTGTTGAACGACCGGTTTAGAGAAGGGGGGATGGTTTCGTTCCAAACTCTCCAGTTCGACCGCCAGAGCCGCCAATCGCTGATTGAAGTCGTCGTGCAGTTCGCGCGCGATCCGCTGACGCTCCTGTTCTTGAGCGTCGAGCAGCTTCCCGGTCAGTGACTCCAACTCATCACGCTTTTCGCCAAGCAGGTGTACGTGCTCCTCCAAGGCCCGGGCGATCCGGACCCGCACCGAGATATCCGTATGCGAAATCACGACGCCCTTCGCCCCCCTCAACGGAGTCACGCGCAGCTGGAACCAGCACTCTTCTTCCGGCAACGGCGCGCGGTACTCGACCGTAAATACGGGATCGCGTCCCTGCAGTACGGCTTCGATACCCTTGAGAATGGTCTGGTTTGTCGACGTGTCACCGTAGGTATTTCGGCGGCAGAGATCAAGATAATTGTGCCCGACTCCCCCGATAGTGAATACACCATCCGGGTGATGTCGGATGAACTCCGTCCAAGCCTCGTTCGTCTTGGTAATTACCCCGTCCTTGTCCAGCACGCAGACATGCGAAGCGAGCGAGTCCAAAACCGCTCGGGTGAAAGCGTCGCTCGCCTGCAGTGTATTCTCCGCAACCCTCCGCTCGGTGATATCGCGGAGAATAATCGTGGAGAGGTTCTGGCCTTCGACCCGGACATGAGAGAAGGACGCCTCGAAGGGAAATTCCTCTCCATTGCCCCGCAGGCCGACCAACGACGTGCCCTGCCGCTGCAACGAACGCGGGGGCATTACGGTCTTGGCGAAGAGACTCATGTGACCGGGCTGCGACTGGGTGATCCGTTCCGGGATGAACCGTGCGAGCGGTTGACCGATTGCATCGGCGGCTTGGCAGAGAAACATTGATTCTGCGGCCCGATTGAACAGCACCACACGTTCTCCCTCATCGACCGTGATAATGGCATCCATCGCCGACCCGATGATCGCCCCAAGCTCAGCCCGTTGAGTTTCCAGCTCCTGCTCGGCCCGTCGGCGATCGCTGATATCGAGGAGCGAGGTCCGCCAATGGGTGATGCGGCCCGGTTCATCGTGAACCGCGAGGCTCTCCAAATGGACCCAGCGCGGGAGGCCGATCTCTTCTCGGAGACGCATCTCACAGGTTTGCCGCGTGCCTGTCTTCAAGATCTCCTGACAATGACGGTGAAAGGTGTCCGCATCCTTCGCGGCAACAAAGTGCGCGAGCGATTGTCCGATCAGCCCTTTCCGGTTTACCCGCAGCAATGTCCCGGCCCTCAGATTGGCCTCTACAATCCTTCCGTGACTATCCAGCGTCAGGTGGCCGGCCGGGGAAAAATCGTAGAGATCCATGTAGCGGTCGCGCGCCGATTCGAGCTCTTCCTGGACCCGGCGGAGCTCGTCATTTTGCATTTCCAACTCGATCTGATGAACCTGCAACTCATACACCAGCTGCTGCACGTCCTTGGTTGGCATGGTCGCGACGTCACGGCGCGTGGCACGCAGCCGTTCTTCTGCTTGCCGGCGGAGTGCCGTGACCTTTGTAGATCCGTCCGGTTTCTTTTCCGTCATGTCGCCCATTCTCAAAAGAGGTGGAGATTCAGGTTTCGCTCAACCTGAACCTACACCTGCCCCTCCTTTTTCTCCTCCCGCGCCCTCATCTCTTCCATGGCCAGCAGAATTCGCCCTGGTTGCGCCGGCTCCTGCTCAAGGCGACGGCCGTTAAGCGCCATCACCTTGTGGCCGATGTGGGGGAAGGTCTTGTCCACGACGAAGTCCTGGAACGAGGCGGTCTTCGGGAGAACCTCTTCCAGCAGACGGCGCAAATCGGGAATGTTCCATACTCCGTTGCAGAGATGGTAGAGCAGCTGCTGCTCGACCTCGCGCGGCGTCACCTGAAAAGTCCGGTAGAAGGACTGGTTGGCCGAGACCACACGGAGCTGGTCGTCCAGCACGAGCAGAGGTTCACGCATCGTTTCCACGATGCTGGCGGCAAAACCGCGCGCGTTGTCCACGAGCTGCTCGGCCTGCTTGTTCTTCGTAATGTCCAGAAAAGTCAGCACGAGCCCGTCGATGGTATTCCTTGCCGTTCGATAGGGCAGAATACGCAAGAAGAACCAGCTTCCGTCTGCGGCCTGGACTTCCCGTTCCTTGATAACAAGCGTCCGTAGCACGTCCTGCGCATCTTCCGACAACCCGTCATAGACCAGCTTCGACACGATGTCCGACAGCGGGCGACCGACATCGATGGCGATCAGGTTACTCACCCGCTTCGCCTCCGAGGTGAACCGCTTGATTCGCAGATCGTTGTCCAGAAAGATGGTGGCCACTTCCGTACTGTTCAAGAGATTCTGCAGATCGTCGTTCGCGTCCGACAATGCGTCGAGCTTGCCCTGCAGTTCGGAGTTGACGGTCACCAGCTCTTCGTTGAGGGATTGCAGTTCCTCCTTCGTCGTTTCCAATTCCTCATTGGTGCTTTGCAGTTCTTCGTTAGTGGATTGCAGTTCCTCGTTGGTGGACTTCAGCTCCTCATTGGAAGTCTGCAGTTCCTCGACCGTGCGTTGCAGGCGCTGCTTTGTGAGCTCCAGTTCCCGCATGAGGCCGGATTCGCCTTTCTTTAACGGTGCGGCTGCTCGCACAGGCTTGTCTTTCCGCGCGGCGGACTTGTGCCCCCGTACTTGATCAAAGGTCACCAGGAACAGCCCCTGGAGCGCCTCCGGATCGGCAATTCTCTTGACGGTCAGGTTGACGAGGATGACGTCCCCATTCGCCTTCACCCTCACCTCATGGCGAACAACCTCATCCTCCCTGCCTGCCGCCTGATGGAGCGCCAGAGCCAAATCGTGTTGCAATCCTTCCCGCGCCATCTCGACCAGACGGTGTGTCGGTTGGCCCGGGGCCGGTTCCAAGTAGGCCCCGGTGTGCCCATGAATGTAGACGACCTCCCCCCGCTCATTGACGATGACCGCCGCCGGCGCATAGCGCGAAACCAACAGCTGGTGGATCAAATCCGGGATCGAGGCCGGGCGCGGACCTGGGGGGGGAATTTCGGAATCCGCGCGGGTCCCCGTGGTCCCTTTCATTAATCCGCCAGGAAACCGTTCCAGGCCTGGGAATATGCCGGGCTCAGCCGTCCGCCTGAAGAGCTTCCATTTGCGATCGATCACGGTGAAAAGACTTTCGAACCCGCCGATCGTTTCGGAGGAACCGAGAAGCAGGATGCCGTTCGGCTTCAACGCGTAGTGAAACAGCGGCAAGAGTTTTTGCTGTGCCCTGGTTTCCAGATAGATCAGAAGATTGCGGCAGGACAGGAGGTCCAGCTTCGTAAAGGGCGCATCGGTCAGGATGTTATGCGTCGCAAACACCACCATGTCCCGAATTTCCTTCTTGACCCGGTAACTGCTGTCTTCCTTGGTAAAGAACCGCTGCAGGCGCTCCGGCGTGATGTCACCGGCGATGCCTATCGGATAGAGGCCGGCACGCGCCGTTTCAATGGCCCGGCTGTCCAGATCCGACGCAAAAATGTGCACGGTGAGACGAAGCTTTTTCTGTGTCAAATATTCTTTCAAGATGATCGCGAGCGAATAGGCCTCTTCCCCCGTGGAGCAGCCGGCGACCCACACACGCAGAGTCGCACCCTCTGGCTTCCCCTCCATGAGAGAGGGCAATCCCTTGTGAACGAAGATCTCGAAGGCCTGCGGGTCGCGAAAGAAGCTGGTGACCCCGATGAGCAGCTCCTGGAACAACGCGTCGAGTTCATGCGGATTCGCCTGAACAAACCGGAGGTACTGCCGCAAGTTCTCGATCTGATGCACGTTCATCCGGCGTTCGATGCGCCGGTGTATCGTGTTTTCTTTATAGAGCGCAAAATCGTTCCCGGTCCGATCGCGCAGGAGGATGAAGATCTTTTTGAGTGTCTGAAACGCATCGTGTTCCGGGAGAGGCAGCGCCGGCCTCGTGAGGCTTCGCGCATATGCGAGCAACGGCTCCGACATCTGGTCCACAGGCTGGATCACATCGACCACCCCGGCAGCAATGGCGCTGCGCGGCATTCCCTGATACTTGGCCGACTGCGGGTCCTGCGCGATCGTCATGCCGGACTCGGCCTTGATCGTTCTCAACCCAACGGTTCCGTCGGTGCCAGTGCCGGACAAGACAATGCCGACGGCTCTGGCCTTCTGGTCTTCCGCCAGAGAGCGAAAAAAATAATCGATAGGCAGCGGCATCCGTTCTTGCGAGGCAGGCTCCATGATGTGTAGGACTCCATGCAGGATCGCCAGGTTAGTGCCCCCCGGCGTCATATAGACGCGATTGACCTCCACCCGCATCCCGTCCTTGACCTCCACCACGGACATCGCCGTGCATTTACTGAGCAAGCTCGGCAGGAGACTGACATGGCCCGCATGCTGGTGCGACACGACGACGAAGGCCATCCCGCTGCTGGGAGGCATGTGGCGGAAGAACTCTTCCATGGCTTCCAGCCCGCCGGCGGAGGCTCCCACCCCCACGATCAAAAAACCCGGCGACGTGACGGGCAGATCCGGTGTCGGAGCAGGAGTCGTGTCTTTCACGAGACGCGGTCCGGCACTCTTGCTCATCGCGCCGCGCTTCACGGGCGTTGCTCTTTTGAGGGTCTTTCGTTTCCCGGCCACAGAATCTTCTCCTCGCCATGGCAGAGACGGCGGCATTGAAAAGTCGCCCGCGGCTGGATGACTGGTCAGGGGCCAGAGTCTATGCCTTTTCCGAATAGCAGACAAGCCGGGAGATCGCCAACGGACAGGGACTGGTAATGTCCTGCTCCAGGACTAGCAAACTCCCTAGTTTCCCTGAACAAGTCATTGCCTTATACAGTCAGTGGCCCAACTGTCTTTAAATTATAGCCACAAGATTGCGCGTGACAGGCGTAGGGGTATCATCACTCGGTTTTTCGTGGGAGAGAACGATATGGTTCCGACATATTCGATCGAATTAGCCATCCACCAGCAACTCGCTTTTACTCTCGACAATGAGGAATCGTTGCTGTGAATCAGGAACAAGAAGCGACCGGTCCTGGTATTGTCGTGCTCTCCTCTTCAATGCAAGTCTTACATATGAACCGCCGCGCGACGGATATGCTCATACAATTCGAACGCGCCGCACAGAGCATCGGAACGGAGCGGACCGTCGCCACTCCATTGCACCAGCACTGTCTGGACATCATGGAAACATTCCATGCACGCCTGGGAGCCGATAACTGGGAGCAATTCCATCAATACCGCACGATCGGCGATTCAACCAACTCGATTTTACTCAAGGGATTCGCTCTCCCCGACCGCAGGGGCCTGAGCCATTTTCGAATCGTGATGCTGCTCTTCCCGCACGCCCCGGCACCGATATCGGGAATGAGGAAAATGGAACCCTTGGACCGGACCTTTGAGAGCGACCATTTGGGTGGAAATTTCCCGCGTCCGATCGGGCATGTCAGCGAGATGCCGTCATCTTCGGACATAGCGCGATTGCGGTCATTGTCATAGCAGCCTGGAATTGAGTCGTGGAAAGACACCAATCTAAATGTACGAGCGCCGCAGCCTACCAATGCAGGCCTGCTCTGACTTTTGGAGCGAGGCAAAAAGGCGTGCAAGCGGAACTGGGGAGTTTCCCAGTTCCATACACAGCGGCAGGTTCTTATAAACGTATTTCAACAATAGGATTCAGCACCTCACCCCATTCCTGCCCCACAGGGAAATGAACAATGAAAGAGGTGACGCATGTCTCTTGATAATCTGTCCGCTCAGACAACTTGTGAGACCCCTTCCTCTCCAATGGGAGAATCGTTCGTCGCACCCCTACTACTCCCCGTCTGTTGTCTCTGCGGACTCATTCGGGACGAGACAGAGTCTCCCTCCGGTCTCAGGTGCTGGGTCACGCAGCGGGCATATCGCGAAACACACGGTGTGAATCCATTCAATTTTCCCCTCACTCACACCTACTGTCCGGATTGTTTCGCGCAGGTCCAGAATACAGTGAGGCAGTACTTCCTCCATAAGAGCGGAACATCGGTATGACCCGGCAGGCCGGCTCGCCGAAAATCGACGCCACTCGCCCTGCGTTGACTGACGTATCCTGCCGGGCACCAGGCCTGGAGAAGGAGCCGTGCGACATCGCATCGGTTCTATCCGATGAACTCTGCTCGCGCTGTAGCGGACTGCTGGTCCGCAGCTACACGGCAGCCCTGGAAAGCGACCTCACCGGCAGGCCGATCGAGGTGTGGCGTTGCATCAACTGCGGTGACTGTTTGGACAGTGACATTCTGGCCAACCGATGGAAAGGTCCTGAGCCGTTACATCCACGTACAAGACCACGGACAGGGGCTCAACACACCGGACGGCCGCGTGGAGCGGCGACGGGCACGACGCAACACATGCTTCCTGGTCGAGACAATCAGGAGATAGGGAGGTAGCAATGGCCAGTCCGGACCTCAACTCGGATCAGCTCTGGTCGATCATCTTGGCAGGCGGTGAAGGCACGCGGATGGCCTCGCTGGTGCATCGCTGGCTGGGCCGGCCCCTGCCCAAGCAGTACTGTGCATTCGTCGGTACGCGCTCGATGTTCCAGCACACGCTGGACCGGGCCATCAGGCTGACGCCTCCGAATCGCATCATTACGGTCGCCGCGCACAGCCACCGGCCCCAAGGCCTCGCGCAACTGGACGGCAGAGGGGGAAGTACGATTCTCTTCCAGCCGGCCAATCGCGACACGGCGGCCGGCGTGTTCTTGCCTCTGACCTATATCCGCGCCAGGGTCTCTCAGGCCACCGTGGTGCTCTACCCGTCGGATCATTTCGTCTACCCCGAAGACCGGTTCACCGAAGTGGTCCGGCATGCAGTCAGGATCGCCGAATCGCAACCTGATCGGGTAGTGATGCTGGGCGTCGCCCCTGATAGACTGGAACTGGACTATGGATGGATCCAACCAGGTCCATCCATCGCCGACCTATCGGCCGAACCAGTGCGTACGGTCCGCTCGTTTTTGGAAAAGCCCGATGCTGTTCAGGCAGACGCAGCCTTACGGACAGGAGCGCTTTGGAACACGCTGGTATTCGCAGCCGACATGGACCTGCTCTGGGCTCTGGGCTGGCAATGCGTTCCGGACATGATGCCGCTCTTCGAGCGGCTGAGCGAGGCCATCGGAGGGCCGGAGGAAGGGCGCGTCCTGGAGGCGATTTATCGAGACATCCCGGCAAAAAACTTCTCATCTGACCTGCTGCAATGCGTCCCGGAAAAACTGGCGGTTATGGAACTGACGGGCGTCCTCTGGAGCGACTGGGGAAAGCCGGAACGTATCGCCGAGACATTACGAAGGATCGACCGGCAACCGGCGTTTCCGTTGAGCTGTCTCGACGGTCCATTCGTTCCCCTCCCGATGACTCTCGCGAAGGGCGGGCTGCCCTTGAGTGTGTAATACAAATGGAGGACACGGGCATGAAATCAGTCAGCATTCGTTCATCAAAATCCGATCGGAAACAACAGGCTCCCCAGCAGCAGCATACAGAACAGCCTGGGCAGAAACCTCATCCACAGCCACCGTGGCCCGACGAAGACCTGCACGCCCTAATCGAAAAACGAGCCTATGAGCTCTATGCGGAACGGAACTTTCGGCAGGGAGTTGCGCTCGATGATTGGCTCGATGCAGAACAGGAGATTCTCAGCCGGTTTCCGCGGGCCTGACGAGGCCCAATCACGGACGAGGCTGTGGAATCCGATCATCACGAAGGGACTGTCCCGGCAGCGCTCGGAGAAGTCATGGTCATGGCAGCAAATGCTGCCATGACCATTTCCGGCGCTGCAGGGCCAGACGGCAGGCTCCCGTCACAACGAACGCAGGAAATTCAATAGATGCTGCTTATCGATCTCGTTGAGCTGGTTGAACTTCCCGATTACTTGGTTCGCCTCTGACTGCACAAACTGCCCTGCGCCTGGACTGGCGTGGGCCTGAATCGCTTCCAACAGATCCTTCGTGCGTCCATCATGCAGGAAAAACACTCGCTTCCCGAGGCCCCACAAGGGTGCCGTACGGAATTCATCGCCCCCGGCGCCGCCCTGGCTCACACCGTCGGCCAGACCCGATCCCATATTATGAAGCACCAGATCGGAATAGAGGTTGGCATCTTTGTCGCGCAATGCCACCACGGACGACTTGCCGGTATGCAATGTCGGTGTATGGCACAATGCGCAGCCGGTGTCTCCGAACAACTTCCGGCCCCGAACGATGGTGTCCGTGTCGGGCACGGGCGTCGGAGGTGCAAGTAAGCGCATGAAGGCTCCGAACATCACGACGTCGCTGGGGGCATTGATCGGATTGGCCGCATCGAAATGCGTCGGGCTTTCCGGCGTCGGATTGAAGTAGCAGGATGGCGCTTCATCGCGCTCTTGCGGGAAGAGATCGCTCGTCACGCCCTGCTCGACGTTGTAGGCTTCGCCTGAGAAGAGTTCAAGCGACTTGTTCTGCGCTTTCCACCCGAAGCGGGTGACGGTACCGTCGTTGCCGCTGGTGTTCGGATGTCCGGTCATGTTCGGCCGGCCTCGAATGCCCATCGCCTGTTTTCCGGAGCTGTTGGTCATGAGGTTGGCAAGGATCGCATCGTCGTCGATGGCCTCGATCAGCCCCGCCCCGAATACCGGAGTCGGAATGCGGAACACCACGTTATGATGGGCGACCGCCGTCTGAAAGTCCGGCTGGGCAATAAAACAGCCCGGGGCGTCGGTTCTCCCTGAAATCGTAAAGAGGGCATGGACCCCTCCATCGGGAGTTCCGTCCGGATTGAGCTTGAATCGAGCTTCGCGGATCGGACCGTCTTTCGTAATAAACGACGGGAGCACGTTGTTCGCTCCTTCTTTTTTCGCCATTGCGACCTGCGGATTGATAGCCGGACTGGTTCCTCCTACATCCGGGTTCGCATGGCAGCCGGCGCAACTATCCAGATTGAACCGCGGCCCGAGGCCCATTTCCGTACCCGGAATCGAGCCCTGGACGGACGCCACTTCCTGAAAGATTGCCCGGGCGGCGGCGAAGACCTGTTGATCCGGCGTGCTTAATCCAGACAGAAACCCGCCCGCCCCATTGACGCCGGTGCGCACGCCCGGATCGCGTGCCGTAAATCGTGCGATTTGCGAGAAGACCTCTTCGGAAGAGGACCCCGCGACGATTGTCAGCATGGTCATAGACACCATCATGATGTACCCTGACCGGGTGATGTGTCTGTGAAAAATCATCTTGGCCTCCGTTGAATATCTGTGATCGGACTATCCTGTGTCCCCAGCGATAATCCTCGACAGAACCGGAGGTGAGCATAAGCCGTGCCTTTCGGTGTCTCCTATTTGAAATCTGTCTATCTGTTCGAAAAAACACTGTCTTCGATTTCATTAGGACAAAATGTTCACGAGGAGAATGGAGTAGAAGTGTTGGCGGTGACCTACAGTGGACCACTCCCGGTGGTCACTATGACAGTGTCATGCGGCGGGACGTGATTGAAAGAGGGTACAGGGCGGACGCGCGATCTTGCCGCTGGTGTAGTACCTTATCGAAAGCCTGATTTTTTCAAGAACTCCTTGGAAACATCAAACGCGTACCGGAGTTGTACAGCAACATATTTTTGAACGAGGCCTTGCCTGTCTAATGGCTGGTCCTGCTCTCGATACAGGCTGAGTTCCAGATCATCGTGAAAACGGAACGCCAGCCCTACAATCCAATCCAACTCGGAGGGGTTGAGTTTGTTACTGGCCTCCCGGTCTGTAAAGAAATTCATATCTCCGTACAGTACGACTCTATTTTTGTAGAGATCGAGATCCGCATGGGCCACATAGCGAAAAAGGGCTCGCCCTGTATTATCCGGTCGCGCGAAATAGCTGACATTATGAAACAGCCAGCCGGGGCCCGCATAGGCGGTCAGGTTCTGATTAGGCAAGGTGCGCCGCCACCAGCTTGAATCTTGTAGGGCTTGAAATCGAACGGTCAGCAAGGTATCCGCATAGGATTGTTTGAGACCGCTCTTGTCAAGCGGCGCATCGCGCTCATATTGGATCCGCCAGCCAAAACGATCAATCATTCCCGTCAGGGCATAGGTCATATCCCACTCGGTTAATATGATCCAGCCCTTGTCCCGATCAGAGAAGAAATTTTGATCGGTGTAGAAGGTCAGGTATTTCTTGTAGAGGTCGGTTTCCAGGTGAGCCATGTGCCGGAGGCCCACCAATCCTGTGTTATCAGGACGAGCCGCGAAGGTGGGGTTGGACACGAAGACCCCTTCGAGGAAGTATCCCCCGAATAGAGTCTCTTCGGCTTCCCGTGCTGCCGCGTCGTCCGACTTTTCCATCGACGGCAACGGACGGCCGTACTTTTCCAAGGCAAAGGACAGAGTCGGTGAGGCCACAAAGCCCAACGATGCCCAGGACCAGGAGGCCAACCGCACGGGCGAAGGTGGTGAGCTGGGGCCGTTCCAGAGTTGTCTCCGTTCCTGTCCGAGTAACCAGGTCCACGACGAGGAAGAACCGTGTATGACGGAAGATGGGACACGTCATGATGTACTCCTTTCTCCCTGTCTCCGAGGACCGGGCCGGAGCCATCATCACGCTCGATGGATTAGGCCACGAGAGGTGAGGCTACGCGGGGAGGTCGGCATATACTCGAGGGCATGGGATTCAAGCCGTCTATTTGACTACTACCACCCGCATCCATGTAAATCCTCCCATGCCGATATACTTGCCGGGCATCTGTTGTCGCGTTGGAGCGCTCAAACAACAGAACCCTGAGGCTTCTACCCCAATGAATCAGATGTGTCAATCGGAGATTTCGACCCTCTATCCTCAAGACCGACAGGACAGTCTTTATTGAGCACAGGCACGAAAAATCTCCTCGCAGTGATCCGTCGCGTCAACCGACTGGTGGCGTCGACCGATACTCGACCCCCACTATGCGATCCTCTCCCACGAGGAGATGCGCCCAACACCCATGATGCACTCTCGATACACTGCCCTTGGAGGAGTAAAACGATTCCTCAAACATGGGCGCTTCTTTGTAGTAGGTCAGTACTATTCCCTCGGTCGTGTTCGTTTCCTCAAGAGGGTGGCCTGCACAAGAAAGGAGTTCTTGTTTGCTTTTTCCAAGCAAGGCTTTCCCGATGGGGTTCGGTGCAACCGGCTGAGAGGTAGCACAGCCGATGAGCCAGACGGTCGTGCAGAGTACAAGCGCAGAGATGGCGTGGGTCATATGAGTTTGGATTGCTTTACTGAGGGCACAGTAGCACAAACCAGAATCATTTCCCAAACTAGAAACGGCGTCAGGGTTCGTGTCATACATCCATCAAGCCCGGCCTGTTGAGTCCCGCTGTCATCCAATTCCACCGACTCCCCTCGAAGAACAGAGAAGGACCATTAACTCTCTTTTTCCACGCCCCCATTCTTTTTCTCTATTTTCCCGATTTCACGCTGATCCCGTAATCGCCTGCGCATCGAGAAAAGGCTTGTATCGTCGATCCACTCTATCGCAGGCTAGCAGCCACATGGTTCCGGTACTGGAGCCTCGAACGCAGCATGCGGATGTCCACGACTTCAACGACGAAGAACACGGTTCTCGCTGGATCAATCGGGAATGTACTTGAATGGTATGACTTCGCCCTCTATGGGTACTTCGCTCCCGTGTTCGCCGCCTTGTTCTTTCCATCCAACCATCCCTCCGTCTCGTTAATCTCCGCTTTCGGAGTCTTTGCCGTCGGATTTCTGGCACGACCGCTCGGAGCGCTGCTGTTCGGCTATTGGGGCGACACGGTGGGACGACGTAGCGCATTAGCCTGGTCGGTTCTGCTCATGGCCATCCCGACCTGCCTGCTGGGACTCCTGCCGACGTACGAAGCCATTGGAGTGATCGCCCCAATAGCTCTGACACTCTGTCGGTTTCTACAGGGATTGTCGGTCGGCGGCGAATTCACCGGGTCCGCCACCTTTATCATCGAACATGCTTCCGCTTCGCAACGCGGATATGTCGGGAGCTGGGCCGGCTTCAGTGCTCAGGTCGGCGCGCTTCTAGGATCCGGCGTGGGCGCATTGATCGCCTCGAGCCTCTCCGACGAGGCGCTCCATCTCTGGGGCTGGAGGATTCCCTTCGTGATGGGAGCCTTCATTGCCGTCGCGGGATGGTACCTGCGGACCAAAGTACCAGAGTCGCCGGCCTTCGAAAGAATTCGCCAAGCAGGGGAACTCGCAACCTCTCCAGTTCGCGACGTATTCACAACGCAACGCCTCGCGGTAGCAAAAGTCGTAGGCCTTGTTTGGCTGCATGGCGTGTCGTTTTACCTGCTGTACGTCTATCTGACGACCTATCTTGTCACGGTGACACACGTTCCCCTCGGGACCCTGCTCGTGCTCAATACCGGTTGCATGACGATCCTCGCCCTGTTGATTCCCCTGATGGGCGCCTGGTCGGATCGGATCGGACAAACTCCTTTGCTGATAGCGGGAGCCGCAGGGATCGCACTCCTATCTTATCCGTCCTTTCTCTGGCTCACGAGCAATGACTTGCCCCGCATGATCGCCGCGGACGCTCTGCTCACCCTGCTGGTCGCCTGCTATATGGGACCGTTCTTTGCCGCGATCGCCGGGTTGTTCCCCACGCCGCAACGCTATACAGGCATCTCAGTCGGCTACAACATCGGGGCGGCCATGTTCGGCGGCACCGCCCCGCTGATCGGCACGCTGGCCATTGAATGGAGCGGCAACATCCTGGCGCCCGCCTTCTACTTAAGCCTTTGCGCCACCATCTCCCTCGCGGTCGCCCTTACACTTCGAAAATGATTTTCTAATCAGTGACCAAGTCTCAACCGAAGATCCAGGTTTCGAAGACCGCCAAGCCGCGAGATGCAAAGCCAAACAACCATAACCTCTCAACAAAACAGAGAACCTCTGGTATAGTGAAGAGCCGTGGTGGTCTGGTGGACCCCACACGCAAGACCAGAGGATGGTCATCGCCACTCTAAATAGTCATTCTAGGCCAGAGGAGGTGCCATGAAAGTTCTGATCGCCTTCGCATTGATCATGAGTGCTCCGTTTGCGTCCATTGTGTTCGCTCAGACCGTGGGGACCGAGGTGCAACGTGACGTGAATCAGGAAAATCGCATCGACCAGGGTTTGAAGTCAGGCCAACTCAGTACGGGTGAGGCAGCGAAGCTCGAGCGAGGCGAAGCGCGCATTGATCGGATGGAATCGAACGCGCAGAAAAATGGGAATCTCTCTCCCCAGGAGGCGGCCCGCATCCAGCAGGCCCAGAATCAGGAGTCGGGGCGCATCAACAAGCTGGAGAACAATGCCGTAAGCGGCAACCCAAATTCGGCCTCCTCGCAACGCATGCAAGCCGACGTGCAACGCAATGTCAATCAGCAAAATCGCATTGAACAGGGCATCCAATCTGGCGCAGTCACCAACAAAGAAGCCTCAAACATGGAGCGCGGCCAGGCACGCATCGACCGCAAGGAGGCCAAGGCTGGAGCGAATGGCCACGTCAGCGCCGGAGAGCAAGCACGCATCCAGAAAGCGGAGAATAAGCAAAGCAATAAGATTTACCGGGAGAAGCACAACAACCGAACCCGCTGACGTAGAACTAGCCCACCGCGCAAAAGAGGCCCCAGGATCTTCCTGGGGCCTCTTTTATTAAGCTGAACACTCCTTGCCCCTCTCAGCTCATTTCAGTCCAGCCGGCCATGCGACTGCGAAACATCAATGTCCGGCGGCTCGTCTTCACAAGAAGCGCATCGCCGGTCTGCTCAATACCTTGTACCTGTTCGTCTCCTTGAAGCGCCATCGAATGAAACCCGTTCATGAGCGCCGAGACCTCTTTTCTCTTTTCAACGAGGGTCTTCAGATTGGCAAGACCGGCCTCGAACTGCTTGCCGACCATGCTGTCCATATTGACGACGAGATGGATGACCTTCGCCATGTAGGGATTGGGACCGTGCATGGCCCACGTCACGTTCGTGGAGCCGCCTTTGTCTTCCAGTGTGAACTCTGCAGTATTGTGCGCCTCAAACGGCTCGATGAAATCCAGCTTGATCACAACCTGCGAAGGTGGAGATGCCTTCGTGATTTCCATGCGTCCCTTGCCGACCTCACGATTCCCCTCCCACTCATACCAGGCGCCCTGACCGCTTGCCGCACCGCCGTAGGTTCTCTTCAGCGCCGGGTCAATTTTCTCCCAGGGTGACCAGGCGGTCCAACTCTGCAGATTATTGACGAGCGAAAAGACCTTCTCAGGCGGCGCATTCATATGCGCCGATCGCTGGACACGGAACGTATCAGGCTGAGTCGCGGCATAGATGAAAAGCCCTACGATCAGGCCAACCACGCCGAGCACAATGATCTTGGCCATGGACCACTCCTCCGCGATAGTGAAATTACTCGGGTGCCGGTGCGAGGCCTATACGGTTATTTCTGCTTCGCGGCTACCTGCGAACGTAGGCGCTCCTCTTGCTCCCGTAGCTCGGGTGTGAACTCGGCACCGAAATCTTCCGCCTCGAACAGTTGGCGAATCTCGATCTCGGACTCACCAGGGGAGGGGTTCGGGCAGCGCTTGACCCATTCGATCGCCTCTTCCTTCGACTGTACCTGCCACAGCCAGTAGCCTGCGATCAGCTCCTTCGTCTCAGCAAAGGGTCCGTCGATCACGGTCCGCTTTGCTCCTGAGAACCTGACGCGCGCGCCCTTCGAACTCGGCTGGAGCCCATCCCCCGCGAGCATCACGCCGGCCTTCACCAGCTCTTCATTGTATTTCCCCATCTCGGCCAAGAGCTTCTCGCTCGGCATCACACCGGCTTCGGAGTCCTTGGTCGCCTTGACCATGACCATGAATCGCATTGCAGCGTCTCCTTTTGGTTTCAGCGGTGAACGGCAAACCGTCAAATCTTCATGTCAGTTTTGCAGGATGTTGTTCTTGCCAAACCACCTATTGCTTCCTGGCATAGGTGATCTCCATCATCTTCATTTCTTTGCCGCCCTTGTGGGTACCGTACATCTCAAAGGTCTGGGTATTATTGTCCGCAATCTTCCATATCGCGCGGTGCGTCATGACTCCTCCGCCCGGTTCATTGTGCTGACCTCTCAACGTAATGGTCTTGCCGTCGGCGCTCGCCGTCCCTTCCATCACAAAGATCCCGGTGCCCATGGAATCGATCCACGTCGAGACGTATCTTTTACGAAGGTTGTCGTACGCACTGAGCCCAATCCCGGAATAGGGTTGTCCCATCATGACGCTGGTGTAGTCCTGCTGGAGAAATCGTCCGTCCAGCAACATCTTCATTTCCGCTGAGCCAGTTGATTCCGTAGGAGGCTTGCCTGGTTCCATCCACTCCTTCGTTGTTGTCGTCCAACTACCGGCCAGGCTTGCAAACAACTTATGCGGCTCACCGGGAGTGGCCAGTTGCTTGTAGGTATCCATCATCGCCTGCATATCCATCTGGGACGGCTTCTTGTCTTTGGCAAGCACCGGAGTTGTGATCATGACCATGCACAAACATGTGAGACCGATTGAGGTGAATCGCATAGATGCCTCCCTATGATTCGGTTATGAGTTACATGTTCGATACAATGACGTCATACGTGTTGCAGTGCTTCTGCCCTCTTCCACTATTACCCTCACCTTCTCGCCTGTCCTGCGGGACGGTCCACACTACTCTCGAAGAGGAAGCAGTGCACGCAGCCTGGCATCGCGAAAGAAAAGCCCTCCCCACACCATCACGCCGAGCACGATAGGAGCGAAGAACGGCTCGCCAATGCGCAGGTGGGTCGCGGTTGCGCCGCCAAGATAGCCAGTCAGCAAAATCGCCCCCAAAACAGAGGTCCGCGGAATCACGTAGAGAACAGCACAGACAAGCTCGACGATCCCAATCCCGAGAGCAAGGCCCTCGGGATATCCCAGCCGAATAAATCCCTCTATGACAGGAGCCGGCTTCGCCAATTTCATGACGCCGCTGAAGAACAGCATGAGGACGGGCAGGGCGCTGAGGATGTATCCGGCCCAGAGCATCTTCTTCGAGACGGGAGCGATTTGCATATCCGGTAGCATGAACGTCTCCTCCAGAAGTCATTCAACCACTAGATATCGTTCTCTTCATGACATTCATCTGGCCTTCGCATTCGGCTCCCAAAGGGCGAACATATTGTCTTCCGTGTCCTGGCAAATGACGAAGTAGCCCATCTTTGGGACCGCCGTTTTGGATTTGCAGATTGTCCCGCCGAGTTTTTCGACCTTCGCCGCCGATTTGTCCACCGAGGACACGGCCACGTAGTTGGTGATGGGTTGTTCAGGGTGTTTGCGGACCATCAGCCCCCCATCGGGCGTATCGTCACCACCGCCTGTGTCGATGTGCCAGTAATCCGTCATCCCTGGGAACGGCTCGACTTTCCAGCCGAACAACGATCCGTAAAACTTCTTCGCACGCTTGGGATTGTCCGCCGGAATTTCAAACCAGACGATCCTCGAAGTGGTCTGGGTGCCCTTTGCGTTCTTTGTTTTTGCTTTCGATTTTGCTTTTGCGCTCATACGTTTCTCCTTGTCGGTTGATCGTTTTGTCCGCGCGCTTCCTACTGTCCGCTGTTAGCCCCCGGCCATGGCCCCCACGATCAGAAACGGCTCGGCTCCCGTCGCAACTGCGTCGGGCAGCGGGGCATCCGGCGATGCATGGGACAGATCCTGCTCGCACGCAAAGAACCTCACAAACGCCCGGCGCTTGAGTGTGACATGTTCGCGGATCGTCCCCCGCAACATCGGGTAGCGGGCTTCCAGCGCATCAAGAATCGCCCGCTGGGTGATGGCACCGGTGATCTCCAATGCCACCTCTCCGTTGACGCGAGCCAGCGTCCTCAGATGTGCCGGCAGTACGACTCGGATCATGACAATGTCTGGACCTCCACCGATAATACGGCTGGAAGATCTCGGACGATCGGCGCCCAGGTATCACCGGCATCAGCCGAGCCGTACACCTGCCCCCCTGAAGTCCCGAAATAGAGGCCGCATGGGTCGAGCGAGTCGACAGCCATCGCGTCGCGCAACACATTCACATAGCAGTCCCGTTGCGGCAGGCCGTTCGTGAGCGCCTCCCACTCATTCCCGCCCGTCTTGCTTCGGTAGACGCGCAGCTTTCCCTCCGGCACAAAATGTTCCGAATCGCTCTTGATCGGGATGACGTAGATCGTCTCCGGCTCGTGGGCATGCACGTCGATCGGGAACCCGAAATCGGTCGGCAGGTTGCCACTGACCTCGTGCCACGACTCGCCGCTATCATCGCTCCGCATGACATCCCAATGTTTCTGCATGAACAGCACGTTCGGGCGCGACGGATGCATCGCGATGCGGTGCACACAATGCCCGACCTCCGCATCCGGGTCGGGCAGTTCGTATGGCGATTTTAAGCCGCGGTTTATTGCCCGCCAGGTCTTGCCGCCGTCGTCGGTCCGGAATACACCCGCGGCTGAGATGGCAATATAGATGCGCTGCGGGTTGTTCCGGTCCAGCATGATGGTATGCAAACACATCCCACCAGCACCAGGCTGCCAGAGGTTTCCCTTGACGTCGCGCAACCCGGCAAGCTCCTGCCACGTTTGACCGGCATCGGTTGAGCGGAACAAGGCCGCGTCTTCGATTCCCGCGTAGACCGTATCCGGATCGGTCAGCGACGGTTCTAGGTGCCAGACCCGCTTGAACTCCCAGGGGTGCTGCGTGCCGTCATACCACTGGTGTGTCGTGAGCGGTTTCCCGGTTTCCGGGGACGTGTCGTAGACGAATTTGCTGCTCTCGCCCTTGGGCGTACCGTCTGGAGCCGTGGTTGGCTCGCCGGGCGGTGTCCCTGGCTGGCACCAGGTTTTGCCGCCGTCATCAGAGCGTTGGATAATCTGCCCAAACCAGCTACTGGTTTGGGAGGCATAGATGCGATTCGGCTCAACGGGAGAGCCCTTGAGATGATACATCTCCCAACCTGCGAAATGAGGGCCGTCGACTTTCCACTTCTTGCGCTTGGCATCCGCACTCAGGGTGAAGGCGCCTTTTTTAGTGCCGACCAATACTCGTACTGTGCTCATATGCATTCCTCTGGATGGTTGAGGGTTGCGCGCTCCATACATAACCGTGTTAGCTATTATCGTCAGCCTGCTGTAAGCGTTCAATGTCAATCTTGTCCATTTGAAGTATGGCTTTCATGACTCGATTCGTTTTCTCGGGATCTTTGTCTTGCAACATCTTGCCTAACACGGTGGGGACGATCTGCCATGAGACTCCATATTTGTCCTTGAGCCAGCCGCACCGGCCTTTCTCTCCGCCTTCTGAGAGCTTCTCCCACATCTGGTCTATCTCTTTCTGAGTCTCGCAATTCACGACAAATGATATGGCCTCAGTAAACTTGAAATGCGGGCCGCCGTTTAAAGCCACAAATTCTTGCCCTTCGATCTCGAACGTCATGGTCATGACCGTTCCCTTCGGCCGCCCTGAGACCTCCGCTCCTTGCTCTCCATAACGGGTCATGCGTCCGACCTTGGAATTCCTGAAAATCGAAACATAAAACCTGGTCGCCTCTTCGGCTTTGTCGTCGAACCACAGGAATGGGGTAATCTTTTGCATCAGAGTCTTTCTCCTTCGTATCGTCTCTGCGCAGATGGTGCTCTCGATGCCATCAACGTGACAGACTCATTTGGACCCGTAGCTCAAAATCATGCACCAACATCCGACATCCCGCTAAACGGTGGGCAGTCCTGCGACCTCCTTCACGGGGCGGACTTCGACCGTTCCGATGCGCGCCCCCGGGACCCGAGTGGCGATGCCGATTGCCTCGTTGAGGTCCCTCGCCTCGATCAGGAAATAGCCGGCAAGCTGCTCCTTTGTCTCCGCAAACGGACCGTCGCTCACGGTCGGCTTCCCGTCTCGCACTCGAACGATCGCCGCGGTCGCCGCCTGATGCAATGGCGATGCGCTCACATATTGTCCATTGTCGTGTAGCTGATGCGTAAGCTGCACGGACTCCGCAAGCATTTGCTGCTGCTTGACCTCGCTGAACTTGCCGAAGTCCTCTTCGTTGTGATGAACCAGCAACATGTATTGCATCAGGCCCCCTCCCTGATATTCGATCGTGGTTCGATGGTCCCTACGATATCGCCATCCCGCTATGCCGGCAGACCCGACATTTCGATGACTGGCCGGACCTCGACGGTGCCTTTGCGAGCCATGGGAATCCGCACGGCAACAGTAATCGCCTCGTCGAGATCTTTGGCCTCGATGAGGAAATAGCCCCCCAGCTGTTCGCGGGTCTCCGCGAATGGACCATCGGTCACGAGCCGTTTGCCGTCGCGCACCTTCACACTGGTCGCCATCGATGTCGGGAATAACGGGTTGGCAGCCACGTATTGCCCATTCGCATGAAGGTCATGCGCGAGCCGAGTCGACTCCGCATAACAGTCTTTCCGCTCAGTCTCACTCAACCCATTCTCGTCACCATAAATCAGCAACATGTATTTCATATGGATGCCTCCGCGAGTCGGGTAAAAAGAGCCTGTTGTTATTCAATAGTCGTTGGCAAGGAACGAAATCGACATCGGGATCCTTCCATTCGGCTCTTATAAGATAGTCGTTGGGGAAGGATGAAATCGACAGGGGTATCCCCTCAAGCTAAATCAGCCCAAGCGATATTTGATGAATTTTCGTAAACGGCTGATATCCCGAGCCAATCGGGAATTCTTGGAAAGGAGAAAACGACGGTGGCACTGAGTGCATTCACCGGGCGGTTCCTGCACTGCCGACCTGATCCACTTACACGAAGATGCCTCGGGGCATTTTGGCTGCCTGGAACAACCAAACCCGTTTGTGAATGATCGCCGAATCCATGCTATAAAAAAGGGGATATTCAGGTTTTCGGATATATGCTCCCCTCCCGACTAAACAACTTTCTTTGAATTCAGGATTGTCCACTTTTTTTGACCACGCCGACGAGCTGCGGCTCGAGCGTGCCACGCACGCCTGCAAGCAAGTCCTCGAGTACACCGTCAACGTCGGCGTAGTCCGTCGACTGACCCATCCTCACCGCCAGGATATTAATCACAGGGGAGACGTCTGGGATGTCGAGAGATTTGCTTCGGATCGGGCTTCAGATAAACGATCAGGCAACAACAACAAATTCCGAGTCCAACCCGAGGATATTTCAGCGCTACAACCGCAGCCACCCCGAAAAGGCATAAAGTCGCTATCGATCGGAAACGCATAATCCTCCGCACCCCCGGTGAGACGTCATCAACTGTGTCAATAAGCTCCCAAATCAAACATATGTAAGTCGCGTTTACTAGGAAGAACACCGCCGCATAGAAGGCAACCGGCTGCGGCGCCAGTTCGCTCACTGCCATCCAAGCGGTGGAGAGCGGAAGTAGTGACATAGAAAACAGATGCGCGAAATTGAACCACATGAGGCGAGAGGTCGCCTCCGTGGCATAGCGCATAAGATAATGGTGATTGGCCCAAACGATGGCGATGAAAAGGTAACTCACGGCGTAGCTTAGCCATGTGGGCCAGAGCAACAAGAGCGCCTTAAAGGTGGGAAGTTCCGGTGGACGCAGTTCCAAAACCAGTACTGTTATAAGGACAGCGAACACGCCATCGGAGAACGCGCTCAGTCGCTCGGGGGTCGCTCTATGGAGCACGGTCGTACCATTTCCTGTGGAATCAGAAAACTGGACACTCCGGTTTTGGAGTATCCAATATCCAAGACTCCAAACCTTCTTCGCGGCTCATGACCGAGTTAAATCGGACTGTCCACTTTTTTCTCAAACGCCTCCCCCTCGCCCCTTTTTTTGAAGCGCTGAATGCGCACGATACAGATCACTTTATTAGTATTTTAACTGCAAATGCGGTCGTCACGGCAAGACCCAGTCCTTTTCTTCTCTAGACGATGCCTAGGACTCTTGCAACTCGCTTAACCGTCGCTCGAGAAATCGCCGCTCCGGCTCTTGCTGGGTAAGACCGTGAGCTTTTTCGTAGGAGGCTCGGGCTTCCATCGTTCGCCCCAATCGTCGGCAGAGGTCCGCCCGCGCCGCGTGGGCCAAATGATAGTTTCCCAGATCGCCTCGTGCGAGGATCGCGTCGATACGGGCAAGGCCTGCTAACGGGCCGTCCCGCATCGCCACCGCGACCGCGCGATTGAGCTCGACCACAGGCGATGGATCGACCCGCATCAGCCTGTCGTAGAGTGCGACGATCTGGGCCCAGTCCGTGGTGGAAGCGTTTGGCGCCTGGGCATGTACGGCCGCGATCGCCGCTTGGATGGTATAGGGGCCGATTCGGCGCGACGACAGCGCCCGCTCCACAAGGGATACTCCCTCCGCGATCTGACCCTGATCCCACAGTGAGCGATCCTGTTGCTCCAGGAGAATCAAGTCGCCCGTCGGCGACGTGCGCGCCGCGCGCCGCGAATCCTGCAGCAACATCAGGGCAAAGAGTCCCACCGCTTCGGGCTCCGGCAGCAATTCGATCAACAACCGACCCAGGCGAATCGCCTCACCCGAGAGATCGTGCCGCATGAGCGAACCGCCCGATGACGCGGAGTATCCCTCGTTGAACACAAGGTAGACCACCCGGAGCACCGCTTCCAACCGATACGGCAACTCGGTCGCCAATGGCACCACGTAGGGAATACGCGCATCGCGGATCTTCGCCTTCGCGCGGACGATCCGCTGCGCGACCGTTGTGGGTTTCGTGAGGAACGCGCGTGCGATCGCCTCGGTTGTGAGGCCGCAGACCTCGCGCAGTGTCATCGCAACTTGCGTCTCCGGCGAGAGGGCCGGATGACAACAGGTAAAGATCAGCCGCAATCGATCGTCTTCGACGCTCTCCTCGTCCCACTCCCCTGTCTCGCTGGTCGTGGATTCGAGTTGCTTGGCGAGTTGCGTTAATGACGCGTCGAACCGGGCCCGCCGACGCATGCCGTCTATGGCCTTGAAGCGCCCGGTCGACACGAGCCACGCCCGCGGATTGGCCGGTACACCATTCCGTGACCATTGCTCGACCGCCACGGCAAAGGCATCGTGCAGCGCCTCTTCAGCGGCGTCAAAGTCGCCAAGCAGACGGATCAACGTGGCAAGAACCGGACGCGAATCCGAGCGATAGACCGCATCCACTACCTCGCGTACCCGGTCGGTCGCGTCTTCACTCACAAATGACAAGCCTCCGTTTTCGCGTCCTTCGCTGCCTAAATCTTCCGGTCGCGTACATCAGACCCAGGAAATGAAATTGATGATGGTTCACGACAAGGAGGCTACTGCCGGAGGAAGGACGTGTCAACGAGAGGGTTGAGGGGAACGAGCCGAGAGGGACCCCGTCGCGCGAGAAGGGGACGGAGATGGATCGGCCCGGGTTACATCGGATAATATTTCGTCGAGGGCTCGTCTTTACCTCCCAAAGAGTTTGCGGAGCTCGAGTTTGGCGAGACCGAGCACGCGCTTCCGCTCGGCACTCAGTTTGGGGCCGGCCCTATTCAGATAAAAATTGAGCATCGACATTGCCGACTGTAAAGGGGATCCCTTTCGCCGGCGGCTCCGCTCTGCAGACTGTTTCAACGAAGTGGCAATCCGGCGGGGGTCGCGAAAGGTAAAGAGGCCTGGCGTCAGGGTCAGGGCATTGCTGTGCTTCGTTACGCCGGCCGACCAACGAGGTGTCCGCGTCCGTTTCTTGCCAGGTGTTGCCATCCGTGCCATCGCAACTCCGCAAGCTGCCCGCATCGCGTCTTCCCGGAACAAAGAGCAGGTTATCATTTTGGCGAGGACGGGGGGACCTGGGTTCGTCCCTAGAAGCGGTCGACGACTAGGAATGTCCCCAGTGTTCGGTCATGCAGAAATTGTCAACAATTAACCAACCGACGAGAATCTATTTGCAAACATAGGTAGGTGAAATATCGCCGGCAATCGCGAATTGAGCGATTGAACGCGATACTGAACTGAGACCCGGAAAGACGAGATCAGATGACGACGGCATTCAAAGACAAAATACGAATCGCCGCAGTGGGGGACCTTCACTGTCCGAAAACGCCCGCCGACCTCCTCCATGGCATCTTTGCCTACTGTAACGAGGAAGCGGATGTCCTCTTACTTTGCGGCGACCTGACGGATTATGGCAAACCCGAAGAGGCTTCGGCCTTAGCCAAAATGCTGGACATGGTAAGAATCCCGATGCTCGGCGTGCTGGGCAACCATGATTACGAATCGGGTAAGCCTTATGACGTGGAACGAATCCTCTGCGAGGCAGGAGTCATCATGTTGGACGGTGACTCTCGCATCCTGCATGACATCGGCTTCGTGGGCGTGAAAGGATTCGCCGGCGGGTTTGGAGATCGAGCGTTACAACCATGGGGGGAGGACGTTTTGAAACAGTTCGTTCGCGAGTCAATCGATGAAGCCTTGAAACTGGAATCTGCGCTGGCGAAAGTACAGGCATCACGACGCATCGTGCTGATGCACTATGCCCCCGTGGCAGGAACGACCGAGGGGGAACCACCTGAAATCATCCCGTTTCTCGGCTCCAGCCGACTGGAGGATGCGTTGAATCGTTATTCTGTTATGGCGGCCTTTCATGGGCATGCGCACCACGGATCGCCGGAAGGCCGCACGAAGGATCTCGTGCCGGTCTACAATGTGGCTCTTCCATTGCTGCAGCGGACCTTTCCTGATCGCCCGCCTGTCCGTATCTTGGAGGTTCCATGCACAGTGGTGACATGAAACAGCGACATACCACCCTGCGTCAGGAGTCGCCCGTGCTAAGTCCCGAGCAGACCGTCTATCTCGATGTCATGGACGTCTTGACGGCGGCAGGGATCCCATTCCTGGTCGGTGGAGGATTTGCGCTTACCTTCTATACCGGAATGGCGCGTGCCACCAAAGACCTGGACCTCTTCGTGCTGCCAGCGGACTTTTCGCGCATTATGGAAGTCTGTTCGGCAGCGGGCTATCAGACGAAGGTGCGGTTCACGCATTGGCTGGGGAAAGTGTCAAAAGACGATTGCTTCGTTGACATCATTTTCGCTTCGGGGAACGGGCTCTGCGCGGTCGACGAGGAGTGGTTTCAGTATGCCGTTCCTGGAAAGGTTTTCAATCGACCCGTGATGCTCTGTCCGCCCGAGGAAACCATTTGGTCCAAAGCATTTATCATGGAGCGAGACCGCTTCGACGGCGCCGACATTGCCCACATATTCAACGCCAAGGGCAAGGAGCTGGACTGGGCACGCTTGCTTCGTCGCTTTCATCCCCACTGGCGCGTCTTGTTCAGCCATTTGATCCTGTGCGGCTACATCTATCCCTCTGATCGCTCAAAGATACCAGATTGGCTGATAAAGGAGTTCGTCCGACGAATCGAGATCGAGATGAACAACGCCCCTTCACCTGAACGGGTATGTCAGGGCACACTTCTCTCTTGGTCTCAATATCTCCATGACATCGAAGAGCGTGACTATCAAGATGCCCGTCATTTTCCACGGGGCAAGCTGACGGAAGAACAGACCGCCACCTTGACTGACACCTTTCGAGAGGGACAATAACGGACTCGCGTCGGACATCTACCAAGTGAACTCCTGGATCTGCCGATAGTTCTTCGAGAGTCGATTCTAACCGATCCATTCAGCTCCCCTGAATCATGGATCAAGGAGGCTCATTCAGTTGATCGATGCCTTCCAGCCGTCCCGTACAGAAACGACGCACCGGATCGTCCAGTGAGTCCGGATCCCCTTCGTCCCATAAGACCGACCGAACGTTCCACCGGACAATAGGATAGAGCACTAACATCATCGGTGAAGACACCAACATACCCAATGTCGAGTACAGCATCTCGTCTTCGTCGAGACGCGTCTGCACACGTTGGGACACCCGGCGGTACCAGCCAACCGATTGATGGTACCGAGCCCGCTGATCGATGAGGCGCTGGATAGAGATCGTCCTCCATCCTTCGGGAATCGGCTTCTGCAAGAAGCCGGGCCTCAGCCTTGGCTGTAGGGATCAACGCAGCCGCAAAGCTGCCGTTGCCGGCACGCGAGGACTGAGGAGGGGATTGCCATGCAGTCAACGAACGGGCCTTCCAGGCCGTTCGCCAATCGGCTTCGAGCGCGTCGAGCTTCTCTTTGGACGTCCACACTTCCAGCATCAGGCTCCCAAGACAATCCACCTCGCGGGTGCGCGTGGGAGAAGCGCACCCTACAGCGAGACATGCCAGGATGACGAGAAGAACGCCTCGCATGAGTCTCTTTCGAACAAGATGTCGTGCGTTACTCTACGCTCGACAACGGCAAGCCGCAAGCCAGCCAGGGAGGGCAAAGAGGGCCTCGTGGACGCATCCGTTATGTCGGATCGTGACCGAGGTCGAGACAACTCAAGAATGTGCCCGATAAACTGTGCAAGCGCCGCTCGGACGAGTTCCGAAATGTTGGATTGCAGGAACCACCCTACTGTGCGCGCTTACCTTGCGCAGCAGCTGGGATCGGCTGCGTCTTCGGAAGGAAGAATACGATTGAGCACGAAGTAGACGGGGCAGAAGCCCGTGATGCCGCTCTGAATCAGCGTGACACCTATCACTGCCGGAAGCAGGAGCCAATGAGCGCTCACATAGTGCCCCAGCGCGACTCCGGCTGTCACCACAATCCCCACGATCGCATCGTGGATGCGTCTTTTTTGATTCATGATAGGCCCTCCTATAAGCTCCTTCTGGCGCCTCTCCGAAAGACTCAGAACACAGCACGGTCGCTTAGGCTAGACCAGACGTGCATACCTGTCGAGATCACGCCGACCATCGATCGCGGCGCGGACGAAGCGATGACGGAATCTGACTGTATGACTTCGATTGGTGGCTCGTCGAGAGCGGCAAGTCGGCCGATGGGTGTCCCCGGAGAATCCGGTTCATACCACGCTCGACAATGAAGATGGGAGATGATCGGAGCGCCTCACCCTTTTCGCGCCGCGGGCGGCTCGTTAGCGTCGGCCCGGTGGAGTGGCGCTGGTCTCGCTGTCCGGAATTTGTAACGTGATGGAGCGCGCGACCCCATCGGGCTTGACCTGCGCAGCAATCTTGTCGCCGGTTTTCAATCGCCCCCCCGCCACCCCTTCGATTTTCGTCTCACCGGTCACACGCAAACGCACTTGCCGGCCAGAGATTTCCTTCACGATGAGCTCCTCATCTTCCCAGTACAGCACATCACCATTGACCACATCGGCTGCGGTCGGCTGGGCATTTTCCATGGAGTCTGCTTGAGTGACTACCGCAAAGAGGAGGAAGAGAGCGAGAAGAATTGGCATAAAGACCCTCACGCTATCTTTATCCTACGGGTTTCTGTGCAGCCCTGTCAATCGGGCTCCTCATTGCCAACGCATTCGATCCAGTTATCGGATGACTCGACTTGTAGCTCCTCGCGGTCAAGGTTTGCCGAATCCATGCCGCCTGTCGGTTGGACGGAACGCATTCCCGTAGAGTCCCACTCACATCACGCTCGACGGAAAAACCACCTCATCAGAAACGCGCATGTTGATTATGTCCTGTGCGGGAGAATGGCGAAAGGATGATCTCTTCTTGACTCCGGAAAAACGCCGTGCGAGTCGAGAACCTCTGCAATCTAATCTGGTTGCTGATCGATTCCCGCTTTGATGGTGAAGAATCGCCAAAGCCCGACCCCTAAGAACGTAATACCTATAGCCAATGACACTACACCCAGTACTTGGATGCCAGGCATGTCCAGCCACCACACGGCCGGAATACCGACGATGAAAAAACCCAAGGCGGTTCTGATGTATGATAGCAGCGTGCGCTCGTTCGCCAACTCGGTCCTTTGCCGAGCCAGCCGGTCTCGAATGAGCGTGTTCAATTGTTCCGGCATGGGAAATCCCGTTATCCTCGCGGTACGATATCCCATCAAGGGATGAAGCTCAACCATGTAAGCCGCGATATCCTTTGAACGCTTCATCGGTTTTACGGCAAGTTCTTGTTCAATGGGAGCGGCGTTGACCACTTCATTCCACCACCCAGATCGCAAAGCCCTTTGCATCGCGCAATAGTTGATCCGTCACCCCGCCGCCGAAGATCCGTTTGATCCGAGATGTCCCATGCCGCCCCACTACAATGGTTTCATGATGTCCGTTTCGCGCCTCTTCGAGAATATTTCTGGCAATATCGTCCTCATGGCCGAATTTCAAGGACACCTTGCTCGTGTCGAATCCGGATCGTGCCAGCGTCTCGCACGCCTTCTTCAGAACATGGCACTCGGATTCCCGTTCCTTCCGAATCCAGGCTCCTTGCTCATCGCGCAACTGCACGCCCAATTTGGCCTCGGTGGCAGGATTCTCCGATCCGCCGTGCTCCAGCAACTCCCGTGGCATGGGCTTGAGTACATGAAACAGGGTAACGGCAACATCCGGTGTCAGGCGCAGGAGAGATCCAACATATTGAACAATGCGATGGGAGTTCTCGGACTCGTCGACGGCCAGAAGAATTCGCATGTCGTCCTCCATAGAGCTGCGTGTCGAACGGTGCAGCGATCCATATACTATCCCCCATGAATCGGCCGATACCAGGGGGGTGTTAAGCGCGACTCCAGATCGACGAGTTAGATAACCGTCTCCATAAGCATGCTGCTCAGAACCAATAATCCATACGCTCCTATTCAAGCCGCCCCAACCTCGACTCCTCAAGGTAGGTTGATACGCCATTACCTCAGTACTCAGGCCCTCAACGTAGAAGCTTTCGTTCTCTTGAATCGACTGCAAGGATTGGAGAAATCCGACGTCCAGCCTCTGGATTCCTATCCAGCCTCATATGGACTGGAAAGACAGATCAATCTGAAAGAAACCTTCAAGGTGACGATCCAAAAACGCGATGCTGCTTCGTCCGCCCAACCGGAAATAAACCATACGCCGCCCGCAGGCGAGTTCCGCAATCTTGGATCACAAAACTCGGCTCCCTATTCGAGTCTTCCAATGATATGCACAATGTGGCGAGACGAACGACTACCGCGTCGAGAACCTCGTGAGTACCGCTTTGGCAGCATTACGCACGTCGGGATCGGAATCCGCCCGAACCACGCGCACGATGGCCGGAGCAAGAGATGGTGTGTCAAACTCTCCAAGGGCAAGGACGGCACGAAGCCTGGTCCGCGGATTCGAATGGAACATCAGTGTCTTGAGAAGGTCGATCGCCCGGTTATCTTTTAACCGGCCAAGCTCCTCGACGGTATTCTCCTGAGCCACCGATGCGAAGTATCGATCAAGGTCGGGAAAGGTCTCGGCTGGCGACTCAAGTGTGTCCAAGGGTGTCTCTGCTCGAGCGTGACGCTCACGATCGACATGTCGTTCCAAGGCCTGAATCAGTGCACCCGTGGTGTCGAGATGGGCATCAATCTGTCCACGGATAAGGTCACCGAGAAAATAGAAATAGGGATTCGCTTGGAACTTCTCCACGACTTCCACGTAGGGAGCGGTCACCAGCTCGGCATATGCGGGCGACTCATGAATATTCGTAGACAGTAGCCGCCCCTGTTGAGGATGATCGAGAAGGATGGCACAGATAATCTCTGTGCCGGAGAGATTGAGGGAGATCTGCTTTCCACGTTCCTCCCGATACTCCACCGTGAGCGTCAGATCATGGGGACTCTCAGGAGCTTGCGTCACAACAAACCCTGCCGAGACCAATTTCATTCTCAGTGAAGGGATGATGCCAAAAGATACCCGCCCACGCGACCGCCAGGTGGTGGCTTGAACATCCAAGTAAATAACGGGTTCTTGACCAAATTCATTCGTTGTTGGATGGCTCGGGGTATCATCCGCTGCGGCCGATAGAGAGGTAACGGTCAACCCGATGCTGAGGAGAGAGCCGAGAAGTAGAAGTCTTATCATGGTACAGGCCCCGCGAACGCGAATTAGCTGATGCTAAGGCTGGAGGGAGGCGGAGTCAAGATGGATTGGAAAGTCATAACGGCAGGTGTCTACCGAACAGCCGATGGCTCACTGTGGGCGTTGAGCGAGCTCTTTCTGCTCAATGGGCGTCGATTCCTCCGACATCGTATTCGCTGAGAGTGGTGTCGCAATGGATTCGAGGGACTGCCGCTCTGCCTTGACCCCCATCAAGAGTTCCACAAGTGCGCCCACGAGCATCAAACTGCCTCCCAGTAGATAGCCGAAGAAAATGCTCGAGGCAGATCCTTCTATCAATTTGCCATACAGCCATGGCGCAAGGATCCCGGCTCCCTGCGCCACGATGAAGAAGAACGCGATGGCCATCGCGCGGATCTCCATCGGGAAAATCTCACTGACGGTCAGATAGGCCGCGCTTGCCCCAGCTGAAGCAAAAAAGAATACGCATGACCAGGCCAGCGTTTGAGTCACGGAGCTCAGCGCGCCTTGCCAGAATAGATATCCTGTTATAGCCAGCAGGCAACCAGCCACGGCATAGGTGAAGCTGATCATCGGTTTACGGCCAATAGTGTCGAAGAAACGGCCGAGCAAGAGAGGACCGAGGAAGTTACCGAGAGCAAACGGCAGAATATAAAAGCCGATGCTGCTGCTGGGCACGGCATAGAACTTCATGAGCACGAAGGGGTAGGTAAACGAAATCGCATTGTACATAAACGATTGCGTCGTCATGAGTACGATGCCGAGCGTCGTGCGCGTGGGATAGGTTTTCAAAAGCTCGCGAGCTACCGTGCCCAATGTCACACGTGGCCGAGCATGTATGGTGATCGAGCCTTCAGGGATCGGCAGCGAGGCCAATTGCTCTTCTCGCGTGACCTGGTCCTCGATACTGGAAACGACGATCTCTGCTTCCGCCACCCTTCCATGGGTCATGAGCCAGCGCGGACTTTCGGGAATAAATCGCCGAACAAGCACGACGCTCACACCCAGGACCGCTCCCAAGCCGAAGCACAGGCGCCATCCCAGATGTTCCGGAATGAGATGAGGGTTCAGGAACACAATGGTAAGGAGCGCGCCGCATGCCGCGCCAAGCCACCAGGTACCGTTGATCAACAGATTCGTATGACCCCGCCAGCGCGCAGGGATGAGTTCGTCGACGGCGGAATTGATCGCCGCGTATTCACCGCCGATCCCCGCGCCTGTCAAGAAGCGGAAGAACATGAAGCTCCACAGATTCCACGACAATGCGGTCAATACTGTGGCGGTCAGATAAAGGAATAGCGTGATCATGAACCATTTCTTCCGCCCCTGCCGATCGGTAAGGTAGGAGAAGACGACAGCACCTACAACAGAACCGGCCAAGTATGCGGATGCGGTGAGCCCGACTTCCGACTCCGTCAGATGCAGCGTGGTGGTATGCGTGAGGACGGGACCGAGTGCGGCCACGATGGACACTTCAAGTCCATCCAGGATCCATGTGACCCCGAGAGCCGTCACGATCAGCCAATGCCATCGCGACCAGGGTAAACGGTCCATCCGCTGCGGAATATTGGTGATGATGGGAGCACTCGGTGCGGCGAGGCATGTCCTATCGTATCACCGATCGACACTTGGCATGACGAGTGATCTGTCTCTCCATTCCCTTGACCTCCTCATCGAGCAGGAGCATCCTTTTGGGTGATCCTGTGCGGGATGCACTCTTCTCTGGACCATCGGCCCGGCGCAGGATCCCGCCGGGACTTCCGGATCACGAGAGGACTGAATCGTGATTGCTGCCTGGCTCCTGCTTCTCGTTCCACTGTCGAACCAAAGTCCTGCCTGGTCTCTCCTCCACTCGATGCCTGTTCACCTAGTATCTTCAGCCAAAACTCTCTCGGGCGACGAATTGCTCCGAATCGGTGAGATCCACGACCACCAGCACCACTTTCCTGAAACGATGACCTACTATCAGCTCGCACTGACGACTTTTAGGGAGCACAAACAGATGCGAGGCGTGGCGACCGCCTTGGTGAAAATCGCACAGGTCTACGAACGGCAAGGCAAGATCCAGGAGGCCTACGTTGCACTCCAGGAAGCCGTTCCCATATTCGCCCGTTCATCTGACCGGACCGCTCATGCGGGAGCTCTGTTGATCATGGGACGTGTCTCAGCTCGGCTTGGATACCTTGATAATGCTCGTACGTCGTTGAGCCAAGCGGTCAGCCTGTTTCATCGTACTCACGATCGACATGGCTGGAATGAGGCGATGATTCAGCTGGGACTGCTACAGGTGGGTGACGGCTTAACCGAGCAGGGCCTGTCGTCGCTGCAGCAGGCGTGGCAAGACGCGCGAACTCGTCAGGATCGCGGTCAGCAACTAGCGGCGGTCGTCGCGCTGGGGAACGCGCACTGGCTCTTGGATCGGATGAACACTGCCCGCCCGTATTATGACGAGGGCCTTCATCTGGCAGAAGTCGAAGGGAACATGAGGATCGAAGCCATGCTTCGGCTCCGACTTGCTCAACTAGATGGTGAAGAAGAACGGCTGGACGAAGCCATCGAATTGGGGAAGCGCGCGCTCTTTCTCTCTCAAACCTTGCGCGATGCCGTGACTGAGGCGGCCATATTGTCCCTGTTGGCCGACCTCTACCGGAAGACGGGACGGAGTGTCGAGGCCAATGATTCGGAGCAGCGCGCGCTGGCGATTTATCGCAGCCGTCAGATCCTCGTGCACGGCGCCCGTTAGTCGTCGCACAGAACCGTTCCATTCCGAATCGTACTCAATGTCTGTAACTAAAAACTATCGGTGTACGGTGGCTCTGTCGAGGGTGGCAACGAATCCACGATCCATCAACAAGAAGCTGCTGGAGAACGGCCTCGACAGGGGACCGGACCATCAATATGGTATGATTAATAAGGTCTTTTGAGGCACATCGATGTTGTCCTTCGGCAAGATGCTCGCGCTTTCGTTGGTCTTCGTCGTGTCTCCAAGTTTCGCTGCCACTCAGATCTACACCTATAAAGACGACTCCGGCACTCAAAATTTCACCACAGAGCTCGATTCGATTCCGGAGAAATATCGCAGCCGGGTCGTCCCTCTCGATTCCGAAACATCCTCACCCGCCAACTCTGGCGGACAACACGTCTCAGGCGGCGAATGTCCGGGTAGTCAACGCAAGCGGCGAATACCGAATGGGAGACCACGATACTCGGGCCGATGCAGTCCGATTGGCCATCGAAGCGGCAAAGAGACAGGCTCTTGAACAAGTCGCGACCTACCTGGAGAGCGTGACCGAGGTCAAGAATATGGACGTCACCAGGGATGATATTCGGACCTATACCGCCGGGGTTGTCATGGTGCTGGATCAAAAGGTCAGCACGCTGCTTGAGGGAGAGACGGTAGTGATACACGCCGATCTCACAGCGCAGGTGGACCCCAACGAAGTCGTCCAGGCCATCGCAGCCCTTCGGGAAAACGAGAGCGCCAAAAATGAACTGGTGGCACTCCGAGCCGAGACTGACCAATTGCAACAACAGCTCGATGCCGCCAATCGGGCATTGGCCACTGCAGAGTCGCCCGATCAGGTTCAGGCTCTCAATCAGCAGCGTCAGGACCTGTTAAACCGGATGCAATCTAATGCCCTCGTTTCCCAAGCCTGGACCGATTGGGTCTATGTCACGCCGATCATCTACCCCTATCCGTGGATCGGAGTGCAGCAAGTCCACGGACTGCTGCTCCAGGCGCGACAAATCAATCCGCTGAATCGTCATCTTCAGGTTGCACAGCAAGCCGTCGGGGTCCAAACCGGCGCCTTGGCGCCGGCGCCGGGAGTCTCGCCGGCATTGCCGCCACATGCTTCCTTGCTTGTCCCTCCGCCGGCCCCGCAACGGTTTGCCCCTTCACCGCATCAGAGTCAACCGTCGGGATCGAATTTTCCTTTCCCTTTTATGTATGGGGCGAGTCCTTCGGCAATAGCCCCGCCACAACATTCCTCAACTCCACTGCCGCCGACGCTGCAGCAAGTCCATCCTCCCCATATGGCGCAACCGAATCCGCCGGTACTTCGCGCGCCGTTTTATGCGCCCCACCAAGGCCAACAGATAAGTCCGCAACACTTCGGCGGGATAAGAGGGAATGGTGGCGGGGGCGGCCATTCCGGCGGGGGGCATCACGGACGCTAGCAGCGCATGTCTGGTTTCACTCTCTTCCAATTCCTATCGCGACAACACGACCGTCTAGAGCCGGCTCCCTTCGCCCGTTGAGGGAGGGTTGACCGAGCATCCCTATCGGCGTAGCATGTTTTTCTGACGTTCCAGTGACAGTGACTGTTGTCTCTTCCGCACGCTTTCGCTCGTTATCCTGCGCGCCGGACCTCGCCACAGTCCCTTTCACTCCTACGCCGGTTCATTGTCGTCGAGCATCCGGGCGGATGCGGATCCTTTGGAACGAGGGTCCTCATGGGGTGACTGTCAGCCGCCGAACACTCCTTCCCTTCTTGGCATGGATCCTTGTGCCTCCTGTGCTCTCTGCCCTTGCATTGAATCCCGTTCAGGCAGTTGAAACTCCGTCCTATCTGCTGGCTACGGCTGCGCCTACCGAACACTTTTTACCGCCGGTTGCATGGCTGGATGACCTTGAGCAAAGACTCACAACTTACTTCACGAAGAAATATCCCGCTTACGACTTCTCACCCTACGCACAGGAACTGGACCGAATCCGTGGTGCAGTCAGCCTGGGAGATCGGTGGGGCGCAAAGCGGGAGACGGGAGTGTTTCTCAAAATGCTGGCGATTCGTGCCTATGGTCTGGGTGACGATGCAGCCGAGGAATTGGCCGTCCTCTCGCTACGGATGATGCCTGACGAGGAGTTCGGCATCGTTTATCCCGGATCGGAAAGAAGGCCGTAACCGGTTATTACACGTCCGAACATCAGAGGGAGGGTCTGATCATGACTTCGAATACGCCCGTGACCGAGCGCATCCTCGGAGCAGTCAAACGTACGCGTGAGTGCGACCTGGATACCCTGACGAAAAGCCTCTCCGATCTGTCCTGGAGCCAGGTCTTTCTTGAAGTCGATCGGCTGAGCCGCCAAGGCGAGGTGCTGGTGACGTTCGGCGTTGAAGGCCGTTATATGATCAGGCTGCCAAATCAAAAGAAAGCATCCACGACCCACGACGTCCAGTCCTGAGCAACGAAGAGGGTTTGAGTACAGGTCCACACGAAGCATCGGACAACCTAATCCGTGTGCCCTGGCTGCCGTGGATGCTCGTGATTCCCCATCCAAGCCTGCACGCTTCTCCTATTATTATGGTTCGAACACCGAACCACGTTCCACTATTCCAACTTGTCCAGAAGACTCAGTCCTCTCTTTCTTCCACGCCCCAACTTGTGACCAGCACCTCCTTGCCCTTCGCTGAGCGCAGATGTTCCGCGACCCGTAACCCGATCAAGGCCTTTCCCATTTTTTCAGGCGGATACTCTTCGAGGAATTCGGTCGAGACTACCGCATCGCATAGCCCTCCGACGTCGTCGGTTTCGATCCGAAACACTTGCGCCAATCTGCCGGCATCGTACGAATCACGAATCGAGGCTCCGGGAAACTTTTCCTCAAAGTACCCGCGCACGGCCGCGAGTTTTTCCAGTTCATCTTCTGTATTGGGATCTGGTCCCCACGCCATCGGCTGCCCTCCTCTGTATTCTGATGATCGCAATCTTCACCGCGCGTATCGAGGGAGCACTTATTGATCGTACGGTCCGGTGAATAAGGATTGTCTGGCCGCTTCCTATCCTCCCCCTTCTATTCGAACAATCTCCTAACCCCCGCCTTGATCTGGTCCAGCCCCTCGCGCAAATCGGTCTCAAGAACATCGGCCTTGGCCTGCACCACCAGGCGCTTGGCCTTGAGCTGGTCCTTGAACAACACCAGCTTGGTGAGTAGTTCCTGCTTCTTTGACTCCAGCGTGGCTTGCTGCTTGGCTTTCTCGCTTTCAAACCGACCCTTGAGTGCTTCGAACTCCGCTTCGAGGGTGCTCGTCCGACCCACGAGATCCTCCCAGACCCTGCCGGATTCGAATGCGGCTCCTTTTAGTTTCTGGTCCGCAATGGATTCGAACTCGTTCATGGCCTTGAGAATCTTCGTCCGATGATCCTCGAACGTCTCGCGCGCGTCTGCTTTACCGAGGGCCAATTGCACTTGGAGGTGTTCGAGCTTGGCCTGAACCTCGGTCTTCACCTGCCCTGCCACGTCTTTCGACTTCTGGACTTCGGCCTGGACTTGTTTCAGCACGTCCCGCAGCTGTTGCTTCCGCTGCTCCAACCGCTGCAACGCCTGCTCTTTCGTTTGAGTCAGTTGAGCTTCCAATGCCAACGCCTGATGCTCAAACGCGTCCAGCTTCTTATCGAGCGACGCTCTGAGTTCCTTGATTCGCGACATGGGACCCTCCTTTGTGTGAAATAGGAAATACAATCCGGCGGCGTCATGCCCAGAAGGGCATTGCCGTATCGTCGGGTAAAAGAAGATGCGCGGAGACCAGCAGCGTCCTCCTCTGCTTCATGACAGTCCGTGCTGTTCGCGCCCGATGCGGCCATCGTAATCCCTGGAGGATTTGAACCGCTCGAACCGTCCGTCCATCGCGTAACGCGCCATCCGGGTCCGCACCGTCTGCATCTCGGCAGCAGTCATCGGCGTGAAACGCCGTGCGATACCGAGATTCTGGTGCAAGACCTGTCGCGAATCGATGCCGCTGACGAGGGAAGCGATCGGCAGACTCAACACATAGCGCAGAGCTTCTTCAGGGGTGACGATCCCTTGCTTGATGGGTTCGGCATTCCCGCTGAGGCTTTTCATACCCAATGCGGCGATCCCACGCTGATTCAGGACCGGTAATACCTCAAGTTCAAAACTGCGATAGGTGCCGTCAAACACATTCAACGGCATTTGGCAGGTGTCAAAGGGAAAGTCGCGAGCCAGCATCTTGAGATGAATCTTCGGATCTTTGTGGCCGGTGAATCCGATGAACCGAACCTTGCCTTGCCGTTTGGCTTCGAGGAGCGCATCGGCGGCGCCGCCTGGAACGAAGTGCCGATCGGGATCGTCCTCATACACGACTTCATGAATTTGCCAGAGGTCGAGGTAGTCGGTCTTCAAGCGGCGAAGCGACTCTTCAAGTTGCTGCAGCGCGACTTTCTTATCGCGCCCATGCGAGCAGACCTTGGTCATGAGCACAACCTGCTGCCGGCGGCCTTGGATGGCCTTGCCCATGAGTTCCTCAGATCGTCCTCTATTGTATTCCCAGGCATTGTCCAGAAAAGTCACGCCGGCATCGATAGCTTCGTGCAACATGCGAATGGCCTCGGCGTCGCTTTCGATGCGTCCCCAATGAGCGCCGCCGAAACAGAGAGCCGAGACCTGGATGCCCGTCTTGCCCAAAGCGCGTTTGGGGATTTCCCCGGCAACGGCGCTCGCCGCCTGTGACGCCGGGGCTACGATCTCCGCCAAAGCCTGCGGACCGCCAAGAGCCAGAGCCGCTCCCGCGACACCGACGGTTTTCAATAGCTGCCGGCGATCGAGGTTCTTCGACCAGAGGTCTGTGTCCAGTTTCTTGGATTTCATGGAAACCTCTCCCGGTTCGGCTGACGACCTGAAAATAGACTATGTTCCTGTGAAAGGGTTGTCAATCCTGCTTGATGCCGGTCATTCGGCACATAACACAACCGTTGTCGCCTCATGCAGCAGTGGCATTCTGAGGGCATCAGTACCGGCTGGAGGGACTCCCCACGTTCCCATCTTGTATCTTGCATTGCAGATAGCGCAGAATTACATTATTGGAATTCTGCCAACAATACCTGCGTGCCATCCCGAAGGTGCACCGTGAACCTCGAAGGCCCAGGGCGAGCCCCGCGGTCCCTCTCACTGAGCCCATCCTACGCCTGTACGCATAGTCGCCTGGTCCTCGATTGGAACTTAGGGCCGGAAACGTGCGGTCTATTGACCGCGGAGGCGTCGTTCCGGATCCGGGCCTCCAACGGAAAACCCCATGGAATATAAGGATAGAGTGTTAAGAGTACAGCTGTCCAACGCAGGGATGGCATAGGCAAAATCGATCGAGATAAAGGTCCCTGAGTACGACCGAAAGGAGGGGGTGCGATGTTCCGACATCCTCACTATCTTGACCTTCCGTGGCACATTCATTGGCATCGCGTCACCACGGGGCCTCATCGTCATCTGTGGTGGCTGATCGCAGCGCTCACGCTGCTGGCCATGTTCCTGATCGGCGTGGGAGTCACACAGGGAATCCTGTGAGGGAACAGGGTCGACGCCCTGTGTCAAAGGAAGCAACCGCGTGATGTTCCGCAATCGCGAAGAAGCGGGCCGGATACTGGCCGATGAGCTGAGTCACTACCGCAACGATCCGACGGCAGTGATTCTCGCGCTTCCTCGCGGGGGTGTGGCTGTGGGTTATCAGCTCAGTCTCGCCCTCCATGTCCCGCTCGATGTGTTTATTACGCGCAAGATCGGTGCGCCGGACAATCCCGAATATGCGATTGGAGCGGTGGCCGAGACGGGCTCGCACACTCTGAATCAAGAGGCGGTCAGCTCGTGTGGCATATCGAGGCATGAACTGGACCACTTGATTCATGTCCAAGAGCACGAGATCGCCAGGCGCAAGGAACTGTACCGGCAGGGACGGCCACTCCCGCACCTCACGGGCCGCACCGTGCTCTTGGTTGACGACGGCCTCGCCACAGGCTCGACGTTCATGGCCTCGGCGCTTGCCATTCGCAGTTTGCAGCCTCGTCGTCTGGTGGGAGTGATTCCGGTCGGCCCCCCCTCGACAATCCGTGAGGTGCGATCCTATGTGGACGAACTGGTGGTGCTCATGACACCGGAGCCGTTCTATGCCGTAGGAAATTTCTTCACCGACTTCACACAAGTCGAGGATCGCGACGTGATACAGTATCTCAACCTGGCCGAGGAGGCGATGCTCGCACGCACGCCCTCGTCACGGCCTCATAAGACGTCCTTTAGCCGAAGAGGATACGCCGTAACACGTCCACACATTCCAAGATCTGTCAGGATTGAGAATCATGAAGAGGCGACAATGAAAATCGTAGCTGGCGTGGATTGGTCGGACGAAGCCTTTGCCGCCGTGGAACAGATCGGCCTACTCTACCGGCCTGATGAAGTCGTGCTCGTTCATGGCGTGGATTTGGGAATGTTTCAGTATCCCATCGTCGCCGAAGCAGCCAACCTGCAAGGGTATGACGAATTCCGCAATGCCATGACGGAGGCCGGTCACCAGGCCCTTGAACGCTGCCGCACCCTGTTGCCCGCAGAGATTCCCTCCATCCGCACGTTGTGCGATGTCCAGCACCCGACCGCCTTCATTCTTGACAGCGCCGCCGCTGTGAAAGCCGACCTCATCGTGGTAGGCACGCACGACCATAGCCGAGTGACGGAAGTGTTTGCCGGGAGCATTTCCCACCGTGTCATGCTTCATGCCACGGTGCCGACCTTGATTGTGAAAGGAAAATCTCGCCCCGTCACCCGCGTCCTGATGGCGGTGGAAGGCCACGAGGATGCGATCCGATTGCACACATGGCTGACGTCGCACCCTTTCAAGAACCCCGTCGAGGTCACGATCCTCTCGGTCGTGCCCTCGCTCCACATGGTCGACCCGCATGTCATGGTGGGGCTGGAAGACTGGTCTGAGCAAAGCAAGCGACATGCTGAACTGATCGTGAAGGACACGGCCCGAGCGTTGACGAGCCCGCACTTTACGGTGTCTGGAGAGGTCCGCCTTGGCGATCCCGTGACGACGATATGCGAGTTCGGCGCCACCGTCGACCTGATCGTGGTCGGTTCTCATGGACGCAAAGGACTCGATCGTTTCTTGCTGGGCAGCGTGTCGCACGGGATCGTGCATCGGGCCGGCTGCCCCGTGCTGGTGGTGCGCTGACCGCTCACGTGAGGTGTATGGGACTCGCAATTCTCTAGCGGCTCGGATTCGACGCGGGCGGGCCGACCCTGTTCTACTTTCGCTTACTTCTCCCCACGGTGATGAGGATTGAGTTCGATCGTCACGCCGGCAGGCACCGCGAGGGACTGATGCACGGTGCAGCCATGCGCCACTTTGAGGAGCCGCTCGCTTTGTTCCGCCGTGAGGCGATGCGGCAAGTGAATCGCGAGTGTGACCTGTCCTACCCGATGAGGCTGTTCTGCCATGGTCCATTCCGCTCCGACGCTCAACCCTTTGGTCGAAATCTGATGGCGGTCACAGTACCGACCAACAAAATAACCCACACAACTGGCGAGCGAACCGACGAAGAGTTCGACAGGACTCATGCCGGCATCCTGTCCCCCCTCTTCGATCGGTTGATCGGTCACCACTCGGTGCGCACCGCTGGTAATGTCGTAGCGCGATCCACCGTGGTATGCCACTGTGAGTTTCATGTCATCCTCCTCGCAGAGGTCCTCTGTGCGTCGTCACTCACCGTCCTTCCCTTGCATCTCGTCTTCCGTCGTCCGTATCTCCCACAGCGCCGTTCTTCCCGGATATGTCATCGTGTGATTCCGAGAGCTTTGAGCTGATCCGAAAGGCGAAGATTCTCGCTATAATCCACCGGGCAATCGATCACGGCCGGCTTTCCGCACGAGAGGGCGGCACTCAGCACTGGCCCCAATTCCGACGATCCCTCGACGCGGTAACCGACTGCCCCAAAACTCTGCGCCAGCGCGACGAAGTCCGGGTTAGCGAACTCAACACCGGAGGTCCTCCCGAACTTCATCTGCTGTTTCCATCGGATGACCCCGTAGCCGTCGTCCCGCCAGATCAGCACGACGAATGGAAGGTGCAGACGCACGGCGGTCTCCAGTTCCTGGACATTCATCAGAAACCCACCGTCCCCGGTCACAGCCACGACGCGCCGCATGGGAGAAAGAAGCTTGGCCGCGACAGCCCCAGGTAACGCCATACCCATCGCCGCGAATCCGTTCGAAATGATGCATGTGTTCGGCACCTCGCAGGGAAACATCCGGGCCATCCATAACTTATGCGCCCCTACGTCGCAGATGACCAGATCGTCTGGTGCCAGCGCCTGTCGCAGATCGCGAATGATCTGCTGAGGTCGCAGGGGCCATCCGGGTGGTTGGGCCCACTCCCTTTCGTATGCAGTCTCTATACGCCGGCGACTCTCTTCGGCCCAGGCGGGATCGAACGAAGCAAGATGCTCGCCGATCTGATCGAGGGACAAGGCGATATCTCCCAATACCCCGACATCCACAATGTAGTGCGCATCCACTTCCGCCGGCGACACATCCACATGCACGATATGCTTGTCGCGGTTCGGGTTCCAGAGGCAGGGGGCGTACTCTACAAAATCATATCCCACCGCCACCACGGCATCACTCTGCTCGATCACCACAGCCGGATAATCCCGCATCTGCAATCCGATCGTATAAAGAGACAACGGATCGCTGTCTGGAACGACACCTTTGCTCATGAATGTGTGGACCACCGGCACATTCGCCTGTCGCGCGAACCGACGGACCGCATCATGCGCCTGTCCCCTGATCACTCCGTTGCCGACCAAGAGGATCGGCCGACGTGCCTTAGCCAAGATCTCGACGGCCCGGTTGACTTGGCGCGTCAGCGGTTCCGGCAAGAACGGCGCCTGCACGTGCAGCGGCCCATCCACCTCGCGATCACTCACCGTTTCCGCCGCGACGTCCTCCGGCAGCTCCAGATGAGTCGAGCCGGGCTTTTCGGTCTGCGCGACCTTGAACGCTTTGCGCACCGTCTCGGCAATGGTCCGAGGATGAAAGATCTCGGCATTCCATTTCGTGACCGGCTTGAACATGGACAAGACATCGATAAACTGATGCGATTCTTTGTGCATCCGATCCAGCGAGGCTTGTCCCGTGATCGCGACCAGCGGGGCGCGATCCAAATACGCATCTGCCACACCGGTGAGCAAATTGGTGGCACCAGGCCCTAAGGTGGAAAGACAGACCCCGGCCTGTCCTGTCAACCGTCCATGGACATCGGCCATGAAGGCGGCGCCTTGCTCGTGTCGGGCGGCAATGAATCGGATCTGCGAGTCCACGAGCGAGTTCAAGACGTCCAGCGTCTCCTCTCCTGGCACGCCGAAAATCCACTGCACTCCCTCGTTTTCCAGACAACGCAGCAGCAGCTCCGACCCCTTCATGATAATTCCCTCACTCTATCCAGCTCGATTGTCGATCGTACTCCACACTGCCACTCTGCTGTGTCGACCCATCCCTCTCTCTTCAATTTCATCAGGTGGTCATGACCGGCATCGTCCGATCAACCTAATCGATCAAATCGGCCAGCATGAGACTCTGAACCTGCATCGTGATCCAACAAATAGCGGATTCGACCCTGTACGGAATTTTAACAAGATGCTGAAGCACCTCGACCAATGGACGACCGCAAAAACCCCAGCTATCAGACATCGCAGGAGAGTTCCATTCGGGGCTATGTATGGCTCATGGATTCAGTAGCTTTGCCAGGCTCCATACCAGAAGTAACGCGTATATGCTGCCGAAAAACCAGGGAAAGCTAATGGCGCGATGGGCCCACCACTGACGATGCTGGCGGAAGGCCCAGTTCGGCTCAAACACCACCGGTTCGTTCCGTCGATCTTCAACCGGCTGCCGGTTTTCATGGAGCCGGTGGAGACTGGTCACCAACTGTTCTTTTTGCCACTCAGAATCTTGCTCGATCCCTCTCAACCGCCATTCCCATAACGCATTCTGACCTGACAATCGACCGAGGACGATCGCCATTTGGAGGCACAGGAGAATCCCAAAGACACAGAGGAGAACAATCAGCACGGTGAAGGACAATGCCAGAGATTCTCGTGACAGGATCAGCCCGATGACCGCGACAAAAATAGAATTGGCTGTGAGGTAGTCGGAGAGCATCGCATGATAGTCCCGTACCCCGGATGTCCAGAGGGTGATGAGCTGCTCGTACGTTGAGTCGAGATCGGCTTTAACCGGTGCCATCACAGGGCCTTCCTTACACTCTCCGCGAACGATGTCCTACTTTACCACCGACTCTTCTCGTTATTGTCCGCGTTCTTCATCCAGCAACTGAAGGACGGAACGTGCAATCTGACTCTCTTCATCGGTGTGAATGACGCGCACGACAACTTTGAAGAGCGAACACTTGAGGCTTGACGATCCCCTATTAATTGAGAGGACGAAACGATTACTGCCTGGATTCAGCCGGATCTGTTCTGCAGTCATATGTCAGTCGTCCAGAATAAAATTCTACTTTGATTCTCCTTACGGATTGAGGCAGCTACAGCGTGAGATGCGATGCTACGTCTTGCAGAGGCTAGCCCTTTGCTCTAGAAGGGGTCAAGACCGCTCTGGCTCAAATAGCCACAGCACCCTCCTTCCTGAGGAGGAGCGCCACAACATTCACTCTATAGTTGAGAATTCAGCCGACTAACAGACAGGGGCCTGCAAGGGCAGAACCACGTACCTGGCGGGGAACGGCCATGGGCGACCGCTTGCCAGGCAACAGGAATAGTCGCCGCAAATTGCACGGGACAGAATCGAAGAAATATGTCTACTTGACCTTGGAGAAATCAGCAGCGATTCTCGCCTCTTTCCCGTCCTGAAGATTCACGACGAAAACGGACGCTGCATTCGGATCAAATTTTTCATATGCAAACAGCGCGGTAAAACGCGATCGGTAGGTCGGCCCACTTCCCTCATTCTTTCGACCACGTTCGGCTTTTCCAATATCAATGGGCTTGATCTTCTTGGTGCCCTGTTGCAACTCGATCAAGGCACCCTCTGCAAAGTATTCGTCATCGCCACACAACTGAACTTCAATCTCCATGTTGGGCATTTCTACGACTTTCTTGATGAATTCGTCGGGCATGCGCACATCCGTCTTCCGTTTCTTGGACTCTGCCGCTTCCTGCCGGCCAAAGGCTTCAAGTCGATAGCGCTTGGTCCGGAGAATGGCACTGGCTCCGCAAGGATCTTTCTCTGGGTCGGCACCCACGCGCGTAACCAGAGAGGCTTGTTGAAGGACTTTCTTGACGTCCTCCGGGCTGTTGGCCTTCTCCATCGGCGCCCGCCCGGCTTCTAAAGCTTTCTGCGCCTCTTCGTCGGATAGCTTCACATCGATCGCCAAGACTGGCTGGAGACCGACGACCGTCAGCAGGCCCACGACCGTACAGGTGGCGACGCCACCGACTCGCGCTACTGATATCAGGCCTCGCACGCTCATAACTCCCTCCATAAACAAGACAGCGAATGATGGGGCGATATTGTACGGAAACCCCTACCCCTTTGCAATTAACCTGGAAAGCGAGTCCAGTTGGCATAGGGCTTGGTCACATAAAGTTCGTCGAGATCGACCGGTACTCTCATGCCGGCTTGCGTAAGCAACTGAGCGACCAGGCGGAGTGGCAGGCCGACCACAGTTGTGAAATCTCCGTCAATGCAATCGACGAGATCGCCCCCCTCTCCTTGGATGGAATATGCACCGGCCTTGCCGAGACTTTCTCCAGACGCGAGGTAACGTTCATGCACTTGCTCATCGAACGGCTTCATCCGAACGACGGCCGTAGACAGGGCGACAACATCTATCGCACGAGCTGAACAGACAATCGCGACCGCTGTGAGTACTCGATGCTCACGACCAGCCAGACGCCGAAGCATTGCACGAGCCTCCGCCAAATCGGCCGGTTTCCCAAGCACGTCATGATCCAACTCAATCACCGTATCACTCCCCAGCACGGTCGCCTCGCGATCTTGCCTCGCCACCGACTGGGCCTTACCCTGCGCAAAGGAGCGCACCTGCTCGATCGCTGATCGATCAGACACCAGCCGTTCATCGAAGGACGGGCTTCTCGCTTCAAAGGGGATACCCAGCAAGGCAAGCAATTCGTGGCGGCGCGGAGAGGTCGAAGCCAGAATAAGTGGCATCTAGAACGTCGGGAAGGGTTCAGGAGAGACAAGAGATTCGAGAGGCATCTCGTTTGAGGACCCAGCGAGGTGTGTATAGTGAGTGCGAAATTCACTGAGCACCTGTTCCAGATCGGCGAATGAAGAGACTCGGAACATATTGGCTCGCAGCGAGGCGGCATGAGGAAACCCTTTGCAGTACCAGCCGAGGTGTTTGCGCATCCGCCTGAACTGGCCCCGCCCACATGCCGCTTCGAACCGTCGGGCATGATCGAGCAGTATCTCGAAACGGACATCAAGTGGCGGCACCCATGGTTCGGACCGTTCTTCGGGCCCCTGTTGCTGCAGGACAAGTCGCGCCTCCTCTTTCTGCCGAAAGAACCAGGGAGCTCCAAGCGCGGCTCGTCCGACCAACACGCCATCGACTCCGGTGCTTCGCACGCGACAGATAATGTCGTCGAAACTGTGCACGTCGCCATTGCCGAACAGTAAGGTCCCGCTCCCCCGTACGATCTTCGCCGCCCGGGCAATGGCGTTCCAATCCGCTTCCCCTCGATACATCTGTTGCAATGTACGGCCATGCAGGGAAATCACGGCTGGCCGCTCCAAGAGGAGATGCTCGATCCAACGGTCGACGACCACCGCGTCGTAGCCGAGGCGCGTCTTGACAGAGAGGGGAATCGTGTGTCGGACGATTGGGCAAGCGTCCCGTCGTTGTTCGTTCATGCGCCAGATCGCCGCCACTCTGCCCGGCTTGAGACCCGCTCCCTCAAGCGTCTGACCAGCCGCCCAATCGGCGATTCCTTGTCGAGCGGCCTGCATAATGGCCTGAGCCACCTCCGGCGTTCGGATCAACGCAGCTCCTGATCCGGATGAAGCCACGCTCCGCGAGGGACAGCCCATATTGATGTCCAATCCATCAAATCCCAACTCACATACGGCATGGGCAGCCTGGTAGAAAAGGTCCGGATCTTTTCCGTAAAGCTGCGCGACAATCGGCCGTTCCGCCTCGTGATAGATCAGAGAGTCCAACAAGAATTCCGGTCCCCGACAGAGGTCATGCACGTGCGTGAACTCCGTGAACGAGACGTCCGGCTTCCCGTGCATCGCCACAGTATGGCGAAACGTCGCATCGGTAACCCCATCCATCGGCGCCATCCCGATGATCGGTCTGATGAGCGACTGCCAGAAACTCATCGGGTTCGCTCCGCCTCCATCACAGGTTCCACCACTTCGTTCGCCTGGGCGTAGGCCAGGCGTAACATCTCGCTTTCCTGCTCGGCACAAATGCGCGCATCCGGTACGCGTTCCGTGACAAATTCGAGGAACCGTTCGATCTTGAGAAGGAAAAAATCATACGAGTGCGTGATCGGTCGTGGAGACCGAAACCAGAAGGTCACGAACTCTGTCAGGCGGATGCCCCGCTCCGCTAAAGCCCCGCAGGTCTGCGGAAACATCTCTGCGAGATCTCCTCCCCAATGAAGAATCTCATGCGGCAAATAGGACGTGCGGTACCGTGTTAAACCGGTCGCCTCGATGGCCACTTCCTGCCACTCCAAGCCTGTAATGGGGACTTGCCCTGAGATGATCTGCGCATAGCGCGCATAGTCGTCGCGCAACTGTCGTCGATCAGACTGGCACACCGGCTCTTGCACAGAGGCTGGACGAGGCGTTCGATCTGTCGACTGTTCTACAGTCCTTCCTCTGGCAATCACCTGCTGAACGAGGAAGGAGAAACGCCGAACGGTCTCTGCGTATTCCTCCACAATCATCTCGATCAATTTGGTGTCCACTTCAAGCGCGACTCCTCGGAGGCTCACGAGGTTAGGATGTACAAGAACCTGTTCGAGCATAGTGAAGAGGATCGACGGAATCGGCGCGGCATGGGCATCGATCCATTCAGGGAGGCCCTCACTTCCCTCTGGCTCGTTGACCGACTCATGGCAGGCCAACCCTGCCACATGGATTTCGACGACCCGCTCCAGAGGAAATTCATCGAGGAATTCCCGGACGAATCGTTCAAGAGAGATCCCTCGGCAGGCGGCAGTATAACGATAAATCGTCCAGAGGTGTCCGATATCCAGCACGAGACCGCAGGGCACCAAGGCTGTGACGAACCGAAAAAATTGGGGAATCGATATCGTCCCGGCGGAAAAATATGTGAGCGGCGGCATCTCCAAAAGAAAGAGCGGAGAAGTACCGTCTGTCCGACCACCCTGCCGATCCATCGCCTGCTGAACCGTCGCAATATTTTCTGCCACCACCTCGGCGCTGAGCGACGTATATAATGGAGGGATATACGTGCCAAACGAGTAGCCCGCCATCTGCTTCATCGCACATTCATGGTTCAGCCAGAGGCTCTGTATGCTATTGAGTTGCGTGACCATCTCGTTGACATCCTGTTGAAAGAACGCAGACTCCTGAACGTCAGGCTGAGTGAGCCACAGACCTTCTCCATGGTAAGCTAGTGGTATATCCGGCACAGCCCGTCGGACCATTGTCAGTGCAATTGTCGTCGCCTTAAAGATCTCGAGGTAGCCCGGCTGGAGTCCTCGTCTTCTGAGTTCCTTCACCAGCTCGAACAGATCAGGAGAATAGACGTCAACTGACAGCCCTATCCCCTGTGGGGGAATAGCTCTGAGGCGACATTGGAAATTCTGTTGAGTGCATTCGGGATCAAGCATCGGTCAACCCTTGTCCTGCTCCAACAAATGGCCTAGTCTATTCGCCGAACCCCTTGTTTGACAAGGGAAGCCCCAGTCTCGGATGAGGGTACCCCGTCTGCTATACTTGGCTTACGTCGCCGGAGGCGGAACCCTCACGAATCGTGCAGGCGCGAATCGGAGGAGGTCTCGACCCGATGCCGAACGACGATGACAAGCCCTTCAAAACGACTAATCTCATACAAACTGTGGTTGCCCATATGATGACACCAGGGGTCGTGCAAGTTCCGGGGGACGTCTCAGTCAGTGAGGCGGCGCTGCTGCTCGCACGAGAACAGGCACCCTGCCTGCTTGTGAAGGATACCGATATGCAGTTCGGCCTCATGACGGCGACCGACATTGTGAAGAAAGTCGTCGCTCAGGGGCTCGAACCGCACGACATCGAAGTTCGGACGATCATGACACGCCCCGTGCAGTTCATCGAGTACGATCAGGCCTTGGCAGAGGCCTCGACCCTCATGATGGCGACGGGTGCGTCTCTCTTGATCGTCACCAAGCACAACCAACCGGTTGGAGTGCTCAGTGCACAAGACCTCATGCTCACGCCGCCCCGACGCCGCACGATGATCCCAGTCGTGATAAGTGTGGTCGGGCGAGCCTCGGTGCAGGGACTGAACTATAACGCCATGATCACTCAACTGAGCCATGTCGGAGCGTTGGTCGAATCAACCGCGAAAATCATGACAGGAACGACCGTCGTGTTGGCGTTTTCCATTTCCGGTCAAAACACTCCCTTAACCATTCGTGGGACAGTCCTGACCAGTGGAGTTCCGGAGTCAGATGCCGATGCGTTACCAAGCGGGGCCCCCACCTGGCATGTTGATATTCAGTTCACCGACCTCTCGTCGACCGACCTCGCGCGTATCAGGGCCTGGGCACTTCAAACAATGCCTCCCTCCTCTCCTAATCGCTCCTAACCTCACGCATATTCTCCATTCTTTTGACCAACAGGCGATCAGCTGATAGAATTTTCCCTCTGCCTAGTATAGAACCATAACCGCACATGGATGACCCGATGAAAACCTCCCAGACCCGTTCCCGTCCCCTCCCCTCGAACGAGGAGTTGCTCAGCCAAATTCGCCTCCTGCTTGATAGTCCGGAAGACGACCTGCAGGCCGCGATCATGAAGGAACTCCTGGTCGGGACGCTTCGGCTCCATGATTCTCATCTAGACGTTCTGGACCTGAAGATCGTCAATCGCGCCGTAAAAGAACTGCGTCACGCCTTCCGCGTCTTTCATGATTACCGGGATCGGCGCAAGATCAGCATCTTCGGTTCTGCCCGCACTGCCTCGGATGATCCGAACTACCAGCTGGCCTTTCAGTTTTCACGCCAGGTCGTCGAGGCAGGGTTCATGGTGATAACAGGAGGGGCCGACGGGATCATGCGCGCGTGCCAGGAAGGTGCCGGTCGTGAAAACAGCTTCGGGGTCAATATTATGTTGCCCTTCGAACAGGGCCCGAATACCACTATCGCCGACGATCCCAAGCTGGTCACATTCAAATACTTCTTCACCCGCAAATTGATCTTTCAGAAAGAGGCCAACGCTATTGCATTGTTTCCGGGCGGATTCGGGACGCATGACGAGGGTTTTGAAATTTTGACCCTCGCTCAAACCGGCAAGAGCGATCCCCAACCAATCGTATGCCTTCAGGCCCCCGGCTGCGATTATTGGGATGAATGGTATGCCTTTGTCACACGCCAACTTCTGGTCCGTAACCTGATCAACCCTGAAGATCTCAGCCTGTTCAAAATTACAACATCCGTGGACGACGCGATCGATGAGATCAACAGTTTTTACCGCCGATTCCACTCCATTCGATATGTGGGCCGGCTATTGGCCATGCGGCTGAAAACGAGCATCTCCCCCGAACAGGTGGCTGGCCTTCATGAAACATTTGGCGATCTGTTATCTGAGGGCACCTTCGAATTGCGTGGGCCTCTCCCCGAGGAACTCGACGAGCCGGACCTTAGGGACTCGCCCCGGTTGGTTTTTACCTCCAACCGCCGGAGCGCGAGCCGATTGCGTCAGTTGATCGATCATCTCAACGCACTCTGAGCCTTTCGATAAAGGCGCTTTAGTCTCGGCGAAGCATCATGGTATGCTCCGCCTCGATGACTAGTTCTCGCGTACAGCATCGATTCTCCGAGCCTCCGACAGTCGTTCTCTATCACGCCGAATGCGCCGATGGGTTCGGCGCCGCCTGGGCCATGTGGAATCGATTTCCCACAGCTCGCTTCATTCCCGTCAAACACGGGAATCCTCCTCCGACAGGGCTACAGGACCAACGAGTCGTCATCGTGGATTTCAGCTATGCCCGCGAGATACTGGAAACCATGGCCGCTCAGACGCGGGCGCTCCTGGTGCTCGATCACCACATCACTGCAGAGAAGGCCCTCGCAGGCCTGCCTTATGCCTATTTTGACATGAAGAAGTCCGGAGCGGTCCTGGCTTGGGAATGGGCTCACGATCAGCCGACTCCCTGGCTCCTCGACTATATCCAAGACAAAGATCTCTGGACTTGGGCGCTCCCCTCCAGTCGCGAAATCAACGCCGCCGTGGCCTCCCACCCGTTCGATTTTGAATTGTGGAGTGGCTTCAAACAAAAGGAGCTCGAGCAGGAAGGCCGCGCGATCTTGCGGTACGAGCAGGAGCTGGTAAGTAAGCTGGCGGCTCAGGCTGTCTTGGTCGAATTCCAGGAAACCATTGTTCCATCCGTTCAAAGCGCGGTGTTGACCAGCCAGATCGGCGAACGATTATCTGCCGATCACCCCTTTTGCATCATCTGGCACGATCGCGACGGCCGTCGGTATTACAGCATGAGGTCTCGGGAGGATGGATCTGACGTCGGCGCCATCGCGGCTTCGTTCGGCGGGGGCGGCCATACGCATGCCGCAGGCTTTTCGGTTCCCTTGGGAGCCGACGGATCTCTACCTGACAATCCTTCACTGCCGCGCTCCACCATCGATCGTCGACGCGCCTCCTCCTCGTGAGGGCTTCATGATTCCTCTCCAAGACGACAATCCGACCGAGCGAACGCCCGTCGTGACGATCGCATTCATCGCCTTCTGCGTGCTCGTCTTTCTGTACCAGGCCAGTCTTCCCGACAAGTTAGGAGAATTGTTTGTCTTCCAGTACGGTGCCATTCCTGCGGTTGTGTTCGGCCAAGCCGACCTTCCCGCTCAGGCGATCGCGATTCCGGCGTATGCCACGTTAGTGACCAGTATGTTTCTCCACGGTGGTTGGATGCACTTGATCGGCAACATGCTCTACCTCTGGATCTTTGGAAACAACATAGAAGACGTGATGGGCCATGCCAAGTACGTCGTGTTCTACCTTACGTGCGGGATCTTCGCGGCATTAAGCCATGCGATGACCGATCCCTCGTCGGCTATTCCGATGGTGGGAGCTAGCGGGGCGATTTCCGGAGTGCTGGGAGCCTATGTGCTGTTGTTTCCTCACGCCCAGGTGCTCGTGCTGATGCCGGGCCTGGGAATGACAAGGGTCTCGGCTGGAATCGTGCTCGGGATGTGGTTTGTGATGCAGGTGCTCAGCGGAGGAATGAGTCTTGGCGGCACAGGTGGCGGGGTCGCCTTCTTCGCCCATATCGGAGGCTTTCTCGGTGGGATGGCGCTCATCGGATTGTTCAAACGACCGGAGGTTCCCTTTCTTGCTCCGGGCCGAAACCACCGATGGGATGCCTAGCAGGGCAGTTGCCGGAGGCGCAGATGCTTATCAGGCATCCAACAGGTCACGCACTCTTTCCACCAACCCAGCTTGTCGATAAGGACGCCTCAAAAGATACTTCGGGTTGATCCGATGAGATACCATTGCCTCGTCGTCATACCCGGAGATAAAGAGCGGCTTCATCATCGGGTGTTGCTTCAACAACCGTCTGGCTAAGTCACGCCCACCGATCTCCGGCATAATGAGATCGCTGATGGCCACATGAACGGCTCCGGTATGCTGTTGCGTGAGCAGCAACGCTTCAACGGACGAGCTTGCCTCCAATACCTGATAGCGATGTCGCAACAATGTGGAGAGCGCGAGCTTACGGTCGATTTCATTCGGTTCCACAAGCAGAACCGTTTCCTGGCCTTTGGCTAAGACGTTAGCCGAGCTTTCTCGAATAGGCAAGCGGCCCTGTCCTACTAGAGGAAGCGCCACCCGCACCACGGTACCTTGGCCTGGCTGGCTGACAACATCCACATGTCCGGCACTTTGTTTTACTATGCCGTAGACCGCCGTAAGTCCAAGTCCTACGTTCATTTCCTTAGTTGAGAAGAAGGGTTCGAACATTATGCGATTGGGTCTCTCGGTTCATCCCCCCTCCGGTATCGCTCACTTGAATCAGTACCTTGGACTGATTCCCTCCTCTTCCATTCGCAGACTCACTGTCATGTCCACGGAATACCTGCTTTGCTTCAATCAGGAGCCGACCACCATTTGGCATGGCATCCCGTGCATTCACCGCAAGATGAAGCAGGACTTGTTCGAGTCCTTCCCGATCCACTTCAATATCCAACGGCGCATCTTCAATGACTATGTCTAGCTCAATGGATGCGGGCAGCAGTCCTATAATCACTCCACGAATCTCTTCCAGCACGGCCTTGACCGAAAGCACCTGTCGGAAGTGGCCGTCGTGAAGACCCAGCCCGGCCAATTGAGCAGTCAAGGCTGCGGCCTGCCCTCCGATTCGAAATATGTCATCGACCGGCCCATACAATGGATCATCCGGCTTGAGGCGGGATAGGACGACGCCCGTCTGCCTCCCGATCACCGAGACGAGATGGCTGAGTTCGTTGGCAATCCCTCCGGCAATCCGACCAATCGCGTCCATCTTCTGTGCCTCATGCAGTTGCTGCTCGAGGCCTTGTCGTTCCTTCTTCTCCCGCCGGACATGTTCATTGGCCCGTGAGAGATCGCCCTTGAGACCCTTGATACGAAACTCCAACTGATCGCGCGAGGCTTGCAAAGCCCGTTCAGTTTCTTTCAGAGCCTCGATACTCCCAAGCAATCGTGCTTTTTGTTCTCGTTCGGCACCGATTGCTTGCAGTGCGAGCCCGTAGAACGTCGCCATTACCAACAGAACCGGCACTCCCAGCAGATGCCCGACCGACAAAGAACCAGTTTGTACGACCCCTTGATAGAGAATGACGCTATACCCAGCACAGAGTAATAAGGAGAACGCAATGACATGGGAAAACCGGCGCACCGAGGCAGCAATGAGCATAAGAATAAAGTACGAGAGATAGAGATCTGACCGGGCGTTACCCGAAAGATAGATTGTCGTTGTGACGAAAACCGTGTCGATCCCGATCAGAGCACCGCTGAACCACGTGGCCTGAAGGATTGAAGTCGGCACGCGCAACAGGCAGAGCACCATCGCTGCTAACCCGCCAACGATCATCCCGATCGTCAGACGGCTTGCGATCAGGTCCGCTCCAGACAATAACTGGTAGGCCAACATGATGCCGACCAACGATTGGAGCACAGCATATCGCGGACGCGAAATTGCGCTGTCGTAACCTGAATCCGCCGGAGGCTCGACAAGATTCTCAGAGGGAAAGATGAGATTGCCCATGGATGTGATCTCCTGTCCGGCTTACCGGAAACTGGGATGGAGCAAGTCCCATACCGGTACCCAGACAGGGCGGAACCTCGCTTTTCCCATAGGCTATGCCCTGAGAAGTTGAACCATTTGATCCATTCCCCTACAGCAAGTCACAAAATAGAACGCAGCTGGATGACCACAAAAACGGCTCACAAATTGTGTTTGCCTGGGTATTGCTGGGGAGAGGGCGGTCGATGCAGGATGGGAATGACACAGGTCAACAAGCGACGCTATGCAGACTGGGTGGAACAGTTCGCCAGACCGTCACGAAATTGCTTCGCATGATCGAGGGCCAGACCAAGCGTCTCGCCAAGGAACGTGACATGTCCCATCTTGCGACCGGGACGAATTACTCGTTTGCCATAGAGATGGAGCACCGCACCTGGAATATCCAGCAGCGTTCGACAGCCTGCGCCTTTCATGAGGGTTGCGGCATCCTCTCCAATGAGATTCACCATGACGGCTGGGCTCAACAAACGTACTTCGCCAAGCGGCATGCCGCTGACAGTACGAACCTGTTGCTCAAACTGTGAAACGCTGCAGGCATCAAGCGTGTAGTGGCCTGAGTTATGGGGCCGCGGAGCAATCTCGTTGATGAGAAGTTCCCCACCGGGCAATTGAAACAATTCGAGGCAAAACACCCCCACCCCTTCCAAACGATTCACGACTTGAAGTGCAAGAGCGGCTGCTCGCTCAGCTACAACTGAAGGTCCAGGGGCCGGCACCACGGTGGTTCGCAAAATTCCCTCGTTGTGCTCGTTCTCAGCCACCGGATAGGTGCAGATCTGTCCGTCAGATCCACGAACCACCAGGATTGAGAGTTCCCGCTCAAACGGCACAAAGGACTCCACGATCCATCGCGTGCCAGGACGAATGGATTCCGCTAATGCACATTTCACCTCCGGGACATCGGACTCTCGGTTGATTCTCCACTGTCCCTTGCCATCATAACCGGCCGTTGCCGTCTTACACAGGGCGGGGTACCCGATCTTTCGGACGGTTGTCGCCAATTGATCGGGAATCGTCAGACAGGCGAACGACGGGACGGGAAACCCGTTGGAGACCAAGAACTCCTTTTGTTCGAGACGATCCTGTATCACCCTCAAGACGGCGCTTGACGGACGCACCGGCTTCCAATGCTCAAGCTTTCGGCACAGTTCCGCCGGGATATTTTCCCATTCATAGGTCACGACGTTGACCAGGTTGGCAAACCGCTCAACAATGTGGTGGTCGGTGAATGGAACGGGAAAGCTGTGCGTGGCAAAACGATGTGCCGGCGCCTCTGGATCTGGATCCCAAATGGCGACGTGATACCCGAGACGGCGTGCCGCCAAGGTGAACATGGCGCCTAATTGTCCACCGCCCAGGACACCCAGGACAGATCCCGGCTCGATGACAACTCCATTCACGATCGGCGACTCGAACGGTCGGGACTTTTCGTGCCGGTCACCAGACCCTTCGCTTCAGGAGACTGGAGCACGCTGTTCGTCTGTGTCCGGCGGAATAATTTCACGCGGGCGGCAATCGCTGGATATCGACCTGCAAGAATTTGCGCCGCAAGCAAACCGGCGTTGTCCGCTCCTCCAATGGCCACCGTGGCCACAGGAATCCCTCTTGGCATTTGTACGATCGAGAGGAGTGAGTCAAGTCCGCGAAAATTCTCCGTCGGAATCGGTACTCCAATGACCGGTAGATGCGTCTTCGCAGCCAGCATCCCGGGAAGATGGGCCGCCCCGCCAGCCCCGGCAATAATGACTTCGATCCCTCGGCCGGGAGCTTGTTCCGCATAGGCGAACAAGCGATCCGGAGTCCGGTGTGCAGAGACGACCAATAATTCGTTTGGGATACCGAGATCCGTTAGGATCGCCACGGCCTTTTCTAGGATTGGGAAATCAGATTTGCTCCCGCCCAACACCCCGACCAAGGGATGCGGACGGTCCGCCCTTCGCCACCGTGATCGTGATCCTTTGCTAAGACGAGGCATATCCGTGCGGGGTCTTTCCCCATGACCTTCTGGCTCATGGCTCTAAGCGAAGCCCCCACATTATCGATTCCAGGGCGACCGGTCAAGGCGGCAATTCTGGCTGATCTCTATAGCAATGGGGCGTGGGCTGCGCAATACCCACTCAAATTCCCGAACCAGCGGTTCCGATGGCTCTATACCCAGTAGGTTAATTTTCACAAGCTGTCCGGCAAATCCCTCTATATCAGCTGCTAACAGAATCACAGACTCTAAGCCATGTTCGGTTCTATGCTTGAACTAATTACGCAATAAAAAAGAGAACATTTCATCACTTTTCAGATCTCTCCGAATAGCGTTCAGTCGCATTCCGTATCACCAAACACAGAACATCCAGAGCAAAAAAGACCACCCACCAAAAGAGTGCGTAAATGAACTGTGCGCACTGTGTACTTTCGCACTATTTGTGTGGTATGTTTGTCCTATAGAATACTAATTCAATTACTTATCAGCCACTTGTGGTTTCGTCTATTTACGAAATTTAGAAATGACACCGATTATTTCGCGTGGCCTCGCCAATCGAACGTGTGTTGCCCTTATTGTTTTGCTGTGTTTGTGCGTAGGGATGCAGATGCTAGGGCTACCCGTTGCGATATGGGACTCCTGGGAGGAGTCTGATGCATTAGAGAATCCGGATATTTCAATCCCACCAAGCATCCCGCGATTGAATCTGTCAAACCTGCTTACTACCCTAGATACCACCCAACAAAATCTCTACAACCTCCTCCTGCTTCATACTGTATTCCACCCACCCAAATCACCACTGTAACTCTCCTTTTTTCATATCCAGCTGACACGCTACGGGCAGGCTAGTTCTCGATGATGCGAGAACGTTGCGGGCACGGATTAGGGAAAAATAGGAACGCAATAGCCAACAAAGATCATGAATTCCGATGATCTCAATCTGTCGCTAAAGAAACAGGAGTGCTTCACATGGAAGAACCACGTCCTCACCCTTCTGAACAGCAAAACTCCACCACATGGGAACGGTTACTGTTCTTTTTGAATCCATGGGATGCTCGGTATGAAGACATCCTCAAAAACAATGTCCCTCTAAACATCTTCCGAGACCTCACTGCCGGCTTCATCGTCGCCTTGGTGGCAATTCCACTGGCAATGGGATTTGCGATTGCCTCCGGACTCCGACCGGAACAAGGCATTGTCGGAGGAGCCCTTGCAGCGATTATTGGCGCCCTCTGGGGAGGGTCTAAATATCAAGTGTATGGCCCCACAGCGGCGTTTATCCCTGTCATAGCCGCCATGGTTAGTGACCACGGACAAGAATTCATGATCCTTGCGAGCATTTGTTCTGGTCTTATTGTCATGACGCTGGGATTTGCCCGCCTGGGCCGATTCGTTCAGCTCGTTCCGGACTCCATTGTGGTGGGATTCACCATCGGCATCGCAGGCGCGATTATCGTGACTCAACTGGACCAAGTTCTTGGAGTCAAGGACATGGTTGCGGGCCAGAGTGCCTTGGAAAAACTCGCGCTTGCATGGGAACACGTCGATCTGATTAATCCTTATACGATCGCATTAGCCATTGGCACCTTCCTTGTTGCCAAGATTTGCCAACACGTTTCTCCATTTGTCCCCGGCCCAGTCATTGCTCTTGGCGCCAGCTTGATGGTGTCTTCCACTATTTGGGCCGATAAAGGCATTGTCCACCTAAAGGACAAATACGGAAGCATGCCCACTAACTTTTTCGTGTTTACCCCTCCGGCATCACTACAATGGGATTTCTCTTTTCTCGCTGACCTTTCCTATTATGTCCTCGCCATTGTGTTCGTCGCAGCCATTGAAAGCCTGCTTTCCTCACGCATGGCCGACCGGTTGGCGAACAATTCTGGGATGCCCTTTAACCCCAATAAGGAATTGTGGGGGCAAGGATGGGTCAACGTAGTGATTCCCTTGATGAACGGATTCCCCCATACTGGTGCTCTAGCCCGCACCGCCACGAACATCAAAGTCGGTGCACAGTCGCCGCTCGCAGGGATATTCAAATGTTTCATCAAGCTCTCGCTGGCCGCATTCCTGGCGAGTTATCTGGAAATTATTCCCTTGGCCAGCATTGGGGGCATCATGCTGTACGTCGCCGTCAATATGGTCAAACCGACGGAAGTATCCTTGGTGTTTGCGGAAGGCAAACTAGAGACAGCGTTTTTGGGATATACGGCGGTAATGGTTCTTCTGACAGACTTCCTGACCGGTGTGTCATCCGCTCTGGTTCTCTATGCCATTGTCCGCCTCGTCCCATGGCCAGGAACAGCGCTCACTACTCAGCAGTTTTCCAAATGAATACCTGATGAGCACAGCCTCTGCTCAGAACGGCAACAATGACATCAGTTCCACCATCCCATTGACTCGTTTTAAAACGAGTCCCATTGTCTTGGAGAAATCCTATCATGCGGATCGTCATCGGCATCGACTCATCGGAGCTGGCCTTCGCTGATATTGAGCAGCCATTTCATGTCTTTGCCCCGACCGACCTCACGGACTCGCCAAAGCAGACCTTTGCTGCACTTCAACAGACGCTCCATATCTTTTCTCCCACCGACATCACCTTCGTCCACGGAGTGGATTTGGGGAGGTTTGAGTTTCCCTTCGGCGCAGAAGCTGCCAATCGTGCCGAGCGCGAGCAGTATGAGGAGCTTCGTCGTTCCAAGGTTGATGCCGGTCGCCGGTTACTGGAGCAGGCAGCCTCTCTAATTCCCAAAGACGGCCCGTCAACCCATCAGGTCTGCGACGTCCAGACACCGGCGCGCCTCATTCTCGACACTGCCAAGGCCGTTGCAGCCGATCTCATCGTTACAGGCACAAGGGGCCATGGCCCGGTGGCCGAAGCCGTATCGGGCAGCGTGTCGCATCGTGTGCTATCGCACGCAGCACAGCCAACACTCGTGGCCAAAGGAACCCCGCGTCCCCTTGGAAAGGTTCTCGTTGCTGTTGAGGGACAAGAAGATGCTTTCCGGATTCAATCCTGGCTGACCGCCCATCCGTTCAAAACCTCGGTTGAAGTATGTGTGCTGACCGTGCCGCAAGCGCTGCGGTTCGCCTCTGCTATGGATTTTGCCGAGAAACTTGTCAAATCAACTGCCTCAGCCATCCGAAAACCCTCCTATTCGGTCACTACGCAAGTGGCAACCGGCGAGCCGGAAAAGGTTCTTGCCGAGCAATCCAAACATTTCGATTTGCTCGTGGTTGGTTCACACGGACGTAACAAGCTCGAACGATTTCTACTCGGCAGCGTTTCGCATTCGGTCGTGCATCGAGCGACCTGCTCGGTCTTAGTTGTTCGTTAATCAGCCAACTATGGCGAGGTCAGCTGGGACCAACACGCCGGTATCATGAAACGGAAAGGCACGCAGCGCAGGATAAGGCCTTGTAATGTCGCCAGAAGAAAACCCTAGGAAGCTGCCTTAGGAAGCCATGCCGTCAATTCACTCGTCGCCCAACAGCCCTCAGCAGCTCCGATCGTTCTTCCTCCGTCAGCTCCTTCCACTCTCCTTCAATCAATCCCTTGATCGTAATGTTCATAATCCTGACACGGTGCAGCTGCGTTACCCGATACCCCAGCGCCTGACACATCCGTCTGATTTGTCGATTGCGTCCTTCGGTAAGAATGATGCGAAACCGTGCGAGACCGAGGCGTTCAATCCGGCAACGTTTGGTCGGGCGCTCAAGTATGACGACTCCTTGAGCCATGCGGTCAATGAACGTCTGGTCAAATGGATGATCGACTGACACCTCGTATTCCCGTTCATGCCCGTGCTCAGTTCGTAGAATCTCGTTCACGATGTCCCCGTCATTCGTGAGAAGAATGAGGCCGGATGAGTCCTTGTCGAGTCTGCCGATCGGAAAGATCCGCTCTGGATGGCCGATTTCTGCGATGATGTTACGGGGCACATGCGACTCACTGGTCGTCGTCACACCCATCGGCTTGTGATACTTGATATAGAGCGGGGCCGTCCCCCATGGAATCATCTGTCCATCCCGCGCGACGACATCGTCGGAACCGACCTGATCCCCCAAGCGGGCCACCCGCTGATTGATGGTCACCCGACCGGATTCAATAAGGCGGTCGGCCTCTCGTCGAGAACAAATGCCGTGGAGTGTAAAGAACTTATTGATTCGAAGCTTGTCGGTCACAGGGTAGGTATGCCATTCAAAGGACGCGACGGCCTGCTTTGATCCGTCCCAGCAAGCGGTAAATCAATCGGGCGATACAAAACTGGGGAGCAACAAACCCGTCAATCGGAGCAATCTCGCTAATATCCATCCCCAGGATACCCGGTCCATTAGCCAGGGCTGTCACAAGGTTCACCGTATCGTACCATCCCAAGCCGCCGGGCTCGGGGGTCCCGAGCGCAGGAACCAGCGAGGCATCAAGCCCGTCACAATCGAAGGTCAGGTAGACTGGCCCACGACAGGCCTTCACCACATCGGGAACCCAGCGGGAGGCCTTGCCTTCGTAGGGACCGGACGGGTCAAGAATCTCGGCGGCAAAGAACGTGGCAATTCGATCGGTGCTTTTGATCTTATCAATTTCCTCGGGAGAAATGGAACGAATTCCAACTTGGACCAACGGCAACCCGTCGTCGACCACGCGGGCCATCACACTGGCGTGGCTATAGGGGTTCCCCTGATAAGCCTTCCGCAAGTCGCCATGCGCATCAATTTGTACGACACAAAGATCAGGATAGCGTCGGACATGAGCACGAATGGCTCCAAGCGCGCCCGTGTGTTCCCCGGTCAAGGTGACAGCAAGCCGCCCGATTCCGACATGGGGAGTGACAAATGCCTCAATCGCATCCACCGCCTGCTGATCAACTTTGCCGCCAAGATCGAGTGAGCGAATAGTGGCAATCCCACCCCACTCCCGATAGGGCTCACACTGGAGTGTTTCATCGTACAACTCGACTTGTTGAGACGCTTCAATGATGGCTGACGGGCCTCGGTCGGAGCCCAGCACATAGCTTGAGGTGTGTTCGTAGGGTGCGGGCAGGACATAGACGCCCGCTTGATCTGGATGGCACCAGGGCTCTTCGAGCCCAAGAAAATTACTGTCGATACCTTCCCATCCGGCGGGAAGTGTCATGGGCGTATACTCACGCGGTAGGGCTAACGACGCCGTTTCGGAAGATTTTCTTCTGGGATGAATACAGCCAATGCCACTACGGTCGTCCAACGATTGGGTTTCCCGACGGCGGACTGGGTAATATTAAGGGTCCGAACGATCTTGCCGGCCATTTTGAAGACTTGTTCCCGTTCTTTCCACGCGATGTTTGGATCGAACTCGACACCGAGAGTCGTGGCCAACATCTGCGCTGCCAAGTCCTCCGTATACTCACCAGTCTCCTCATCGGTTTCGCCATGCGCATGGTGCTCAGACAGATATCCATAGGTCCTGCGATCCGTCGGGATCGCCAGTCCAATTGACGCAGAAGCCAGGCGATTCCGTTCATTCGTTTCCGACCGCGCCATCACACAGAACGTGATTTCACCGGGATTCAATAACTTCTCGCCGCGCGCACGTGGGACAATTTTGCAATTGGGCGGAAGAATCGACGAAACCGTCACGAGGTTACAATAGGCGACGCCGGCGCTACGCAAGGCTTGCTCGAAGGAGGCCAGCTTTTCTTTGTGGACTCCGACGCCTCGCGTCAGAAACATATGCGTAGGTACCATCGTCTCTTCTCCTTACTGCGTCCGATTAACCGGGTGACGGATGCCTCGTTAGCTGAAATGCACGCTCACTATAAAACCAAATATAGGCACAGGGTCGCTGTTGTACCAAGATTGGCAGAGCTTCGCAATATCCTGCGGCATTTTTCCTTTAGACCCAGGGAGGTGGTTTGAGGTTCAACACCAACATGCGGGGCTCGGTCATATCCTCAATTGCGGCCCGAACCCCTTCGCGCCCGACCCCAGAGTCCTTCACACCACCGTAGGGCATGTGGTCGGCGCGAAACGTCGGAATCTCGTTTGCCAGCACGGCCCCAACTTCAAGGTGCCGAAAGGCATGAAAAATTTTATTTACATCCTGCGTGAATACTCCAGCTTGGAGCCCATAATCGGACTGGTTGAGCGCCGTGATCGCTTCGCCGAAGTGGCGATAGGGAGTCACCGTCACTACTGGCCCAAATATCTCCTGACAAGAGACTTTCATTGTTGGCGTGACGTGCGAGAGCACTGTCGCCTCCATCACCGAGCCCATACGTTTGCCACCCAAAAGCAGGCGCGCCCCCTGTGACACCGCTTCCTCGATCCACGTTTCGACACGTTGGGCCGCAGTCGGATTGATCAGTGGTCCGACCACCGTTGAATCGTCGCTCGGGTCGCCGGCTTTCAGACGTGCAACCTGTAATAGAAGCTTCGTCGTAAAGAGGTCTGTGATGGATTGATGGACAAAGATTCGCTGCACGGAAATGCAGGTCTGACCGGCATACCCGAACCCGCCGACTGCGCAACGCTGTGCGGCAACCTCAAGATCGGCATCCGGCTCCACGATCACGCCGGCGTTCCCGCCGAGCTCCAATACCACCTTCTTCTTCCCGCACTTGGCCTTCAACATCCATCCCACGGCGGCACTGCCGGTAAAGCTCAGGAGCTTGAAACGAGGGTCGACGACCAACTGTTCCGCCGTCCTGTTGTCGCAGGGCAAAATGTTAAGCGCGCCAGGAGGAAGTCCGGCCTCCAGAACCACTTCGCCCAAGAGTAATGCGGTCAGGGGTGTCTGCGGCGCCGGCTTGATGAGAATGGAGTTACCAGCAGCGAGAGCCGGAGCAACCTTATGGGCGACAAGATTCAGGGGAAAGTTAAAGGGAGTGATGCCGAGCACCGGCCCGATCGGAAACCGACGGAGTATACCGAGATGGGAATCCGTCCCCGGCGTCCAGTCGAGAGGGATCACTTCGCCTGGAATGCGCTTCGCCTCTTCAGCTGCTATGGTGAACGTCTGGATGGCCCGATTCACCTCGCGCTTCGAATCGGCGATCGGTTTGCCGGCTTCAGCCGTCATCAGGCGGGAAAACTCCTCACGCCGGTCATAGAGCCCGCCGGCGATCTTTTGCAGCATTTGGTAGCGAGCGTGTGACGGCAAGGCCCCCATTACAGGAGCGGAATCGACCGTGGATTGAATCGCAGCCTCAGCGTCCGCGGAACTTGCGCTCGACACCTCGGCGAGCAGCTGCCCTGTAAACGGATTGTTCACGGGAACAACGGTCTCTCCGTGCCGCCACTGACCTCCAATCAAAAATGGACGTGGTTCCTGCACGAGAGACGCCCCGCGAGTGGTGAAGACCTAGTCGACGGACTTAACCGCCACTACTGGGACTGGCTCAAGGCTGGCAGCCTGCTGGGCGATATCGGCCTTGGCGATCAAATCCTCTGTGCCCCAATCACGAATCGCCTCGAGCGTGAAGCCCTCGTAGGTCGAGACGCCGTGGCAGGTCGGACAATCCGGCATCGGCACCTTGCGATAAAAGGCTTCTGATAGGCACGACATGCACACCCAAAAGGGTGGTTCCCCGTCGGGTTGCGAAACAGACCAAAATGATTGTGTTGCAGACATAGGTAATCCTTAGCGAATGATGAACTGATTGTTCTGTGCCACCGCCGTCGTCCCATGAGGCTCAGCGGGCTCTCGCTGGGAACGCGGGGAAGCGGCCAACATGCGATCAATCTCCTCGGCAAACTCGTCAAACGGGAAGGCGCCAGGAATGGCGACCGCCGGCTCTTTCTCAGTGGGTCCAGCAGCCGTTCGCATCAGAATGAAACCAGGGGTGCCATGAAACCCCCACCGGTTCGCCTCCTGGCGATCCTGGAAAATCGATTCGAGATATTGACGCTCGTCGAAACACTTGGCAAATGCCGCCAGATCCAAGCCGATCACCTTCGCATAGCCTTTGAACGATCCAGAATCTAACCGGCCTGCTCCACCGAAGAGCCGATCGTGCATCGGCCAATATCGACCCTGAGCACCGGCACAACGCGCCGCCACTGCTGCCTCGACGCCGACCCCCTGGTCCGCTCGAGGATAGTCGCGATATACAAACCGCACCTTGCCCGTATCGATATATTTGGCCTGCAAACGAGGCCATGTCTCCTGGAAAAACTTCACACAATACCCGCACGTGAAATCAGAATACTCAATCAAGGTGATCGGTGCGTCCGCTCGCCCTCTGATTCGTCCGTCGTCCGTGACTGACCCAGCAACAGCTTGAGCCAACTGTACGGAAAACAAAAAAACTGCAGCAAGTGTGCGAAACAGATATCCCCTCATCATGTACGGGGAACGCGCTTCGCTTTGGCGCGCTCCAACAACCCGACCATGAGCAGAGGCCAGACAACCGTGGCATCGCTCAACACTTCGGCAAAGCGCCCGCCTTCCTCCGGCGGCACAAACTTCCCCCACGAAATGCCCTCTTGATAGGTACAGCCGCTCAACCCGCCCCAATAATCCGGTTCCGGACAGATACGCACGCCATAATGGAATCGAGGGGGCTGGACATTGAGACCGAGCCGCGTGTTGCTAATCTCAATGTACGGACCGACCTGTTGCGCCCAATTGCGAGGGACGCCGCCACCAATCGTGAAGATCCCAAGCCGCTTGGCCGAGACGACATGGCTCGCGTAACTGTTGAGATCGAGGTAGGGATTGAACGATGGACAGGAGCGATGAATCGTCCGCAGCACATCCAAATCACTGCCCCCCTTTGCCTGCGCACGAGCCTGGTCTAGCTCTCGACCCATGGCCCAGGTTCCGACATCCAGCCCCATTTCGGAATCGGTAAAAGCTGGAATGAAGACCGGGACTTTTTTTACATAGGCACTCTTGAGAATACCTGCTCCATCATATTCTTCCGCAAGCGTCTGACCCAGCTCACGGGTGAGGATCTCGGAGGAAAGAGATTGGTCGTGATCTATCCGCTTCATCGTTCGGGAGACGACATGCTCAACGTAGTTGAGGTTGGACTCCATCTCCAACGTGTCGTAGACCCGATTGTAGCCCTTCTTGAACAACTCTTCATCGGACATCGATGGATGGTGCCGATAGTGTGTTTTGCCGACCGATTCGCTAAGGCCATGGGCAATCAACGCACCGGTCGAGACGACACACTGCACCATTCCATAATCGATCATCGCGCTAATGATCTTGCCCATTTTGGCAATAGTCATCGCCCCTGACAGCGTCAACACGACGAAGCAGTCGGGATCCTCGATCATCGCCCAGAGCACTTCGTAGGCTTCACCCAAGCGACGGCCCCCAAAGGCTGTCTTTCGCATGGCAGTCAGCAGGCCGTCAAAGGACCCGATACGTTCTGGGTCGAGAGGCTCGAGCGCTTCAAGTCCATCTTGCGCCCCATCGTGGAATTCACGTGCACCCATAAGAAAGCCACCTGTCACACAAGTAAACGGACGAACGGCGCATTCTTTATACACAACCATCGATAGAGGCGTCAACGAAGTTGCATCTGAGAATCCCCCTCGCGACACCTTGCGATGCACGCACGCATTGCTATTCATCGAACCACTACAATTTATGTCTCCGGTCTTGTCCCTCAATTCAGTATGGGTGGAACGGTCCCGTAAATCCTATCGAAGGTCCCACCGTCAGAGAAATGAGTCTTCTGCGCCTTCTTCCATCCACCAAAGACCGCGTCAACGGTAGACATCTCAACCTTCGGAAACTGGTCGGCATACTTTGCCAATATCTCGGGGTCACGCGGACGGTAGAAGTGCTTGGCGGCAATCTCCTGCCCTTCCTTGGAATAGAGAAAATCCAAGTAGGCTTGGGCGACCTTGCGCGTCCCTTTCTTATCGACCACCCGGTCCACCAATGCCACCGGCGGTTCGCACAGGATGCTGTTGGATGGTACAAGGATCTCGAAGCCCTTCTCGCCGAGTGTGTTGGTTGCCAGGAGCGCCTCGTTTTCCCAGGCCAGCAAGACGTCGCCGATTCCACGTTGGACGAAGGTTGTGGTAGCCCCACGTGCTCCGGAATCGAGTACTGGCACATTCCGGTAGAGGCGCGTCAGGAAATCACGGGTTTTTGTCTCGTCCTTCTCAAACTTTTTACTGGCAAAAGCCCACGCAGCCAAGTAGTTCATTCGGGCGCCGCCGGAGGTCTTGGGATCGGGGGTCACCACAGAGATGCCGGGTTGGACCAAGTCGTCCCAGTCTTTGATGTGCTTGGGATTGCCTTTGCGTACGAGAAACACGATGGTGGAAGTATAGGGAGCGCTATTGTAGGGGAGCCGGGAGCGCCAATTCTTGGCAATCACGCCGGATTGTTCGACAATAGTATCGATGTTGTATTCCAATGCCAACGTGACCACATGAGCTTCCAGTCCATCGATCACGGCCCGGGTCTGCTTTTCGGCCCCGCCGTGCGACTGCTGGACTCGAACATCTTCGCCGGTTTTGTCCTTCCATGATCGGGCGAAGGCTGGATTGACCTCCTCGTACAATTCCCGTGTCGGATCGTAGGACACGTTTAGAATGGTCACCTCGGCACGCCCTTGAAGGGGAAGTATCAGCATCAACAAAAGAACGAGGATGGGGGACAGTCTCAAATATTTCTGGATCGTCATGGGAAATCTCCTTTTGTTTCTTTTCTATGTAAGGAAATAAAGTGGTCCGCGGAGCGATCCCTCGTTCTCGAAGAACCTACCAGGCCACCTGAAACCTTGTCATAATGAGATGCTCCGTTGCGAGATTACCGTTCTGAGGGGCTCCACCGTCGAAGATGCCTTGCTCGTAATCCAACATGGCTTTGATCCGGTAGGCAAAGTGCCAATTGATTCCCACATCCCAAGCCCTGACCTTTCTGGCACTGCTGTTTGGATCGGCGAACAGGGGAAAGGAGTTCGGATCCACCCGCAATTCGTGATATCTGGCTTTGAGTTCCACGGCTCCCCAGTGGCCTCTACCCGGGTTAAACGTTTGCCAGGGTCGTACGCCCGTATAGGACGCGTTCTCGCCAGTCAGGACATAGCTCCCCGCGATCTCCCAAGCCCGATCATTCAACTGATGCAGGCGGCCCCCTTGCGCCGGAGCAGCCTGGATCTCTTGCCAGTGAGAGACGTATTCGCCGAGCAGCCCGAAGGGTCCCCAGGCATAATACAATTGCGGCGACAGGCGGTACCGGTTTCCATTGGCTATCGCGCCAGTTCGGTAAGTAAAGAATGTAATGCCGTCGGTGCCTTGTCCGGGAATGCGATAGCTATCAGGAGTGCCGAACTGCTGCCCTGTCGATCCGGAGACTCCCACCTGAAGCCCTTCCAGCCATTCACTGTCAGAGGAGCGAAACGGCTGGGTAAACACCCGTGCCATATAGTCCTTCGCATTGTTTTGGTCAAAATCAGGGGGATTTCCTCCGTTGGTTGTGTTATCGGGCACCCCGTTAAAGACGCCGACTTGATACGCTAGACGATTGTCCAAGAGATCGCCGTACAATTGGATGCCGATATCGCGGTTCGGGAGGAGATTCATAGCCACGCTCCGTTCCACGAAAAGTGTATCGGCTGCGGATTGGAGCATCTCCAGGCCCATTGGCGGCCTGAATTTTCCAGCGCGCACCCGCAATTCATCCCAGTAATTTACTCCCCCATAGGCGTCGAACAAGATGGTTTGACCCTGTCCGAAATCCGGCATGAGATAGTAATCGAAATAGCGGTATACGGTACCTTGAAGGACTGGCCGAGCCCGTCGGATGTCGAACGTATTAGTCGTTGAAGGGTTGTGATCAGCAAGATACCACCGGCTGTCGAACTGTATGTATCCCCTGATCCTCAGTTCAAAATCACGGTCCCGCGAACGCAAGTAGAAGCCATACTGGTCCGCTCCCACCACGGGCCTCTCCTTGGCCTGCTGTTCTTCTCGCTCTTGAAACAATTCCCGAAGACGGTCTGAAATCTGTTGTTTTTGCTCCAATTCATTTAAACGCTCTTCCAGGGTTTTGGGACTTTGCGCGTCTTTAGAACGTTGGCTCTGTTCACCCGACCCATCACCTTCAGCGGCGTGGAGAACTCCGCCTCCGCTGAGGATTGTTGCGATAATACTGATGGCCACCCATCGAGGTATGCCCATACCGTCCCTTCCTTTCGAGCATGGAAACCTCCGGTGGTCCAGTCAGTTCATGCGGTACGTGTCTTTTGGTGATTTGATTTCTATGGCCTCCAGTGATCTGGTCGGCGGTCGACTGTCTTTGCTGCGGCAACAACGCCGGATAGTCATAGATACCTCGATACCTCACTAGGATGGTTGTGACTAATGAGTGTCGACGCGGATCTTTTCCTTGCGTTCGATCTGGACCACTTTTGAATCGTGGATGACGACTTCGACCGAGCCGAAGCGAATATCTTTGATGGCGAGCAAAATCTTGTGCGCGATGTCCTGGTTGTGCTGGTGGCTCTGAATCACGCGTTGGTTGGTACTCATATTGAGAGGCTCCTTCTTGATCAGTTGATTAATGTACTTATTAACGATCAAGTATAAGTATAATACTAGTATACTAAATTGACTTAGTTAATCAATATAAATTAATTACATGAACATGTGGATAGTTTATATTTATATACAATGATATACGCGTGAGGAAAGCTATTGTCAGAATTCGTTCGCCTATATAGCCTGTATCACTTAACAGGCGCACCACACCACCGAGCCCTGTAATTACTTTCCTGCAACTGCGGTTATTTTTTATCTTACTCGACCGCCAGATCCTCGGGTCGAGGATTTACTCGATCTCCTCACAAGCTGACCCAAAACCGAAATACCAGACCACTTGTCACTCCGCATGGATGCGCTGATCGTAGCGGCTCAACAACGCCAGCGGCCTTCAAATATCGCCTTCTTTCTGATCATGCGGTACACGGGGATGCGGCGCGAGTCGGTCGCGACACTTCAAGTCCGACACCTCGACGGCACTTGGGGCTTGCGGCGGGTACCCGTCAAAGGCGGGCAGACGAGGGACATTCCGTTACCGGAAAGCGTGATGACGTATCTCCATACCTACGTCGAGCGGTTGGCTCATGTCATGGGTCAGATTGGGCCGGACACGCCACTGTTCTGGTCCCTGTGGGGACGGCGGACCATCGGAAAGAGTCGAGCACCGATGCAAGGCAAAAACATCTGGCGGCTCTGCAAAACCTATAGGCGCTCATTGGGTACCCGATGCTGAAGCTCCATAATTTGCGTCATGGGGTCGCGATGGAAGTGCTGGAGCAACAGCATGACTTGGAACAGGTTCGGGCCTTGCTCGGGCATGCGCGCATCGATACGACCCAAATCTACACCATGATTCGGCCTTCGCATTTGAAGCAGGTGGTGTCGTTTTATGAAGAGCCGGCGAGACGGATGCTGACGAGTTAGAGCAGAGGTGCCATTCCATGTTTAAGGACCAACCCAATGGTCCTCAAACATGAAGGCAAAATATTTAGAAAAACAATGTGGTGGTCCCAACGGGATTTGAACCCGTGTTTTAACCCGACTACGACTTCGCCCTTATTTTACGCGGACTCAAATACTTATTTAACATGAAAGAGAGCACGACTAAAACAAGCAACCCATTGAAAGGGAGGCATCGAAGGCCGGAAATCCTACCGCGAAGAAGCCTTCGCACCCGCGCGTCGCGCGAGATCTCATCTTGAATTGATGGACGGCTTCGGATAAGGCCCGATTGAGGCGTGCGCCAGGAGGGACGTCATTGGTGGGGTTGAAGGTCTCGTTGAAGGTGGATTTGCCTGTGTATGTACCGAGGACCTCCCCCGTCGGTTTCAAGACGAAAAGGGTCAGCTGGGCCTCCCCGCTGCTGACGTGCGTTTTCAATCGAAGCTGCTGCGCTATGATCCCGACAAAGGGATGAAGTCCGGAATCTTGGCCCAGGTCTGAGGCCGATAGTGCTCATGCAAGGCAGTGATCCGCCCAGACAGAATGACATCGGGATTTGAGTCAAATCGGGTTACACGTGAAAATACCCCTGCCGCATCGAGTTCTTTTAGGAGTTCGCTCTCGACTTGACGGGTGAGCTCACTGGGTTCGACCCGTTCCGCCTTGGGCGCGTCGAGGCCGAAGGTCTCCTTTCCCGACAACAAGGCGTACGTCGGGTATAAGATTATGGAACTCGGCTATCACATCGATGATCGGCCCCGTCTGTGTGAGCGTGATGTCCGGGACATACTTCGGGCCCCCACAGCCGGTGGCGAGGATGATCAACATGAAGCTGAAAGTGAAAACCATTCGTGTCATTGCTCAGTACTCTCAGACACATTTCACGATGATTTGGCGTTTCTTGGGTTTGTCCGTCCCCTTCTTTGGCCTTAGAAACGAGACAGCCGGATCAGCACGACTGAGTCCGCTAATCGCCTCTTCGAAACTCAGCGGAGGAAGCGAAACCGATTTCGCTTTCGCCATGGGTAGCCCTCCAGGGTATGAATCGTCCTTAAACACCCGTCTGAGATCGATATGCCAGAAGCTCTGGTTTGGGGAACCGTGATCTGGTGCCCTAGTTTCGTATTCTAACAAGATGTGATGATGTTGACCCCATTCCGAGACGGTTCTTAACGAGATCAGACGACTTCTTCGCCAGCCCGGCTCACCTGACATTGTCCAACAAACTCATTCGGCGTTGGTGGCCGAGGAGCTGTGTGCGCTAATAGATGAAGGATGGGCGCTTCTCATTGATGGCCAGCATCAATCGCTGTCGTTTGAGGAGTCGGTCGGGATCTCGCGTGTAGTGGGAGAAGTCTTCCGACACTGAACCTGGCTGAGCGGGACTGAGATGTTTTGTGCCATATGAGGCACCTGAGTCTCGATCGAGAGGTCCACTAACTGGTCGCTGCAGTTCGTCACTTTGGTGTTCAGGTTCGGCGAATCGAGAAAATGCACCGTGACCCGCTCTTCCGGGTCAATCCATTGACGGATGCGCTTCTGTTTTTCTTCGTTCGTCATGTGTGATGGACCGCTCCCCCCTGCTCCCGTTCTGCCTTCAACCAATCCTCCAAGTCATGGCCTTCTTGCCGGCCCCGTTGCTCATACAGTTCGTAGGCGCGTTGCGCAATGTGGTCATGTTCAGCCGCAGCTCGTTTGAATGCCTGTGCCATCTGACCGGTCTTCTCACCGGCCGGACTGGCGTGAGGCGTCGCCGGGCGACTGTTGCGTGGTGATTCGACTGACATTCGTGTCCATCATCGTGCACCTCCTCAATAATGAATACCCTGTGCGCTGTCGTCCGCCGATACCACTGCGGTCGGTTCTCGGCGGACGGAGCGCACCGTGTGTCATGCGAGTGAAACCCCTAGGCCTTCTCTTTCACCGTGAGATCATTCTTCACGGACTTCACGCCCGGGACGAACCACGCAGTCCAGGACGCATGGGCACTGGTCGTGATGTCCCTGACCTCGCCGGTCAGCGAGACGACCCCCGCATTGGTCTGAACCGCAATATCGGCGTTCTTCAGATGTTTGTCTTTCGCGAAGTGTTCCTTCACGCGTGCCGTAATGGCTTCATCCTTCTCCTCCACTGCCTCGCGTTTGGACGGGGCAACCACCTGCAAGGTCGTTCTTCACCGTCTTGACGCCATCGAGCATTTTGGTGATGTCCCCCGCCGCATGCTTGGCCACGTCGGAATCGACCTTGCCGCGGAGCATCACGACGCCCTGCGTGGTCTCGACCTCGATCTGCCGCCCTTTGACCCGACCATCGGCCGCGAGGGCGATCTTGGTTTTCGCCGTCATCCACGTGTCGTTGATCGGTGTCTTCTCTGTGGCCTTGTCCGCGGCTGTCGCTGGTCCCGCGATGAGCGCCGCCGCCGACAACCAGAGCCGTGCAGAGTGTCAGTACATAGCGTGTGTTCATGATCGTCCTCCTTAACTGAAATGTGAAATTGCCTCAGTGAGCCATCTCTCTCTTCTTGATGTGCTTCCCGTCAGCGCGGCTTTGTCCTTCGTGGCTTCCTGCGCCAGACTTCTGATGCCACTGGTCCGCCCACTTCATGAGTTCGTCCTTTTTATCGCCATACCGTTCCTGGACTTTCCCGACGAACTTATCGTAGTTGCCTTCGATCTGCTGTAAGTCATCATCGGTAAACTTGCCATACTGCTGTTTCAGTTCGCCTTTGAACTGCATCCATTTCCCCTTGAGTTGATCCGCGTTCATCGGATTGTCCTCCTGTGTGAGAGAGTGATAGTCTCCAGATTTCGTATCGATCTGGCCTTGTTATCCCTCATCTTCCTCGTCACTGATCCTGGATGGCGACACCAGTCCCTCTGCGACCGACGGGGCTGCCTGAGGGTTCTGACACTCGCCACGGGTCCCTCAGCTCATTGCGCCGGTCGTTAGAGCCGGCCAGTCAGGGCCAGGATGATCAGGATCAAGAGGATGAGGCCCAGTCCCCCGCTGGGGCCATACCCCCAGTTAGTGCTGTGCGGCCAGGTGGGCAGCGCGCCAACGAGCAACAACACCAGCAGAACGATCAGAATGGTACTCATCTCATGTCTCCTTCGTTTGTGAGTTCACCCCGCTGCCTCTCATCTGTGACTCGGCACGCCGCCGTCACGCCTTCTTCTCGCCAGACAGCCGCTCACGCTCCCGCTGCATGGCCGCGCGTCCGGCCTCGACCGCCTCGGTCAGGACCGCCTTTTTCTCCTGGACGAACCCGCGGCCCTTGTCTATGGTCTGCTCCACGACATCGGTGGCCTTCTCGGCTAGTTCATGGACTTGCTCTTCGGCTCGCCGCGCATATCCCCGCACCCGCTCCCGTGACTCACGCCCCGACTGCGGCGCCAGCAACAGCGCCACCGCGGCCCCCACCAACCCTCCGCTCAGAAACGCCAATCCCACCGTTCCCAGTGAACACCCTCTGTCATCTGCCATTGCACGTCCCTCCTTCTCGGTGAATACGTGCCGCGACGACGGCCGTCGTGGCCCTGAGCCCTGCCACCATGCTGGCCAGGTTGACCAGCAGCGACCGGCTCGTACCTTGCACCGTGTCATGGGCCCGTTGCACGGTGTCGCCCAGTGCACCCGCTGCATGCAGCAGCACCACCGCATGCTCGACCCCGCCACGCGCATGCTCGACGAGCGCGTTCAGGTTCTCCGTTGCCGCCCGCATCTCCCGGAGCAACAACGGCAGCTCAGTGTTTATGTGGGCTAAGAGAGATTCCGATTCCGCCACCGGTTTCCTGAGGTGCATCACCAGGAAAACCAGCGAGCCGACCAGCACCGCAAACGCCCCCACCCCCACACACAGGGCAATCTCGACAATCATACAGACTCCTGCTCCGCTATTAGGCTTGCCGCGACGACCACAATACTCTTCACGTGCCGTCTTATCGAAAGACACCGAAGAACCAGAGGACAACGAGCAATGTGAATGGCACTCCGAGCAGCCAGAGAATGAATGCTTTTCCCATGATGGCTCCCTCCTTTAACGCTTACGAGCAGGATCCTCAGCGTGCGTTTGCGGGCCCAGCCCCTTCAGGAGGCTGGCCAGATCCTCTGCATGTTCTTCCTCTTGCGCAAGAATCTCCTCCAATACTCTGCGAGTCGTGGGATCATCAGTACCGACATAGGTGACCATTTCCCGATAGCTGTCGATGGCAATCCGTTCGGCAATCAGGTCTTCCGTAATCATCTCTACCAATGACTCCCCTTCGACATACTCCGAATGGCTCCGGTTCAGAATCCCTTCAGGAGACAAATTCGGCTCACCTCCAAGTTGAACAATGCGTTCGGCCAATTGATCGGCATGGGCTTGTTCCTCAACGGCATGCTGGAGAAACTCGCCCTTCACGCTGAGGGAACTGATTCCGTTGGCCATGAAGTAATGCCGCTTATAGCGAAGGACGCAGACGATTTCTGTGGCGAGGGCGTCATTCAGCAGCGTGATCACCGTCTCCGCTTTAGCCTGGTACCCCGATGTCATGGCGCCGTCCTCGATCCCTTGTCGCGCCCGAGCCCTCAGCGTTTTGATATCGGTCATGAACTCACTCGTCTTCATGGGTAACTCCTTTCTCTGATGTCAGGACGCCGGGCATGATGAGCCGAGAAAAGCTGCTGTGTTCATGGTCATATCCTTTCGCCTGCGGGTATCACGGCCCGCTTCCACCCTACGGTGCCAGTCCCTGTGCAAGTAGACGGGGCGCCGCGCGAGGGCTCGAACAGTCGCCACCAATCTCTCAGCGAGCCGCTCGGAGCCGGCCGGTCAGGGCCAGAATAACCAGGACCAGGAGGATTAAACCCAGTCCCCCGCTGGGGTAATATCCCCAATTCGCACTGTGCGGCCAGGTGGGCAATACGACTACGAGCAACAACGCCATCACGACGATCACCATGGTACTCATCTCGTATCTCCTTTTTTGGCGCCTTGTCGCCATGACATATACAAGGGACATTGAGCCTGACCCGACTACTGGGAGGCATCGCGATACAATTTCCCGCGACGATGGAAGAGATAGAAGAGATGGTCAGGTTTCAGTTGAGACGAGCCAAATCAGGCTTGCCCTTGTCTCCTGCATTCATTTGTGCGCGGAGGCCAATGCGTGTATGAGTCGTACGGGCAGCTCGCTCGGCTTCGTCCGCTCAGCAGCAAATGTCACCGCATAGAGCTGGCCCAGCCGGCTTGACCGCTCCCTATGGGGCGCATTGCGCACCTCTCGCTCTCCTCGCATGAGCGCCGTAATGGATCCACAGTTTATGCAGCGCACGCCGTCATAATTCCACGCCGGGACATCGATTGCCGTGCCATAAAAATGGTCCACTACCTTCAGCCCTCCGCAACGTTCGCATCTCATGGTGTCCTCCTAGTTGGGCATTGGCCCTGATGACACATTCTTATGTTAATGCTAGGCCTTTGGCTGAAGTGAGTCTGGTCTGAATTGCTCACCCTGGGAGACCTACCCAGTATCCCTGAGACGGAGAGGGAGGAGGAATTACAGACAGCGACGATACCACTATGGATACCGGCAGATATCAAATGGACAATTAACTCCTGGTCCATTCCATTTCATGTTGTCTTCAGAAGGTACGGGCGTTTGGGTTTCTTTTGTTTCATGACCTGATAAATGTTGCGCCTTCCAGCGGCTTGATCCAGACTCTTGCGCCTTCGTCATCCACTCAGGCCCTGCCTGCACAATGCAGGGATGGCTGTCCCTTACTGTCCCAAACTGCCCTAAGCTGCCCTCAACTGCCTAATTCCCTTCTTCTCCTCTTTGCCCTACGCTCGTGATCACGCCGAGCGGGTGCAGGCCTGATCACCTGAGCGCGATGAAATGATCACTAAAGCGCACCAAAGCATCCATAAGCATAGCATCTGCCTAATTCCCAGGGCGGGATCTCTGGCGTAGGGTGGGACAAGACGTTGAACCGAGGAGGGCGCATGAAGACAAAGAATCTGTCGATCAAGGAACTCGCGGCCTTCATTGGCGTGAGCACGGACACCATTCGGCGAGCGGTTCGCAAAGGTGAGATTCCGGCGACACGGGTCAGGACCGCGTACGGTTTGATCTCCACCAAGTCCTCACGTGTATGCGGCGGAACGCGGAGGCCAGGTTTGGGGCACGCTCGGCCTGCGCGCCGGGCGGCAATGCCGGCCGCGCGCAGGGCGACCCGCCCCCGTCTGGTAACACGGGGGCTTGGCTGACAACATGAGTGACGCATCACCAGAGTCGCCTACGCACGTCTTTACCCTGACGATGGATTGGCTAGCCTTCACGTTGCCGAATGTCTCCGCACAGGAGGTCATGCGACAGATCGGCGGCGAATGGACGAAGGGCAAAGCCGGATTTCGAGGCTACCCCCTGTCGTGGATTCTGACCGATACCTCCCGAGGCGTCGGCATGCTGGGAACAGGTGCCCCGCGTCAACCGCGAGAGGTCCATGCCGATCTCTCCGCCGGCATTGTCTCCCCATGGGATCTCAGCCGAATGCGGAGCATCCTTCAGTGGATCAAGCACCATGAGGGCCATGTCACCCGAATCGACTGTGCCTTGGATGATCGTCAGGCTATGGTGCCCCTCCAACTCGTCACTCAGGCTGCCGAAATAGGGCAATGCATTAGCCGCGCGGACCGCGTTCAAATGATTCGCTCCTTCTCGTTGCACAAAGGCACGGCCTCCGGGGAAACCATTTATTTCGGGAGCCCACAAAGCCAGACGCTCTTGCGCGTGTATGACAAGCGACTGGAACTCCTGGCGAAGAAGCGTCCTGGTGCTGAGGAATACGGCATACGATGGGAACTGGAATTCAAACAGGACCGCGCGCAGCTCTGTGGCCAATCGTTGATTGGTCTCGAAGAACCGGACTGGAAAGGTTTTCTCATCGGTCTCCTACGATCCTATGTCGATTTTCGAGACACGACGCGTGATGCGGAAGATGAGGAACGCGCCCGAGCACCACGACTTCCCTGGTACGAATCCCTCACGCAAGGTTTCATGACTGCACGGTTAACGATTCCGCAGGAGGAGCCGGAGGAAGAACGGGTGAAAGCGTGGATTACTCGGTCAGTCGCCCCGATGCTCGCCGCCCTCTGCGCCTTGCCGAATGGCCAGGCATGGGTCGAAGGCGCGATTGTGGAGGGGGCGGACCGATTCAAGGATCGGCATCGGCAGCTGATTAACAAGGGAACCCGTAAACGGAAGATTCTTCTTCATGAGGACTCAACCAATCACCTCTCACGCCGGCGGACTCGCGGGCGCATCCGGGGGCACGGGGGTGTCGTGAGACTCCCCCGATTCGCTCAGGATGGGCGAACTCATGGATACTGATTTGATTGCTAAAGATAGCTCGCTGGCTCCCCATACCACTCTTGACGCGTGGATGGTACCCCCGCATACTCTTCCCCGGCGAAGTCGTGGTCGTGGCAGGGACCGGAGAGGCAATGCCATGACGCAACAGTTAGTGGATCTCGTGGAGCAGTTTTGTCAGTACCAGCTCAAACAGCGTGGCAAAACGGAAGGAGGGGTGCAAAGCTATCGCTGGGTGCTCGAACAGTTTCTGATTTTCGTCAGATCCCGGCATGGACGGTTGGCCCGCGCCACTGACCTCACGCTGTCATCGATTCAGATGTGGATGGACGACATGGCTAGCTGTGATCTTGCCCTGAGTACGATGCGTTCGCGCCAATCCACGCTGTCGAGCTTCTGTGGTTGGCTCGTGAAGCGGGGCGTGCTTCAGGCGAATCCCGTCGCGGCGATGGATCGACCACCGCACCGAATGGAACCACCGCGACAAGTGCCGACACCGGCCCTCATGGATGCGCTGATCGCCGCGGCCCAGGAACGCCAGCGGCCTCGTGATATCGCGATCTTTCTGATCATGCGGTACACAGGGATGCGGCGCGAGTCGGTCGCGACGCTTCAGGTGCGACACCTCGACGGCACTTGGGGCTTGCGGCGGGTACGCGTCAAAGGCGGACAAACACGGGACATTCCGTTGCCGGAGAGCGTGATGGCTTATCTCCATGCCTATGTCGAACGGTTGGCCCATGCCATGGGTCAGATCGGACCAGAGACGCCACTGTTCTGGTCTCTGTGGGGACGGCGAACCATCGGAAAGAGTCGAGCACCGATGCAAGGCAAAAACATCTGGCGTCTCTGCAAAACCTACGGGCGGCTCATTGGGTACCCGATGCTGAAGCCCCATGATTTGCGTCATGGGGTCGCGATGGAAGTGCTGGAGCAACAGCATGACTTGGAACAGGTTCGGGCCTTGCTGGGGCATGCGCGCATCGATACGACCCAAATCTACACCATGATTCGGCCTTCGCATTTGAAGCAGGTGGTGTCGTTTTATGAAGAGCCGGCGAGACGGATGCTGATGAGTTAGAGCAGAGGTGCCATTCCATGTTTAAGGACCAACCCAATGGTCCTCAAACATGAAGGCAAAATATCTAGTAAAAACAATGTGGTGGTCCCAACGGGATTTGAACCCGTGTTTAAGCCTTGAGAGGGCTCCGTCCTAGGCCAGGCTAGACGATGGGACCGGATACCAATGACGCGGGATCGACACGGCACAGTAGCATAGGGGCTTTTCTCTTTTCAATTCCTGACGATTCTGGGTCGTATTCAGCCCTCTGCACCGCTGGTTCTCCCGCGACTTGACAGAGACGTTGGCATAGCCTACTTTGCGGCAAACACGCGCGGTGGACCTCTGGGTTAGATGGGGATTCCTCGATCGTCGGCCTCTTCCCATCGTCAGGTTCAGGTGTAATATGAATAATCCGCTTCAAACCAAAACTATCGGCATCACAGACTCTCCGGAACTGATTGATATCGAGAAGCCCGAACAGGGCCTTGAGCTACACGTCGGCTCGAATGTGTTTCGAAATACGAACGGCGTCGTCAAGCTTCAAGGCAAAGAGCAGTTGGTGGTAGAAACGCACCCCCATCCCTTGACGTTGCTCCTGACGATGGACTTGTATGATGAGCAAGGGGCCCGCGTCGGCCATATCCGACGGAATGCACTCTCGGCGCATAGCGCCGACCGCTTCACAATCAACGTGATGGCCAACAACGATTCAATGCCGGACGACCCGTCTTCAGTCACGATAGCAGACCGAATGACCGGACACACGGTGCTCGAAGCTTGCCTCGTGCAGGGGAGAAAGGTTCGTATGACCACGGGAAACTTCTATACCCATAAAGGCGAATTGGTCACTATCAGCCCACACTACTGCCGCATCGGCACCGGTCTCACCCTGTTTGGCGATGTGGCGGAAAGCCGCGGCGGCGCGGCGTCAATTGGGTAATAGGCTCCCAGGGAACAGACCTCAGCCTCAATCCCTCGCTTCCGCTCCTTATTAACAGAACGACAACCGGCGGCCGCTCTAGCCCTTGTTAAATAACACATCCTTTTTGACAGGGCGCAGGAGTCCCGTACAATGGCAATATGTCAAACATCGTGAAGCCAAGCGTACAAGCCTTCTTGGTCTGCGACCAGGTCATTGAGGACAGCGTCACAAAGAAAAAAAGCCTCATCGGCCTCTTCACCCATTTGCAGGCCGTGAGCTTTCCCTTCCAGCACTCACAAATGGGGCTGTATTTCTGCCTCACCGATGCCGAAGGAACTTATCACTTCGATATCGATTTAATTCTCCTCAATAATGAACAGCTTGTGTGCCGGGCCACTCTTCCGAATATTGCCATCGGGGACCGTCTTCAAATTTCCGATTTCGGGATCAATATACCCTCACTGGTCTTCCCCGCTCCCGGACGCTATGAGTTTCGCCTTCGCATGGAAGGGCATCTCATCGCACAGAAAGACTTCAGCGTGATGCAATTGCCAACTCACCAAACCACATGATACTCGAGTTCGCTCCGACGCCCCTCCTCTCCGGATAAGCCCTTCTCCCGTACGGCACTCTTGTGATAGAACAGCCTGCGGCAACCCAGCCCGCGCAGTTATCGTCTGCAGAGGAGTCATCGCTCTATCGTGTCTGAACCGACTGGCGCATCAAACTTTATCCGCGACATCGTGGCCGCGGACCATGCAGCCGGCAAGCATGGCGGCCGAGTGGTCACGCGTTTTCCACCTGAGCCGAACGGTTATCTCCATATCGGCCACGCGAAATCCATCTGTCTCAATTTTGGCATAGCGAACGATACCCCGGGCGGCCTTTGCCACTTGCGATTCGACGATACCAATCCAACCACCGAAGATCCTGAATATGTCCGTGCGATCCAGGACGACGTCCGATGGCTGGGGTTCGACTGGCAGGATAAGATGTTTTTCGCCTCGGATTACTTCGCGCAACTGTACGACTTCGCAGTTAAATTGATACGTAAGGGTAAGGCCTATGTCGACAATTTAACGGCCGAGGAGATACGTACCTATCGCGGCACATTGACTCAGCCGGGAACGAACAGCCCCTCTCGCGACCGCTCCGTCGATGAAAACCTTGATCTCTTTCAATGCATGCGAGACGGGAAATTCGCCGATGGAACCCACGTCCTCCGAGCTAAGATCGACATGGCGTCGCCCAATATCAACCTACGCGACCCAGTCCTCTATCGCATCAGGCACACGGCGCATTATCGAACAGGGGACACGTGGTGCCTTTACCCGGCCTACGACTATGCACATCCTCTCTCGGACGCGCTTGAGGGGGTGACGCACTCAATCTGTACCTTGGAATTTGAAGATCACAGGCCCCTCTACGATTGGGTCATCGAGCAGGCTGAAGCGCCGCACCGACCACAGCAGATCGAGTTTGCTCGTTTGAACCTCACCTATACCATCATGAGCAAACGGAAACTGCTCGAGTTGGTTGAAAAGAAACTGGTGAGCGGATGGGATGATCCACGACTGCCGACGATCATGGGACTTCGCCGCCGCGGATATACCCCTGAAGCGATCCGGGCCTTCTGCGACCATATCGGTGTAGCCAAGCGCGATGCCATCGTCGAGATGCAGTTGCTTGAACACTTTATTCGCGAGGACTTGAACAAGCGGACGCCACGAGTTATGGCCGTGTTGCGGCCGCTCAAAATCATCCTCGACAACTATCCCAAGGATCAGTCTGAAGAATTGGAAGCCGTTAACAATCCGGAAGATCCGTCTGCAGGGACGAGAAAGGTTCCCTTCTCCCGTGTCCTCTATATTGAGCAAGACGATTTCCGTGAAGATCCGCCCAAGCAATTTTTCCGGCTCGCCCCAGGACGCGAAGTGCGGCTCCGGTACGCCTATATCATCAAATGTGTCGGAGTGACGAGGGATCCGCAGACCGGCAGGATTACCGAACTCCATTGCACTTATGACGCCACGACGAAGAGTGGCGCCTCCCAGGAACAGCGCAAGGTCAAGGCCACCGTCCATTGGGTCTCCGCAGCCCATGCCGTGAAGGCCGAAGTCCGTCTGTACAACTCGCTCTTGGTGACGGACTTGGCGAAGGTACCGCCGGACCACGATTGGACGACCTATCTCAATCCCAATTCACTGGAGCAAATCACGGGCTGCCTGGTTGAACCAAGCTTGCGGCAGACTATGCCCGGCACACGCTACCAGTTTGAGCGTCTAGGATACTTTTGTACCGACCCAGATTCGGTCTCCGGCAGACTGGTATTCAACCGCACCGTGTCACTCAAGGATACCTGGGCCAAGATCGAAAATACTCAGCCGGTTCGGTAGCAAACCGGTCGTCTTCCTCTTCGTCCGCTAGAACTCTTCCGAAACTTCCCTCTCTTTCCGCCACATTGAAGCCTCCTTTACAGACGCAACATCCCTGCTACGCTTGAGGCAACTGGTGGAAACCCACGACAGGAGCCATTTTACAGTGACAACTATCATCAACATGAAGATCAAACGTCTCGCATGTCTATTTTTTTTCTCGGGAATGGTGGCTGGAACAACCATGGTGTCTCCTTCGCTAGCCACCACACCAAACGAGATTGAATCGAGTGCGACTGGAGCAGTAAAGAGTACCATCAAAGACCTGATCCAAGTCCTTGATGACGAGCACCTGAAGCAACCGGAACAGGCCGAAGAGCGGCGGCGTGAAATCGAAGAAATCATCAAATACCGTGTAGATTATGGGGAAATGGCCAGACGTGCGCTGGGAGCACCCTGGTCCACGCTTTCCCATCGGGATCAGCACGAGTTCGTCGACCTCTTCGTGCAACTCCTTCGAGACACATTTGCGGGCCGCATCACCGAACACTCCGACGAACAGGTGATCTTCCTTGGAGAGCTTCAGGAGGATGCCTTTGCCGAAGTCAAAGCTCAAATGAAGGGACGGAAGATCGACACGCCAGTCGACTTTCGGCTAATTTACCGTGCGGATGAATGGCGGGTATATGACGTGGTCATCGACGGAGCCAGCATTGTGAGCAATTATCGCTCACAGTTCACCAGTATAATTCGTGACGTCTCATATGTTGGGCTGGTCAAGAAGATGAGACAGAAGGCGATCGCCGTAAAGGTCTTCGAGAAATCTCCGGCACCATAACCCTCCCTCTGGCCATCCCCCATGCAGTTTCCATGTTTTCCTTTACCGTAGCTCTGGGTTTGCTAGACTCGCCGGAGGAAGGATTGGCAGTCAAGACGAGGAAACTCGAGTCGGATGGAGGACCGTATGATTGAATGTCGAGAATATCCGCGAATTCCCGTTGACATGCAGGTCTTCTTTTCCAGCACCAACAAGACAGACATCCGTGAAGGCACAATGTTCGATCTGTCTGCCAGAGGATGCGCCGTCACCAGCATGTCGTCGGTTCAGCCCGGCTCAGCGGTGAGAATCCTCATCAGGGCGACCGATCTGGGTTCACCTATTACGATCGAGTCCGCCGCGGTCCGCTGGAGCGAAGGTGGGGAATTTGGGGTCGAATTCCTCGGCCTCTCGGAGATCGATCAGCGCCGCCTACTTCGATTGCTGCAAGTTGCCACCACACACCAGATCCGACCGAGTTGACCACCGACCGATTCTCGAATTCAACGTGGTACAATGCTGGGCATGATCTGCCCCCTCTGTCACCAACCCACCACCTGGGAAGACAATCCCTGGCGCCCGTTCTGTTCAGAACGTTGTCAGATGACTGACCTCGGCGCTTGGGCAGCGGAACGTTATCGCATACCAGGCCCCACTCTTACGATGGACACATCGCTCCCCGGCTCGTGCGAGGGAGATGACGACACCGAGGCACAGCAAAACAGTGAAGCCAAAGAGTCGAAGGACAGATAGTCCACTTTCCAACAGGCCACAACCGGCAATCCCCACTCAACAGTTCCCCCGACGACACGATACGTCGACCGAGTGAGACGCTGATAGAGGCCAGCCTCGTTCACACGTTCATGGTTGGCAAGCCCACGGCATCTTGATATGGTCACGGTCGAACCAGGCCCTTCCAGAAGGAGCACAAGCCATGCTATCGACCCAAGGCTATGCCGCGATGACTGCCAAGGCTCCCCTGCAACCATTTTCGTTCGAACGGCGCGAGGTCGGCTCCCAGGACGTGCTCATTACGATCACTCACTGTGGCATCTGCCATTCGGATATTCACCAAGCCCGTAATGAATGGGGGGGCTCGATTTTTCCCATGGTGCCGGGACATGAAATTGTCGGCATAATCACGAAAGTGGGGAGCGCGGTCAAGCAATTCCATGTGGGCGAGACGGCCGGCGTCGGCTGCTTTGTGGATTCCTGCCGAACCTGCCCTGCCTGCCGTGAGGGATTGGAGCAATATTGCGAAACCGGCATACTCCTCACTTACAGCGGCCGCGACAAAGATGGCAGGCCTACGCAAGGCGGTTATTCCACGCAGATTGTCGTGGATGAGAATTACGTGCTGCGGATTCCCTCAACCCTGTCGCCTGCCGGAGCAGCACCACTCTTGTGCGCGGGAATAACAACATACTCCCCGCTTCGCCACTGGGGCGTCGGCAAGTATCACAAGCTTGCGGTGGTGGGATTGGGTGGGCTAGGCCATATGGCGGTGAAGATCGGCAAGGCATTCGGAACCGAAGTGATCGTCTTGAGCACCTCTGAACGGAAGAGAAAAGATGCAGAGCGGTTGGGTGCCTTCGACTTCGCCCTCACCTCACAGCCCGAGACGTTTACACAACTACAGCGGCGCTTTGATTTTATCCTTGATACCGTTTCATCCCCGCACGACTATAACGCTTATGTGAACCTGCTCAAAACCGACGGGACCATGATTCTCGTGGGGGCTCCGGATAAGCCAACGCCGCTGGAGCCCTTTCCACTGATTCTGCATCGTCGCAGCATCGCCGGGTCAGTGATCGGGGGCATCCGCGAAACCCAGGAGATGCTCGACTTCTGCGCCACGCACAACATTGAGTCCGATATTGAATTGATTCCGATCCAACAAGTAAATGAAGCCTACGAGCGGGTCCTGCGCGGCGATGTCCGGTTTCGCTTTGTCATCGATCTAGGATCGATCAAATGAGTCCTCTAGTATCGGTCACGCACCGGCAAAAGCACAGCGAGCTTTGAAGTTGGGGTAGGATGCGGGACGATTAGAAAAAATTGGCTGGGGGACTAGGAATCGAACCTAGGTAGCCGGCTCCAAAGGCCGGCGTCCTACCGCTAGACGATCCCCCAGCGCGGTACGGAACCGAGGCATAGATCTGAGAGTACGGCTTGGCAAAAGATTATTGGCTGGGGGACTAGGAATCGAACCTAGGTAGTCAGATCCAGAGCCCTCCAAGCCATGTTACGACCAGTAACGATCGTGAGGCGACACACTACGACAAAGCCGCTGTGATTTCAAGCGGTTTTGGTACTTTAGGTGGGATGGATTGAGATTCACGCAGAAAGGGAATCGAGCCCAAAACCGTGACCGAACCGTGACCAAAACCGTGACCAAAAATCGAGGCTCAAATCATGGGGCGAGCGTGTCATCTGAACGACAAGATGCTCTCTGTTGGATAGATCAGCCCTGCGATTCAAATTCACTGCGTGCAATGCCGCTTTGACGGATAATGGATTGGAGGGTGCCTAGTCGAATTTCGTGGTGATCAGGGACAGGGACAGTCACGGTTCCAGTAGCGGTTCGGCGCTGCATGACGATATGACTGCCGCGACGCCGTACTTCTGCAAACCCATGCTGCGCTAAAATCTGGCAGACCTCGCGCCCGGAGAGAACCCGAAGTTTAGCCATGCGTGGCTTCGAAGCGCGTCACAAAGACTTCGGTATGCAGCCGTCGCTGTACTTCTTCGGGGTCCGCGCATTCCAGGAATAATTCGACGGCTTCTTTCAGATGAGCCATCGCTTCTTCCACCGTGGCCCCCTGGCTGGCCACGTCCAATTCCGGGCAGAGAGAGACATACCCGTCGCCTTCTTTCTCCACAACCGCCGTATAGCTATTGGCCGCCATGAGTTAGTCTCCTTCAACTCGTCTATGCCGTGGAGAATTATAGCCTAGCTAGCCTCGGAAACATAGCAAGACAAGTCTTCTACGCAATCGCTTCTTCCACCACTCCCACGGCGGCACGCGATGAGGGTCAGCCAACAACACGTTTACTCCACGGTCTTTCTAACACCCTTCGTTTACGCTTTCTCTTCGAGAGAAAAGAGCCGCTTTTGAAGTTGACTATTAAGCGTACCCCTTTCACGCCCGTGATGAATCTCTCGGTGGCAATTAGGACATATTGCACCGACCCAACGTGGATGGTCAGGCCCGCTTTCTGAAATGAGATGAGTGTGGTGAGGTTCGAGGTATGGTGTTCCGTCGTTACGCGAAGAAGGGAGCCTAGCTTACTACATGCCTCACATAGTCCCTTCGATCGTGCGAGAACATAGTCTCTAACATCTGCACTGCGTTCGTAGTACCGCCGTTTGCCATCTCGCGTATTTGTCTCTGGGACTTCAGACGCTGCTGCGTATGCTCGTCGTCGCAATGCTTCCAATGCTTCAGCACTCAAGTCGATCCCACTTCGAGTAAGTCTTTCGCGGCCGTCTTCTCTGCTTTCTTTCTCAGGTGATACGGGGACCAAATGAAAGACGATGGTGCGCCTGGGCCGCTTATCTTTATCAACCCCCTCACGGTATTTATAGGATGACAGCGCGAATTCACCTTTGTACTGAACATATCCCTTCTTTTCCTGTTCAAAGAGATGAAGAGCTTTCCCATCCTTGGAGTGATCGCGGATCGCTTTATTGCCCGCTCTGATTTGCATATCCCCGACTGGCCTTCGCCAGTGTATAGAAACACACCATCTTGCCAGCTATCCTCGTATCCGAAGTGACTCCCACTCTTGCCAGTGAACAGGAAAAGAAATGGCCATTTCAGAGGAGTTGAAATCCCACCCTGACGTTGGGACGTCGGAACACTGGAAGCGGCGCTGTATCTCATGCTGCTGTTTGATATTCAGGGCCGGGGGCAGATCCTCACGTGTCCCCGCTGCCGCAAAGTCTTCGTGGCGGACCGGTCGCGCACACAGTTTTGTTCCAACCTCTGCCAGAATGCGGCGAAGGTGCAGCGGTTTCGGGCCCGACAGGCGCAGCGCGAGCCAACCCGTGACCACAACCACGACCAGGAGACGACACACCGCAAGGACTGAATTATTATTGTTGTATCTAGAAGGGAGGCGAGTAGATGGCACGAAAGGGAGGAGTTGACCGAGGCATTACCAAGCGAACGGACCGAGACGGCTGGTGGGTCCGGCTCGATGTGAACGGCCGATCTCGGTGGTTTAAGTGTGATACGAAGAGCCAGGCGAAGACGCTCTATGGACGATTGAAGGCAGACGCGCGCGAAGGGAAGTATTTTCCTGAGAAGTTCGCCCCGTCGAAAGAGATCACCCTGCGAGCCTGGATCACCCGCTGCCTTGAAGGGACCACCAATCGTGGGATCGAGAACGAGCGACGGTATGGTCGTCGCTGGTCGCTCCTATTTGGAAAGCGGCTCATCTCGCAGGTCACGACCGAGGATCTGCGAAGAACTCAGGCCATGATGCGAGCCAAACTGAAGCCGCAGAAGAAGGTGCGCGGGCACACCGAGGAACCCCGGCGGCAATGGATGGATGCAACCATCAACCGCCATTTCGCCTTCCTCCGCCACATACTCATGCTGGCGGTGAAGGACGGGAAGCTGGCCAGAAATCCTGCCTCCGGGGTTTCCTTTCTTCCAGAGGAACGGCGGACCCGTTTTCTCAACGACACCGAATTGGCCAACCTTGAAACGATCATGGCACCCGCACACTGGAAGCTTGTGGCATTCGCCGTGGAAACCGGCTTGAGGCGGGAAGAACAATTCCGCCTCCGCTGGGACCAGATAGACATGGAAACTGGCATTCTGACCATTCCGTTACCCAAGGGCGGAAAGACTCGGCATGTGCCCTTGGGCGATGGCGCGCAAACGATCCTGCGCTCTCTCGATTCGTTTGTAGGGTCTCCGTGGGTCTTTCCGAGCCCCGTCGATCCGTTGGGGTCCTGGAACCCACAGAGCTTCATTAACCACATCTATTCACCAGCGCTCCGTAAGGCCGGAATCCAAGGAGCTTGCTGGCATACGCTCAGGCATACCGCCGCCAGTCGCCGGATCATGGCTGGCGTTGATCTCGTGGCGGTCAAGGAGATCCTGGGGCATCGGGACATTGTCACCACCTTGCGATACTCACATCTCTCACCGGGACATCTGCGAGAAGCGATTAACCGAGGAAGCCTGTTTGGAACCGTCACCAAAACCGTCACCAGCCCCAAACACCGCGAGCCCGCCCCCGAAGGAGTAGGCTCGCAAGTGATTGATGGATTGAATGAAGAAAGTGGCTGGGGGACTAGGAATCGAACCTAGGTAGTCAGATCCAGAGACTGACGTCCTACCGCTAGACGATCCCCCAACCGATGCCCACAGTAATATACGGCTCTCGGTTCCGTCAAGATCGGCTCTGATGTAGCGGAGGAACCGCCTCACGCGTGGGATGCCCGTTCATTCCCCTGGCGGAGCCGAAGCAACGTCCGGTCTCGTCCCAACACCTCCATTACTTCGAAAAGACCAGGACTCGCCGTGCGACCGGTCAGGGCAACGCGGACTGGCTGGGCCAGCTGCCCCATCTTTATCCCCTCCTCCTCAACCAGCTGCTTGAAGACCTCTTCCCATTGCTTTTTTGAGAAGGTAGGGAAGTTCTCGAAGCGGGTGAGCAACTTGGCGAGGACCGGCGCGATGGTCGGGGTCAAAAACTTTTGGGCCGCCTCTTCCTCAAACACCACAGCCTGCCCGAAATACGGCCTCACCCAATCGACCATCTCGACGAGGGTCTTTGCCCGTTCCTTCACCAGGACGACAAGTTGGGCAAGCCACTCGGCCGAAACAGCCCGGATTTCGTCTTGTAATCCCGCTGCTTCCAAGAGGGGCACAAGCGCATGAACGATCTGGGCCGGCGGACTGATCTTAATATATTCAGCATTCACCCAGAGTAGCTTCTCGGGATTGAACACAGCTGCGGATGATTGAACGTTCTTCCAGGAAAATTTCTCGATCAGATCCTGACGAGTGAAGATTTCCTGGTCTCCGTGTGACCACCCAAGCCGAACGAGATAATTCACCATCGCATCCGGCAGATACCCCATGTCTTTGTAGGCCATGATCGAGGTGGCCCCATGCCTCTTCGAAAGGCGGGATTTGTCCGAGCCAAGAATCATCGGCAGATGACCAAACCGAGGGACTGGAAACCCGAGCGCATGGAAGATCGGAACCTGCCGAGGCGTGTTGGTCAAGTGATCGTCTCCCCGCACCACGTGGGTAATGTTCATCAGCGCATCATCGATAACCACTGAAAAGTTGTATGTCGGGTACCCGTTCGAGCGGATAATGATCAGATCGTCCTGGACATTGTTATCGAAGACGATCTTGCCCTTGATGAGATCATCTACTAGGGTCTCACCCTCGTGCGAAGCTTTGAAGCGCAAGGCTGCGTCGCCGGTCCGATTCGTAAAACCACGATCACGGCAGCGGCCGTCATACTTCGGTGACAGTCCCTTGGTCTCGGCCTCTTTGCGCCGCGCGTCAAGTTCTTCCGCTTTGCAGACACACCAATAGGCTTCGCCTTTCTCCAATAGCTTCATCGCATGACTCCGATAGAGGTCCATGCGCTCAGTCTGGCGATAGGGTCCTTCGTCCCAATCGAGCCCAACCCACTTCATGCCCTCAATAATGGCTCGGATGGAATCATCGGTTGAGCGGCTCTGGTCCGTGTCTTCGATGCGGAGGACAAATACGCCCTGCTGCTGGCGGGCAAAGAGCCAATTGAACAGCGCCGTGCGAACACCCCCGATGTGAAGAGTGCCAGTTGGGCTAGGCGCGAATCTGACCCTGACTTGACTCATAAAATGATCCTGCGTCGTTGGAGAAACGGTCGGTATCTATAACACGGGCTGAAAAGTGTTGTACAGAATCGGTCCCCGTGCACCCTGTTATCTGGACCGGCCATCTGATAAGAGAACAAGAAGGAGGTCGTTATGGCAGAACTCTCCCAACCCGCCACGGTCCTTTCGATCGAGGATCTCACACCCCACGTTCGACAGTTAGTTGTTCTTCCGAAGGTTCAGCGAGTCATGTTCCAACCAGGTCAGTGGGTCTCCTTGCAGTTACCGGTGGGCATCAAACCACCCCTCAATCGCGCTTACTCCATGGCAGAACCTCCCTCCCCTGCCGGACAACTCACGTTGGTTTTCGATCGAGTCCCCGGTGGAATTGGTTCGAGCTATCTCTATGGGCTTAAGATCGGCGATGATCTATTGTTGTCCGGCCCCTATGGAAACTTCGCATTACCCCTTCCGCTCGATCGAGATCCGCTCTTCATCAGCCGCTATACTGGTGCAGTCCCGATCCACTGCATACTGAAACAGCTGGCGGCTTTCGGCGCACTGCCTCAGTCCAGCCTGATTACCGTGGGTCCAGCCGAGGATGAACGGCTCTACCACAATGAGTTGCTAGCCTTGGCGGCGCAACACCCCTCATTCCGATATATGCCAGTGGTGGTGAATGGGACGGACCAGGAGGTTGTCGAAGCGACTCTGAAACTGATTCGCCCCCTCGTCACCGGCAGACCGAAAGTGACGCCGTTACTCAGCGGGATCAAAGGATTCGTAAGACCGTTGCGGACTTATTTCATGGAGACTGGATACGGTCGAAAAGAAGTGAAAACTGAAACCTACGACTAGTGTCCTTCCCTCACTAGATTTTTATTGACCGCAGGAATCTCGACGACAACATCTTTCGTCCCATTTGGCACACATTGGCAACTAAGCCGTGACTGTAACGTGGTGATCGGCGCTTCCTCCAGCTGATCGAATTCATCGTCTGTGCCTTCGTTACAGCTTTCAAGCCCCTGTTTCACGATGACATGACAGGTCGAACAGGCGCATACACCTCCGCAAACATGTTCCAACGCTATCCCATTTCCCATCGCCACATCCAAAAGACTCCCTGGGAGCCCCGTCGGGCCATAGGGAATCTTGGTTGGATCGACCTCAACCTTTGTCACCACACCATCAGGGGCAATAAATGTGACGGTATAGGCTCTCTGAGGAAGCTCATAGTCAGTTTTTTCAATATAGGGATTGGTTCCGCCCATATGCCGTTCCTTTCTCAACCAGATTCAGTCTTATTTTCCACTGTTGACAGCTTGGAAACACGCGTGCTATCCTTTATCCGACCATATTGATCGGAGACCATTATAGTCTCCGACTGTGGAGATCGGCAATAGCCAATGTTGAAAATTTCAAAAAAAGCGGATTATGCCCTCATGGCCCTCCAGCACATTGCTGCGGTCCAGTTCGGCGATGTGACGCCTGGGCGCGTGGTGAACACGAAGGAGATCGCGGAAGAATATAACATCCCCCTCGAGCTGCTGGCTAAAGTGCTTCAGACTCTTGCCAAGAACGCCTTGATTGAGAGCCACAATGGTCCCAAGGGTGGATACGTGCTGGTCCGACGCGCGCATCAGATTACAATCGCGCAGATTCTCGAATGCATCGAAGGCCCTTTAGGTATTACAGATTGTTCTCACGAAAAGGATGGGGAGTTCTGTATGCAGCGCGAACATTGCAACATCCGCACACCGCTCTTGAAAGTCCAGGACAGCATAGCCCAATTGCTCAATAACATGACTTTGCAAGACATGATGGGTGGCACACCGCTCATTACGATTCAGTCTCCAACGGCACAAGGAGTTGAACGATGAAACTGCCGATTTTCTTGGACAACCATTCCACTACACCAATGGATCCACGTGTACTGGAAACCATGCTCCCGTACTTCGTTGAGAAATTCGGGAATGCGGCCAGCCGCAACCACGCCTTTGGGTGGGCTGCGGAAGAAGCAGTCGAAACCGCCCGGAAGCAGATCGCGAAGCTGATCAAGGCCGACCCAAAAGAAATCGTCTTCACGAGCGGCGCCACCGAATCGGATAATCTCGCGATCAAGGGCGTGCTGGAAATGTATAAGGAGAAGGGCGACCACATTATTACGTCGTCCACCGAACACCGCGCCGTGCTCGACACCGTCAAAGCATTGGAGGGCAAGGGCAAAGCGACAGCCACTTATCTCCCCGTTGATAAGTTCGGGATGGTCAGTCCCGAGGACGTACGGAATGCGATTACTGAGAAGACGATCCTCATCTCCGTCATGTTGGCCAACAATGAGATCGGCACAATCAACCCTGTCAAAGAAATTGGCAAAATCGCCAAAGAAAAGGGCATTCTCTTTCACTGCGATGCGACGCAGGGCGTCGGCAAGATCCCGGTCGATGTGCAGGACATGGGCATCGATCTGATGTCATTCTCAGCCCACAAGATGTACGGACCCAAGGGGGTCGGGGCGCTCTATGTGAGAAAGAAGAATCCTCGGGTTCGCATCGCGGCGCAAATGGACGGCGGCGGGCACGAGCGCGGCATGCGCTCCGGAACACTTCCGGTTCCCTTAATTGTGGGATTCGGGAAGGCCTGCGAACTCTGCGAACAGGAGATGGTCAAGGACACCGCACGGTTGATTGCAATGCGCGATCGGCTGGAGGCCAGTATCATGAAGGTCCTCGAAGAAAGCTATCTGAACGGCCATCCGACCAAACGGCTCCCGGGCAACCTCAATATCTCCTTTGCCTATGTAGAAGGCGAGTCGTTGCTGATGGGCATGAAGGATATCGCCCTTTCGTCCGGTTCGGCCTGTACCTCGGCCACATTGGAGCCGTCCTACGTGCTCCGCGCGTTGGGGGTCGGGACTGAGCTGGCGCATTCCTCGATTCGCTTCGGTCTGGGCCGTTTCAACACGGACGACGAGATCGACTACACGGTCAAGAAGGTGATTGAGGTCGTAACCAAATTGCGTGAAATGTCCCCGCTATACGAAATGGCAAAAGAAGGCGTCGATTTGAAATCAGTCCAATGGGCTGCCCACTGACCTGGACAAGAGGAGGATGAACCATGGCCTATAGTGACAAAGTCGTCGATCATTTCAATAATCCCCGAAATATGGGGAGCTTCAAGAAGGACGAGGAAGGGGTCGGCACCGGCATGGTCGGAGCCCCGGAATGCGGCGACGTCATGAAGCTCCAGATCAAGGTGCAGAACGATACGATCGTGGACGCGAAGTTCAAGACCTTCGGCTGCGGGTCTGCGATCGCCAGCTCAAGTCTCGCCACCGAGTGGTTGAAGGGCAAGACGATCGAAGAAGCCCAGAAGATCAAGAACACCGATATCGTGCAGGAGCTGAACCTGCCGCCCGTGAAGATCCATTGTTCCGTGCTGGCCGAAGATGCGATCAAGGCTGCCCTCGCGGACTACCAGAAGAAAGCCGACGGAACACTAACTGACGCGAAGTAACGTGAACAAAGGGAGCGCGCCAATGGACACGACGAACGCAGAAACCCAAGCTCCGGTGATTACGCTCAGCGAGGCGGCGTTGAAGGAAGTGAAACGCCTCATCAACGTGCAGGGCCTCACTGAAGGAGGGCTCCGCCTCGGCGTGAAGGGCGGCGGCTGCTCGGGCCTCAGCTACACGATCAATTTCGACGAAAAGATCGGTCAGCATGACCAAGTCCATGACTTTGACGGCGTAAAAGTCATTGTCGATGCCAAGAGCGCCATTTATCTTCAAGGCACGCAGTTGGACTTCCAAAAAGACTTGATGGGCGGAAACTTCAAATTCGTCAATCCGAACGCCGACAAGACCTGTGGCTGTGGAGAGTCGTTTTCAGCCTAACGAGCGTCAGCAGAGCACGGCAATCGTCCTACGGGCATGGCAGACCGCCGTGCCCGTGCCGTCAGAGGAGACCACATGGACCATCACACCCATGGCACAGCCGGCCCACGTGAACTACAGATGGCCCGCAGCATGTGCTGGCACTGCCAGTCTGAAGTGGCAGGTGAATATTTCTGTGACCGTTGCGTCAAGGTCCAGCCGGTTTCGAAAGAGCTCGACTACTTCACTTGCCTGGGCCTCCCCCGCCGCCTCACGATCGACCAGCACCGGCTTGAAGCCAAATTTTACGAACTGAGCCGGGCATTCCATCCGGATTTCTATCAGAACAAGAGCACTGCCGAACAAGCCATCAGCCTCGGCAACTCCGCCATGCTGAATACCGCGTATCGGACGCTCCGCGATCCGATCGAGCGGGCGGAGTATCTCCTCGATCTGGAAGCCGGATCGGTGAAAGAAATTCGCAATTCACCTCCCGCCGACCTCTTTGAGGAAATTCTTGAACTCCAAGATACACTGAACGAGTACCGGGCCGACGGCGGGGCATCAGAAACCAAGTCAATGCTCCGCGCGAAACTCCAATCGGAGCGAGACACGCTCGAACAGCGGCAACGGGACATGGAGGCCGCCCTGCAGCAACTCTTTCTTCGGTGGGACACACTCCAAGATCGCGAGGAGGCGACCGAGCAGGCGAGGGCCGAGCGTGACCGAATACTGAAGCAGATGCGCGAAAATCTTTCCAACCGGACCTATGTCAAGAACATCGTGAGCGACCTCGTCTCAACCATCGGATAACCACCACTATGGCACGCATCGTCGGCATTGATCTCGGCACAACGAATTCGCTCGTGGCCTATATGGTGGATGGCCGTCCACGTGTCATACCAGGTCGGAACGAGCGTACGATGGTTCCCTCGGTCGTGGCGATGACCGACAACGGGCTGATCGTTGGCGATCCGGCGAAAGAATACTTAACGCGCAGCCCGGAACGGACAGTCTATTCCGTGAAGCGATTCATGGGAAAGGGCCTTGAGGACGTGCAGAGCGAGCTGGCCTACTTCCCCTATCACTTGACGGAACAGGGAGGAGTGATCCGGATCAAGCTCGGAGAAAAAACATATTCGCCGCCGCAGATCTCGGCCATGATCCTGAAGGAACTGAAACAACGGGCCGAGGCGCATCTCGGCGAGAGCATAACCAAGGCCGTCATCACCGTCCCCGCCTATTTCAACGATAGCCAGCGCCAAGCGACAAAGGATGCGGGCATGATTGCAGGGCTCGACGTGTTACGAATTATCAATGAACCGACCGCCGCTTCACTGGCCTATGGGCTCCAACAGAAGACTCAGGGCACGATTGCCGTCTATGACCTTGGCGGAGGAACCTTCGATATCTCCATCCTGAAACTCAAGAACGGCATTTTTGAAGTCCTTGCGACCAACGGCGACACGCATCTTGGAGGCGATGACTTCGATCGTCGGATCGCAGATCTCTTTGTTAGGGAGATCCGCGAACAGCATGGCCTCGATTTGAGCGCCTATCCCGACCATATGCAGGCGGTCAGACTGGAAGCCGAACGGACAAAGATCAGGCTCTCCGACGAGATGAAGACCGCGGCCGTCCTCGACTTGCCGGAGGGCAAGGACCGGTATTCCAAAGACCTCACGCGCGGTCAACTTGAATCCCTTACCATGGAATTGGTGGAGCGCACACTGGAGCCATGCCGTCTCGCCTTGAAGGACGCCGGCCTCACCGCGAACGACATCGATGAGGTGGTTCTCGTCGGAGGTTCGACTCGCATGCCCCTGGTCCGCCGGCAGGTCCAAGCGCTCTTTGGGAAACAGCCCCATTGCGAGTTAAACCCTGACGAAGTCGTTGCGCTCGGCGCTGCCGTCCAAGCCGATATTCTCAGCGGCGGAACGACCGAACTGTTACTGCTCGATGTAACGCCCCTCTCTCTTGGCATCGAAACCATGGGCGGGGTTATGAGCAGCTTGATTCGACGCAACACCACCATCCCGGCCAGTGCCAAGGAAATGTTTACGACCTATGTCGATGGCCAAACTGGGGTGGATATCCATATCCTCCAAGGCGAGCGCGAACTGGTAAAGGACAACCGCAGTCTGGCCCGCTTTCGGCTAAAGGTTCCCCCATTGCCGGCCGGCGTCCCACGCATCGAAGTCACGTTCCTCATCGATGCGAACGGAATCCTGAACGTCTCGGCGCGGGATGTTCGCACCAACGAAACCCAATCACTCGCCGTGAAACCCTCCTACGGCTTGAGCGACGACGAGGTCGAACGGATGATCGGCGAATCGTTCAAGTTTGCCGCCGACGACATGAAAGCGCGCCAGCTCATTGAAGCCAGAACCGAAGCTGAAGCCATCCTCATGGCCACTGAGAAGGCACTCAGGCAAGGTTCCCACCTGGTGGGAGCGGAAGACCTCTCCTCCATCAGGGCCTCGATGGCTGCGGTCGAGGCGGCCAAATCCGGAACAGATCACAAGGCCATCCGAGCCAAGATGGCTGATCTCGAAAAAATCACGCATCATCTCGCCGAAGTCTTGATGGACACTTCTTTGAAAGAAGCTTTGGAGAACAAGAAACTGTCGGAAATCACATAAACAGAGCGGTCCGCATTGACCCATCGGCTGGAATAATCAATGCGAATCACTGACCGCACACTCAGGAGTATGACATGGCTCTGAAGTGGCAGGATACCGAAGATATTGCGATCCGTTTAGTCGAAGAACATCCGGAATCGGACCCGCTCACGGTTCGATTCACCGACATGCATGCCTGGATCGTGGCACTCCACGACTTCAAGGACGATCCAAAAAAATCGAACGAAAAAATCCTTGAAGCGATTCAGATGGCCTGGCACGAGGAATATCAGGACTCGAAGTCCTGATTCGTTGAACCCAGCGGGCTCTCCTCGCTCACTCTCCTAGAGCGCCCCCTCGGGAATTTGATCCAACTTATAAAAATCAATCGGATCCAGCCGGCGCTGAGCCGCTTGAGTCGGCTCGCTACCTTTGGTAAACAGTTCGACAGTGCTGGCCTGTCCATCCTGCTCGCCCTCAAGCAACCCTGTCGCCGGATCGACCTTGACGAAGGTGACGCCTTCCGGGATGGTAAAGGCCATGACCGGTATGGCTTTGAGCGCTTCTTTCATGAAATTGATCCAGATGGGCAGCGCGGCATGCGCCCCCGATTCCGTCTCGCCGAGTGAACGTCGATCGTCAAACCCGACATAGATGCCCGTAACCAAATTCGGCGCACCGCCGATAAACCACGCATTGATAAACTCGTCCGTGGTTCCGGTTTTTCCGGCAATCGGTCGACCGATCACTTTGGCAGCCTGACCGGTTCCCTTTTGAACCACGTCTTCCATCATGTTCGTGATCAAGTAAGCCGTTTCTTGGGAGATCACCGCCATGGCTTGCGTTTCCGTCAGCTCAAGCACCTTGCCCGCATTGTCTTTCACGATCAGGATCGCATACGGCTCCGCGCGGCTCCCCTGATTGAGCAAGACGCTATAGGCGGAGGTCAGTTCCATCAGCCCGACCGATGATGAGCCCAATCCCAGCGATAAATCTGTGGCCAACGGACTGGTGATCCCGACCGTTTTCGCAAATTCGATGACATTCTTTACGCCGACCTTATCCAGCAACCGGACTGTCGCCAGGTTGTGCGATTGGGCCAAGGCATCCCGCAAACTCACCATGCCATGGAATTTCTTCCCATAGTTCTCCGGCTTCCACGTTTTCTCATCCAGTTCCTGCTCGTAGACAACCGGTGCATCGAGGATCACCGATGCGGGGCTCATCCCCTGACTCATAGCCGTCGCATAGATGATCGGCTTGAAGGCGGACCCAGGCTGACGGCGGGCCTGCACGGCTCGATTGTACTCGCTACGACCGAAATCGTAGCCTCCGACCATGGCTCGAATGGCACCGTTGCCTGGCTCCAGCGTAATCAACCCTCCCTCGACGAGGGGGGTCTGTTCCAGTTGCACATGGACGATGTCACGATCCAGCTTCTTCACCATTACTTCGATGACATCGCCGGGCTTCAGCACTTGCTTGAGATTCGGATTGACGACCACATCTTTCGCCGTATCCGACCCAGTAAGACGGCGCTTCGCCCATGCCATATCGTCAAAGGCGAGTCTGGCGACCGTCGGGCCGACCTGCACTAAATAATGGTCCTTCGCCACTTTGGTGACGAACCCCTCGCGATAGTCTCCCACCTTCACCGCTTGATCTGTCGTCGACGGACCAGTGGGCGGGGTTGGCGCAGTCACCTCTACCGTTCGGAGCGGGCCACGCCACCCTTGGCGCTTGTCCAATTCGCGCAGGCCGGCAGTAAAGGCCGCTTCAGCGGCCTGCTGCATCTCCAGGTTCAATGTCGTAAAGATCTTGAGCCCGCCCTTGTACACCATCGCTTCACCGTACTTGGCGATCATCAACTGTCGGACATACTCCACAAAGTAGGGCGCAGCCTGTACACCCCCGGGACGACGGAAATTGAGTATCTCTGCTACAGCCTGCTCACGTTCTGCAGCCGTGAGGAACCCGGCCTCTTCCATCCGCGCCAACACATGCTCCTGTCGCTTTTTCGCGCGATCATAGGCCTTGAACGGTGAATAGTGGTTCGGCGATTTCGGGAGACCCGCCAAAAATGCTGACTCCGCAATCGTGAGGGCGGACAGGTCTTTCCCAAAATACGTTTGAGCCGCCGAGGCGACACCATAGGCGCCTTGTCCGAAATAAATCTGGTTCAAATACAGTTCGAGAATTTGCTCTTTCGTCAGGACCAATTCCATCTTGTAGGCCAGAATGAGCTCGTGGACCTTGCGATCGAAGGTGCGCTCGGACGACAGGAACAGCGACCGCGCCAACTGCTGGGTAATTGTGCTGGCCCCTTCGACCTTGCCCCCTCGGCGCAGATTCGTCCAGGCCGCACGGAGCATCCCGATGTAGTCGAGACCTGGATGTTCGAAGAACCGGACATCTTCAACCGCGATAACCGCACGCCGCAACCGTTCAGGAATTTCCGCCACCGGGGTCAGGATCCGACGCTCAATGAAAAATTGACCAATAAGCTGCTTGTCACTCGAGTAGACCTGAGTCACCAGGCTTGGCTGATAGGCCCCCAACTGCTCCAATGGGGGAAGGTCTTTCGAGAAGTGCCAGATCAACCCACCCACTGCCAGCACCCCGATCAAAACTACGGCTCCTAGGCCTATGAGCGAGATCTGCCACCAACGCCATGTCCGGCGGGGCGGTGATGGACGAAGCGGGTCCTGTAACTGTATCGGTCGATCTATCATAGTTACGCGGGGTTACCCTCAAATGTGGCTTAGTCCAGGAGAATAATGCCAAGGGCACCTTACCGTGAGGGCCATCAAAACTCAAGCCAACGCCGGTACACCAGCCCTTCGCATCTTCCTGTGCACATCGCTTGTACCGAACATCGTGCTTCGGGTATACTAGAAGGCACGACGCCTGGATTTCTGGGCGTCTTTTTTTTGGAGCATGCAGCAATATCTATGGATCAGACAGCCACATCAGAATCTCCCGTTACCACGCAACTCGAACCCAAAGAGCGCCGGAGCGATATTCGGAACATTGCGATCATCGCCCACGTCGACCATGGCAAAACGACACTAGTCGACGCCGTGCTCCGACAGACCCATGTCCATCGCAAGATCGACGACATGGGCGAACGGATCATGGATTCGATGGACCAAGAGCGCGAGCGCGGGATCACCATTCGGGCCAAGAACGCCAGCGTGATCTATAAGGGCGTGAAGATCAATATCGTCGATACGCCGGGCCATGCCGACTTCGGCGGTGAAGTCGAACGGACCCTGCGGATGGTGGATGGTGTCCTCATCTTGATCGACGCAAAAGAAGGACCCATGCCGCAAACGACCTTCGTGTTGCGGAAGGCTCTGGCGCTCGGCCACAAGGCCATCGTGGTCATCAACAAAATCGACCGGCCGGACGCGGTCATCGATGACGTGGTGAATCGGACCTTCGACTTGTTTGTCCATCTCGGAGCGACGGACGAACAGCTTGATTTCCCGATCGTCTATACGGCTGCAATCAAAGGCACTGCGACGCTGGACATCAACAAGCCCGGCACGGACATTACGCCGCTTCTCGACACCGTATTGGAAAAGATTCCCGCACCAGCCATCAACGCCGACGCGCCGCTCCAAATCCTGGTCCTCTCTCTGATTCAGGACCTCTACAAGGGCAAGATGGGCGTGGGTAAGATTCAATCCGGTTCGATCGCCCGCAGGCAGAATGTCACCGTAATTGGAAAAGATGGCGCACAGTTTCCTGGAAAGGTATCGGACCTCGCGGTCTACTCCGGCCTGGAACGGACGGATATGGAACGGGCGGAGGCAGGGGAAATCGTTGCGGTGGCTGGCCTGGACGAGGTGAGTATCGGCGATACGATTGCCGACGCGGAACACCCGGTCGCCCTGACGCGAGTCACGGTCGACGAACCGACCGTCCAAATGACTTTCTCCGTGAACAATAGCCCGTTCGCCGGTCGGGAAGGCAAATACCTGACCTCGCGGCATTTGCGCGATCGACTCTTCAAGGAACTCGAAACCAACGTGTCGTTGCGAGCGCAGGAAACGGATAGTGCGGATAAGTTCCTCGTGGCCGGCCGCGGCGAGCTGCATCTCGGTGTCTTGATCGAACAAATGCGCCGGGAAGGCTACGAACTGCAAGTCTCGCAACCGGAAGTGATTGTCCATCGGGAGGGTGACAAGGTCCTCGAACCCTATGAAGAACTGACCATCCAGGTGCCGGAAACCTATCAGGGCGCCGTGATTGAAGAGCTCGGCAAACGCCGCGGCGAGTTGCGCCATATGCGACTCATCCACTCAGACGCAGGCCCGAGCGAAATGCATTTGGAATACCACATCCCCACCCGCGGCATCATGGGGCTCAAGAATCTATTGGTCGCCAAGACTCGCGGCACCATCATCATGCACCATGTCTTCGCCGCATACGAACCGATGGAGCAGCGCGACCTCGCGGTGGCGACACACGGATCACTCGTCGCGCACGAAGACGGAGTCAGCACCGGCTATGCCATCTTCATGACCCAAGAACGGGGTACCATGTTTATCGGCCCTGTCGTGGAGGTCTATCGCGGGATGGTCGTCGGGGAGAACAGCCGGGACGAAGACATGGATGTCAACGTCTGTAAGGAAAAGCACCTGTCGAACATGCGGGCGTCAGGCACGGATGAAGCGTTGGTCCTCACGCCGCCACGGGAAATGGGACTGGAGTTCGCCCTCGAATATATCGGCCCGGATGAACTGGTTGAGGTTACACCGAAGAGTCTGCGTATCCGCAAACGCCTCCTCAACCCGGATGACCGCCGCAAGGCCCGCAAGTCAGGCAAATAACCTCCTGAGCCGCGATGAGGATCAGGAAGAAAGCTCCCAAGCCTTCCGCCCGTCGGCCCCCGCTCTACTTTGTCGGCTATCGGGGAACCGCGCCGGCTCCCGAGGAGCTCAAGACCTGGTATGACCTCGAATATGGCGGCCCGTTGACGCTACGCGCCGATGAGCAGGCAACAGAATCCTGGCATGCGGTCCATGGGCCCTGGACGGCCCATATCGTGATGCCACTCCCAGCCTCTCATACGATGGGCATGAAGGAACAGTTCGCATGGGAACATGAGCATGTCGGAGCTGTCGCTCCGGCTGTTGTGCCTCCGCGCGATATGCCGGATACCATCTTGTTTGCCGCTCGACTTGCCCGGGGACTCACGCTCCTCACGCAAGGCACAGCCTATGACATTGTCACCAACCAGTACGTGAACCCGTCCGATTGGCAGGATCGTCCCCTTACCCACTTTGTCGTCAGCGATCACATCCCGATTATGCAGGGCGACGATGAACAGCGCCGCCGAACCTGGTGCTACACCCTCGGTCTCAGTAAGTTCGGAATGGATGAACTCGAGATGTTTCTGCCTCCTGGTCTCCCGGATCAACCCGCGCGCGATGTGCTTAGAGAAACGGCAGATGAATTGACCAGGACCGGACAGTCTCCAAAAGTCGGAAGCCACATCCGAATTGGACTCCTGGGTGGGAGCGTTGAGATTGCCAATCACCGCACCGCTGCTCCATCCGGACGCATGCTGAGTTTTCGAGAAATTCGTCCGTTACCATAGTTTCCAATCTTATCGGCCAGTTATGGATCATCCAGGCCTCCTCTAGGCCTTCAGGACCGTTGACAAGGTTTCAAGCCGCACGGTACAAAATTACAGACGACAGTGTGTCAGAGGCCCGATTAAACCCAGAGAAGGAGGCAGGCAGATGAGCGACGTAGCAGCAGAAATTAAGGTGGGCGATACCGCACCGGACTTTAACTTGAAGGATCAGGACCAGAAAGACGTGAAGCTGAGCGACTATCGCGGCAAGAAAAACGTGGTGCTCGCCTTCTATCCGCTGGATTGGAGCCCGGTCTGTACGGGGGAAAACAAGTGTTTGACCGACGACTTCCCCAAGTTTCAATCGGCCCACGCGGAGTTGTTCGGCATCAGCTGCGACAGCTTCTTCTCGCACAAGGCTTGGGCTGATTCCATGGATCTTAAGCACCGCCTATTGTCGGACGTGCATCGGACCACGGCGAAGGCCTACGGTCTGTACTTTGAGCCGTTGAACTGCTCGAAACGCGCGACCGTGATCGTGGACAAGCACGGCAAAGTCGCCTATGCGAAGGTGCAGGAAATCAAAGTGGCGCGGGATGACAAAGATATCCTCGCGGCCCTCGCAAAGCTGAGCTAATGCATGCCACGAAAGAGGAGGCCTCCAAGGAGCGCCTCCTCTTTCGTTTCCCTTTCAGACGGGAGTGGGGCTCGTGGCAGGAACGGTTGAAGACGTCAGAGACGAAAACTATAAGGAATTTACAGAGGCGCCGGCGGCGATTGTCGCCTATGGGCTTGCGACCTGTGAGCCCTGTAAGACGTACGACCCAATCCTGGAAGAAACCGCCGCCAAGTTTCCCGACGTGAAAGTCGGCAAGGCGAAGATGCATGTCCCAGGCCGCTGCCGGGAAATTAAGAAGGCCCATACCTTCGAGACCTACCCTACAACGCACTTCTTCTCAAAGGGCAAGCTGCTGCTCACACGCGAAGGCGTGGTCGAGCCAGCCGAACTTGCTGCACTGATTTCGGATCACTTACTGAAATAGAAAACAGCCGGCAGCCTGGTCAAGCCTCCCTGTTCGCTGAGAATGCGTTCGCTTATCAAAACTCTCCCACCCCGTGCGACCAAGAAATGTACCTGACAAAGCAATGGTTATCAGCGTCTCGTTTTCGAACAATGTTCGTGGAAGATCAACCAGGCGGAACCTTCCTTGCGCAGGAGTGCGGTGCATAATCCCGAATCCTGCGCTTCGAGTTCGCCTTTCCTGACCGCCTGAAACACATAATCGTACGTGGTCCAGGCTATTTGGCCTAGCACCCGAACATTCAAATTCGAGACGACGCCGATAAAGCGCAATGTACTACCTTTGTTGAGTTCAGATTCATAGTCCGACAGCCACTTCTCGATGGAGTCCCGCATCTCTGTCTCGCCGTCTTGAATCCCGATATAGTCTTTGGTGTACAGCTTCAACACGGCTTGCTTGTCTCTCGTTTCGGGGAAGGCCGTGGCCGCCATGGCGGCTTCCTTGACGGCCTTCTCGATCGCCTCCCCTTCCTCGGCAGACCAGGCCACCGCCGTCCACGAGAGGGCCACCATCAGCAACGCACAGATAAGACGTGTATTCATAGAATGTCCGGGCCGGACCTTACGCAGACCGGTCAGCCTGCGCATTCGAAGGACAGGTCCCGAGACTGAACGAGACGAACATTCGACAGTCTTCCAGATGGGAGAGATGAGACAAGTTGTTTCCAGATGTGTTCGACAAGCTGCTCGCCGGCCACGGTCTGAGTCCCGAGAATCTGACGAAAGTCCTGACGGTCGAAGGTCTGCACTACCCTTTCCTGGACCAAACGGTTGAGCGCCCCGATGTCGATCACCATACCGGTCACGGGATCAATGGCGCCATGGACCGTCACGAAGCAATCCCACTCGGGGCTTTGGTTGCCATCCTGGATAGACGTGAACGAGTAGCGTCGCGTAACGCTGGCGACGTCAAGCCCGGCAGCCGCCGTCACCTCAGCATACAGATCTTCATCTTCATACAATCGAATCGCGTGAAGCGTACCGATGTCGTTCTGCTTGTCCAGTTTGGTCCAGAGGACACGTGCAAGGTTTTCCGACGTCGGAATCCGGTCCTTGAAATAGGGCATGTCCAGGTTCAAGTTCTTGTGGTCGAATTCCTCGAGCACATTGAGCAAGATGCGTTTCAAGTCGAAGAGATTCACGACCATGCCGGTCTTCGGATCCACCTCGCCTGAGACCGTCACTTCGACCATATAGTTATGCCCATGCGCCGGCGGGTTGTAACAGGGGCCGAACACTGCACGGTTCTTGGCTTCATCCCATTCAGGTTTGATATAGCGATGCGCTGCCGCAAACTCGATACGTTTCGTCAGGAGGACAGATGCCATGCTACCTCAAGTCATTGAGCCACTCTTCGCGCATGCTCCCAGGAACAGGCGCTTCGGCGTGGTATTCGTGATGGTGCACCGTCAGCGCGACCGGCACATGCAAGTCGGCGAACGAAGCGGTCATCGACGCGGTCGGCCGGAAGCGGACGAAATGCACCGCACTGATTTTGGTTTCATGGCTGTGGCCGCCTTCGAACAGTCCGAAGGCCTGCTCGGTTCCGGCGCGGATCGCGACGGTTTCTCCGTGATCGAGTCCCATGAACTGGTCGAGCCATTCTTTCATCCGGTCCTGTTCCGTAATCTCAATCAGCAATGTGGCGCTCAACTCACCGGGCCCCGGCATGAGGGCATTATAGACATCCAATTCTTCTTGGACTTTATGGGGATCGAGGATGTGCTCGACCCGGATCATTTCCTGGGTCTGAAACCGCAAGGTCTCACGATTTTCGAAGACGAGCGTGATAAGTGGCCCAACGGAAATCCGGCGCCGCTGTTTGAGCGCGATGATCTGGGAGCGGACCTGCTCCCGCTGCCGATCATACTCTGCCGTCGGTAAGAGGTCATGAGGAGTTAAGAGGTTCATGATTGCAGCCCATAGGCATCGCGCACGATTTGAATCGGATGCTTCGTCGACCTGCCGCCGGCATGGGCCATTGCACCGGCTTGATCCAGCTGCAACCCTGCCAGGGGGCAATCGGAAGCGACGAGATCTGCCGGAGCCTGTTCGATCGCTCGAACGGCCTTCTGTGCGATCAGCATCGAGAGGGGAAAGAACTCTGTCTTCGCGGACCATGAGCCATCATGGCCGGAACACTTCTCAATCACCTCCACCTGCGCGCCGGCGCACTCCATGAGTTCCTTGGATTTAAATCCGATGTTCTGATCCCGCAGATGGCACGGGACCTGGTAGGCCACTCGCCCTGGCTTCTGCTTGAAATCGGTGGCCAGGGCACCTTCCCGCTTCAACTTCATGAGATATTCACAGACATCGAACGTCCGTTCCGCCACGCGCCGCACCTCATGGCCACCGACGATCTCGGGATATTCCCGCTTCCACATCAAACTGCAACTGGGCACCGGCACGACAATCTCATAGCCCTTCTCCACCCAAGGCAGAAACGACGCCACATTCGCCGAGGCAGCCTTCTGAATCGCCGCCGTATCGCCGATGTCGAACGAGGGCATCCCACAACAGCGTTGTTCAGGAATCACGACATGCACGCCGTTTTTTTCAAGGACTTGAATCGTCGCTTTCCCGATATCGGTCGCTTGATAATTGACCAGGCAGCTCCCAAAGAGCGCGACCTTCCGCGGCGCAGAGGCGGGAACCTGTGCCGTCCCGCGACGTTTCCACCAATGGGTCAACGTTTCCGGGGAAAAGTGGAGGACCCATCGATCCCGATGCACGCCGACACACGATTCCATCAGCCTCCGAAGAAACCGAATACCCAGCATCCAATTGGCAACCGGCGCCATCCGACTCCCGAGGGTGCCGATCACATCCGTCTTGATCAACAACCAATCGCGCCAGCCTACCCCGCGCGTTGATGCCAGATGCTTCTTCCAACCGATCATCAAGCGAGGGAAATCGAGGGCATACTGATGCGGCGGCGTATAGGGACAGTGGTTGTAGCAGAGTTTACAGTAATAGCACTCATCGACGATCCGATGGTGGTCGGTGGGCGTGAGCTTGGCGACGTCGCCCTCATACCGGTCGATGCCATCAAGCAGCGTGTTGAACGACGGGCAAAGATTGAAGCAGCGCCGGCAGCCATCGCAGACTTCATAAATGCGCTGCGTCTCTTTCTGGAGCTGCGCAGAATCGATGGGATTGATCAGGCTCAGACCATTCACAGTGCCCATTGTCTCCTGTGAGATCCTGCGAATACAAGATCGGAACGCACAAAGGGTGAGCCAGGATGCCCCAGCTCACCCTTGTGATTTCAAACAGAAAGCAGAATTACAGCTGCTTCAGGCTATCGAGTCCCTTCGTGAAGCGATTCGCATGGGACCGCTCCGCCTTGGCAAGCGTCTCGAACCATTCAGCCAGTTCAGGAAATCCCTCATCCCGAGCCGTTTTGGCCATACCAGGGTACATCTGCGTGTACTCATAGGTTTCGCCTTCGATCGCAGACTTTAGATTGGCGTCGGTATTGCCGATCGGCACCCCGGTTGCCGGATCGCCGACTTCCTTCAAGAAATCCAGGTGTCCGAACGCATGGCCTGTTTCTGCCTCGGACGTATCGCGGAACAAGCCCCCGATATCAGGAAAGCCTTCGATGTCCGCCCGCCGGGCGAAATAGAGATAGCGCCGGTTGGCCTGGGACTCGCCGGCAAATGCGCCCTTGAGATTGTCGTGACTTTTGGTTCCCTTCAAACTTTTCCCCATCGCGTCCTCCTTCATATGCTAAGAAATCGTGCCGTCACCGTCATCGGGATCGTACCACTATGCCCTCGGTGAATAACATAGCCATGCACGTGGGATCAATGGGCCGTAGCGGCTCCTCATCCGACCGGTCGATACCGTGGCAACTCTGATTCCATATCGGCCATGGATTTATAGGTTTGGTCCTTGGCGGACAAGATGGGTGCCGCAACCGGCCATGGAATGGCGAGGACCGGATCGTTCCAGATAATTCCCCGCTCATCGCTCGGCGCATAATAGTCCGTGCACTTATACAGGAACGAGGCGCGTTCGCTGGTCACGCAGAATCCATGCGCACATCCTGGCGGCACATAGACTTGCCGCCGATTCTCGGCCGAGAGCTCGACCCCATACCACCGCCCAAAGCTCGGCGCTCCCTTTCGGATGTCCACCACGACATCGTAGACGGCTCCTTCTGTCACCATCACAAGCTTCCCCTGAGCGTGCGGCTCTTGATAATGGAGCCCGCGCAAAGTGCCCCGCATAGGACTGCGAATAATTGTCCTGGACAAAGGGACCGGGAATACCGGCGTCCGCATATCGACGGGCATGGTACGTTTCGAGAAAGAGACCCCGTGAATCGCAGAACACATCCGGCTCAATCAGCAGTACGCCTGGGATATCGGTTGCAATGACCCGCACGATGCTCCTCTTCGTCCTCTTATCTGTCGCTCATTTCGCCGTCTCTCATGCGGGCGACAGACATGAGCAGGCCCCGACTCCGCCAATCGCGCCTTTCCAGCCAGTCTCGCCTGTCTCGCCCGGTTAACCAGACGGCGGTTTTTCGGGATCGACGACCTCAGGAGGATCGGGGTACAATTGCCCAAGTCGATCAATCAACGGCTTCGCGGCCGGCGTGCTCTCGTGGGTCGGTGGACTCACCGGATGGTCCCAGGTCAGGGTGCGAATACCGGCGTCCGTCAGCAATGTGCGGATCGTAGACAGGCAGGCTTCCAACGTCAGTTCCGTGCCCCCACGGAGATCGAGCACACGCATCTTTGGATCAGTCGGCGGCGCCTCGGTGTGGATGAGCGCCCAACAGCGGTCGAAAATAGTGGCTCGGAGTTCCGACGGGACATTCAGTGTCGGGAGATCAGCCGTGCAGAGGGCCGACACGAATAGGACGAATTGCAAATCCGGCATTCCGGAATTCTCGATATCCAACGACGGCATGACCGAGCATTATCGATGGCGACCAGCACGGAGTCAACGGGCACAATGCCCCCGCCGACTAGGCGGATGTCACGATTGAGGAGGACTGTCCGACCATGATTACCATTTCCTTGATGGGGCAACTGCAAGCCGCCGATGGCGAACGGGACCTCGCCTGCGAAGTTCAATCCCCTATATCCGTCCGCCAGGTGATCCAGCGGCAGGGTATTCAGTTGCGTCATCTCCTCCAACTCATTCGCGAGAAAAAAGTCCTGGTGACCATCAATAAAAAAATTGCCAGCGAGGACTCACTGGTTCAGGACGGCGATGCGATCAGGCTGGTGGGGCACGACGGCATGGGCGGAACAGGGCTCGGCCCCTCGATGTAACGAGCCACAAAAATATAAGGCCGGCGCCCCTCTCGGGGAGCCGGCCTTATGGTTCTTCATGCGGCGTGAATAATGCCGGAAGAAGGGGCGAACACCTGAGGATCTGCGCTTACTTCTTCCCGAGAATCGCATCCTTGGCGGCTTTGGCCACGCGGAACTTGACCACACGCTTGGCCGGGATCTTGATGGGCTCACCGGTCTGTGGATTCCGTCCCATGCGCGCCTTGCGGTTCGCCAATACAAGCTTCCCGATCCCGGGCACCACGAAGACATTCTTCGCTTCCTTGTAGGCCAAGGCGGCAAAGTCGTCCATAAGCTGGACGGACGCCTTCTTGGTCAACCCAGTCTTCTGGGCCAGGTAATCGGCAATCTGCGACTTGGTCATTGATTTAGCCATACGAGTAACCTCCTTAAAGAACGAAAATGGTGAAGTGCACGAACTCGCCCCTTGTGACTCCGCTCAGACTCGATGATCATTCATGAACGAACAGTCGTGTCGCTGGAAGCGGCGAAAACCTGCGGGAGTCTATCCAAGCGCTGGGAGGCTGTCAACCGGAAAAACGCAGTCCAGGCGTAGGGAAACGCCTTCACCACCTCTTGCAGTTTCGAGACCAGCCAGCGTAGAGTACACCCGTATAGAGCATTCGCAAGCCAACATTCTCGTACCATCGGAGTAGCTAGCATGGCGAAAGAACTACCCATTCTGCCATCGACCGGCCAATCGGACGACACTGCGCAGGCAGAGCTATACAAATATTCCCGCGTGTTTTGTCAGAAGGAAAACTCACCCCCGCTCCGCTTGCTCATAGAATTTCTCAAGGCCCATGGCCAGACGCCGATCACTCCGCCGAACATGGACGACAGCATGTTGGATGATTGGGCCTGGGTGCAGGTCACGCTCGGGTACGATCGCATACGAAAACCGATTCAGGTGTTCTGTGTCAGGGATCGAGGCACCTATCAAGACGTGTTCGCTGAAGAGAAGAAGCAGTTTATAGAACTTCTATTCGCACACGACGATATCGAAGCAGACGTCGTGCGCCAGACATTGGAGCGCGCGCGGTTCGTGCTCACGACTCGGTTCGCCAAAAATGACATGACCGATGAGGGCTATGATTTCAACGGATGGATCCTGGAGTTCTACCAGGAGCAGTGCAACGGAATCGTCCAGATCGATGACCAGGGCTTTTACTCACCCAAAGGCCATCTCATCATCGACCTCTCTCTCGAAGAGGAATGAGCGACCGTGGCAGTTCCACCCCTGCCCAACCCCGGTCCGCTATATCAAAAAACTGATCACTGGTTCCAGCGGGCCACCGCCGCCCTGCTCGGAGAAGTTCCCTGCCGGCTCGGATGTAGCAGCTGTTGCATCGGCCCCTTTCCAATCACGCTCCTCGATGTCCAGACCCTCCAACAGGGACTCGCCGGCCTCTCTCCGGATCACCGGCATCGTGTCGAACAGCGCGCCACCGAGCAGATCGCTGCAATGGAAACCGTCTTTCCCCAACTGACCCACAGTGATCGTCTCGACCGTTGGTCCGATCATGAGATCGACCGGTTGGCGAGAGAGTTTTACCATCATCCCTGTCCAGCGCTGGAAGCGAACGGCGGTTGCGGCATCTACCATCACCGCCCCCTCGTTTGCCGATCGATGGGTATCCCGACAGAAGATCTCGGTCTGACCCATGGCGCTTGCGAGGTGCAAACCTTCATCCCAATCTTGCGGCTTCCCTCCGCATTGCGAGAAGAGGAAGATCGCTTGGCGCAAGAAGAGGCCACTTCTCTGGAAGCACTTCGTCAGGCCACCGGATCAATGGGAGAAGAAGTATTCTTACCCTACGGGTTCTTGGCGAGTCCTAGACCAGAACGTTCGCATGGGAACCGCTAGACAGCAGCTAAAACCCTATGTTAATGTCACCAACCTTGGTTGCGGGAGCGCCTGTAGCTCAGCTGGATAGAGCATCAGCCTCCGGAGCTGAGGGCCACAGGTTCAAATCCTGTCAGGCGCACCAGCAAACAGGCAAGGGACAGCAGCCACGCACAGAGATCCGCCACACACATACCCGGTGGGCCGTTAGCTCAGTTGGTAGAGCAGCTGACTCTTAATCAGCGGGCCGTAGGTTCGACCCCTACACGGCCCACCAAAAAATCAACCACTTACATCTCCTCCCCTCTTCTTGTCTGTCTTCGTGCGGGCAGTAGAATAAGAAAAATATGTTTTCGTCCTTCTCCTGCTGGGCCTCAAATCTGAATCTCTATTGGGCATTCTCAAATGTCCTCACCCAAACTATGATCGTGATCTTCCTTCGAGGAACGGGTATCCTGCAGCGCATTAAATGAAGACTACACCGTCCGTGGTTATCTCGGATCAAACATGTTGAACGGATCCCAGCGGAGGATTAAACACAAAAGGCAGGGAGCTCTTTCGAACTCCCTGCCCGTTGCTGACGCGATGGCCTAGCTGCAATTTACAGCCAGTTTACGCGCTCGGCCGGTCGGATGTAGATCGGCTCTTCGACCTGAATCCGCGCCACTTCCTTGCCCGACTTGTTGAAGCCCAGCACGGTATCGTTGTACATTTCGAACCGCTTCCCGTGGATCTGGGTTTCGAACACCTTCGGACCCGGAATGACATCGTACCGGAAGATGATCTGCTGGCTGGCTCTCCAGAGTTGGAGGACCGCCAACAGCTCCCGGCTCGGCACCAGATACTTCTCGATGGCGTTGTCCACGCCCGGGCCGAACATCTGCCGGGCATACCCTCTGGGGCTGTGCCGCGGCGGGATGTAGAAGCCGTTGGGCTCAGTCCCCCACTGGGGATACAGCGGGAGGGCCACCTGCTCCACGCGAATCGCGTAGTACAGCGGGTGCCACCGATCTTCCGCCCACAGGCCGTCTTCCCCGATCCGCACCAGGCTCTGCATCCGAATCTTGCCGACGCAGGCCGCCATACAGCGCGTTTCCATCGGTTCCCCGCCCGTCAGCGGGTCCTTCCCTTCGATGCGCGGATAGCACGCGATGCACTTCTCCGAGACGCGCGTGGTGCCCCGATACATCGGCTTCTTGAAGGGGCACTGCTCCACGCACTTCTTATACCCGCGGCATCGGTTCTGGTCGATCAACACAATCCCATCCTCGGGACGCTTGTAGATCGCCTTCCGCGGGCAGGCGGCTAAGCAACCCGGATACGTACAGTGGTTGCAGATCCGCTGGAGATAGAAGAAGAAGGTCTCATGCTCCGGCAGGCTGCTGCCCGTGAGCCGCCAGGGCTCGTCGCGCGAGAAGCCCGAGCGGTCGATGCCCTCGACCAACGACCGCATCGAGGTCGCCGTATCCTCATAGATATTCACGAACCGCCACTCTTGGTCCGTCGGGATATAGCCGATCGCCGCCTGGCCCACTTTGGCCCCCGCGTCGAAGATGGTCATCCCTTCGAACACCCCATAGGGCGCATGGTGCTTGCGTCCCACGCGGACGTTCCACACCTGTCCGCCCGGGTTCACCTGCTCGATGAGCTGGGTGATCTTCACATCGTAGAACTGGGGATACCCGCCATAGGGCTTGGTTTCCACATTGTTCCACCACATGTACTCCTGCCCCTTGGAGAAGAGCCAGGTCGACTTGTCCGCCATCGAACAGGTCTGACAGGCGAGACACCGGTTGATGTTGAACACAAAGGCAAACTGCCACTTCGGATGCCGCTCCTCGTAGGGATACAGCATCTTCCGTCCCAGTTGCCAGTTATAGACTTCGGGCATGGTAATCCTCCTTACCTCGTCACGACCTCGTGAATTAGTTGCCTCATCATGAAACGGTCCGTGTGGAAGACCGAGGACTGAGAGGGTGCCCTCTCAGCCCTCGTCGCTCCCGCCTTACACTTTGATCTTGATGTGCTCCCCTTTGAGCCACTTGATCATGAACTCGTTCTCTTGGCCCGGCGTAAAGCCGGTCCGGACCGGTTCCCACGGCCCGCGGGCCCCGATGCCGCCGTCTTCCGCCTTGGTGATGCGGATCAGACATTCCTTCGGGGTGGTATTGATCGCATGGTGGTCGACCTGGTAGCCCCACTTAAACTTCCAGGCAACCGCATGTTTACCCGGCAGGGAGTCGGTTTGGTGCATCGGCATCAGCCAGCTTCTGGTAAAGGACTGTTGGGCCCCATAGCGGAAGTTGGACTGATAGCCGGTGTCCACCGCGATGGCGCGTCCATCGGGCCGCGTCTCGTGGCCTTTCACCGACTTTGGCGTCGCCACGTACGGGGCATGTTTCGCCATCGTGACGTGGTAGGGGTAGGCCGGGTTGTACTTCGCACGAATCATGAGGCGCGCGGCTTTATAGTACGGATCCGACGGTTTCCAGCCGCGATAGGGCCGGTCCACCGGGTTCCCGTCCACATAGATGTAGTCGCCGTCATTGATCCCGCGGTCTTTCGCCGCCTGCGGGTTGATGTGCAACTGGTGCTCGCCGACCCCCGGCGTCCGTTTGTCCATGCGGTACGGATCGCCGAAGTTCGACTCATAGATCTGCACCCAGTCGTTCACCGACCATTGGCTGTGCACCCGATGCCGGGTCTTGGGCGTGACGCAGTAGAACTGGTACCCCTTCTCCCACAACGGGTTGCTATGCCGCTTGATCTCTCCCCACGGCAACTTGATGTTCCGCACCGTTTTGTCGTCATGGTGCTGCGCCGTGATCGGAATCCCGTAATCGTCCGGACGGACATACGGGTTAGTGGTCATGATGGCGTTCGGCAGGTATGGCGTCGCTTCCGGCCCTTCCCGGTGCGACGATGAAATTTTCGCCATACTCGATCGCCTCTGGTTCGATCCGATAGTTTTCGTATCGGCCGGATCTGGTCCACATGGGCTTCGACTCGTTGGTCTCTTCCCAGAATGGATGCCGCGGATAGGTGCGGCACATGACCATCCAGCCCTTTTCCGATTTCAGCATGACGTCGGCGCTGTAGCCGTAGAAGGTGCTGGAGGCATCGAGCATACGCTGCACATAGACATCCACACGGTTGTCGAAGACGAACTTGAAGTAATCACGCATCCGCTTGTCGCCGGTCATCTCCGTCAACTTTGACGCGACGCCTGCGAAGGTATCGAGGTCGTTGCGGGTGTCGTAGAGGGGCCGGATCCCGCCCTTCCAGATCTGCACCCACGGATTGGACACCGTCACCGTCATTTCCGGATAGGTGAACTCCATCCAGGAGTTCGCGGCAAAGGCAATGTCGTTGTGATTGACGTCCGAGGTCATTTCTATGTCCTGAGTGATCAGGGTCTCGATGTTCGGATCGACGTTACGCACCATGTCATAGTGGTGCTTGGCGTTGTTGAGCACGTTCACGTTGATCACCCAACGAAACTTGCTCGGGGTCGGCATGTGCGTCTTGCCCGTGAACACCTTGCGGCCATATTTCGGCGTATTGACGATCAGGGCGGTGTCGCCATGGTTCCAATAGCCGACCTCTTCGCCATAGTAGTACGACCTGGTCTTGATTTCCTTGCCGTGCGCGTTCGGATCCAACGTGATGTTAAACGGATCCTCACCGGTGTGCACCGCCAAGACCAGCACCCGACCAGGGCGTGGCCGTCCAGGTGCCGGCCTTGTAGTTGCCGGCCCAGGTATGTTGCCCGGTGCCGAACTTCCCGACGTTGCCGGTGATGATGAGCACCATCGCGGCGCCGCGGGCATTAACGGTCTGATGGAAGTAGTGACAGGTGCCTTCGCCATTATGGATCGCGGCGGGCTTGATCGAGCCTGAATCCCGCGCCCAGCGGACCAGGAGGTCCTTCGGCGTCCGGCAGATCTGATGACAGGTATCCAGATCGTAATCCTGGAGATGCACCATGGTACATCTGCCAGATCGGCATCACGTCGACTTCTCGACCATTGAGCAGCTTCACGCGGTAGGCCCCAGTGAGGGCTGCATCAATCCCGCTATTCTGATAGTGCCAGCCGACCTGCTCCCGATGGAGCGGGACCGCCTGCTTCTTGTTCAAGTCCCAGACCATCATGCCGCCAAGTCGCTCCACATCCTGGGGCTTCAGGGTCTGTACCCGGCCCGTATAGCTCTTCGAGAAGTCTGGGAACTTGTAGTCAGCGATCACCTCGCGGGGATCGAGGTACTGCAAGGTATCCGTGCGGACGAGGATCGGACTATCCGTATAGCCCTTCAGGAAGTCCGCATCATGCATGTTCTCATCGACGATGATCTTCATGGCGCCTAAGAAAATCGCGCCGTCTGACTCGGGCCGGACCGGCATCCAGTAGTCGGCTCGAGTGGCGGTAGGGTTATACTCCGGCGTGATGACCACGACTCGGGCGCCCCGTTCGATACATTCCAGCTTCCAGTGGGCTTCCGGCATCTTGTTCTCGACGAAGTTCTTCCCCCAGCTCGTGTTTAATTTGGAGAAGCGCATGTCGGAGAGGTCGATGTCGGAGGACTGAGCCCCGCACCACCAGGGGTGGGCGGGATTCTGATCACCGTGCCAGGTATAGTTCGACCAATAGCGGCCGCCCTGCGCCTGATCCGGGCTGACTTTGCGAATCCAGGTGTCCAGCAACGCGTTGACACCGCCGTTCATTCTGGTGTTGCCCATCTTGCCGATGATGCCGAGGACCGGCATGCCCGCGCGATGCTTGAAGGTGCGGGTTCCCGCGCCCTTCATCATCTCGATCATTTCCGGGGCATACCCCTGCTCACGGAGACGACGAGCACCGGATTCACCACTGTACCGTGTGGCAATGATGATCATGGACTTTGCCGCATAGGTCGACGCGGTGTCCCAGGACACCCGCATCATGTCATCCAAGAACCGGGCGTCAAACTTGTACTTCCGTTTGACATCCGGGGTGAGTTCCGGCGCGCCCGCATCCATCCATTCCTTCCAGCCCTTGCGCATCAACGGCCCCTTCAAGCGGTAGGGACCATAGACGCGGCGATGGAAGGTATAGCCCTTCAAGCACATGCGCGGGTTATGCGCGAAGGTCCCCCGGTTGCCGTAGAGATCTTCGTAGGTTTGGTGATCGTAGTTTTGTTCGACCCGCATCACGACGCCGTTGCGGACAAAGGCCCGGATCCGGCAGGCATGCGTATCGTTCGGTGAACAACACCACGTAAACGAGGAGTCGTACCGGTACTGGTCGTGATACACCCGCTCCCACGACCGATCCGGGTAGTCCCCCAACGGGTTCCCGACTTCAATGACCGGCTGGAGCGCGGTCAACGCCAGGACTTTATCAGCCACGGCCACAGCCGCGACCGTGCCTGCCGTAATTTTAAGAAATTGCCGACGTGAAACTTGTGATAGCTGCATCGCGAACACCTCCTAAAGTTGAGGGCTTCAATACATACGCCCACGCGACTTCACTGACGCAGAACGGAAATTCAGACCACCTCCCTCCGCTCTTGAGAATCTGACCAATGCCATCGAATATGGTGGTCACAAGATCCCCCTTGCATAAGAGAACGACAGCAAGATGATTGCCAGAGATGATAAGAACACGATGCCGATGAGGCCGCACGTGCTAACACATTGAAGTAGCGGGGGAAAATTGAGAGTTTCGAAAAGGAGTTGAGGGAAAGAAAAAGAAAGGCCGCTTCTCTATTCGAATAGAATGATATGCATCATCTGACGAATGATATTTATTGCCTTACATGTCAACTTGTTATGTTCGCATATTTAAATATTCATCAGCCATACCTTAATAACCTTGGCAAAACGGATCGTGAATCATTTCCTGTGATGGCTATGCTACAAAGAGGAAACGTGATTACGGGCAGATGAAATGAGGTCAGTGAATGGACGGGCTGATTAAAACGGGAAACACATACTACTGATTCTCGACGCCCTCGCTTCCCAGATATTTTTTCATGAGTAGCGAAAAATGTTGCCGTGGAATGCCGCTCTCTTCAGCAGCCTTCGTGATGACACCGCCATGATGCGCGAGTTTGACACGCAGATAGGATTTCGTAAACTCCTCAAGCGCTCGCTCCTTCGCCTCCATATATGGAAAGGCCGTCAGATTCGAATCAACCGATGCGAGACTTTCGGCCTGATTCTGTGGAAGCACGCTTCGGACATCTCGCGCCCGAATGGTGTCATCGGTCGCGAGCATAACCAATCGTTCCACAACGTTGCGGAGCTCTCGCCCGTTCCCAGGCCAAGAATAGGACACAAGGACCGCCAACGCCTCTTCGTCAAAATGGCACTGAGCCTTGCCCATGGTTCGAGCCAGCCGATTGAGCAGATGACGGGCGATAATGGGGATGTCATCGCGACGCTCGCGGAGTGGGAGGCACCCGAATCGAAACGACTGCGAGCCGATAGTACAAATCTTTCCGGAACGTGCCTTCACGGACCCGGGCTTCAAGATTCCGGTTGGTCGCAGCGATAAAACGCATATCCACCCGGCGAACTCTGGTTCCACCCACAGGACGCACTTCGTTTTCCTCCAAAACGCGCAGGAGTTTCGCTTGAAGAATGAGGGGAAGTTCCCCGATTTCATCGAGAAACACGCTGCCGCCATTTGCTAACTCAATGAGACCCGGCTTATCGGCGATTGCGCCGGTAAAAGCCCCTCGGACATGCCCGAACAGTTCGGACTCCATCATCCCCTCAGGAAAGGTTGTACAATCGATCACTTGAAACGGCCGATCGCGCTCAGGGCTCTGCTGATGGATTGCCCGTGCAATCATCCCCTTTCCCGTTCCGGTTTCACCGGTGATTAAGACCGTCGAGCGGACCTGGGACGCGGCACGAATACTCCGCGTGATTTGCTCGAAGAAGGCGCCATTCCCCACGAAACTATTGGCTTCAAACTCCTGCCGGTCCTGTTGCTCACGCACCGCATGACGGCGTAGGATTTCAGAGATTCGAATCGCCCGATGAAGTCTCATTCCCAAATCCTCTGCATTCACGGGTTTCAGCACATAGTCGAACGCGCCTCGCCGCATCGCATCCACGGCAAGAGAAACCGCATTCATCCGCGTCACGACCAACACCGGCAAGTTTGGATCGATCACCCGAATGCGGCTGACGAGATCCAACCCATCCATACCGGGCAACACCATGTCAGTCAGCACAAGATCGACGGCTCGTTCCCCGAGCAATTGCAAGGCCCCCTCCGCCGTGGCACGAATCTCCATCTCGAAGTCTCCCCCAAGCGTGTTCAACTCCGCCGATTCAAGGGCATGCAGCATCAACTCAACATCCGTCGCGTTGTCCTCGACGACCAGGATCGTAAACGGCACTTTGGATTTGGTTTTGGTCGATCGCAAGTCGGAAACCCCGCTACTTGTCATCACTTCCCCCCTTCCTCAAAGTACCCTTCGCCGGACGAACAGCAACCCCGTTTAGGGATCCCTCGACGTTGGCATCCTGGCATTTGCTGCTCCCACTTGATCCTGAAAACTCGGAACCGTGAATTGTACGGTGCAGCCATGCCCCTCGGATCCATCGATTCCCACCTTTCCACCATACAGTTCCACAATACGCTGAACGATGGTGAGGCCGATGCCACTGCCGGCTGCCTCCGACATCGCCAAACGGACGAATGGCTCAAACACTCGAGCACGTTGAGTCGAAGGGATTCCAATCCCGTGATCCTCCACAGAGAACACCACCATGGGACCCTGCACAGACCCGCTGATTTTCACCAGGGGTGACTCTCCAGCTCGAGTGAACTTCAATGCGTTCGAAACCAGGTTGTCGAAGATCTGCCGGAGATAGGCTCTATGATAGGCGACAAGGGGCAACCCCGGCTCAACATGTACCACGGCACGAAGCCGCTCAATCTCTCCGGCTCGGGCTTTCAACACCTCACCAATAATTACATTTGGATCGACTGCTGAAATGGCGCTTAGATCAGTACCGACCCGGGCCACCGTCAGGATCCCTTCCACGCGCTGCACAAGATCTTTGCCATTCTCTTCTATCAGAGCCAACCATCGCTTCGTCCGGTCATCGAATTGCTTACCGTACTGTTGGACCAGTAGCCGAGCGAGTTCTTCCATCCGAGCCCCCGGCCCCTTGAGATCATGCGCCAAAGTTTCTGCCAGATGCTCGAGCTGTCGAAGGCGTGAAGCCAGCCCGCGTTGTTGCTGCTGCGCGGCCTCATAGAGTTTTACATTCGAGATAGCCAGCGCAGCCTCTTGAGCTAATCCCTTCGCAAGCCGTTGATTCCATTCCCCGGCCGATCGGGGCTGTTCGCACACGAGGGCCAGGACCCCGAACGATTCTCCTTGAGCCAAGAGTGGAACAGCCAACATGCTGTTCCCCATCCAGTTTCGTCGCACCACTTGAGGCCGTTCGTCAGAGCGAAACCGTTCCCCGATGGCCACCTCCCGCGTCTCGTAAGCTTGAACACTGATAGGGAGCTCGTCCCACAACATGACAGAATTGTCCAGGCGATCATTCCACTCTCCCGAAGCCGCTTCGACCACCCAACACCCCATCCGCTCGTTCCGGATGAGCACGAGACACACATCTGCGCGGATTAGTTCCACTGCCCGGTCCGAAATTCGGCGCAAGACCCCATCGAGTCCGTCTGGGCCGATCGTATTGATGTCCTGTCCGATCGTATTGAGTACTTCGAGTTCTTGAATATGGGTCCCAATACGCTGAGCCATAGTTAAATAGGCCATGGCCAATTGGCCGAGCTCGTCCTTGGAGGCGCGCGGACGGGGCCAACAGCTCCTCGATCTCGACCGGATCGACATGCTCTCCGAATCGTGCTGGTGGCTGATTGCAGCCGCATGATCGGATCGGTCAGAGAGGACGCCAGCATGCGTGAACTGATCCATCCAAGAAACACCACCCCCGCGAGCGCAACCCAGAGCCCGACAAACGTCTGATGCGACAGCACGTCCGCCGTGGCGTTCAACGACTGCCGTTGGTCTTCCAAATGGTCTTCGATGGCCTGGAGATCCTGGCGGAGACGGTCGGACAACCGAAGCCCTTCCCCTAACCGGATATGTGACAGAGCTTTAGCCGTGTCCCCCCGCTGAATATCGGCGATCAACTCGTGCTTCGAGCGCAAAAGATCTTTCAATTGCCGACCAATGGGCTCGAGACTGTCCTGGAGGACCTGAAAGTCCTTCCATCAACCTCGTGGCACTGACCAGTGCCGGGCCAACCTTCGATTCAGCTTCGGTTAGCGGAGCGAGGAACGCGGGCTGCTGGGTCAACACATATCCGCGAAAGCCGTCCTCAATGTCGATGGCGAGCCGCTGCAACAACTCAATGTGTTCCAGCGCAAGCACGAGCTCATGCCGTTGTTGCTGGGTGGAGAGAAGCTGTTGCACGATATGAAGGTGAGTCGCAAGACCTCCGATGAGCGGAATACAGAGCAGTAAGAGCACGGTCCACACTTTGTGTTGGATACGCAACTGTTCCCACCACTGTGCGGCCCATCGATGCATTGGCGACGTCCTCTCGTACTCAGCAGGGTACTCAATAGGCTGTGTCAGCCAGTGAATTTGGACTTTAGGAGAAGGAAATGTCAAGAATTGGCGACTTAAGAGTCTCTCCTAGTAAATTTTCACTGTAACCCTGTATGTTTTCGCAGTAGGCTCTGATCGCATAACCCCTTATCCTTTCCGTCTCTGTCCTTGCACGACCACCGAAAGGGAGCGGATGTTCACGCCGGTCCTCTCCTGTGCCTTATGCCGAAGGTACTGTATGGCCCACGAGCTTGCGCAGATGCGCAACCGATGGTTCCCGGACGCGTTCGAATCGCGATATTTGCTTTCCGTCGAGCAATTCGCTCGGCATGGAGCCATCTGTCCCGATTGCAGAGTGCAGTACAATTCGCTCATCACCGATGGTCGTCCTGCGGAGTCAATGGCGCGAGTGGCCTCCGAGGGCTCTTGCTGGCGGTTCGTTCGCGGATGGATAATACAGGTCGATGAGAGACGGAATGGGCCTCGATACAAACAGACGCTTACTGATGACGATCGTCGGGTTGGGCATCGGCCTCTTCTGCCTCGATCTGTATCTTCCTCTTGGAATCGGGAACGGCGTGCTCTATGGCGGGCTCGTCATTCTGTCCTTTCTCTTACCGAACCGGAAGGGCCCGTTGATCACAGCGGCGGTGTGTTCCGTGCTCTCGATGGCCGATGTGATCCTGAGTCCTACGGTAGAGGGCGTGCCGCTCTGGATGGGCGTCACCAACCGATTGTTCAGCTTGACGGCAATTTGGCTGCCCGTGCTCTTCTTCCTGCATCAGCGACGGGCGGAAGACACGTTACAGCGGGCGCATGACGAACTCGAAACGCGGGTGCAGGCTCGCACGCACGAACTCGCCACCGTGAATCAGGCGCTCGTCACGGAGATCGCAGAACGAATGGAAACCGAGCAGTCGCTTCGAGCGAGCGAGGCCGTGTTGCAGGCCAGTCAGCGGGAACTCCAGCAGAGCCGTGAGGATTTGCGGGCCTTGGCGGGCCAGTTGCTGACGGCGCAGGAAGAAGATCGCCGGAGAATTTCCCGCGACTTGCACGACGACATCAATCAACGTCTCGCGATGCTCTCGATGGATCTTCGGCGGATGGAGAAAGATCCGTCCAGCGATCTGGAGCCTCTTCGGGATGAGATTCGACGGGTTTCCGAGGGCCTGACCGCCGTCTCGGACGATGTGCGACAAATGGCCTATCGCTTTCATCCGTCCATCTTGGATGACTTGGGACTCGTGAAGGCCGTACGCCGCCTGGTCGATGATTTTTCCGCCCGCACCGGCATCCAGAGCTCCTATGTCCATAAAGATCCTGTTACGGCGACTGCCGGCCGAACTGACCATTTGTATTTATCGTGTCGTGCAGGAAAGCCTCAGCAACATTGCTCGGCATGCCCAGGCCTCGCATGTGGAGGTCGAGCTGATCTGCGAGGACGATGTGGTCAGCCTCTCAGTTCGTGACAATGGCGTGGGGTTTGATGCCGGGCAACGGGCTCAGGTCGGCGGGCACCTGGGCTTGCTGAGTATGAAGGAGCGTGTGCGCCTGGCGAAGGGAACGTTGGAGGTGGAGTCGGCGCCCATGCACGGCACACAGATCCGAGTGGATATTCCGCTGGGTCCAGGAGCGCTCCATGCCTAAGCCACGTATCCTGCTGGCAGACGATCATGCCCTTGTCCTGGAGGGCTTTCGCCGTATCCTGGAAGGGCACTATGAACTGGTCGGTACGGTGGGGGATGGGCGCGCACTCCTTGAGGCCGCGAAGACCGTGCAGCCCGACATCGTCATCCTGGATGTCTCCATGCCGTTGCTGAATGGCATCGACGCGGCGGCGCAACTGAAAAAGATCTGTCCAACAGCCAAGATCATTATCGTGACGATGCACGCCGATACGGATTATGTGCGCTCGGCCTTTGAGGCAGGGGCTTCGGCCTATGTGCTCAAGCGATCGGCCGTGGATGAATTGGAACAGGCGATTCGGGCGGTACTCGCGGGCCATTCCTACATTACGCCGCTGATCACGAAAGACCTTGTGGACGTCTTTCTGTCCACAGGATCGGAGAAATCCGGAGGCGCAGAGCCTCACCACGCGCCAGCGAGAAGTGCTGCAACTGCTCGCCGAAGGACGGACGGCCAAGGAGATTGCGAACCTGTTGAATATCACCTCACGGACCGTCGAGTTTCATAAGGGGCAGATCATGGACCACCTCAATCTGCAGACCAGCGCGGACTTGATCAAATACGCGCTCACCCATGGCATCGTGAGCGCCTCATAGTCGGCAGATCGGCCTATCTCGCCCTGGTAGAATTCTCTGGCACTCCTTCGGTTTTTACGAGTTCCTTCCTTATGAGCAAAAGCGCTATATACCATCGCAATGAAATCGCGACTGATGCCGGTCCTCTTCTCATTCGGTGACTAATGAGCCTACCGGATCAGCCTGATTTGGAGGGTGCGTTTCGAAAGTTTTTGGCTCAAAAGGCCGTGCTGGTATGCGATCATTGTGCTCGGGTCCAAGATGGGTTGCCAGAGGACGCGTTGGAAGAACAGTGGACCGATCAGGCGACATATATGACTGCGCGCGGCGTCTCCTATGGAGAGGTCTGGTGGTACCACACGATGTGTCAAACCTGTGAGCGGTCCATCTGACGAGAAGCACGGAAGCGATCCACGGCAGCTGAGGGGATGCGCATCTCTGCCGGAAGAACGATGCCGGCGTCGGCGTCAGACCATGACGAATGGCAGCGGGGAACAGTGGTGAGAGGAGAACCCAGACCAGCTTCATGCAAATGAGTTGAGCGGATGTCTGCTAGGATCGGCCTCCTTGGCAGCCATCGTGACACTCGCGTGAATCACTGGTCTGGCCTCTCATTGTTGTTCATATGCGTTGAGTGAGTGGAGGCACGGAGCAGATGGGAAACCAGAGAGTCCTGATCACTTGTTGTGGCAATGGTGGTCAGTTGCTGTGAGCTGGGTGTCGCAGGGACGAGCCGTCGCCTATGAGGAAATCGTCGGTGGCGGATGGGGGAACTCTGATCGGTACCGTCACCCTGAGCGGAAAAGTTCCAGGGCCCAAAGGCTATAACCTGACGACCTTGCCTGATCCGGTCTATTGCGGACGTATCTCGGATGGCAGGGGCTGGCGTCTGTTGCAGCCGTTCGATGTGGGAGAAGCTGGGGCCTTTCGGCAGGTCGTCGTACACATTGAGGCGATCGAACGTGGAAAGGCGTTTCCAGAGACAGGGCCCCCTCGTATTGAAGCCACCGACTGCCGGTTTCTCCCATTTGTCAGTGTCGTGCGAGATGGCCACGACGTGGTGGTCGCCAATATGGACCCGGCCATGCACGATATCCAAGCCTACGAAACCTCGCATCTCGGACCACGTGTGCTGTTCAACGTGCCGCTTCCGATCAGTACCCGATATCCTCGTGAGGCAGGGCTCAGCGCGCATGTTCACAAGCATTATGAGGGCACTCCGGTGACTCAGCATATCCATATGACCAAGGGGCGCCGGGTATTCACCATGCAATGCGGGTTTCACGCGTACATGGAAAGTTGGGCCTTGGTGGCGGACCATCCCTACTATGCAGTGACGGACAAGGAGGGCGGTATCAGCTCACAGATATTCCTCCGGGGACATACCGCGTGACCGTCTGGCATCCCTACCTGCGGGAGTCGTATGCCCACGATGTCACGATTGCGCCAAAGGAGCAGGCGGTGTTGGATATGACCATCGCCGCGCCGAGTGGGCGTCTCTACGCGAACCAGATGGTGGAGAACCCGTACACTCGCTACAACATTACAGAGGATGTGCAGGGGCAGATTATGCCCACGCTGGAGAAGCAGCGCTATCAATGAACTGAGAGATATCGAGAGGGCCGGTTCGATCAGAACACAGCATCACCGTCTCTTGTCGAGTTGAGGCCATGGCAGCACACAATTGGCGTTGAGGTGAGAAATGACGACTGGCCAATTCAGCATGCGAATGGGTATGGTGTTGATAAGTGTCGGGGTGTTGATGATAGGGACTGGATGCGCAGCCAAGCGGGTGGCGTCGACCTCGGGCGATCAATCCACGACGATGAGAGGCAAGGGCGACGCCGGTGGTGTTGCGGAGAATGTGAACAAGGAGCCCCTGGCGTCAATCGACTCGTCCCCTTCCACAGGGGTCTCGACAGCGAAGGAGCCGCGCGAGAGCTTCGCAAGCCCCCCGACGCCTGGAAGCGGGTCCATTCCCAGCAGTGCGGTTGCTGCCCGGTAACAGCAGGGGGCGTCCGGTGTGCCGGAAATGACCGGCCTGGGCGACATCTTACTTTGACTTCGACCGGTACATCATCAGGACAGATGCGCAGCCGGTGTTGGAAGGCGACGCTCGCTGGCTCCGCAACGAGCAGGGCAAATCGCTGTTGATCGAAGGGCATTGCGACGAGCGCGGAACGCTCGCGTACAATTTAGTTCTGGGCGAAAACCGCGCCAAGGCTGCCAAACGCTATTTGGAGGATCTCGGCATTCCGGCATCCCGTCTCCATGACGACGAGCTACGGCAAAGAGAAACCCTTCTGCAAGGATCACAACGAAAGCTGCTGGAGTAAAAACCGGCGAGCCCATTTCGTTGTCCAGTAATGTCGTGCCTGCAGATGGACCGACGCCAGAAGGAGGTGAGCGTGAACGCGTCACTGACTTGTCTGTGTGTGGTTCTCGTGAGCGTCGTCGGCTGTGCGGAAAAGGGGAACGGATCGATAGTCGCTATCCCGGGCAAGGTGACGAGCGCGGCTCAGGCATCGTCCGGCGGGCCGCGGATCGCCGTGCTGCCCTTTGACGATACGCGGGAGAATCAGATGCATCTCGGCCAGCGCGCTCATTTCTGGGGCGGGACCAGTTATTTCGATCTCCCCAACGGCACCGTCTCCAAGGCCAGTGCGCAGGCCCTGGTCGACTATCTCAACCGGCAGGGATGGCGGGCCTCATTGGCACGGACGCAAGGCAGTGAGGGTGCCCGACGTGACGATTCTCGGGACCATCCAGGATCTGTCCGATCGACGCCACAAGTTGGGTCATGCATACCGATCTATCGGCCAAGAACACCCTGGCGTTTCAGATCATCAACCACAGCGACGACAGCATTGTGACGGAGCGCGTTTCAGGGTCCGGCGCCGACCAAGTCATTTGGTTTGAACCGGAAGATGCCCAGGCGCTCACGACCGAATTGCTGGAGAGCAATTTTCAGAAATTCGTCAATGATGTGCGAATCGACGGGAAAACCATTCGTTTGAAGTAGCGTCCAGCCATCGCCGTAACGGAACGGAATCTCTTGGCGATAAGGGGTTTCTTCCCGGCGATGCTTTTTTAATTTAATGTGATTGATCTCCGGTTTACAGGAACATGTCCGGAAACTTTCGATTGGAGAGCGAATATAATGCGAACTCAAGTCTTGGCCGCATTTTCGATGTGTCAGTTCCTCATCTGTGTCTTCGATCCTCAGGCGGCTCTTCCGACTGATCACGCAGCCGCCAAGCAAATGCTCAGGGAGGCTGAACGCGACGCCGCCACGATTGCCAATGAGTATATTCGAGAGAATATGCTCCATGACATTGCGGTGGCAGAAACGAACGCCCATGACCTCAAAAAGGCTCTCGAGATCGCATCAAAAATCAAGCGACAGGGTGATAGGGATCTCACGCTACTGGATATTGCCGAAACGCAGGCGAGATCGAATCAGATCCAGAGTGCCCGATACACGGCTAATAGCGTTGTCGACGTGATAGACCGAGCGGCGGCCATGGAGGCCATCGCATTAGCGCAACTCGATGCCGGAGACCAGACCGGTGCTCTTCACACAGCCAAATTGATTCCCGCAGAAATCAACCGAAGCGGTGTCTTGATGCATATTGCGATCGCACAAGCACGATCGGGAAATCTGAAGGGTGCCCTTGAGATCGCTGAAGACATCGAAACTCCCTTACGAAGAGATATGGCCCTACACGGGATCGCGCTCGCTCAAACGAAAGACGGTGATATTCTGGGAGCCCGAGCCACCACAAGCGGTATTGGGAGTGAATTGTCTCGCGCTAGAGCCTACAAGGAAATCGCGGTCGTGCAGACACAGAGGGGAGGAATGGAACAAGCTCGCCTGTGGATCAATACACTCGCCTCCCCGATCGAAAAATCCTCTGCCCTATTGGGCGTGGCAAATGGGCTCCTGGATACAGGTGGCCCTCCTCCCGATACGTCTTGTGAAAAGATCGACAGGGTGAAGCCGAGCAGTGAGTAGCTTCAACAACCGAGACAAAAGATCCTATCAGTTTGTTTACGTGTACTCGTGTCTCAACCGAGGGGTTCACCCCACGAACTTATGCTAAGAGTTGGCCGAGTATGGGTTGGTGATTGCGCAATCTCCGGAGAAGGTCCGGCCCGCCCTCGTCCGGTTTCTGGATGATGCGGAGTCGGGAGTGACCGCGTGTGCCCGAGACACCTTCTCCGAGTTGTATGAGCAACTGACGGATCTCGACGCGCGTATCGAGCGGGTGACGCACCGAATCGAGCACGTGTATCGGACGCATCCGGTCTGCCGGAAACTGGCCGCGGTACCGGGGATTGGTCCGTTGACGGCCACGGCGTTGCTGGCGACCGTGGGGCGACCTCAGGCGTTTCACAACGGCCGGCATCTGGCGGCCTGGTTGGGGCTGGTGCCCCGGCAATATTCCAGTGGGGGCAAGGAGCGGTTAGGCAGGATTTCGAAACGAGGCAGTCGGTATGTGCGGACGCTGCTGATTCATGGGGCGCGCGCCGTCGTGCAGCGAGCCGAGCGGCGGACCGATACGCAGGGGCGGTGGCTGTGCGCGCTCAAACACCGCAAAGGCACCCATGTGGCTGCGGTGGCCTTAGCCAACAAACATGCCCGCGTGATCTGGGCCTTGTTGGCCCATGATGAGGAATATCGACAACCCGCCTAAGTGCAGGAAGGGTCGCAACGGTCTTCGGGAGGAGAGGCAAGCCGCCTCACACAAGGAGGATCACACCAAGGAGTGCAGCGCGGACCATCCGTGATGACACCAGAGGGACACCCGGCGCGTTCAGACCCTGGACAAATTGTCGGCCCACACAAGGCCGTTGTGCTCATGAGGAGAACGCGCGCGTATTTCATCAAGGCCCGGACACATTGATTGTCCACCAAGAGGCCGGATATATAGACGCAGCCCTGCATTTATTGGTGCATCGCGTGACACGCCGCCGTTGCACCGAAGGCTGGGTCATATATAAATTTGTGCTAGAAATCGTCACAAACGACTGAACCAGATGGAATCAATCGACTCGGTGGAATGTCAGCAAGTCCATGATTTTAAACGATAAACGGGGAAACATTCGCAACATCGAGCTGTTCGAATAATTGACTTTCTGCCACTCTTAATCAGCGGGTCGCAGGTTCGACCCCTACACGGCCCACCAAATTCTCCAACCATACAATACTCTGTAGTCCTGCCAGTGACCCAACCTCCGTGAGGATGAATCGTGTTGCCTCGCATCCCTTGCCTGATTCATGGTCGTTCCACAATCATCGCCAACGCTTCTCCTCCTCCGATACAGAGCCGGCGAGACCTCGACGGGCATCACGGGCTTCCATGGCATGGAGCAGGGTCGTGAGAATGCGCGCGCCGGTGGCGCCAATCGGATGGCCCAGCGCGACTGCCCCGCCGTTGACGTTGACTCTCTTGTGGTCGAGCCCTAATTCCCGGTTGATCGCGAGGGAGACGGCTGAGAAGGCTTCATTGATCTCAAACAGGTCGATGTCGCCTATCGACAAGGCCGGTCTTCTTGAGCACCAGCTTGATCGCCTCGACCGGCGCAATCGTAAACCACTCAGGCGCGAGTGCCGCTCCGGCATAGCCGACGATGCGCGCCATCGGCGTGAGCCCGAGATGCGCGGCCTCCTCTTCAGCCATGACGACCAACGCTGCCGCCCCGTCGTTACAGGAGGGAGAATTGCCCACGGTCAGGACACCCGTCTTCCTGGAACACCGGCTTGAGCTCGCGCATCTTGCTCAGATCGACTCGGTTCGGTTCTTCATCGTCTCGTGACGGTCAAGGGCGCGCCTTTCCGTTGCGGCACGTCAACCGGCACAATTTCCCGCTTGAAGGTCCCGGTCGCAATGGCTTCCTGGGCGCGGCGGTAACTTTCCAAGGCGAAGTCGTCGAGCTCGCTTCTGGTGAGACGATACTTTGCTGCACAGAGTTCGCCGCCATCGCCCATGTGGAAATTGTTATAGACGTCCCACAGGCCGTCTTTGACCAGGCTGTCCACCAACTCCGCATGTCCCAGCCGATACCCCTGTCGCGCTTTCTCCAACAAATAGGGCGCGCGGGTCATGTTTTCCATGCCGCCTGCCACGACGATTCTGGCCTCTCCGAGGGCAATGGCCTGAGAGGCCATGATCACAGTCTTGAGGCTGGACCCGCAGACCTTGTTGACCGTCGTGGCGCCAACCGAGTTGGGGATTCCGGCTCCGATCGAAGCTTGTCTGGCCGGCGCCTGGCCGAGCCCGGCACTGAGGACACAGCCCATATAGACGTCGTCCACACGCTCTGGGCGAAACGTGAATGCGCTTCAAGTGCTTCGGCGATGGCGATGCTGCCTAGCTTGGTTGCGGGCACGGAGCTGAACACCCCGTTGAAGCTCCCCATCGGTGTTCGCACTGCGCTGACGATGACCGCCTGCTTCTTCTCACTCACCACTCTCTCTCCTCCACTTGTCGTGACTTCCACCCCATATATTGCCGTTCACGACACTGCCTCTGAACTTATGCAATTCCGTTGTCGGAGCTTGGCGTGAGGCACATGGAAACCAGGCCAGAAGACTTGCAGGGATTCATGCTACGCGCAGTCCGTCATTTCTCAAGCAAGGGCACAATCCCTTCCTCAAGCCAGGCATACTCGCCGCTCATGATTGTTTTTGACAGGTGGTAGACGATGGTGTCTTTCTTGTGTCTGCGGATTCTTTTCGCCAGGGAGGAGGGAGGATGCAGACGATCCGCCATGTCCTGACAGAAATAGGTGGCAAGCTCACGGATGCCGGGCTTCGTCCGCATCTCTGGTTGGGACGCATACCAGATCGTCGCGGCCATGGGAAAGAGCCAGAGGCTGTCATTCACCAAATGTTGCAACAGGAGTTGCTTATTGTGCAGGCTCTGCCGGTGGCGAACCGTCGCAACGAGCGTCGATCGTGTCAGGCTCCGAGAGGACGACTCGATGAAGCGAACCCACCGTGCGTAGTCCTTCCCGAACATCCGCAGAAGGTGCTCAGGGGGTTCGAAGAAAGGAAGACAAGAGCGAAGCGCCATGCGCGCGTAGTACAGCGGCGCCGCGATCTTCTGCTGACGGTGATCCTTGGAGAAAGGCGAGTGCCCTGTTCGATATAGGGCGAGAGGGCCTCGCGCGCCATCCAGATGCGCAGAATCTCACTCGTCCCCTCCCACACCAGATTAATGCGGGCGTCGCGAAGCATGCGCATGACCGGAATGCCGAGTTCGCCGCTCTTACGCTGCGACTCAACAGTCATGAATCCCCGTCCCCCGCGCACTTGGAACAGGTCGTTGACCACTTCCCAATACCACTCGCTTCCGATGATTTTGGCTGCGGCCGACTCCAGCCGGAGGTCGCCCTTCTTGTTGGCCCAGGCTCCGCAGAAGGCCATCACCGCGTCGAGCGCCAGCGTATAGGCCGCAGCACGGCAGATTTTTTCTCCGATCAGCGTGTGTTCGCCGATCGGTTTGTTCCACTGAACGCGCGTGCGCCCCCACCAGCGCATCACGGACAGACACTGCTTTAGGCCCCCTGAACAGGCTGCCGGGAAGCGTCAGGCGACCGACGGTGAGCGTGGCGAGGGCGATCCTCAGTCCGTCATCTTCGCTGCCCAGGCGGTTTTCAATCGGGACGTAGACGTTGTTGAATGTCGGTGCGCCGTTGTAAATCCCTCTCACACCCTCGAAACGCAGAGCGGGTGACGGAGCACCCCGGCCAGCGGGTTTCGACGATGAAGGCTCCATACCGTCTTCTGCGCATGGGGGTCGTGAAGTTCCTCAGGCCGATCAACGATTCGTGCAATGACGATGAGCAGGGAACACAGGAACTCGCCGTCCTGCTTGGCGGAATTCGTAATGAAAAATTTGTCTCCGGTGAGACGATACGCGACCGTCTTCCCATTTTCCGTGACGCGGACAGCATACGTTTCCACCTTGGCGATGTCGCATCCCACCGTTTCTTCCGTGAGCGCGAAGCCGGAAATCTCTCCCCGCGCGAGCCGAGGAAGATACTTGGCCTTCTGCTCTTCAGTTCCGAAGAGTCGCAATGGTTCGGGAACGCCGATGGATTGAGCTGCAGACAACAGCACGGTGAGCGATGCGTCAAAACTTCCGCACAGAGTGGCGACTTTCTGATACTCGGATTGGGTCAACTCCAGCCCGCCGAAGCGCCTGGGAATCTTGACGCCAAAGGCTCCGAGCTCGGCCAATGTTTTCAAGACCGGCTCAGGCAACTCCCCCTCACTGTCAACTCGTTCAGGATCCAGAGGTAGCAGGGCGATCTTGAATCGTTCCAGAAAATCCAGGGCGGGCGGACTCGTCTGTGGAATGCCGATTGAGGAAAAGAGGTCCCATCGGACGTCGGCTTCAAACAGCCCCGCAAGAAACCCGGAATAGGAAGCCTTGTCACGAGCAGTCTCGGCCACCGCCACAGACCCTTGAAACACGTCCGGTTTTTTCATGAGCGGCAGTTCCTTGACAGGGAGTAGGATGCTGTCGCTCGTATCATTAGTTAACCTTACCACCATTCACGCCGTCTTTGTCCTGAAATGAGACGGGCGCCCCCTCTTAGTAGCGCCATACTCCAGGGACCGCGAAAGTCGGCGCGTATCGTGGTAGGATATGGTGTAGATCTGACGTGTTTGCTGGTAACGGCGCAACGACCGTTCTTCAATCAGGACCTCGGACGGGGAATGCACCATGCGTAATGTCGTCGTCGTCGACGGGTTTCGTACCCCCCTATGCAAGGAAGGAACAGATTTTCGCGAGACGGACGCGGAAGTGCTTGGCGCGTGGGTCGTCCGCGAAATGATCACGAGGTGTCACCGCTGGAATCTCCCGCTGGAAACGATCGATTGCGTATTAGGGAGCAATGTAGCGACGCCCATGCACGCGGTGAATCCGACGCGGGTGGCAGCCGTCACCGGTGGCCTTCCCGCGACGATCCCCGCCGATACGGTGGCGGGGAAAAACTGCGGATCAGGAGTCACGGCACTCTACTATGCGAGCTTGCGCATCAGGAGCGGTGATGCCGATACGGTGCTTGTCATCGGCATGGAGGCGATGAGCCGAATTCCGATCGTCTACAACCAGACTGTCGCTGACCTTCTCTTGCAGTACGGCAAAGCCAGAAGCTTTCGGGAACGTGCCGCTGGCGCTCTTGCCCTCATTCCCAAGCTCCTTAACCTCAAGACGATATCCGCCGCGGGTAGGGTTGGTGATGGGTCTCACGGATCCGATGTGTGATCTCATCATGGGGCTGACCGCGGAGAATATTGCCAAAGATCCGGCTCTTGGCATCACTCGCGCAGGACCAGGACGCGTATTCCGTTCGATCGCATAGGAACGCGGCGCAAGCGTGGAAGAACGGATTCTTCGCGGACGAGGTCGTGCCCATGTACGTTCCCGAGCGGAGTGCCTATGTCGAGCGGGACAACGGAATTCGTGAGGATGCCAGTCAGGAAACGTTTCGTGACGTGAAACCTGTATTCGACAGGCGCCACGGTTCGGTGACGCCGGCCAACTCCTCGCAGATCACGGATGCAGCCGCAGCCATGCTGCTCATGGAGGAGGACAAGGCCAAGTCCCTCGGCTTGCCGATCCTCGGGTACGTGAAAGACTACGCCGATTTTGGGTATGAACCCTCCTGCATGGGCCTGGCCCCGGTCGGGGCCATCGCCAAAGTGTTGTCCAAGGCCCGCCTGACCCTCAAGGACTTCGCGGTCTGCGAGATTAACGAAGCCTTTGCATCCGTCGTGTTGGGGATCAGCCGCATTCTTGACTCGTCATCTCTCATGGAACGCAAGTTTGGCCGTTACGGATTGACTGAACGTCTCGGCGAAATCCCGCCCGATGATCTCAACCCGCACGGCGGGGCTATCGCACTCGGTCATCCGGTCGGCGTCTCCGGTTTGCGCTTGGCCATGACCTCCCTGTTCGAACTCAAACGACGGAATGCCGAGCGGGCACTGATCAGCGCCTGCGTCGGAGGTGGACAGGGCGTGGCGATGATCTTGGAGAGGAAATAGCCATGTCAAACGACCACACCAGCTCTCCCGGCGAGTTCAAACACTTCAAGACCGCAGTTCTTGAGCGATGGGATCCTCCTGGCAGGATTTGATTACTCCGGCAAGTCGGTCAATGTGCTGAACGTGGGGAGCATGTCGGAATGGCAGGAGATCGTGCAGTTCGCCGAGCAATCCTCCGCCATCAAAGGCGTGGTACTGGTGAGCTTGAAGGAAGGAAATTTCTGTGCGGGAGCCGATCTGGAGCAGATGCACGACGCGCAACGGCAACGCTCCTTTCAGGAGATGGAGCAACTCGTGATCACCGCTCACAGGCTCTTTGATGCGATGGAGCGATCGCCGAAACCGTTTGTCGCCGCCGTGGAAGGCGCCTGTCTGGGTGGTGGACTCGAGCTCGTGCTGGCCTGCCACATGCGCATCGCCAGCACCCATCCGAGGACCTGTTTCGCTCTGCCGGAAGTCAAGCTGGGCATTCTTCCCGGGTTCGGCGGCACTCAACGTCTCCCGCGGCTGATCGGCTTACCGGCGGCATTGGACATGATCACATCGGGGAAGACTGATCTTTCCCCGACAGGCTCTGCGGATGGGCCTTGCGGAAGGAATGGTTGTCTCTGTCCCTTCCACGGTCAGGACCCTGGAGAGGATTCAGAAGGAAACTCTCGTTCAAGCCGCTATTGCCCAAGCCCGCAGTCTCTGTTCGGCTCCCGTCCGACGGCAGCCCCTCCGGGCAACCCGGAGATTCTTAAGCGCTCCCGGGATTCGTTCGCTCGTGTGTCGCTATGCCACGGCATCAAGTCATCAAGCGCGTCCGACTATTTCTACCCCGCTCCGCTCCGTGCCATCGATGCAGTGGAGAGAGGGATGGGTATGAGTATTCTGGAGGGATCGCTCACGGTCGAAAAGCCGCTCCTCCTGGATCTCATGGCCAGCCCGATTTCCTCACACCTCGTTGGCTTGTTCCTGGCCGGCGAGGAGGTGAAACGGAAGGTTGCCGCTGTTCCGGAGGCGGTTACGCGCGTTGGCGTGCTGGGGGCCGGATTGATGGGCTCACAGATCGCCGGGCAACTCGCTGAAAAAGGGTATGCGGTGGTCTTGCGAGATGTTTCTTCGGACATTCTCGCGAAAGCGATCGGAAGGATCCAAAAAACCCAAACTGCCCAGGTCCGCAAGCGGATCATCCTTCCTTCCGACCTGCGCTATCGAATGATGCGGATTGCTCCAACCATCCATATCAGGGATGTGAGCCGCCGCTTCCCTTGTCATCGAGGCCGTGTCGGAGAAACTCGACGTGAAACGAGCGGTACTCGCGGAGTTTGAATCGGAGGCACGTCCCGATGCGATTTTTGCCACGAATACGTCGTCCTACACCTTGGCCGACATTGCCGTGAGGGCCATCCATCCTGAACGGTGCGTGGGACTCCACTTCTTCAATCCTGTCGCCAAAATGCAGTTGGTCGAAGTGGTGCGCGCACCCTTCACATCCGACATGGCCCTCGCGCAGGCCTGTAGCCTTGCCAAGCGGTTGGGCAAGTTTCCCCTCGTGGTGCATGACGGACCGGGATTCCTCGTGAACAGGATTCTGTCGCGCTATCTGGCGGAGGCCGTGATCATGGTGGGGGAGGGCATCTCCATTCGGCGCATTGACACCGTCGCCAAGGACTTTGGGATGGCGGTGGATAGCGGGCATCCTATGGGTCCCCTGGAGCTCCTCGATCTGATCGGGCTTCCGGTCGCCATGCACGTGCTGACCTCGCTCGCCGTGCTGGGATCTCGAATCGAGTCGCGTGACGCGCTGCTGCGGAACTTCCTTCCGGAAAAGAAACCACCGCTGACATTTTGGAAATCGGAAAAAGAGAATGCGCAGGCGCTCGACGCCATTGCGAACTATCGCCGCGCATACCCTTCAGAAGCCGGTCCCATCTCCGACGACATCCTTCACCAACGCCTGTTTCTTCCGATGGTCGACGAAGCGGTGCGCTGTCTGCACGACAAGATTGTGGAGCATCCCTGGCAGGTTGATTTCGCCCTGACGTATGGGATCGGCTTCCCCGCATTCCGTGGGGGCCTTCTCACCTGGGCTCGGCAGACCATGACGCCCGGACAGATCGCCCAGGAATTGGAATCGCTGGCGGCCAAATATGGCAAACGCTTCGAGCCCTGTCCTGGTCTCTCGAACGGAGGGTGGTAGTGCCGGAGAATGTCTTGAGCCGACTTGCACGAAACGGAGCGCCTCATGCCCGAGCAACCGTGGTTCGTACATTATCCTGAGGGAGTTCCCCACGAGCTTTCCCTCTCTCCCGAGACGCTCTTCGGAGATGTTCTCCCGGAGCGCGCAGCGGTTTTCACGCCGGCCGGCTCTCTATTTCTTTGGCAAGACCCTGTCGTACCGCGAGTGCCACTCCCTGTTGACCGATTCGCCTGCGGCCTCGCCGCATTGGGAATTCGCAAAGGCGATCGCGTGGCCCTCTGTCTCCCGAATTCTCCGCAGGCAGTTATCGCCTACTTCGGCATTTTGAGGGCCGGGGGTATCGTCGTCGCCTGCAACCCGACCTACACGGAACACGAGCTGTCCCACCAGCTTCGAGACGCGGGGGCGCGAGCAATCGTGGTGCTCGACATGATGTATCAGAAAATCCAGCATCTCGATCTGGAGCTGATCATCGTCACGCGGATCACCGATTTCATGACGACGATCGCGAAGTATATCTATCAACATCGAAACGGCCGACCGCCGATCGAGATTCCGCACAGCGACAGGACACTGTTCTTCCACGATGTCCTGGACGGCGTGACCCCCGTCGCGCCGGAGGAGCTTCCGATCGTGACCCCGGACGATATCGCGGTGCTCCAATACACGGGGGGCACCACCGGGGTGTCGAAAGGCGCGGAGCTGCGTCACCGCAATCTGACGGCCAACATTCGGCAACTTATCAGCTGGTTTTCTCCTGCCGAACGCATAGAGAGTTTTCTGGCGGCGCTCCCGCTCTTTCATGTGTTCGGGATGACGGTCACGCAGAATATCTGCCTGGCCGTCGGTGGATGTATGGTGCTGGTGCCCGACCCCCGCAATATGCAGATGCTGCTCACGCTCATTCGCAAGAAACAACCGACCGTGATCACAATGGTGCCTGCGCTCGTGCGGAAACTTCTGGAGCACTGTGATGCGAAAGACTCTCGCTGGCGCAAGATTCTGCATTTGCGGTGGGTCCGCGCTCCCCTATGAGCTCCTCAAGAAATTCAAGGAACGGACCGGCCAGCTAATTGTCGAGGGATACGGCCTCTCCGAAGCCTCTCCGGTTACGCACTGCAACATTACCCGTGGTCTCTCGGTCAAGCGCTCCATCGGATTACCCATTGCGAATACCGAGGCGAAAATCGTTGATGAGACGGGCCAGGAGGTTCCGGTGGGGGAGATCGGTGAACTGTGGGTGCGAGGTCCGCAAGTGATGCAGGGATACTGGAACAACCCTGTCGGAAACGGCGAACGTGCTGAAGCCCGCAGGGATGGCTTGCGACCGGCGACATGGCGCGCATGGACGAGGATGGCTTCTTCTACATCGTGGACCGGAAGAAGGACATGATCCTTTCCACTTCAGGCTTCAATGTCTATCCCTCTGAGATCGAGCAGGTGTTGCTGCTCCACCCGGAGGTGCGAGAAGCCGCGGTCATTGGCGTGTTGTCGGGGGACGGGAGTGAATCAGTCAAGGCGGTCGTCGTTCCATCCGCGAATGAAATTTCCGAGGACGACCTCATGAAACATTGCCGGCGATACTTGGCTCCATATAAAGTTCCAAGGCACATTGAATTTCGCAGCCGAGCTGCCACGAACGCTTCTTGGAAAGACACTCTATCGGGTCTTGCGCAAGGAAGAAGAGGAGCGGCTGCACCCTCAACCGGTTCGGGCGTCGTGAGATGAGGGGGATCGGCCTCTGGACGCATTGAACCGCTTTTGAACGCAGAGCAGATCGGCAACATGTCTGGCGATCGCCAAGGCCGCGGAAAGTCCCGGGCGATTCAATTCCTACCAGATTGATGAGCGGCGGGTCCTCCCTGTCTACCGAGATAATGAAGTCGCTCTTGCGCCCATTCGCTGTCATGACACAGGGACGGATTCCGGAATAGGCCCAGCGAAGATCGCGTTCGTCCAGGGCCGGGAGGAATTTCTGCAAGGCCTCGACGAACACGCCGGGCGGCGTCTTGTGCGACGTATAGTCCGTCTTGTCTTGGATTGCCACCTCATTCGGTCCCACGAACAACTGTCCGTTCGGGCGGGGGCTGAAATGAATCCCCTTGCCGGTCGCTTGAGGAGGCAACGCAGGATACACCAGGCGTCCGATGAGGCGTTTCTTCTCCGGGGTGACCAGTTCGTAATATTCACCCCGCACCGGGCGGATGGTATACTTTTTATGGCGTAAGGCGAGGGCAGCGACATCGTCGGCGTGAAGGCCTGCGGCATTGATCAGGCATGCAGCGCGGATCTTCTGACGGTCGGTGGTGACGATGTATGCGGTGGCGTCTTCATCGATGCCAGTCACCCGGTTGTTGAACGCAAATTCGGCACCGGTCGCTTCCGAGTCGGTCCTAAGAGACTGTACGAAGGCCAGAGGGTCAATGACCGAGACGCTTGGAATGACAATACCGCAGCAGGCGCGGAGATTCGGCTCCCACGCACGCAACCCCGAGGGCGTCACGAACGACACCCGGATGTTCGTCTTCCAGGCGTTGACCCACAGCCGCCGCAGCATGGACACCTCACGCCAGAGGCCTCGACGGACATCCTCCCAGGAAATGGCGATGACCATCCCCGTTCTGAGCAGCGGGATGCCATGCTCTAATGCGTACGAGACCGCCAGCGCGCTTCCCTCTCGAGCCAGCTGTCCCTTCAGCGAGCGGGGATGATTCATGGATTCCGCTATGGAGCACTCCGCTATTGCGCCCGCTGGTTTCCTCTCCTGCCCCCTCGTGTTGTTCGAGTACGACGATCGCGAAGCGGACTGTCCCAGCCCCGACGCCCCAACTCTCTGGCGATGGCGCACCCTACGACCCCTGCTCCCACGATGCAGACATCATACGTGTTCATCTGGTCGGGTCCTTCGGATCCAGGAACAGGTCGAGCGAGTCGTGGTCCAGGGTGTCGTGACACATCCATGGTCGGGCCGGCACATCGGAGTCGCTGTCTGACAAGCAGCAGGTGTCCTGGGACGCACCAGGCCGGAGAATTCGCATGTCCGATCATCAATCGAATAAGTACGGGAACATCCTGTTTGTTTTCTGCGGGGGCGGTTGTAAAGCCGTCATCCAGGCGGTTGCGGCCGCAGAATTGGTCAATGCCGGCTTGATTCCGACCCACATCATAAGTTCCTCCGCCGGAACGTGCAATGCCCTCGGGTTTGTCGAGAATCCCGGTGTAGTCGGGGCCGCGAAAACTCTCCGCGTCTGGGAAGAATATATCACCTCCCCGGAAGCGATCTATGAAGTTCACCCGTTCCTCCAAGAGAAATTGGCCCGTCTCTTAGGGGTTGTTCCACAAGTAAGTCAAGGCTGGGGGCCGAGCGGATCGATTCTCCATGATTTCAGGAGGGCCATCAAGTTTCTGCCGCTCGTCATATCCTTGTGTGTGCGCATGCCGTTTCGCGTAGCGGGCCGCACGGTGAGCTTCGTCTTTCGCCTCATGGATGCGTTTGCGTCCCAACACAAGTCCTTCCGACGACTCGTGCAGGCGCCTGAAATCCAGGAAATGTTCGACGAGGTGGAGAAGTATTTTGAACTCAAGAGGATGAAAGCCTTTCTTGATCCGTTCCCGCTCTTGGCCAGACTGGGCGAGCAGTTCGATCTGCAGAAGGTGCTCACAAGCCCCATCGTCTGGCACATCATCGCTGAACGGTACGAAGACGGAGCCACCGTTGTCTTTTCCAATAAAGATCCCGATGTCGCGATGGACGGGAGTGAGGACATGCGAAGCCAGAAGGCCAAATACGACCTCTTCGTTAAACGCATTCGCGCGTCCATGGCCCTGTACCCTTTGTTTGAGATGGTTGAAATGAACGGCTATCGATACCTTGATGCCGACCTCGCCAACCCCCTTCCGGTCGAGGAAGCCTTCAGCTTGGGATGCGATACGGTATTCATCTTCCTCAATATTCCGAGGAAGAGCGTTCGTGTCGAGCCGCACCCGCTGCGAGACCTTCTGGAGTTGAACGACCTCCTACGCTTGAACGAGCGGTATATCCACCACCGCGTCAAGGAAGCACAGGCGAAGGCCAAGGAGCTGGGGCGTGAACTTGTTTGTCATCCGCCCAGACGAGATCCCCTCCGGACTCGGGTTGCTGGAGATTGACAGCAAAGTGATCGAATTTGTAAAGAACCATGAGCGAAAACGAATGAAAGAATATCTCGCAAATCTGGATGCCCACAATCTTCGATTTGCGCCACCGATCCATTAGACCCCAGCTTCGTTTGCCCCTTCAATATTGGTTGCAGGAGACTCATGCGGCAGGGTGTTGAGAATCGGCCATCGAGGGGCCGCCGGACATGCCCCGGAAAATACCTTGGCCGCGATTCAGAAAGGAATTGCCCTGGGAGTCGATCTCGTGGAGATTGACGTGCGCCGCACGGCAGATGGCGAACTCGTGGTCCTCCATGATGAAACAGTGAATCGCACGACCGATGGGAAGGGACGAGTCGATCGCTTGTCGCTAGCAGACGTCAAGAAGTTCAACGCAGAGAACGGCGAACAGATCCCAACGCTTGAGGAAGTGCTCAAGATGATCGCAGGAAGAGCAGGGCTGATGTTGGAACTAAAGATCAAGGGAGCAGCCCGGCAGGCTGTTGAAACGGTGCGTGAGGCAGGGTTCTGTGCCCCTGTCATCTACGCGTCATTCTTACACGACGAGCTGATACACGTTCGGGCGGTCGAGCCGGATGCCTCTCTTATGGCGCTCTTTGGACGGTTGCCCCAAGCACCAGTTGCCCGCGCAATAGAGCGTGGAGCTTCCCACGTTGGTCTCCGGCACAACACAGCCACCAGCCGTCTCGTCGATGCACTCCACCGAGCGGGTCTCCTCGTGTTCGTCTATACGGCAGATCGTCCCGATGATATCCAACACGCAGTCTCCGTTGGCGTCGACGGCGTGATATCGAACTTTCCTGAGCGCGTTGCTTAGGCTATCCCGCGGGATCACGTCCACCCTTGAAAGAAATCGCTGACCAGCAAAACGGTCAGAGCAGACTCTGCACGGCCTTCCCTTGGCATCATTCCTACCACCTTCACAACTATTTCCCAGTCACAATTAGGGGCCGTCCTCACCTCGCTGAACAGTGTCTTTCTCATAAGTTTTGTCTCCGGTGAGGTGACCGTTAGCTTGGGCAGGAGTCCAGGCTGTTCATCGGCATCACCTACGACGCGCGCATTGACTTTTTCTAGTCGCAACTCCGTTTTCGGTTCAGCAGCTGTCAGCGTCACTGGCGCCAATCGACAGCGCCAAACCCGGTGCTTCCGAGAAAGGTGTAGGCGAGGTACAAGGTTCCCACCGACTGGTATGTGCTGGGCAGTTCGGAATAGTGGGCATCCCGTTGCGACGCGACGTACTTGACCGCGATGGCATGGCGGTCGTACACGCGTACGGTGAACGACGCCGTCGCGCGGACGATGTTCTCCGATCCCCCCGGCCCGGCAGACCCTACGTTGCTGACATAGTACTCATGCGCTGTCACGTTGAGCATGGCCCTGTCGCCGAGGATGAGACGGAGCTCGAGGAGCCCCTGGGGGGTGGCGCCGTAGTGATAGTCGCGTTCACACGAGCAGTTGAGGGTGCCCGCCGCGCCGTAGCCGACGCCGCCGAGGGCCGTGCCCTGGAGCGCCACCGAGCGCGAAAGCCACCATTGGGCGGTGGTGCCGAGGTTGAGGGCCGTGCTCGAGACGCGGAAGACCTGCGGCGAGATGTAGTCGTAGCTCCCGTAGAGGCCCCATACCCCGCGATAGGAGTCGCCCGATGCATACGGCGCTCCAAAAAGGAGGCCGCGGGTTATGATGTTCTCAAAGGTGTTGGCGGTGGAGGCGGTGAATTCGAAGTTGAAGTAATCGAACGGGCGTGTATAGCTATAGCCGGGCTTCCCGGGCAGCCCATAGGCCAGTTGGAAATCTGCAGTCGCCTGATCCTGTTTGAAGCTCGAGGTGGCTGGGCCGGTCAAGTGCGTGTTCAGGCCCGCGCCGAGCTGAAATCGCGTGGAGATGGCCGGGTCGTGGCTCGGATACACGGCGTCGAACCGGTCGCCGAAGACGAGGCGGTTGAAGCCGGTGGGTGGCGAGACCACCGCCGCGGCCAGCTCTCGCCAGAACCCGGGCGGGCCGTCGTCGCTCTCGAGCAACAGGCTGGCCATCCGGAAGAGCGGTTCGCCCAAGAAAGTGCCGCCGATAGGGGTCGTGATCTGGTCGTTGATGGAGGGAGGCCCGGTCTCGCCCCCGATCTCCCAGAGAAAGCTGCCGACAGCGGCATACCCGAACGATTCCCAGAAGTTGAGGCCGGCCGATCGCGCGAATCCGTAGTAGATGGACCCCCCATACGGATGCAGGAACTGGTTCGTGGCGAACGGGTCGTTGTCGACCACCCACTTGGAATCGGTCAAGTTCTTCCAGGACGACTCGGTGCCGGTGCGGTATGTGTCCTTCGGCTCGACGAAGTGCCGGTCAAACTGATTCAACAGCAAGAGGTATCCGATAAGCTCGCCGGCCGGGATGAGGTAGCTCCTGCCAGCTCCCGTCTCCCAGTTCAGAAACCTGTTTCGACCCCTCGGGGGCGGGCGGACCGATGGGACCGGACTGAGTCGGTGCTTGCGACGTAGGCTCGGCGGCGGAGGTGCGCTCCTGTGCGAAACCTGCTCCAGGCGTTACAAGGGCGAATGCGAGAGCACCGGTGAGGAGCGCCCAAAAGAAGGCAGGGCGCCAATGAGGAATAGGACCAAGAGGACAATGAGTATCTTGCTGAGCATCTTGTTGCTTCTTCTTCCCTGATAACACAATAAAACGATCAAGATCAGATGACATAATAGGCCATAAGGCTATGCCTCTGGATGAATGGTAATCTGGTCAAAAATGCTCAGCTTGGGAGAATGGATGCGGCTGCGGGCTTGGAGCTGACTCTCGTGAATTGCTTCTTGTGGAACTGGCCAGACATTCGCAAATGGAAGACTGGAAAGGCCCCTTGTAATCTTCAAGGATCATAAGGGGTTTTTCTTTTCATGATTGGCTGGGGTAGGGTGGCGTGTGAACCGGCAACAGCAGCGCATCCTCCTGCTGAATCGCTCGAACAATGATTCGTTAGGACCTCAGCAGGACGCGGCCGTTCTCGAGAACAAGGCTTCACCCCTAGGGAAATCTCTTCCTCCTATATCCGCTGCTTTTCGGTCTGACGCGTCCCCTGCGCGGGATGAGCTGGTCCACGCCTGGAATAGTGACCGCACTCTCATGCGCCGGCATTGCATTCTCGGCAAGTTTTAATCGAGACCCGTGAGATGTCGCATAGACCACCGTGAATTCTGCCCCGAACAAGAATATCTGAGAGGCGTAATAGACCCATAGCAAGATGACAATGAGTGAACCGGCCGCGCCATAGGCCAGCCCCACATCGCTCTTGCCTAGATATAAGCCGATCAGGAGCTTGCCGATCGCGAAGAGAAGCGAGGTCATGCCTGCTCCAATCCATACGTCTTTCCAGCGGTTCGACACGTCCGGGATCAATTTGTAGATCATTGCGAATAGGAGGGTAATCACCACGAATGAGACGAGGAAATTGATCGCCTCCAGAATGGCTTCCGGTGCCGGAAGAATTGCCTCCACCACCGCTCCCACAGCGGCCAATCCGGCGCTCAGCACCAGAGAGACCAATAACAAGAAACCGCTTCCCAATACCGCCACAAATGAGATGAATCGGTCTTTCAGGATTTGAATGATCCCCAGTCCTGGCTTGGTCTCCACGCCCCAAATGGCGTTGAGAGCGTCCTGGAGTTGTGCGAACACGCCGGTCGCGCCGAAGAGGAGTGTGGCGAGGGCGACACAGGTCGCAATGAGGCCGGTTGACGGCCGACGGGCATTTTCAAGCATGCTTTGAATGGCGTTCGCACTATCCTCGCCGACGAAGCCTTGAATCTGCCCGATGATTTGGCCTTCAGCCGCTTCTTGCCCAAATACCATTCCGGCGATCGCAATCACGATCAACAGGAGAGGCGCTAAGGAAAAGACCGTGTAGAATGCCAAGGCGGCACCCATACGCTGGGCATGATCCTCAGTCCATTTGGCATAGGTTGCGTTCAGGAGTTTCGAAATGACCTTGAGGCTCACCTCTATTCTCTTAATCGCTGAGGTATAGAACATCGAGTTCTGGCTACGACGAAATGGTTGTTCACCAGGCTGCCCTGTTCGGATTGGGCCAGAGCTGAAGACTGGCCCAATCCGTGCGCTTGAACGGCAACCTTAGTCTCGTCAAAACCTACTTCTTTGGCTGGACGTGCCTGATGGACAGGGCGTGATTCTTGTCCGTGGCCTGGACCTCGACTTTGTCACCGGCTATGAACGGCATCCCGTCCTGCTTCGAAGTCTTGTCGACATGCAGGCGGACTTCATGGCCGGACGTGTCGTGTACCGTGTAAAACTCACCATCTATCTTTAACAAGTCTCCATTGATCGTCTTGGAGTCTCCTTTAGCCTCAGTCATGTCACCCGCAGCATACGACAATGTCATCATTCCTCCGGTGAGCGCCATGACCATCACAAAAAGACCGGCAAACTTCTTCATGACTGAACCTCCCTTTCAATTTATTGGTACTGTACGATTATGCAGATTCATTTCTGCCTCACCGATTATGAGCAATAAAAAAGCAGTGCCGCATTTACTTGCTGCCGGGCGTTCGTTCGATCCCTCCCCCGCCCTTTGTCTCCTCACCCATCGGGCCGGCGGCACCGGGATTCCCCATATTTTTAGTATTTCCCTCGCGTGCTCCTGCACGTGATTCACTTTGTCTCAAGGTTTGTAGTTGGTCTTGGAGTGTCTGAATGTCTGGAGAGAGGTCCGTCGCCTTCGTCTGGAGCTGTTCCTTGGTCACGTTGAGTACAACGTTGCCTTGTTCCTTGTTCACCTTGAAGGCACTCCAGGGATAGGCTTTTAATTGGCCGGTATCACCAATTGAAATCATCGCATACTCAACCCGCTTGGTCTCAGAATCCATGATCAGTTGCTCCAACTTGCCGATTTCCTCGCCTTTGGGATTCTTGACCGTATCGCCGATCAATTCACTGTTGACTTCCACCTTCTTTCCTCTGGCCACAGGCATGACCGTATACTTGCCCGGGATACTGCCTGGTTGGCCTTTGGTATCGGTAATATCTACCTGGCCCGGCTGGGTTGCCCCCCGCTGCGAACCGGTATCGCCCATAGCCGGCGGGGTGTCCGCGGCATGAGAATACGTGACGAATGGGAGGCTCACTAATCCCATCCCGATGAATACCATGGCTACCTTCTTCATAATCTGGCCTCCTTTGTTTGTGATGCACTCCTTTGTGGAGTGGATATGCCTTTACACCTTATGCCACGGAAGCGATTGCCGTCTGATCAAAATTGCTCAAATGGTAAGAATTGATCCGGCAACAGCGTGGCGCTACCTCCGCAATATGTTGAAGCAGCACGCAGTCGTTCTCTGGAACACGTGGAGTGAGTATGAAATCTCGTCTCGATGCTGAAAAGACGATCTACACAGCCGCAAGACTTACAGCATGCTGACCGAGGCGTTCGACGCTGACAAACTCGGCACGTATGGACATTTCCACGTCAGGGACCATGCGGGGAGTGGTCGGACTGTATTGATCGTGTGCGGAATGGCTAGGGTCGCTTCTGGCTCATGTCCGGGACGAGCCTATTCCAGCTGGCTAAGGAGGAAGGCCAGCCATTGCTGGAGAGACTCGGCCGATGATGCGCGCCACAGAGAGGCCTCTTGAGCGCCGCAAGGCTCATCAATTCAATGACGGGCGATCCCCGAGTTGTGTCGAGCGCGGAATCTCTAGACTGACACAGGTTATGGTTGAACGGTGATGTTATTCACCACCGTTTGAACCCCGGCCACTTGACGCGCAATCTCCTCCGCCCGATTCTTGGCTTGCTGAGTCGCTGCCACGCCGGTGAGATAGACAGTATTCTCGACGGTCTTGACGCTTATTTGAGTCATCGTCTTGACCGGACCATCCGTTGCAAGATGCGTCTTGACGGATGTCGTGATGGCTGTATCGTCAATGTAGTGCCCCGTCGTCTGGGAATTCGATTGGCAGCCGATGGTGAGAACTATGGGGACACCTAGAGCCATCAGAATGTGTGGAATCCGAGTCATAGATGTCCTCCCTCTACTCACATGAGCTCCCTCAAACTCGTATGGCAGCTCAACCGACGTTAAAGCCGACCAGTCAGCAACAGAATAACCACGACCAAGAGAACCAAGCTTAGCCCACCGCTGGGACCGTAACCCCAGCTCGCGCTATGAGGCCACGTAGGCAACGCGCCAACAAGGAGTAGGATCAGGATGACGAGGAGTATGGTGCCCATATATCACCTCCGTTACAGAATGTTTTGACTTAGTACAATGCGAACGACCACCGGCTATGCTCTAACTCCTAAGAACAACATCCCTCATAGTCTGCTCATAGGTGCCCACCCCAGGGAATCTGGTTCCTCCCCCAACGGCTTCACCGAAAGTCCTACTGACACTCGACCAGCCAACGACATTCGGATTGGGGGCTGGATCTATTGTGTTCTGTAAACGATTCGCAACCTGGTCACAATTGCTCAATATTAAAAGATTTACATTGCTTCGGTTTCGGTGGGAGGGAGTCCGTTTGAGCCCTAGACTTTAAAGAACAGTGTAAATACGATGAAATGGTCCTTGTTGCGAATTCGGGCGGGTCACAGAACTGCGGGGCCTGGCGCAGCTGATTTGCATCCGAATAGGACACCTCGGTAGGCGGAGAAACGATGAAGCGTAACTCGAGGACAAGTTCACGCTGTCAATAGGTCTTAGTACAGCCTTACAAGAGATAATCTCACCTTAGCTCTTTGCACCGTGCGTCTCGCGCGAAACCGCGCTTCTCACAAGCCTCCTCAGTAATTCGGCACATGATTTTGCTCGATTCCCGGATGCAAATAGCCCTGGCACTTGCATTGCTTCATGCAGTCCCAGTGAAATTCAATATGGCGATGTCGGAAACAACTCACCACTGTGAAAGAGGCGCGCCCTGTTCCATGCAATTGAAGCTGAAGTACCTCAACAGCCTATGAAGTTGTTTATTCTATTTGCGACAAATGATGAGCTGAAGCCGGTTACCATGACAGGAGACTTTCAAACTGACCAATTTTGAACAGACCGCCTCGATCGAAACAACTAGCATGTGGATAAATGAGAAGGAGAAGACTCTCATGCCTGCCACCCCTGCCCGAGTTCAATTTCATGAAATCCCAATGACGCCTCTGGACAGTGACGAATTGAGCCGTAGAGTAGCCAATAAACTCATCATAGGTGACCCTCCTGCTCAGAGTCCTCTTTACCGGCTCGAAGGAGGGCACGCACATGACGAACGATGAAAAGGAAAAGCGGATTCGTCCTTGGATTGACCCGGAAGAGCGAGTCACGGTGAATTTTCTCGATGCGTCTGACCTGAACGCCACAGTGACGGGCTGCACTGATCAATTGGTGGAGCTTTCGATCGAGACTCACGTGCCGCACATGAAACAACAAATCTCAGTCCCGCTCAGCCAGATCGAGGTGTCTGAAGACCCCTCGCATTACACGCGAGATCCCGAGCGCCCCCTTCAACGGCAACGATTGATGTTGGCCATCAAGGACAAACGCCCACCGATCATCTATTAGCGAATGTGGGAGCGAGATTTTCTTAGAGGCGTGAAGTCATGACCAAAGACCTAACAATTTGCCCGGACATACGCTGAGGAATCCAGTTGTGGCAACCGCCGAAGAGGAAAACTCGAAGAGAGAGAAATGCGCACATGAATCCTCACGCCATCATCGGTTCTGACCATCAGATGCTCGGTGATCTTGACGCCGTCAGGCAAAATTGGAGGTGGGTCCTTGCATCGGGCATCGTCTTCGTCGGTCTTGGCATCCTGGCTTTTGGCTATTCGGTCCTGGTGACACTGGCATCGGTATTTGTGTTGGGGTGGGCCCTGGTCTTCGCCGGAACCTTCCAGGCCATTCATGCCTTTAAGGTCTTTCAGTGGAGTGGCTTCATCTTGGAACTGCTGCTGGCTATCCTGTATGTGGTCGTCGGTCTGGTGATAGTAGCACATCCCGAAGCCGGAGCCTTGTCGGTGACACTCTTGATCGCGGCGTTCTTTCTCGTCGGCGGGCTCTCTCGGATTTTCGCGGGCGCGATTTTTCATCCCCCTGGCCGGGCATGGTTACTCTTGAGCGGGGTCGTCACCCTGCTCTTGGGTGTGCTGATTTGGGCAGAGTGGCCTGTGTCGGGCCTCTGGGTGATCGGCACATTCGTCGCGATCGACATGGTCTTCAGCGGCGCCTGGCTCATCATGCTTGCCTTGAATACCCGAAGCCTTCCGTTCTCGAGAATTCCAGGACGCATGACAATTCGGCCGAACGCAACCTTCCGAGGGCAGCTGAGTCGTCCCTGAGAGACGCATCTGAGAAGCAGTGAGGACGTACCGATGGGATGGAGCGAATAATGTTGGCCTCCCTCGGTACGCGCATTGATGGACGGGACACGACAGGGAACATAGCCAAGGAAACATACACATGAATACCACAGACGCAACAAATCTTACGTCCGGCGCAACTGGACCAACTGGCGATCAACACGATCCGGTTTTTGTCGGTGGATGCGGTGCAGAAGGCGGATAGCGGCCATCCAGGCCTGCCTCTGGGCGCCGCTCCTATGGCTTATGTACTATGGACACGCTTTCTTCAGCATAACCCGGCCAATCCGCACTGGGTCAACCGGGACCGCTTCGTCCTGTCGGCCGGTCATGGATCTATGCTCCTGTATAGCTTGCTCTATCTTACGGGCTACAATCTGCCGCTCGAACAAATCAAACAGTTTCGTCAGTGGGGCAGCCTCACGCCCGGTCATCCCGAACGGGGGACGCCCGGCGTAGAAACCACCACTGGACCGCTCGGCCAAGGATTTGCCAATGGCGTCGGCATGGCTATCGCGGAAGGCCATCTCGCTGCGCGGTACAATCGGACCGGTCACCCTATTATCAATCACCATACCTATGTGCTGGCCAGCGACGGCGACCTGATGGAAGGCGTAGCGGCAGAGGCGGCATCGCTCGCGGGCCATTTGAAGCTTGGCAAACTGATTTGCCTCTACGACGACAACCACGTCACGCTTTCCGCCGGTACCAACATCACGTTCACGGAAGATCGTGCCATGCGTTTCGCAGCCTACGGCTGGCACACGCAGACGGTTGAGGATGGAAACGATCTTGCAGCGATCGACCGCGCGTTGCGTGCGGCACAAACTGAGAAGGAGCGCCCCTCGCTGATTCTCGTGCGCACGCATCTCGGCTACGGCTCGCCGCACAAGCAGGACACGTTTGAAGCGCACGGCTCGCCGCTCGGCAAGGACGAAGTGACATTGACGAAACAGGCCTTGGGTTGGCCGGTCGATCCGCCGTTCTACGTTCCGGATGCAGCCCTCGTGCATTTCCGTCTGGCAATGGAAGCTGGGCAAACGAGCTGAAGCGGACTGGGCTGAGAGATTTTCGAAGTATTCGAACGCATTCCCCGACCTTGCCAAAGAATTTCAGCAGAGGATGGCAGGTGAATTGCCGCAAGGCTGGGACAGCGACATCCCGACTTTCCAGCCGGACCAGAAAGGCCTCGCGACCCGCACCGCCTCAGGCAAAGTGCTGAACGCGCTCGATCGAAAACTTTCCTTCGTTGGTCGGCGGCTCAGCCGATTTGGATCCGTCCACCCGCACGGCGCTCACGGCCATGGGCGATTTCGAGAGCCCGCAGGACGGGGCCGGCGACCAACAGGGGTCGACGGGCGGGGGCTGGAGTTACGCGGGACGCAACCTGCACTTCGGTGTCCGCGAGCATGCGATGGGATCCATCGCGAATGGGTTGGCGGTGCATGGCGGCGTGATTCCGTTCACGGCAACATTCCTCATTTTCTCGGATTATATGCGGCCACCGATACGACTGGCGGCGCTGATGGAACAGGGGGTGATCTTTGTGTTCACCCACGATAGCATCGCGCTTGGCGAAGATGGTTCGACCCATCAGCCGATCGAGCAATTGGCAGCGTTGCGCGCGATTCCGAACCTGCTCGTCATCCGCCCATGCGATGCGAACGAGACAGCCATGGCGTGGCGCGTCGCCATTGAAAGTCGGAATCGACCAGTCGCGCTTATCCTGACCAGGCAGGATGTGCCCACGCTTGACCGCACCAAATTCGCAGCGGCAGATGGCCTGCTGCGCGGTGCCTATGTGTTGACCGAGGCCCCCAATGGCAAGCCGGACATCATCTTGATCGCCACCGGGTCGGAAGTCAGCTTGATCGTTGCGGCCGGACAAAAGCTGGCCGAGAACAAGATCAACGTGCGGGTCGTATCCATGCCGAGTTGGGAATTGTTCGAGGCCCAGCCTCGAAGTTATCGCGACTCGGTTCTTGCTCCCTCACTGCGCGCTCGCCTCGCGGTTGAGGCAGGCGCGACTCAAGGGTGGTGCAAGTATGTGGGCGATGAGGGGGAGGTAATTGGAGTGGACCGATTCGGTGCGTCCGCTCCCGGGAAGGTGATGATGCGCGAGTACGGTTTCACCGTGGACCACGTGTACGAACGTGCCATGAAGTTAGTGCAGGCAGCCACTCCGGAAGGAGTGCGTGACAGATAGGAGACGGCGCAACCATGGCGAACTACGAATATTTGATCATCGGCGGCGGAATGACAGCGGCAGCCGCGGTGGATGGAATCCGCCAAGTCGACTTAACCGGCGGGATCGGGCTGATCAGCGCAGAGGCGGATGCTCCGTACGATCGCCCTCCTCTCTCGAAGGCGCTATGGAAGGGACAACCCTTGGACAGTATCTGGCGCAAGACGGAAAACAAAGGGGTAACCGTTCACCTTGGCCTTGTCGTCAAAGAGATTGTTCCGAAACAGAAACGAGTCGTGGACGACAAGGGGGCAGTGTTTACCTACCAGAAACTCCTGTTGGCCACGGGCGGCAGACCACGACGCCTTGCGTTCGGCAATGATCAGATCATGTACTTCCGCACGCTGTCGGATTACCGGCGCCTTCGCGCGCTCACCGAAACAGGTGGACGGTTTGCCGTCATCGGCGGCGGGTTTATCGGTTCGGAAATCGCTGCGGCATTGGCTCTGAACGGGAAAGACGTGGTGATGGTCTTCCCCGGCAAAGATATTGGAGACCGCGTCTTCCCGCCTCTTCTCGCGCAATTCGTGTCCAACTACTACAAGCAAAAGGGTGTTGAGGTATTGGCCGGCGAAGAAATCATCGGATTGGAAACACGCGGCAACCGGCGTGTCTTGAAGACGAGGACAAACCGGGAAATCATCGTAGACAGTGTGGTAGCGGGAATCGGCATCGAGCCCAACGTTGAGTTGGCCCAAGCAGCCGGGCTCAAGGTGGAAAACGGAATCGTCGTCGACGATTTTCTGCGTACCAGCCAGCCCGATATCTATGCAGCAGGAGACGCGGCTTCATTCTACAATCCAGCCCTGGGAAAACGCATCCGGGTCGAACACGAGGACAATGCCAATTCCATGGGACAGTCGGCGGGTGGAAACATGGCGGGCAAGACCGAGCCTTATCATCACCTGCCGTTTTTTTACTCCGATATGTTCGATTTAGGATACGAAGCCGTCGGCGAAGTGGACTCGCGCCTGGAGATGTTTGCCGATTGGAAAAAACCGAACAAGGAAGGCGTCATCTACTACTTGCAGAACGGCCGCGTGCGAGGCGTGTTGCTGTGGAATGTGTGGGAGCAGGTGGAGGCTGCCCGCCAATTGATCGCCGAGCCTGGTCCGTTCACGGTCGAGAATCTCAAAGGACGTTTGCCGGCCAAGTCCTCAGGCCCGAAGCCGGACTCATGAGACTGGATTTGTCCTTGCTGGATCCTATATCGCCATTTCGACTGGACCTCAGTGGAAGTCACGGTCACCCAGAAGAATGGGCCAGGAAATCACACCGATGAAACAGCGAATTTAAAATTGGAGATCATGTGGAGTGGAACTCGGAAGCAGGACACGTCCGAGGAACGATCAAGAAAAGGGTCATCTCCGCCATCAAATTTAAGACCTACACCGTTCGCGCCTCGAAGGAGGAGCCACAATATTTGATCAAGAGCGACAAGACCGACCACATGGCCATGCACAAAGGTGCGGCACTCACCAAGATCGGCAAAGCAGACGCCCGTCCCAGGAGGATCGAACCCGAAGAAGAAATGAAGCATAAGAAAACATGCAGACGGCGAAATTTGAGCAGCGCCTCGACGAATTAGTCCAACAAGGAATGAGGGATGGATCAGGACACGTTAGGATTTCCGCTCTGGCTTCGGATCAACCATTTCATCAATCTATTTTGCATTTTTGTGTTGATGCGCAGTGGCGTGCAGATTCTTTCGGACCATCCGAAACTCTATTGGAACGATGACACCACGCCAGGGAGCGAATGGATCAAGTTCGGCAAGAAAGTGATGCCGAAGGACCGCCTCTGGACCTCAATGGATGAGGCAGAACATATCAACTCCATCGTGGCCCTCCCGGGAGGACACCATAATCTTGGAGCCGCAAGGAATTGGCATTTCCTGATTGTCCCGCTATGGATCCTGAACGGCCTCAGCTATGTGGCCTTGCTCTGTGTCGACCGGCGAATGGCGACGGCTGATCCCCACAAGCTGGACAATTTTTCCCCAAGCCTGGGATAGCATCCTGACCTTTGCCAAGTTTCAGATACCCCCGGACAGCGCGTTTCACCCTTATGATCCATTGCAGCAACTCACCTATGCGGGGATGGTCTTTCTCGTCGCCCCGTTGATGATCCTGACCGGGCTCTGTATGTCGCCCGCGCTCATTGCCCGCTTTCCCTGGTATCCGAAACTCTTCGGCGGGCGACAAGCCGCGCGCAGCCTCCATTTTATCGGGTTGATGACATTGGTGGTCTATACGCTGGTGCATCTCACATTGGTTGTCATCGTCCACTTCCCCGAAGATATCGCGGACATGGTGGTGGGCTCGACCAATTCGGATACGGCCCTTGCCCTCTGGATCGCCTCGATCGCGTTGATCGGAGTCGTGCTTTTTCATATCTGGGCCACCGTATACACACTCGGGAATCAACGACGATTTCAAGTCAACGCCACAGCGATCGTCGAACCACTCATGCGGCATCTGTTCGGAGGCATGAAGTCCAGGCAGCACTATACCAAAGAACAGATTTCGCCGTACTTTCGGGTGAATGGATACCCGCCCGAATCCGAGACATATACGAAACAAGCTGAGGCACAATTCGTAGAGTGGCGCCTGGCCATCGGCGGGCTCCTGGAACGGCCGTTGGCACTGTCTCTGGCGGACCTTCGGGCGCTCCCCAAGCAGGAGCAAATCACCAAACATAATTGTATTCAGGGATGGTCGGCCGTGGCGGAATGGGGAGGGGTCAGGATGAGCACCATCCTGGACATGTGCAGACCCCTGCCACAGGCGCGTTACATTGTCTTCCACGCGTTTGCTCAAGCGGAGTACGCCCCGCTCTCGTATTACGAAATCTTGACGCTCGACGAGGTCCTCGACCCCCAAACCATTCTTGCCTATGAGATGAACTGGAATCCCCTGCCGATTCCTCATGGGGCTCCCTGTCGCCTGCGCATCGAAACAAAAACGGGATACAAGATGGTGAAGTATCTTCGTGCGATCGAGGTGGTGGACACGTTTGCCACCATCGGAGATGGGCATGGAGGCTACAGAGAAGATCATCAGTACTATGACAAGGTGGCTGCGATGTGATTCGGTGCCCTGTTGTCGAATTGCGAGCGCGGCATTGCCAGGAAGGGCGATAGGGCCAAAACCGGAAAGCAAGGGGACACGATGATGAACGCCAATCCTTTGAAGACATTGGGAACGTTCGGTCAATCCATCTGGTTGGACTATATCAGGCGCGATTTGATTACCAGCGGACAGCTCCGACGTCTGATTGAAGAGGACGGACTGCGGGGGATGACCTCGAATCCCTCCATCTTTGAGAAGGCGATCGTCGGCAGCCATGAATATGACCAGGACATTCGAACCATGGCCAGTGAGGGGAAAGGGGTGAACGCGATCTATGAAACTCTCAGCCAGCGCGACGTGCAGAGCGCCGCTGACGAGTTCCGATCGGTGTACGACAAGACTGACGGCCATGATGGATATGTCAGCCTGGAGGTCAACCCCCACCTGGCACGTGACACCAAGGGCACTGTTGCGGAAGCGCACCGATTGTGGAAGATGCTGGCCCGACCCAACGTCTTCATCAAGGTTCCTGCCACCACCGAGGGTCTGTCTGCCATTCAAGAACTCATCAGCGAAGGCATCAACGTCAACGTGACACTGCTATTTGGATTGCCGCGGTATCGGCAAGTGGCCGACGCATACCTCGCCGGCCTCGCCGCGCGGGCGGCGCGCGGGAAGCCCGTCAACCATGTGGCCTCCGTGGCCAGTTTCTTTGTCAGCCGTATCGATGGGCTGGTGGATCCATTGTTGGAGAAAGTTATCGGGCAAGGCGGCGACAAGGCGGACCTCGCGAAGACCGTGCGCGGACACGTGGCCATTGCCAGTGCGAAGATGGCCTACCAACTCTATAAGGAGATGTTCGGCAGCGATCGGTTTAAGACCATTGGCAGACCAGGGAGCTCATGTCCAGCGCCTCCTCTGGGCCAGCACCAGCACCAAGAACCCGGACGAGAGCGACGTGAAATACGTGGAGGCACTCATCGGACCGGACACGGTCAACACGGCGCCCCTCGAAACCCTCGACGCCTACCGCGACCATGGGGATCCGAAACCCCGCCTCGAACAGGATGTCGCGGAAGCTCGATTGGTAATGGAGCGATTACAGAAACTGGGAATCAACATCGACCGGGTGACACAGCAACTCGAGGACGACGGAGTCATGAAGTTCAACAAGCCCTTCGACAAGCTGTTGCAGACCTTGGCGAGCACGTCGCCGCGCAGGTGAGGAGAGAGCCGTGAACGTGAGTCCTCGTGCAGGGCAGCCAGCGGACCCCTCGATGCTGGTGAACGTACCCAAGCTCGTCACGGCCTACTATACGGAGGCGGCTGACCCTTCAGTGCCGGAACAGGGGACCGAGAATATCGACAAGATTTATGCGGAGAACTTCCGTGGAGCCGATCATCTTCGCCGCATTCAGGAGAAAGCCCAGACGATCGTCGGCGATCCTTTGGTGCCGATGCCGGAGCAAGGCGAAGAGCGCGCGGCGTGGGTACTTCTTCAGGAAACAATTGGCGAAGCTGAGGAAGAGTGGCGTAACGCGGCGACCCCTCACTGATGCATTCGAGGATTCAGTCCGGAACAAAGTCTGTGGAAACACAATGAGCAACAAACGCCTTATCATCGTCGGCGGCGTCGCAGGCGGGGCCAGCGCGGCAGCGCGCGCGCGACGGCTGTGCGAGGACTGCGAGATCATCATGTTCGAGCGCGGCCCGCATGTGTCGTTTGCCAACTGCGGACTGCCGTATTTTGTCGGTGGTGAAATCGCCGAGCAAGACAGCCTGCTGGTGCAAACGCCCGACAGCCTCAAGGCGCGCTTCAATCTGGATGTGCGCATCAAAACCGAGGTCATCCGCATCGATCGCGCGGCCCGGCGCATCCGGGTGCGCGAGTGGGAAACCGGCCGCGAATACGAAGAAGCCTACGACGCGCTGATTCTTTCCACGGGCGCATCGCCACTGAAGCCGCCCATCCCCGGAATCGAGCGCCCGAACCATTTCGTGGTGCGAAACATCCCCGACGTGGAAAAAATCATGGCGTGGTCGAAAGATTGCCAGCGTTGTCGCGCCGTCGTGGTTGGCGGCGGTTACATCGGACTCGAAATGGCCGAGCAACTGCGGCACCGCGGGTTCGACGTGACGGTGGTGGAAGCGCTGCCCCAGGTGATGACGCCCCTCGACCCCGAAATGGCTGCCTGGCTGCACGCGGAGTTGCGTGCCAATGGCGTGGCCCTGCATCTGAACGATCCCGTGGTATCGTTCGAGCCGCCCTCAGAGCAGGAGCCCGCCCGCGCTTCCATCGTGGTGCTGAAAAGCGGTCAACGATTGCCCGCCGACTCTGTCGTGCTCGGGTTGGGTGTAAAACCTGAAGTGGGTCTGGCAAGAGAAGCCGGTTTGGAGATCGGCAAACTGGGCGGCATCCGGGTCAATGAACACCTCCAGACCAGCGACCCGCACATCTGGGCCGTGGGCGATGCCATTGAGGTGCGTGATGGAGTCACGGGTCAATGGGCGCTGATTCCGCTGGCTGGCCCGGCGAATCGCCAGGGTCGCATTGCCGCCGACAATATCCTCGGCCGTCCGTCCCGATACGAACACACCTGGGGCACAGCCATCCTGCGGTTGTTCAATCTCACCGCCGGTTGCACGGGCGCAAATGAGAAAACCCTCCGGCGCGCGGCCATTCCTTTCCAGGCGATTCATCTTCACCCCGGCTCTCACGCGGGCTACTACCCCGGCGCCGAACCCATCGCGCTGAAAGTCCTGTTCGCGCCCGACACAGGCAAACTGCTCGGCGCTCAAGCCATCGGCCATGAAGGCGTGGACAAACGCATTGACGTGCTGGCCACCGCGCTCAAGGCCGGGATGACCGTTCACGACCTGGCCGAACTGGAACTGGCCTACGCGCCGCCATACGGATCGGCGAAAGACCCCGTCAACCTTGCCGGCATGGCCGCGCAAAACGTGCTCGCCGGTGACGTGGCGCTCGCGCAGTGGAACGAGGTTGCTTTGCTCGATCCCAGCACGACGCTGCTGCTGGATGTCCGCCGTCCCGACGAACGCGCGCGAGGGTTCATTCCCGGTTCGACGCACATTCCACTGGATGAGTTGCGCCAGCGCCTGAGTGAGTTGCCGCGCGACCGCGAAATCATCGCGTATTGCCAGAGCGGCCAGCGCTCCTACAACGCGGCGCGCATTCTGAGCCAACACGGCTTCCGCGTGCGCAACCTGACGGGATCGTATCGCACATGGCGAGCCACCCAGCCCCAATGAGTTACCAGGCGACCACAATTCCGAATCAAACTATCCCCAACATGAAAACAATCCAAGTCTATGACCCGCCCATGTGCTGCTCGACCGGCATCTGCGGCACCGACATCGATCCTGATCTCGTCAACTTTGCCGCGATGCTCTCGCAGCTGGGCACGCACGGCATCAAGGTCGAACGCTACAACCTCGGCCAGCAGCCGATGGCCTTCGTGCAGAATCCGCCGGACGGTAATGGGCCGGAGGTTGCCACTCGCTTGGTGCGACAAATGTCGTGAAAGCTCAGACGAGCAAGCAGTCGAACGGATTATGGGCTGACGAATGACGCTGGCGTGGACACGGTCACAACGCCGATGCTGCTCAGGATAGTTCAGTCGGGACGCCTCAAGCCAAAGAAGCTCGTGAGCCACGGATTCGAGCTATCGGAAATCATGAAGGCGTACGACAGCTTCTGGAACGCCACAAAGGAACGCGCGTTAAAGATGGTGCTCAGCAAAGTGAGCGCAAGCGGAGGAGCCTTGAAGGAAAATCTATGAGCAAACAAACACGTGTCAGCCACCCGATATACAACCTTCTACCCACGGAAATCGAGGGGTTCGATTCCCTGGCGGAGCTGGCCCTGGATATGCGCTGGTCGTGGAATCATGCTACCGACGAAGTGTGGCGGCAGCTTGATCCCGAACTGTGGGAAATCACGCATAACCCCTGGGTTGTCCTGCAGACGGTCTCGCGCGACCAGATCGAGCGCGTGTTGGCCGATCCCGTTTTTCGCAAGAACGTTGATGACCTGGTGCGAGACCAGGCGGCAAGCGGCGGAGGCGCCCGCGTGGTTTCAGCAGAATCATCCGCAGGCTCCCCTGACCTGCGTCGCGTATTTCAGCATGGAATTCATGTTGAGCGAAGCGTTGCCCATCTACTCGGGCGGGCTTGGCAATGTGGCCGGCGATCAGCTCAAAGCCGCCAGCGATCTGGGCGTGCCGGTGGTCGGCGTGGGGCTGCTCTACCAGCAAGGCTATTTTCGCCAGGTGATCGACAAGGACGGAGCGCAACAGGCCCTCTTCCCGTATAACGACCCCGGACAGTTGCCGATCACGCCGTTGCGCCAACCGAACGGCGAGTGGTTGCGGTTGGAGATCGCCTTGCCCGGTTACTCGGTCTGGCTGCGCGCCTGGCAGGTCCAGGTCGGCAGAGTGAAGCTTTACCTGCTGGACAGCAATGACGCGGCGAACTTCCCCGCTCATCGAGGGATTACCAGCGAGCTGTATGGCGGCGGGCCGGAGCTGCGCCTCAAGCAAGAACTGCTGCTCGGGATCGGCGGATGGCGGCTGCTTGGCGCGCTCGGCATCCAGCCGGAAGTCTGTCACCTGAATGAAGGGCATGCGGCCTTCGCCGTGTTGGAACGCGCCCGCAGTTTCATGGAAGAGACCGGGCAGCCCTTCGAAGTCGCACTGGCCGTCACGCGAGCGGGGAACCTCTTCACCACCCACACGGCAGTGGCCGCCGGCTTTGACCGTTTCGCTCCGGCCCTCATCGAGCAATACCTCGGTCGGTTATGCCGAGCAGAAGCTCGGCATAACACTCCACGATTTGCTGGCCCTGGGCCGCCAGAACCCGAACGACTCGTCGGAGAGTTTCAACATGGCCTATCTGGCAATCCGCGGGAGCGGGGCGGTCAATGGCGTGAGTCGCTTGCACGGGAAGGTGAGCCGGCACCTCTTTGAGCCTCTCTTTCCGCACTGGCCGGAGGACGAAGTGCCGGTCGGACACGTGACCAACGGAGTCCACATGCCGACCTGGGACTCGGCGCCGGCCGACGATCTTTGGACGGAAGCCTGTGGAAAGGACCGCTGGCTGGGGACGACGGAAACCCTGGAGCAGGACATTCGCCGCGTCTCCGACGCCAGCCTCTGGCAATTTCGCATCGCCGCCAGCAAGTCTCTTGTTGAATACGCTCGCGAACGATTGTCCCGGCAACTGGCCGCCTCCGGCGCGTCGCCCGAGGCGGTTGACGAGGCGAAGCATCTCTTTGATCCCAACGCCTTGACGCTGGGCTTTGCGCGCCGCTTCGCGACCTACAAGAGACCGAACCTGCTGCTGCACGATCCGGCGCGGCTGCTGCGCCTGTTGACCAATCCTGAGCGCCCGGTGCAACTCATCATCGCCGGCAAGGCCCATCCGGCAGACCAGGCGGGGCAGGCCCTGATTCAGGAATGGATACATTTCATCCGCCAGCCCGAGGCCCGCCCCCATGTCGATCTTCCTGAGCGACTACGACATGCTGTTGACCGAGCACCTGGTGCAGGGGGTGGACGTCTGGATCAACACGCCACGGCGGCCCTGGGAGGCGAGCGGAACGAGCGGCATGAAGGTGCTCGTCAATGGCGGCATCAATCTCTCGGAATTGGACGGCTGGTGGGCGGAAGCCTACACGCCTGAAGTGGGGTGGGCGTTGGGGGACGGCCAGGAGCATGGCGACGATCCCGCCTGGGACGCTGTCGAAGCCGACGCGCTCTACGACCTGCTCGAGCGGGAGGTGATCCCGGAGTTTTATACCCGCGACGAGAGCGGCATTCCCACCGCATGGGTCAAGCGGATGCGGGAAAGCATGGCGCGGTTGACACCGCGCTTCTCCGCCAACCGCACGGTGCGCGAATACACCGAGCAACACTACCTCCCGGCTGCGGCCGCCTACCGTGCGCGCGCTGCCGATAAAGGCGCAATCGGCAGGCAAATGGTCGATTGGCAGCAGACGTCTGGAACAGAAATGGGCCACGCTGCACTTCGGCGAAGTGAAGGTGCGAGACTCGAGGCGAGCAGCACGTATTTGAGGTTCAGGTCTATCTCGATGACCTCGACCCGAAGGCGGTGCGGGTAGAGCTTTACGCCGACGGCGTCATGGGCGGCGCTCCCGTGCGGCAGGAGATGAAGCGCGTTCGCCAACTGGCCGGCGCGTCGGGCGGCTACGTTTACAGCGCGGCTGTGTCTGCGGCCCGCCCACCAGCGGACTATACGGCGCGAGTGATACCGCACTGCGACGGCGTTGCGGTTCCCCTGGAAGAAGCACGACATCCTGTGGCAGCGATGATCAAACTTGAACGGAAACGGACGATGCAGAAAACGATCTATGACAATCGTGATCTGAATAGGCTGCGCAGCAGGTCCTGCTCGACCGACGGCATGGACGATCAACAGTCGCACGCGGCCGGCAGGCTGACGCACGTCCGAACGACCGCTGCATGATGTGCCGAGAGGAGGCTCGTGCGAGCGCACTGACTATTCGAGTTGAAGCGCCGAATGCTCCACTGGGAGCCTACTCAGCGCGTCGGCGTGGCGGCACTGTCCAGCGCACCGTTCAGCTCGGCGCGTCGAGATCGACGTTCAACGAGCTGGTACGTGCTTCGCCAATCTCCGAAGCGATCTGCTCCTACCGCCGAGCCAGGGCGATCGACGGTGCCATTGTTCGTCGGCATCGAACTCCGCCATCTACTGCAAGGCCGCCGCGGTTCGAGAAGGAACGCGCTCCGAGGATGCTAGACATGCGAACGGTCGACGCAGCTCAACTGGACGCGCAGTCGGCGGATGAGTACACTCCGTCGCCGGTCCGTCACTGGACACGCGATCCGAGTCCACAACCGCGGACGTCTAGGTCGGCACTCGCCGATGGCATCGTCGGTCAGCCTTCGCACTATGCCACAACCGAGGACGGTCGGTTCTCAAGTGCAACTCACCGCAACGGCGGCTCGTCGACAGCGCCGTCACGGGACTGCGGGACCGCCGTAGCACGTACGAGGCGATCAGCACAACTTACGCGGTCGCCAGCAGCGACGGATGCCGCGTCGCGTCGTTCGGACATCCTGCACCGACGAAGAAGCTCATGATCGCGAGGCCGTCACCCGCGTCCTCGATCTCGGCTCAAATCGGGAAACTTAAACCATGAAGACCAACACGCTCACGCCGGAACTGCTCCACAAGATGGATGCCTACTGGCGCGCCGCCAACTATCTGTCGGTCGGCCAGATCTATCTCTACGACAATCCGCTGCTGAAGCGGCCGCTGACGCTCGCGGACGTGAAGCACATGCTGCTGGGACACTGGGGCACGACCCCCGGGCAGAACTTCATCTACGTGCACTTGAACCGGGTCATCAAGAAATACGACCTCGACATGATTTACGTCTCCGGCCCCGGGCACGGCGGCCCGGCCGTCGTGGGCAACACGTACCTCGAGGGCACCTACAGCGAGATCTATCCCAACATCAGCCAGGATGAGGCCGGGCTGCGGAAGCTCTTTCTTCAGTTTTCGTTTCCCGGAGGAATTCCCAGCCACGCATCGCCGGAGTGCCCGGGCTCGATCCACGAGGGCGGCGAGCTGGGCTATTCGCTCAGCCATTCGTTCGGGGCGGTGTTCGACAATCCCGATCTCGTCGTCGCCTGCGTCGTCGGCGACGGCGAGGCGGAGACCGGACCGCTGGCCACGGCATGGCATTCCAACAAGTTTCTCGATCCGGCCACCGACGGCGCGGTGCTGCCGATCCTGCATCTCAACGGCTACAAGATCTCCAACCCGACCGTCCTGGCCCGCATCACGCGCGAGGAATTGGAACAGTTGCTCCGCGGCTACGGGTGGACGCCCTACTTCGTCGAGGGTCACGAGCCCGGGCTGATGCATGAGGCCATGGCCGCGACGCTCGACACGGCGGTGGAGCAGATCAAGAACATCCAGCAGGACGCCCGCGTCCACGGCAACCTCACGCGTCCGCGCTGGCCGATGATCGTCCTCAATTCACCCAAGGGCTGGACAGGGCCGAAGGTGGTCGATGGCCTGCAGATCGAAGGCACCTTCCGTTCGCACCAGGTGCCGCTCTCCGACCCGGCCACCCATCCCGAACACCTCAAGCTGTTGGAAGACTGGCTGAGGAGCTACCGGCCGGAGGAACTCTTCGATGAGCAGGGCCGCCTGAAACCGGAACTGGCCGAACTGGCGCCCAAGGGCGAACGGCGCATGGGCGCGAATCCCCACGCCAACGGCGGCATGCTGCTGCGCGACCTGCGGATGCCGGATTTCCGCGACTACGCGGTCGACGTGCCCTCGCCGGGGGTGCGCGGCATCGGCGACACGCATGTGCTCGGGCGCTTCCTGCGCGACGTGGCGAAGCTGAACAGCGAGCAGCGGAATTTCCGGGTCTTTGGCCCCGACGAGACGCTCTCCAACGGCCTGGAAGCCCTCTTTGAAGCGACCAAACGCCAATGGGACGCCGCGACCGTGCCGAACGACGAATTTCTCGCGCCCACCGGGCGCGTGATGGAAATGCTCAGCGAGCACCAATGCGAGGGCTGGCTCGAGGGCTACCTGCTCACCGGGCGGCATGGACTCTTCAACTGCTACGAGGCGTTCATCCACATCGTCGATTCGATGTTCAACCAGCACGCCAAGTGGCTGAAGGTCACGTCGCACCTGCCGTGGCGGCGGAAGATCGCCTCGCTGAACTACCTGCTGGCCTCGCATGTCTGGCGCCAGGATCACAACGGCTTCACGCACCAGGATCCCGGTTTCATCGACCACGTCGTGAACAAGAAGGCCGAGGTCGTGCGGGTGTACCTTCCGCCGGATGCCAACTGCCTGCTGTCGGTGATGGACCACTGCCTGCGCAGCCGCCATTACGTCAACGTCGTGATCGCGGGCAAACACCCGGCGCCGCAGTGGCTGACGATGGACGCCGCCGTCAAGCACTGCACCGAGGGCATCGGCATCTGGCAGTGGGCCAGCAACGACCAGGGCGTCGCGCCCGACGTGGTCATGGCCTGCTGTGGCGACGTGCCCACGCTGGAGACGCTCGCCGCCGTCTCCATCATGCGCGAGCATCTGCCCGACCTGAAAATCCGGGTGGTCAACGTCGTCGACCTCATGAAGCTGCAGCCGCAGACCGAGCACCCGCACGGGTTGAGCGACATGGATTTCGACGAGCTCTTCACCAAGGACAAGCCGGTCATCTTCGCCTTCCATGCCTACCCGTGGTTGATCCACCGGCTGACCTACCGCCGCACCAACCACGACAACATCCACGTCCGCGGCTACAAGGAAGAGGGCACCATCACCACGCCCTTCGACATGACGGTGCTGAACGATCTGGACCGCTTCCACCTCGTGATGGACACCATCGACCGCCTGCCGCAGACCGGCGACAAGGGCATCTACCTGAAGCAGCAGCTCAAGGACAAGCTGATCGAGCACAAGCAATACATCGACAAGTACGGCGAGGACCTGCCGGGAATCGGCAATTGGAAGTGGGGCGCGACCAACGCAGGCAAACCGGCGTAAACCGGGCAGGCACCAGAGAGGATGTTCACGATGCGAACGACCCCAAATAAATCCGAAGCCGAGTCGGCGCCCTCGAAGCCAGCAAACGCCAAGCCCCCTGACATCGCCTCCGCGTCGGTTCCCGACACGCTCGCGGCGCTCCATGTGAACCCCGAGACCGGGCTCACGCACGCGGAGGTGGACATCCGCCGGAAGGAGCACGGCTACAACGAAGTGGCCGAACAAAAGGGCACCCGGTCCTCAAATTCCTCGGGAAATTCTGGGGCCTGTCGGCGTGGATGCTCGAACTGATCATGGTCCTGTCGGCCGTGCTCCGGAAATACTCGGATCTCGCCGTGGTGGGCGCGCTGCTGGTCGTCAATGCCGTGTTGAGCTTTACGCAGGAGCACCGGGCCGCCGGCGTCGTCGAGACGCTGCGGCGACGGTTGCAGGTCAGTGCGCGCGTGCTGCGCGAGGCGAGCTGGCAGGTCATTCCCGCCCGGGAACTGGTCCCCGGCGACATCGTCCGCGTGCGCCCCGGCGACATCATCCCGGCGGACGTGAAGCTCCTGACCGGAGCGTTGAGCGTCGACCAGTCGGCCCTCACCGGCGAGTCGAAGGATGCCGACAAGGCGCCCGGCGAAGTGCTCTCGTCGGGGTCCGTCGTCCGCCGGGGCGAAGGCAACGGCGTGGTCATGCTGACCGGGGCGAAGACCTACTTTGGCCGCACCACGGAGCTCGTGCAGCAGGCGCGACCGAAACTCCACATCGAAGCGGTGGTGGCCAAGGTCGTCCGCTGGCTCTTCGTCATCGTCGGCGCGCTGCTGGGCGTGGTGATCGTGCTGTCGCTGATCCGCGGCGCGCCGCTCCTCGAGATGGTCCCGCTCATGCTCGTCCTGTTGATGAGCGCGGTGCCGGTCGCTCTCCCGGTCATGTTCACGGTCAGCATGGCCGTCGGGTCGAAGGAGCTGGCGAAGCGCGGCGTGCTGGTCACACGCCTCAGCGCCGCGGAGGATGCCGCGACGATGGACGTGCTCTGCGTGGACAAGACGGGCACGATCACGATGAACCAACTGGCCGTCACCGGCGTGATCCCGCTGGAGCACGCGACGGAATCCGACGTGCTGTTCGCCGGCGCACTCGCGTCTCAAGAAGCCAACCAGGATCCGATCGACCTGGCGTTCCTTGCCGCGGCGAAAGAGCGGCACGTCTTCGACGGCGTTCCTGCGGTCACGCCGGTCTCCTTCGCGCCGTTTGATGCGAAAAACCGGCGGACGGAAGCCGTGGTCGAACAGAACGGGCAGCGGCTGCGCGTGATGAAAGGCGCCGTGCGAACCGTCGCCGAGGCCTGCGGACTCCAGCCCCCGGCGATCGAGGCGTTGGAGGCGCGGGTCAGCGAATCGGCACTGAAGGGATATCGGACGCTGGCGGTGGCGCGCGGCCCCGAGACGGGCACCCCCGCATTGGTCGGACTGGTGACGCTGTACGATCCGCCTCGGCCGGACGCCAAGCAGCTCATCGCCGCACTCCACGACCTCGGCGTTCCGGTGAAGATGCTCACCGGCGACGCGCTGGCGGTCGCGAGTGAGATCGCGCAAGGAGTCGGGTTGCCCAACATCCGGCGCGTGGCGGACCTGAAGGCCGCGAGCGCTCAGGCCGGCAACGAGGCGGTCGACCTGTTGGCGGGCGCCGATGGCTTTGCCGAGGTGTATCCGGAGGACAAATACATCGTGGTGCAGCACCTGCAGGCCGCGGGGCACGTGACCGGCATGACGGGCGACGGCGTCAACGATGCGCCCGCGCTGCGCCAGGCCGAAGTGGGCATCGCCGTCAGCACCGCGACCGACGTCGCCAAGGGGGCCGCGAGCGTCGTCCTGACCGAACCGGGGCTGACGAACATCGTGGCGTTGGTCGAGCAGGGGCGGACGATCTACCAGCGCATCCTGACGTGGATCATCAACAAGATCAGCCGGACGATCCTGAAGGCGGCCTTCGTGGCCATCGCGTTCGTGGTGACCGGCAAGTTCGTCGTCTCCGCCTTTGCGATGCTGCTGCTGGTCTTCATGACGGACTTCGCGAAGATCGCCCTGGCCACCGACCACGTTCGACCGTCCAAGAAACCGGAGACCTGGAACATCGGCGGCTTCATCACGGTGTCCGTGGTGCTGGGCGTCGCGATGGTCGCGGAGGCGCTCCTCCTCTTGTAGATCGGCTGGTCGCGTTTCGGTCTGGCGACCAACGACAATGCCCTCTACACCTTCAGCTTCCTGACGCTGCTCTACTTTGCCGTGTTCTCCATCGTGTCCGCGCGGGAGCGCCGCTGGTTCTGGGCGACGATGCCCAGCAAGACCCTCATGGCGGCCCTCATGGCGGATGCGCTCGTGGGCACCGTCCTGACGTTCGTGGGTCTCCCGGGACTCATGCCATTGCCTTGGTGGCAGATGCTCGCGATCTTCGGTTATGCGATGGTCTCGTGCCTCGTTGAGTGCCATTCGAAGCTATGCAGCTCGCGACACTAAAGGGACGGAGATGAACATCAATTCAAAGGATTTCCGTGTACCGGCGGGGGAGAAGGTCAATCTCACAAAGTGGCCGACCAACGTGAAGCCAGTATACAAGTCGAAGAAGGAGTACACCAAACTACTCCATGAACACGTTGAGGAGTTGAGCTCGCAGCAACGTCTTCTCTACGCGTCCAACCGCTATGCCATGCTGCTGATTTTTCAGGCGATGGACGCTGCCGGGAAGGACGGCGCTATCCGGCATGTGATGTCCGGTGTCAATCCACAGGGCTGCCAAGTTTTCAGCTTCAAACACCCGAGTGCGACGGAACTCGATCACGACTTTTTGTGGCGGACCACCCGATCTCTTCCGGAACGAGGCCGGATCGGCATCTTCAACCGTTCCTACTACGAGGAAGTGCTGATCGTTCGAGTGCATCCGGAGATCCTGCTCACCGAAGGATTGTCGGACAAGTTGCTCGACGAGAAAACTGTGTGGCGAGGGAGGTATCGATCCATAGTGGGCCTGGAAGACCATCTCCACCGTAATGGAACACGAGTGATCAAGTTTTTCCTCCACCTTTCGAAGGAGGAACAGCGAAAACGCTTTTTGGCACGCATCGATGAACCGGAAAAGAACTGGAAATTCAGCCTTTCGGATATTCACGAGAGAAAATACTGGAAGCAGTATATGGAGGCTTATGAGGCTTGCCTGAGCGCGACGAGCTCTCATCACGCGCCCTGGTATGTCGTTCCCGCGGATGATAAGAAGAATGCCCGGTTGATTGTTTCCCGAGTTATCCTAGATGCGCTCAAGGATCTTAAGATGGCCTATCCCAAAACCACGGCGAAACGCCGGAGGGAATTGAAATCTATCCGCAAGCTGCTAGCGAAGTAACTGGCGGATGGCGGTCTCCTATTTGAGAGCGCTGCCAAGGTCGACGGCGATCCATTATGTGAGGGACCTCTGAATGGGAGACAATGTGACAACAATGAAACCCAATGACCAACTCGAACCGACCGTATTCGTCATTTTTGGGGGAGCCGGAGACTTGACATGGCGAAAACTCGTGCCGGCTTTGTTTGACCTCTCTAAGGATCGGAGTCTTCCCACAGATTTTTCGGTCATCGCGGTGGATCGCGATGCTTTGAGCCTCGAAAATTTTCGTCACCGGCTCCATGACGGCGTCAAGAAGTTCTCGCGCCAACGAACCGTGAAACCAGGCGAATGGGGCAAGTTTGCCAGACATATCTACTACCAGCAGGGCGATTTCAAAAAACTCCAAACGTATTCATCGATAGGAAAACAATGTACGAAGCTGGAAAAGGAATGGGGCGCCAAAGTCCACCGCATCTTTTACATGGCCACGCCACCGAGCATGTTCGGCGAAATACCGAAGTATCTCGGCAAGGCCGGACTGGCACATGACCGGAAATGGGCGCGGCTTGTGGTCGAGAAGCCGATCGGCTATGACCTGGAATCCGCCCGCGCCCTGAATGCCATCCTCGCCGCCAATTTCGATGAATCCCAGATCTTTCGCATCGACCATTATTTGGGCAAGGAAACGGTGCAGAATATTCTGGCATTCCGCTTTGCCAATCCACTCTTCGAGCCGCTCTGGAACCGGCGTTATGTGGATTATGTGACTATTACCGCCGCCGAAGTGGTGGGAGTCGAACTTCGTGGAGGTTACTACGACCATGCGGGAGCATTACGCGATATGGTGCAGAATCACCTGATGCAACTTCTATGTCTGGTGGCTATGGAACCGATGGTCTCGTTCAATGCCGATGAGATTCGCAACAAGAAAGTGGATGTCCTCCACGCCGTTCGTCCGATTCACCCTGACGCAGTCCATCAATGCGTGGTGCGCGGGCAGTACGGCCAGGGTTGGGTCGACGGCAAGAGAGTGCCTGGGTACCGCGAAGAAGAGGGGGTCTCGCCTGATTCCCAGACGGAAACATTTGTGGCGTTAAAACTGTTCCTCGACAATTGGCGCTGGCAGGACGTGCCCTTCTACCTTCGAACCGGAAAGCGGCTCGCTCGGCATTCCTCGGAAATTGCCATTCAATTCCGCAGCGTGCCACACCAGTCCTTTCCGCCCGAGGCCACTCTCGATTGGCAGCCGTCACGTCTGACCATGTCTATCCAGCCTGAGGAGGGCATCGTGCTACGCTTTCAGGCTAAATACCCAGGGGCAAAGATACTTCTACGGTCGGTGGAGATGAAGTTCAATTACCGGGACACCTTCGCCGCCCGGTCGCCTGAGGCCTATGAGACATTGCTCTGGGACATCATGAAGGACGACGCCACCTTGTTTATGCGCGCCGACCAGGTGGAAGCGGCCTGGCAATTGTTGATGCCGGTGCTCGATGCCTGGGCGGTGGCCCCGCCCGGTGACTTTCCCAATTACGCTTCCGGCACCTGGGGGCCTGAAGATACGCAAGGACTGTTGGCTCAAGGGCACAGCTGGCCCCTACCGACAGAATTGGTGGAACAGGGTAAGAAAAAGAGAAAGAATTCGTGAATCGATACCATATAAAATATCAGCCCAGAACTCTAACATCGGCGTTGGCGGCATGCATGCGAAGATGCGAGAGGCACCTTCCGGGAGCCGCAAACCGAAGGGAAACCAGCATGAACGCAATCGCACCACTCACCACATGCCCAGCCTGGAAGCTTCTCGAAGCCCATTACTCAAAGGTCAAGGATTTCCATCTCCGGACACTCTTCGCGGACGACGCCACTCGCGGGGAACGTATGGCGGTCGAGGCCGTCGGCATCTATTTCGACTATTCGAAGCATCGAATCATCGATGAAACGCTCACGCTCTTGCTGCAATTGGCAGAGGAATCAGGCTTGCGCGCCAACATCGATGCCATGTTCCGCGGGGACAAAATCAATGTCACGGAGAAACGGGCCGTCCTGCATGTGGCCCTGCGCGCACCCAGAGGACAGTCCGTCATCGTGGACGGCGAGGACGTTGTACCCCACGTCCATACCGTGCTGGCAAAAATGGCCGACTTTTCCAGCCGGGTGCGCGGCGGAGCCTGGAAGGGCCACACCGGCAAGCCGATCCGCAACGTCGTCAATATCGGCATCGGCGGGTCCGACCTGGGGCCGGTGATGGCCTATGAGGCATTACGGCACTACAGCCAGCGCGACCTCACGTTCCGCTTCGTCTCCAACATCGACGGCACCGACTTCGCCGAAGCCACGCACGACCTCGACGCCGAGGAGACGCTGTTCATCGTGTCGTCCAAAACATTCACGACTCTGGAGACGATGACCAACGCGCGCACGGCGCGCGACTGGGCTCTCAAGACGTTGAAACATCCCGCGGCTGTCGCCAAACATTTCGTTGCGGTCTCGACCAACGCCGAAGAGGTGACGAAATTCGGGATCGATACCGCGAACATGTTCGGGTTTTGGGATTGGGTCGGCGGGCGCTATTCGATGGACTCGGCCATCGGCCTCTCGACGATGATCGCCGTCGGCCCCGAACAGTTCCACGCCATGCTCGACGGGTTCCATCAGATGGACGAGCATTTTCGTACGGCTCCATTCGAGCGCAACCTGCCGGTCCTCATGGGACTGCTGACCCTCTGGTACAACAACTTCTTCGATGCACAGACCGTGGCGGTCCTCCCCTACGAACAGTACCTGAAGCGCTTTCCGGCATACCTTCAGCAGTTGACAATGGAGAGCAACGGCAAGCACGTCACCCTTGACGGGACAAGGGTCGCCTATCAAACCGGGCCTATCTACTGGGGGGAGCCGGGCACCAATGGTCAGCATTCCTTCTACCAGCTGATTCATCAAGGGACCAAACTCATCCCTTGCGATTTTATTGCCTTTGCCCAGCCGCTGAACCCTCTTGGTCGCCACCACGATTTGCTCCTGGCCAACGTGTTCGCCCAGGCGGAGGCGCTGGCCTTTGGAAAAACGCTGCAGGAGGTCCAAGCGGAGGGCACAGCGGCTTGGTTGGCCCCGCACCGGATCTTCGAGGGCAACCGTCCGTCCAGCACACTTTTTCTAGAACGGCTTTCCCCCAGGACGCTGGGAACGCTCGTTGCGCTCTACGAACACAGCGTATTTGTGCAGGGAACCATCTGGCGCATCGACTCGTTCGACCAGTGGGGCGTTGAGCTGGGAAAGGTGCTTGCCGGACGCATTATCCCGGAACTTGAAAGCAAGTCCGAGCCTGCACTCACGCACGATAGCTCCACCAATTCCCTGATCCGGCGCTACCGAAAACGCAGGGAAGCCTCAGCATGATCTATGGGTTTCGATAATCATCTGTATCCCGCTTGCTCTTCAATCGAGAGCCCTCAACGAGAGAGACAAGGTTGTAAAGATCACCATCCGTGTCAGCATAAGGAGATCGCGTGGAATCCCCGACCGTCGTGTTTCTGCTGGATGTGGATAACACACTGCTGGATAACGATCGGATCACGGCAGATTTGAAACAGTATCTGGAGGGGGAAGTCGGCCATGCTCGGGAGCAATTGTATTGGACCATCTTCGAGCAGCTACGGACTGAACTGGGCTATGCCGACTACCTGGGCGCGCTGCAGCGCTATCGCATGGAGCACCCGCGCGATCCGCACCTATTGACTGTGTCTCGGTTCCTGCTGGACTATCCTTTCGCTGATCGTTTGTTTCCCGGCACGCTCGACGTCATCAAACATCTCAAGCAATGGGGAAAGGTGGCCATCCTTTCAGACGGCGATGTCGTCTTCCAGCCCCGGAAGATTGAACGGTCCGGACTGTTCAAGGTCGTCGACGAAAACGTGCTCATCTACATTCACAAGGAGCAGGAGATGGACGACGTCGAACGTCGTTATCCGGCCGATCACTATGTGCTGGTGGACGACAAGCTTCGGATCCTCACCGCGATCAAGACGCGCTGGCGATCACGCGTGACCACCGTGTTCCCACGGCAAGGGCACTATGCGCGAGATCCGCAGGCATTGGCGAGCTTTCCACCGGCGGATGTCACCATTGAGCATATCGACAATCTGTTGAACTATGACCTGCGAGCATTGCTCGCGGCGACCAAGCCCGCCTGAAGCCTTCTTCCACGTAAGCCCTGGCTAGACAACTTCGTCAGCTCAGCCCGAGGCCCACTGACATCGGCCTAGGGCGCGTTGAACAGGAACCAATGTACGAATTATTACTCGGCCAGGGATATTCCTAGTGGTCAAGGTTTCGCGGGTCACATAGATTAGCTCGGAATAAGAGCTGATCAATTGTGACCATATTTTCAACTGTCTTCTCGGCATAATGCCTCGTGATTTCTGTCGAACGGTAAGAGAATGGTGGGAGATGCAACCAGAGAGCAGTCGGTTTCATGCGTCTCACAACCTGTAGCCAAAAAAGGACGCGATGAGATCGAGAACCAAAAAAAAGCTTGATACATACGCCTTCGTAGCGACGGTTTTGGCAGTCGTCTCCATTCTGGTGTGGATCATGACCACAGTTCATTGACAGATCCGCGTGAACCTCGAATATGCGAAAAGGAAAACAGAAGGAGGACTTATGCTCTGTCAACGCTGCAGAGGATTGCTCGTCCATGAAACTTTCAGCGACCTAAGAGAGAAAACAGGCCGCATGTGCCCGGCAACACGATGCATCAATTGCGGGTTTATCGGGGACTCCGTGGTGCGTGCCAATCGCCTCCACCCTCCTGCGGCAAAACGATCGGCGCCTCATGGGATGGTCGGGAAGGGAGGAGCCTTGCTTCTAAGACGTCATTCTGAACGCTATGACTCCCTATGAGCGGAAGATGCTGCAGAGGGCATTTCTTCTGCCGATTTGATGATGCATCGCGGTATGCGAGATTTCCAAAGGGACAGACCGATGGACATCTCTTTCGCAAACCGCCCGTGAGACGAAACACAATCAGGAGTTGAGGAGAAATCAATGATGGAACCAATGCAACACGACCTGTCCAGTGTATCCCGGACATCGGTAGGCTTGATAAACAGTAGGGAAGACCAGCAGACATTTCGGAGGCCGGTCGGGCTTACGATCACGGTTGAGAAGATCGATCGCGTTCTGACAGACATCCGGGCACAGATCGAGCATCTTTGGCAGCATAGGATAAATCTGGAACTGGTGAGAGCGCAATTGGCCGACATGGAAGCCCAGTGGAGAGACGAATGAATGACGCACCATATCTCCCTAAGCCGTCGCCGCTGACCTGCTTGATTGTGGGTTTGAAAAGGATATGACGCATGAGGTCCCTGTCCAAGAACGCTATGAATCCCCCCGCATGATAATGGTCCTGCATGAGAACGGCCCGCGTCAGGCCGCATTAGTGGGTTCGAGCGAGCGAGGGTGGAATGACCTCCTGGGAAATATTTCTGAAATATTTCGAAAGTGAGCGATTGTGACCAGACAGATAGTGACTCTACAGGCATGATAGACGTGTATTCGAAAATCGGTTTCTCATCGGGAGGGTTCGACATGAGTGCCCGTATCCACGTCAGCGGACTGTCCTACTTTTGCACCGATGACAAGCTCCGTCAGGCTTTCACTCCCTTTGGAACGGTGGTGCTCGCGCATGTTCTAAGGGATGAGTGTGGCCATTCTCTGGGCCTCGGGATCGTGCACATGGCCTGCTCCGAAGATGTAGAACGGGTTTTCAATGAGCAGCACCGCTTTGAAATATCGGGCTCGCGTGTAGATCTGTGGGAACCAGCAGAGCCGGAGGACTCCCCGGGCGAGCGAATAGTGTCCTATAATCTGCGAGGTAAGCGAGCCGCCCAGACAGGTCAAGATAAGGGACAGGAAAAGAACCAGGAGGCACTCCAACCCTTGGCGCTGCGGAGGTTTGGTCTCATCCGGAATCAGGAACCCTCTTCCGGGGCCGTCAAGCGCTAACGGCCCAACACCCCTACAGTAAATTCGCTTTGTCTTGCCAATCTTCTCGCGGGGGCATTGTCACGCCGCCGCCTCATTCAATTCTTCCAATCCGTGCACTTTTGATCAGACTCCGACCGATTGTCTTGGCAAAATAAAAAAATCTGATCTGCGAGTACACCCTCGCTGTCAGTTTGAATCTGGAAAGTGCATTCAAAGGATCATACGTCATTAGCAATATCGCAATGAAATCTATTGAAGGCGTGAGTCCTCACGGTTCATCAGAAGGAGAACGCCCTCCTATAAAGAGCACGTCGTTGCCGGACCCTACTGATCTCACCGACCGAGTGTCGATGGATCTGCGAGGCCTGGCAGTTGCCATTGTGACTATGGTTGTTGTGGTATATGCGCTGCAGTGGGCAGAGAAGTTTTTCATACCGCTCCTGCTCGGGATCATCATTGCATACACGCTCAATCCTCTCGTTGTGTGGCTGGAGCGGATAAAAATCCCTCGAGTGGTGGGTTCAAGCCTGGTGATGCTGGCCGTCCTGGGTGGAACGGCGTTTGTGACGATCCCGCTACGCGGCCAGATTGAGACCATCCTCGATCAACTACCCGAAGCTGCGAGCAAATTGTCTGGGGCTCTCCGCGGCATGGGGAAAGGGCAGGCCAACCCTATACAGAAGGTGCAAGCCGCTGCACGCGAGATCGAACAGGCCACTACCCAGGCGACGGACATCTCCTCCACGCCCAAGCAGGCCGTCACGCACATCGTCATTGATCAGCCCAGGCTGAAGCTAGGCGACTTCTTGATGGTAGGGTCCATGGGTGCATTCGGCTTCATTAGCGAATCGATTGTGCTACTGATCCTGGTCTTCTTTCTCTTGCAATCCGGCGACACGTTCAAACGAAAGCTCGTGCGGCTGACTGGCCCATCGCTCTCGGGCAAGAAAATCACGGTCCATATCCTGGACGACATTAACGACTCAATTCAGAGCTACATGTTCACACTATTGGCGGCCAACATACTCCTGGCACTCCTGACCTGGACGGCGTTCCACTGGATCGGCCTGGACAATGCCGGCGGATGGGCGATCGCTGCGGGAATTCTTCACGTCATTCCCTACTTGGGGCCCGCATTAACCGCCGGCGCGACAGGAATGGCTGCCTTCATGCAATTCGGCTCTTTCTGGATGGCATTGTTGGTGGCGGGCAGCTCGCTGGCAATCGCGACCTTCGTCGGCATATTTGTCATCACCTGGATGACCGGGAAAATGGCGAAAATGAATGCCGTGGCGGTATTTGTCGCATTGCTCTTCTGGGGATGGCTATGGGGGGCATGGGGTCTACTCCTAGCCATTCCCATCCTTGGCATTGTGAAGGTAGTTTCCGAGCATATAGAAGAACTCCACCCCTTGGCTGAGTTGCTGAAAAAATGACTATGCCGCACACCTTCTTAAGCTTCGCCGTCATGGCAATCGTCATGCTCATGTCCGTCCCTCTTGATGCTGCTCCAGTTGCGGTGCGGTTTCCCGAGGGCATTACCCATGGCTTCCTTCTCGTGCGTTCGCTTGAGGGGACAATCATCGGCCAGGGCGAGATGACCCAAGTCGTCAAAGAAAGGGATCTGGTCGAAAGCCAGCTGGTGTTCCGTTTCAAAGACGGCTCGCTACACGATGAAAAAGTGGCCTTCTCGCAGCAGCATGTATTTACGATGGTCAGCTATCGCCTGGTCCAACGAGGCCCTTCGTTTCCTGACCAGATCGACATCTCGATAGACCGAGGGACGACGGAATATACGGTTCGATCAAAAGCGGGGGATGATGGAAAAGAAAAGGTGCTGACCGGAAAGTTTGATATGCCGAAGGATGCCTATAACGGCATGCTGATCATGCTCTTGAAGAATCTACAGAAAGGCACGGACCAAACGGTGAGCTTTCTTGCGTTCACTCCGGAGCCACAGGTCATCACGCTACGGCTGCTTGTCCTGGGTGAGCAAACCATCCGGATCGGCGAGGTGCCGGGTAAAGCGGTACAGTACGTCTTCAAACCACAGATCGGCATGATACGGAAATGGCTCGGCAAAGCCATCGGCAAACTCCCCGCCCATTTCCATTATGATTGTTGGATGCTGGCCGATGAGGTGTCGGGCTTCATCAAGTTCGAGGGACCCTTGCAACTTATGGGGCAAATCGTGCAAATCGAAGTCGTGACCCCGCGGCTGCCAGAAAGCGCAGAAGACGGGAAATTTTCCTCAAAATAACATGAGCAGGCTTTAGTAGGTATCAGGCGCTCCCGCTGCAGTCCTTCGCGAATAAGTCCTGGAGGGCGGGCGTGAGTGGCTACTACCGTGGCATGTCGGTTTCTTTATTCCACAGCTCTCTGTGCAGGGATAGAACCAAGCAACCTACCGCTCCTTCCACACTGAGCAATAGTGACCAGACTACATATGATGGAACTGTTATTTTGGCAATCGCTCAATATGTTAACGCCGCGAGCGGTCGAGGTTCATCTCGCTTGCGTAATTCCGTGAGATCTCACGTTGAACGAAGAACCGATACGGATGGTCGCGCGGCATTCACCAGTATGGTGACGGATTGGTGTTCTCGCGATATTCTGGAGGATCGGCACTGGTCGATTAAATTGTGCTGCTGACCGTGGGTGCAAGAACTGCTCGGGGGACTTGAAGCGAAGATGATCAGACTACGAACGAAATTGCGAACAGGAGCTGGGACTGTCGTGGGACTCATTCCTAGCAAAACAATACAGAAGCCTGCTGCCAGAAAACGAGTCGCACCGTTCAACCCCAAGAACTTTCTTGCCAAAGTTGGAAACGGCAAAACGACGGAGCGGGCCCCTATTGGACACCTAATCTTTTCTCAAGGGGATGCGGCCGATGCCGTGTTCTATATCAAGACGGGTCGAGTCAAACTTACCGTGGTCTCCGAGATGGGCAAAGAAGCCGTCGTGGCGATTCTGGGTCACGGAGACTTTTTTGGGGAAGGGTGTCTCGCAGGGCAGCTCGTGTGCATGGCGACCGCCACCGCACTGGACCCATCCATGATCATGCGCATCGACAAGGCGGCCATGATCCGTGTGCTCCACGATGAGTCAGACTTCTCCGAGCTGTTTATGGCCCATGTGCTGTCCCGCAATGTGCGCATCCAAGCGGACTTAGTTGATCACCTCTTTAATTCGGCCGAGAAGCGGCTGGCGCGGATCCTCCTGTTGATGGCCCACTATGGAAAAGAAGGCAAGCCTGAGCCGATCATTCCGAAGATCAGTCAGGACATGCTGGCGGACATGGTCGGCACCACGCGATCGCGTGTCAGTTTATTTCTGAATAAGTTCAGAAAGCTGGGGTTCATTCACTACAACGGCAGAATGGAAGTGCACAGTTCACTCCTCAATATCGTCCTCCACGACTAGCGTCCTCTCTCACTAAATGTCTTTGATTTTCGCGCAGGTGCAGAGTCACGCTGCTTCCCTATCAATTTTCCAAACGTGAGCTAGTTTGACCAGATTACCATCCCTCCAGAGGCATAGGATTGACGATCTAGTGCGTCATCAAGTCTCACGGATTTATCACGGTATGAGAGTGAATGTCGTGATCGTCAGGATAGAACCGATGGAAACTCAGTTCGTCGTATTGACAATGATCCCAAGTGACAAGGCATCTCGTTATACGCAGCACGAATGAAGGGCCGGGATGAGCTCGTTCATGCTCTCACACGTTTCACGGAAGCAAGCAAAGAAAGTGTTCACCACCTAACAGGACGGAGTCGCCATGCAATCACATCTCGCTACATGGATCGTGGTTCTCGGAATGGCTACCTCAGTGACTGGATGCGCCTCGATGGAGTCCTCCTCCAATGGGACAAAGATGGTTGGTAACCCGGACCATCAATGGCTGAAGAGACAATCGGCGATTATGGTCATCGTGGACGGAGACACGCAAGTGGTGCCCACCAAATACTCCCCCACTGAATCGGTGAAACGCGCGATCATCGATTTGCTCTCGATCCTGGGGAATGAGGAACTGAAGCAGCCCGGCCGGGCCGAGGAGCGCCGCCAACAAATTGAGCAAGTCATCAGACACCGGGTCAACTATGAGCAGATGGCCCAACGCTCTCTGGGGGGTCCTTGGGCGGGACTCAACGACACTGAACGGCAGGAGTTTGTCAGCCTTTTCGTTGAATTAATACGAGACAGGGTTGCCAACAAGATCGACCTATATTACAACGAACAGGTCTTATACCTCGTTGAGCAACGTGAGGGTAGCTTTGCCGAGGTCAGGACCAACCTGATCGGCCCGAAGGTTGATACTGCGTTAGATTTTCGGTTGGAGAACCACTCCGGCGATTGGCTCATATACGACGTGGTCATTGACGGCGCGAGCATCGTGAGGAATTACCGGACCCAATTTAGCCGCATTATCCGCGATAACTCCTACGCGGGACTCGTGGAGAGGATGAAGTGGCGGGCGCTCACTGTGAAATGGTTTGAAAAGACCGGACCCGCCTTAGCGTTCTTGCCGACGCCCGTGTCCGACCCTCGGTAAGTGAGTATGCAATTTGTCTATGGGAAATGACGATCACGATTCGTCATTGAGAACTTGTCGTTGTTATAACCTGCCCCTAGTCGGCCTCGCCAATGAAGTGCCTTGCCCTTGATTGACTTAATTAGGACAGCGGTATACAGAAGATGGACTCTGAGGTTCGCCTCCGGCTGGCCTTCGGCAGTAGGACGAAGCCCCTGTCACAACTGCGGTGAAAGAGTTGAAGGAGAGATCATGACAACGACACCTGCCTTTGTCCGGAAGGGTGCGGTGGTGTGGGGGTGCATCGTATTGGGAATGTCAGGATGCATATCCGTGGAACCTGTGCGTAGTTCCTCAACCTATTGGGAAGCCAAGGAGGTGCCGTCCTCGCAGGTGATCACCGATTACAGCGCCTGTAAGATGTGGTCCACCGTGAAGTACGCAGAATCTGAGAAACGAGAGGAAATCATCACAGACAATTTGGGCTACTGGATCCACGTTCCCCTTCTGAGTGAGTGCATGGTGCATAAGGGATACAAGTACGTCGGTCCGAAGACCGTACCACCTCAGTAATCACGGTCGCGAGGAGCCAGCCGACACACGTCTGACGGTAGAGCTACCTCCCAAAATGCCACATCAGCCCCGCGACAAAATTTTGGGAGTCGTAATGTCCTTTGATCCCGTCAAACCTGAGCTCCGCGTTGTTGTACTTGAATTCGCCAAACAACGCCCAGTCCTGTGTCAACACATACCGGGCGCCCGCGACGAACTGAAACCCAGGACTAACTTGGGTGTTCGACTGTCCACCCAGTGAGCCAGTAGCAAAGAACAATCCGTACCCGATGCCGCCATAGGGTTGAAAGACATCGCTCATAGACGGCGAGCGGATGATCAGGTTGACAGCCCAGACACTCAGCCGAAGTGAGGTCTCCGGGATGTTAGTGGCAAACACGCTGCCTGAGGCCGTCCCTCCCACAATCGTCTGTTGCTTCACGTCTGGTTTCTGGGTGTACAGTTCTGTTTCTAGTCCCAGCCACGGACGCGACTCAAAAAAATAGCCCCCCTTGACACCCCCAAGGAGACCCGACTTGAGTTCGAGATCATTGAGGTGGGCGTTCGTGACGCCGCCTCCCAGGGTCGCACTGGAGACGGTGACATTCGAGAACCCGCCAGGAGCGGAAAGGCCTCCATACCCGCCGACATACCACTCCGCCTGCGCCGTGGTTGCGAAAAGGGAACTCACCGTGACACTCCACACCAGGAGCAGTCCACCAGTGATCCAAGGCCTTGCGGCGAAACTCAAACGGATTGTGTTCACGATGCCTCGTCCGAGGCTGATCGCCTATCCAGAAGTCTTTCATGCAGAGTTTAGCGTAGCTCTAGTATAGCATCAATGGTCGAAGCCCTAAGAGACCGTCTACCAAAGGCAGCGGCGCAACCGTATTTAATTCGTCCCTTCGCTGAGCAATTTTGAACAGCCTCCCATCTCTTCCTGGCCTATCCTCTATCTTGTCGATTGTGTGCCTTGGACCGGACCTGTAAAGACCATCAGGGTCATCGTAAGAAAGGAAAGGACGACATGGGAAAAGGACTCATCATGTGGATGTTAGGCGTACCCGCATCGGTGGTTATCATCCTATGGGTATTTGGTTTTCTGCATTGAGATGCGGAATCCTCTCCCCGTTCTTGAGCAAACGATGAGGAGTGCGGTTGTCGCTCCCTCTGATCCGCCGCATTCCATTTCACGGAGGCAGACCATGATAGAGAAGGCCCATACAACAATTCCCGCCTTTCTGGCAGGAGCGTTACTCGGAGCCGGAATGGCGCTACTTCTCGCTCCTCAGTCTGGCTCACAGCTTCGTGGCATACTCCGTGGCTCTGGGAACAACTCGATGAGACATGCCGGACCGGAGCCGGAAACTCCTGGCCGGCGCCCGAGAAAGAGAAAAGCCATTTCGAAAGCGCCAAGGATATCGGAGGAAAACCAGTTGCCGAGAGCAACGAAGAAGTCTGGACATTAATGGGAAGCAAAAGAGAGACGAACGGATCAGGAGTTACTGTGCTGTGACGGGATTTATGGGAGGACTGATATGACCCATCCATCATACCGGCAATGGGTGCTCTTGGGCATGCTCGCGACAATCGTTATCGCTTGGGGCGTCCCCTATGCCGAAGAAACACAACAGAAGGGGACGAGCTATCTTCCTGTCGATCCGAAAGAAGACTTTTCCGCCGTCATGTCTCGCATGAAAGCCGCGAAGCCTGAGATCATGAAACGGCAGATGGACCTGCTGAAGGAACGATACGACCTTGCGAACCGTCCGGCAAAAGACGTGACGATGTCTCGCGGCAAGCCTGTCCAGGAAGGGATACGGGTAAAACTTCCTCAGGGGATGACCTGGGAAAAGCTTCAGGCAATGAGCCCTGAGGAAATCCGGGACAAGGACTCGTTTCCAGCCGGGTTCTTTCCGCTCCCCCATCCGAACCACCCTGAAGGAGGGATGCTGTTCCCCAAGTTCCACATCGAGGAGATTCAAAAGCAGGAGGGCCGCGATCTCACTCGCTTCGACCTGGATTTCGACCTGCCGGACCATTTTCTTCCTGAGTTTCCGGCCCCCATCTATCTCACGACCAGGACGGACCTCGGTGACGTGTCCGGGGGCAAACTGGTGACCATCGACAACTATTATGAAATCTTCAACGGGATCCTGAATCCGAAACAGCTTGAAGGTCTACGGTTGTTGGTCACGCCATTCCCGCAGCAGCAGTTCAACCAGACGGAAGACCGTCGCAGCGCGCGACCGAGCCGTGGTGTGACCTGCTTCGAATGCCATGCGAACGGCCACACGAACGCCAGTACCCATCTGGCCGGAGACGTCCGCCCGCAGGCATTCCGCCACCGGATTGATACCCCCACCTTGCGTGGTGTGCACATTCAGCGGCTGTTCGGCTCGCAGAGAGCATTGAAAACTGTGGAAGACTTTACTCAGTTTGAACAGCGCGGGGCCTACTTCGACGGCGACCCGGTGATCGCGACAAAAAAAGGAGTCAATATTCTCGAACGGGGCAGCCAGGTGCATTTCATGGCCGAGTTCCAGGAGCTCCTGGACTTTCCGCCGGCACCCAAACTTGGTATTGACGGAAAGTTAAACCCCAAAAAATCTACCGCGTCTGAGAAGCGAGGACAGGACTTGTTCTTCGGCAAAGCGGCATGCGTGAGTTGTCATCAGCCGCCCTATTACACGGACAATTCCATGCACAACCTGAAAGTGGAGCGCTTTTACAAGCCGCGGATGATCAATGGGCGCATGGCAAGCGGTGACGGCCCCATCAAGACGTTTCCGCTGCGGGGCATCAAGGATTCGTCCCCTTACTTGCACGATGGAAGGTTGCTGACGTTAGAAGATACGGTGGAGTTTTTCAACATCGTGTTGGGAAGCCAGTTGACGGCTGAAGAGAAACAGGATCTCGTGGCATTTCTACGCGTGCTCTAGAGAGGGAAAGGCAACGATTAATTCCGTCCATTGAAGGAAAGGAGATGACATATGAAAATGGGAAATTCCTACGACGTCAAACCGTTTAATTTAAATGGTCTTATCGGTATCTCTGACCGAACGCTCGAGATGCATTTAAAGTTGTACGAGGGATATGTGAAGGCTGCGAACCAGCTCACATCTGAAATTGGAGAGATCCTCAAGGACGGGCAGATTGACCAGGAGGAAATGCCCGCCTATTCGGAGCTGACCAGACGCTTGGGGTTCGAATACAACGGCATGGTGTTGCACGAGTACTACTTTGGGAATATGAGCAAGAGTGGAGCGAAGAAGCCAGACCAAGGCTCTGCATTTTTGAAAGCAACAGAAGACAGTTTCGGCACCTATGACCTGTGGAAGTTGGATTTTTCCAGTGTGGGAAACATGCGCGGGGTGGGATGGGCTATTTGTTATTTGAATCCACGCAACGGCCGGCTCTCCAATCACTGGGTCAGTCTGCATGAAAATGGAAATATCGCCGGGTTCGTACCGGCTCTCGTCATGGACGTCTGGGAACATGCATATTTATTGGATTACAAGCCCTCTGAGCGAAAAGCCTATATCGAATCGTTCTTTTCAAATATTCATTGGAAAACGGTTGATGAACGCCTTCAAACCGATGTGCCGGCCTACGCAGGAAGTGACTATAGTCGAAGCGAGAGATAGGGAGAGACAGGATCGAGGAGCCTCCAAGGGCGAGCAAGCAAGACCGTACCAAATTCGCAGAGGTTGGAAAAGGGTCTGGCGTGAACATTTGTCCTTACGACTGCACCGTCTGCATCAAGCCGAACTGCCGCGCGGACGGATGCGAGCGGACGGGAGAGAAAATGATGGAGACGTGTGAGGATTGCGGAGCTCTCTTTGTCGCCGTTCACTATTCGACATTCTGCGCGATGTGCATCAAGAGCGAGCGCTAGTTCAAACGCACACTACAAAAAGGTCTCATCATGCCACGATCATTATGGAAGGGAGCCATCAGCTTCGGGCTGGTGAACATCCCTGTCGTTCTCTATTCGGCCGAGAACCGCAATAGCTTCGATTTAACCATGTTGGATCGGCGCAACATGAAGCCGGTCGGGTTTAAACGGTACAACAAGGACACCGACAAAGAGGTGGGGTGGGATGACATCGTCAAAGGTTATGAATACGAAAAGGAACGATATGTGGTTCTCACCGAGGAGGATTTCAAGCGTGCCAACGTTGAGGCGACACAAACGGTGGATATCGTCGCCTTCGTAGGGGCAGAGGAGATCGAGCCCACCTATTTCGAGACGCCCTATTATCTCGCTCCGGACAAGCGTGGCGAGAAAGGATATGCCCTGCTCCGGGAAACATTGAAGGCGACCAAGAAACTCGCTATCGCCACCGTCGTGATCCGCACCAGGCAGTACCTGGCAGCACTTATTCCCACCGGCGACGTCATCGTGTTGAACACGCTGCGGTATAAGAACGAAGTGAAATCGGCGAAGGACCTTGAGGTTCCCTCGGGCAAGTTGAAAGCCTCCGGCGTCTCGCCCCGCGAGATCGAGATGGCGAAGAAACTCGTGGACGAAATGACCGACCGTTGGAAGCCGGAACGCTATCGGGATACCTACCACGACGATCTCATGAAGCTGATCGATAAACGCATCAAGGCAGGGAAAACGGAAGTCATCACCGAACCTGAGGCCGATGAACAGCTTGAAAAGCCCGCCAAGGGTGAGGTGATCGATCTGATGGCGCTGTTGAAAAAGAGCGTGCAGGCCAAGGGACATTCGCCATCCCCATCGAGGCATTCATCGAAGTCACAGGAACGGAGTCCTCGTCGTAAGAGTGCCTGAAAGGCATGTGATGGCACCATCCGTTGTCGCGAAGGAGTCAACGATCACCGTCAGAAAAAAGCAGGTGGTCGAATCCCTTGGCTCAGCTAGGACAGCGGGTTTGCGGTATGTGTCGGATGGAAGCCCCGGGATTGTTCGAAGAACACGCGGACAGGGATTCTATTACATCGACCACGCAGGCAAGGTTCTGCGCGATTCATCGTTTCTGCGCCGCGTCAGGTCGCTCGTGATTCCGCCGGCCTGGAAGGACGTCTGGATCTGCTCGGACCCCGACGGCCATTTGCAGGCGACGGGCCGCGATGCCAGAGGAAGAAAACAATACCGCTATCATCCACGATGGCATCAGGTCCGGGACGGCACGAAGTACGACCGCCTGCTGACGTTCGGCGGACTTCTGCCGAGGATCAGAAAACGGGTCGTGAAGGATCTTGCGACGCCGGGCCTCTCCCGCGATAAAATTCTTGCGACGGTCGTTCGCCTGCTTGAGACCACTCTGATCAGGATCGGAAACGAAGAATATGCCAAGGCAAATGAGTCCTTCGGGCTCACAACAATGCGGGACCGGCATGTGAAGGTAAACGGGCATCGCCTGCGCTTCGAATTTCGCGGGAAGAGCGGAATCCGACATACTGTGGACCTGACAGATCGGAGGCTGGCACGCATTGTCAAGGAAAGCCAGGACCTACCCGGCTATGAATTGTTTCAGTACATCGACGACCAGGGGACCCGCAAATCGATCGATTCGGGCGACGTCAATAGATACCTCCGGCGAATAGCCGGGCAGGAATTCACCGCGAAGGACTTTCGGACCTGGGCCGGCACAGTCTTGGCCGCCCGGGCTCTGCAGGAATTCGAATTGTTCCGCTCGACGGCGCAAGCCAAACGCAATGTGGTCTCGGCCATCGAACGGGTGGCCAAACGCCTCGGCAATACTAAGGCAGTCTGCCGCAAATGCTATGTGCATCCTGAAATCGTGAATGCCTATATGGACGGGACATTGCTCCAGTCGTTGGACAGGCGAGTGAGTAATGGACTGGCTCGCTCATGCCGGGAACTTCCCCGGGAAGAATCGGCCGTCTTGGCTTGCCTGAACAAGCGATTGAAGGGATTGGGTTGAAACTCATGGGCCTTCAACGTTACTGGAAAAAGCGAAACTTCGAAGAGACGCCTGAACCCCGGGGGAAAAGCGAGGCTCGTTCTGGACGGCTCGAGTACGTCATCCAAAAACATGCGGCGAGCCGTCTTCATTATGACTTTCGGTTGGAATTGGACGGGACGTTGAAGAGTTGGGCCGTTCCCAAGGGCCCCAGTCTTGATCCAGGCCAAAAGCGCTTGGCCGTTCATGTGGAGGATCATCCGCTTGACTATGCCGGCTTCGAAGGAACGATCCCGGCCAAACAGTATGGCGCCGGCACGGTGTTGCTGTGGGACCGGGGCTACTGGACAGCCATCGGCGATCCCCGTTCGGGCTATCGCAAGGGCAGACTGAAATTCCGCTTGGACGGGGAAAAGTTGCACGGTGTCTGGAATCTCGTACGGATGGGCAGACATCAGGAAGCGGGTAAGGAGAATTGGCTGCTGATCAAGGAAAAGGACGAGGAGGCGCGGAGTGGAAACAATAGCGAGGTGACACAGAAACTTACCAAAAGCGTGGAGAGCGGGAAGACCCTTGAACAGATTGCCTCGAACAGTCCTCGGGTGTGGAAATCGAATGGACGAGCCGGGAAACAAACACGATCGGATCCCCGTCCTCACGAGAGGAGAACAACACAATTCGCGGGGGCACGTCGTGCGTCTCTGGAGGAATGGGTCCCTCCGCAATTGGCGACCTTAGCGGATAAGGCTCCGGTTGGCGACGAGTGGGTGCACGAGCTGAAATACGACGGCTATCGGATCCTGTGCCGTGTGAAGAATGGATCCGCAAGGCTTTTTACGAGAAACGACAACGATTGGACAGCCAAACTGCAGCGGATTGCCGAGGCGGCTGCTTCGTTGCCCGTCAAGAGTGCATGGCTCGATGGAGAAGTGGTCGCCCTGCTGCCGGACGGACACATAAGTTTTCAGGCCCTGCAGAATGCGTTCGATACGAGATCGGAAACGAATCTGGTCTACTATGTGTTCGATCTCTTATATCTCGACGGGTTTGACCTGAGGCAGGCCGCACTCCTCGACCGAAAACAGGCCCTCTCCGCCATTGTGCCGAACGATCCATCCGGATTGGTTCGCTATAGCGACCACATCACCGGCCAGGGTAAAGCCGTCTTCGCTCAGGCTTGCCACCAGGGGATGGAGGGCGTGATATCCAAACGGACCGATGCGGTCTATCTGGCCGGTCGTAATAGGAATTGGATCAAGGTTAAATGCGGTCACCGCCAGGAATTTGTCATCGGAGGTTTTACCGATCCGGGAGGCTCGCGCAAGGCTTTTGGAGCCTTGCTGCTCGGGGTCTACGAAAAACAGGGACAATTCCGCTTTGCCGGTAGAACAGGAACGGGATTTTCGGAACGTTCGTTGAAAGAATTGCACAAGCAGTTGACGGCGTTGGAGCAGCCACGCCCCCCATTTGTGAATCCTCCAACCGGTGTCGATGCGCGCGGAGTGCACTGGGTCAAGCCTCGATTGGTTGCCGAGGTGTCGTTTGCCGAATGGACGAAGGAGGGTCTCCTCAGGCAGGCGGCGTTTCAGGGATTACGGAAAGACAAACCCTCCAAGACGGTAATCAGGGAACGACCGGACCAACACACCCCTGTGCGAGCCGCTCCGATGGACGATTCGAAGATTCCCGTTCGCCGCCATGCCGGCGGGACAAGAAGTGTATCTCAGAAAAAGGAGGCATCTGCCGACGGACCCACCATTGTCGCGGGGGTGACGCTGAGTCATCCCGATCGAGTCCTGTTTCCTGATCAAGGACTCACCAAACTTTCATTGGCCCAATATTACGAGCGCGTGAGTACCTGGCTCTTGCCTCATCTGCAAGACCGGCCCTTGACTCTGGTGCGCTGTCCGGAGGGACACAACAAGGAATGTTTCTATCAAAAACATGCGAACGACCGAATCCCCGACACGATCACCAGAGTAAACATTTCAGATGGAAAAGGCGTCTCCTCGTACATGATCGCCGATTCACTGCCTGCAGTTATCGCCCTCGTTCAGATGGGCGTGCTGGAGCTGCATACGTGGGGAGCGAAGCGGGATGGGCTCGACCGTCCTGACCACATCATCTTAGACCTCGATCCCGATCCGACGGTTCCATGGAAATCTGTCGTCGAGGCGGCACAACTCGTCCGCACACTGCTCAACGAGTTGGATCTTGAATGTTTTGTGAAGACGACAGGCGGGAAGGGCCTTCACGTCGTTCTGCCGCTACAGCGCCTTCACACCTGGGACGAAATCAAAGCGTTTTCCAAGGGATTGGCGGATCATCTTGTTCGCCTGATCCCGGACCGCTTCATTGCGAATATGTCGAAACAGAAGCGCAAAGGAAAGATCTACGTCGATTATCTGCGTAACGCAAAAGGCGCCACCGCAATTGCCGCCTATTCGACGAGGGCAAGGGCGGGGGCGCCAGTTTCCGTTCCCCTCGCATGGGAGGAATTGTCGGCCGATTTGCGGTCGGATCACTTTACGATGGCCACTGTGCCGAAACGGTTGGACGGACTGAAGCGCGATCCATGGCGGGCCTACTTTACGGTCAAACAGAAACTCACCAAGAAAATGAAAGCCTCGCTTGGAGTGCCACAGTGAAGCAGCAAAGCGCGAAAGTCCACGACGCGAAGAATATGAGCGGCAAATCAATCGGCGTCCTTCCCGGAAACTGCCTTCGATAAACCGGTCGTAGACCCGCAAAAGAATTCAATAAGAAGGACGGGTCAATCGTCACATACCACTGATATCCTTCGGCGAACTACGGGGAGATCGCACCTGCCTCGGTCTCTCAGTAAATTCGAAGACTCTGAGCACTTTTGACCATACCCCTGCCGCTATTCTAGCCATACTGGCAACTACAGAAGGGAGATATGAGTGATACGGGGATCAACCCAAAGAGACATGGATGCAGTTCAAAGGCGAACTGAAACAGAAGTGAGGCAAGTTTACCGATGCTGACCTGCAGCTGAGACATTTCATATTTCAGTTAAGGAGACGATCATGAATTCACGCTACGTACTGACACTCTGCACGGCTCTGGTTGTCGGAGCCACACTCATCATGGGACCTGCGGTCGCCGCGGACAAGGTTACAGAAAAGACGCCGATCAACGACACGTGGGTCACGGCAAAAACCAAGATCGCCCTCGCTGCCGATGGTCGGGTCAAAGGGAGACAGATCGAGGTCGAAACCATGCAGGGAGTCGTGACGCTCCGCGGTAAGGTCGATTCCGACGCGGCCAAACAGGCGGCACACGACATTGCCAAAGGGCTCGACGGCGTCAAGACGGTAAAGAATGAATTGCAGGTGGTCGCTCCGGCCAAACGCGAAATGGTGGAGGAGAAGGATGATGCCATCACCGCACGCGTGAAGGAACATTTCGCGAAGGACGAACATCTGAAGAACGCCGATATTGCGGTGCAGACGAATGCAGGGGTTGTCTCGCTGACCGGCGAGGTCAAGGACATCACGACCAGTGCCCATGCGTCCTGGACCGCTTGGTTCGTATCGGGCGTGAAGTCCGTGAAGAACGATCTCACGGTAAAAGAGAAGGCCTAAGGCCTTGGGAAACGTATCGGGAAGGTGATGCCTTCAAGACCGGCGACAAGGTTGAGGTCGAGGCCACGGATAAGGACCACGCACTGTCCATTAAACACGTACAGCCCAAGATGCAAGATGTAGGGTCGGAAACACGAAAGTAGAAGTTCAGGCACAGAGATTGGGCCAGTCCTCATGGCTGGCCCAATCTGTCCCTACAAGATCTTTGTGGTTCGGGCTATGATCCCCAAAGATTAACCGAGAAGGAGCCACCATGCAGAGCCTCGCATTTATATTCTCCATCGTTGGGTTTGGACTGGAACTCACCGCATTTCTCATGACGGTCGCCATCCTGTAAGACCAACGGCTTTCATGCGGGTCGCGCGCCTGCGAAACCCGCATGAACGGCACAACAAGGCTCCCCTCATATTCATTTGTAGGCATGGGGGGCTTCGGTAGATCACGGAATGAATCAGTCCGACGATTCACACACTAGGAGGGATTGTTTCATGCGTATCATGATGTTCAAGGGCCTCGTGGGGGCGTTGCTGCTGGCAAGTGTGGGGCTCGTTGTTTCTGCCTGTAACACGACCAAAGCGACGGTCGACACGTTCGCCAAATTCACTTCGAGCACGAGTCCGGGGGAGTGGATCAACGGGGACGGCGTCATCGAAGAACGCCATAAGGCCCGGCTGTTTGCTGCGGTGGCGTTCGAGAATCTGGAACAGGACATCGCTCGCGGGCAGGGAGAATATCTCACGTCCTTAGCGGTCTTGTTGCACATTCCCGCCGGGGAACGTCACGAGTTTCTGACGCGCGCTCAGCGCACCTATCCACTCCTGACCGCGTCGGATCAGCGAACGGCGGAAAGTCTGTTGGTCATGCTGACCAGCAAGAGGGAAGACTACCGAGCTGGCAGCCAATGATCAGTCCACGACGGGTGTCGTCAAGGAACACATTCACCGAGAAGGAGGGACGTACAATGGCAGATGACAGAGGGAATTCACTTGGAGCCGTGGGATTGGCTTTTTTGGCCGGAGGGTTGGTGGGGGCCGGGGTGGCGCTGTTGCTGGCGCCACAGTCTGGTCGTGAGTCACAGGAGCAGTTGCGAAGGTATGCGCGGAGAGCGGAAGACACTGTCCATGAACTGGCCGATAAGGCCACCCAGGCCTTGGACCAGGCGGTGGACAAGGGACGCGAGTACGTCGAGGAGAAAAAGTCGATTCTCACCGAGGCAGTCGCGGCCGGGCGATCCGCCATGCAGTGGGAGCGTGAGCGGCTGTCCGGCGAGAAGAAGGTGTGACGGCGGAGTGTCTAGTGACAGATGAGCGTCAGCAGAACTGAACGCACGAAAGAAGGAGACATCCGATGAATACCATTGTGATCGTCGTGCTGGTGTTGTTGCTCGTGGGCGTACTGCCCACCTGGCCGCACAGCGCCAACTGGGGATATTACCCCAGCGGGGGACTGGGTATCATCCTCCTGGTTCTGGTCATCCTGGCCCTGACCGGTCGACTCGGCCGGCCGGCGCATTGAGAGACCGGTGACAATAGTTCTAGCCTTTGCGCATCGCACTGCCCGTCCGGCCATACAGGGACGAGCATCACGCGGAAGAAGTAGGCTCTATGGCTTCACGTGAAAGGAGATGACCATGAAACCAGCAACGATTCTCGGCATGGCGCTCATCTTGCTCGGCCTCGTGGCGTTCGCCTACCAAGGCATTACCTATACGACTCGCGAAAAGGTGATCGACCTCGGTCCGCTCCAGGCCACGGTCGACACAAAGAAGACCCTTCCGCTTCCGCCACTTGTCGGAGGATTGGCACTGGTCAGTGGCGTTGTATTGCTGATCGTGGGAGCCAGGAGAGCATAGCAAGACGACGATCTTCCGCCGGCCATGGTTCACATCATGGGATCAGTCTTCCTGAACATGGCGTTGTAGCGGGATGCGCCCGGTTCGCATCATGCAGGTGTCGGGGCATCATCGGTTCGGTGACAAGCGTGAGACGTGGGAGAGAGATCGTGAAGACTGTGACGTTTCTGGCGAGTATTCTGATGAGCCTGGCTCTATTGATCGGATGTGCAGACAGAACTGAACAACAGCTTAGGCAGGTGCAGAAAGATTTGGAGCAGGTGCTTCGGACGGAGTTACTCAACGGTGACATCAGCATGCAACGGGCCAGCGATCGTCTCACCATCGTCATTGCTGAACGACTGCTTTTCAATACCGGGAGTCATGAGATCAAGTCTGATGGTATCGAAGTACTGAAACAGATAGGAGGTCTCTTCAAAACGGCTTCTTTCAAGGAAATCCGAGTTGTTGGGCACGCTGACAAGGCCTCGACCTCCGATCTTTCCGCTCAGTATTTCGAGAGGTTGGACTTATCCAAAGCACGTGCGATTCAAACCGTACGTGTGCTGAAGGGGGATGGAGTGGATTCGCCGAGCTTTGTTATCGAATGGTATGGGGACATCCGGCCGATCGCGAGCAATGAGACTCAAGAAGGGCGGCAAATGAATCGACGCGTCGAAATTGTTCTATACACAGGAGTTTGACCGTACAATCTCAAGAGTGAACTGTAGCGGCACGGCAAGCGAATATGCAAAACCTGGACGTTGCCTCCATTCTACTCTTGTTCCTGGGCGCTGTTGCCGGCGTCGCTGCGATCTATTACTCATTCGGGATCGCTCGTGAGTGGGTGGGACAATGGAATCGTACCACCAAAGGCACGATCCGCAGGGCGGTCGTGCCCAATTCTTCTCTCGATGCGCATATCGCCACCCAATGGACCGAAGGCCGCCTACGATTGGACTCCGTTCTGGCTCTGATCAAACAACTTGGGGCTTCGTTGGAGCGGGAAGTGGAGACGCTGCGCCATCTCGACCCCTCTGATGCCTCGTATGAGAGCGAGGCCCGCAAGATGGTCGAACCCACGCTGCGCCGCTTCGCCTTCGATCATCATCTGCGGGATGAGTGCCGCATGCTGATTCCCCTTCTGCAGTTCTGTGCCCTGAATCTTGCGGAGTCTCAGGGCCTAGACATGACACAAAAATTGAACGTCCTCGCCGAGATTCTCGCTGCTCTCGATTCGGTCGGTCGCGACTGAGCGGCGGCGGCGTCACCCCTTCTTTCTCCATTTGTAACTTTCACGATCTTCGCGCGAAGGCCGAGTCCCCTTGCGTTCCATATCAATCTTAAACCTGTGTATTATAAGCATTGTTGGCATTGAAGGCTCATAACACGACGTCCTGTTACCAGTCAGTAGGTCGACATGCAGTTTCCTGCCCGCGGCATTAGTACGCGCAGGGGTCAGCACTCTCAGGGATGACCATTACTGTCTCCCCGAGTGTTATGTTGATGACAGACAAACGACCGCCTATTCTTGTAGGATCGCCGCGCGCGCGGGATCATCTCATCATGCAGAGTGAGTACCTCATAGTTCCGCGCATCTGATTCCTAATAGATGCGAATGCCTTATAAGCGCTTCCACAAAGAAGGTGGTTTTGCGTAAGGGTGTGGTGGGCCACGCATCCGTAAATGGACTGCTCGGCGCCTTACCAGGGGCGAGCAGGGAACGGCTCATCGCCAAAACGCAACTCGTTTCGCTTTCCGTGAAAGACATTCTCTATCACCCGGGGGAGCCCATTACCTCGGTGTATTTCCCGCTGACCTGTGTCATTTCCCTGATGACGGAGATGAAGAATGGAGCGACCATCGAAATTGCCACCGTGGGGAATGAAGGTCTGTTTGGGATCGCACCCTATTTGGGAATAGATGAGGCGGTATCCCTTGGGATTACGCAGGTCTCCGGTGAAGCCCGGCGGATGAGCGTTGAAGATTTTAAACAGGCGCCGAAGAGTGACGAACACTTCGACAGAATCCTGCGTCGCTACACACACGCTCTTCTCATGCAAATCGCTCGTTCAGGGGGGTGCAATAGCTTACATTCAGTAGAAGAGCGATATACCCGATGGCTGCTCATGATGCATGACCGAACGAATGTGGATGTGTTTACCTTCACGCAGGAGTTCCTATCGAGCATGTTAGGCGTGAGCCGTGCCAGAGTGAACATTGTCACGAGAGCGCTGGGAAAAGCAGGTCTGATCAAACACAGTCGCAACCAGGTCACCGTACTCGACTGGAAGGGCCTTGAAACCTCTTCCTGCGATTGCTATCGGTTCATCAAACAAGAATTTGCACGGGTGCTGGTGTAAGCGTGCTATGCTTACGGTGTGCGGAGTGTAGAGGAAACCTATGGTACCCAAACGAACCACACCGTTTAATCCCCAAACCTTTCTCGCAAAAGTTGGCCAGGGCAAAACGCTGCTGCAGATCCGCAAGCGTCAACTGATCTTTTCGCAAGGCGATGCCGCTGATGCGGTCTTCTATCTCCAGGAGGGCCGGGTCAAGCTCTCGGTCGTGTCCCAACAAGGCAAAGAAGCCGTGATCGCGATGTTGGAGCCAGGCGGCTTTTTGGGGGAAGGGTGTCTCGCCGGGCAACTGGTGTGCATGGCCACGGCAACCGCCGTAGAAAGCTCTACGCTTGTTCGCATTGACAGGCAGGCGATGACTCGTGTGCTCCACGAGGAACCGGCCTTCTCCGAGCTATTCCTCGGCTATCTCCTGTCTCGCAATATTCGTATCCAAGAGGACTTGGTGGATCAACTCTTCAATTCCAGCGAGAAACGGCTGGCGCGGGTGCTGCTGCTCATGGCCCATTTCGGGAAGGAAGCCAAGTCGGAGGCGATCATTCCGAAGATCAGTCAGGAAGTGCTGGCCGAGATGATCGGCACCACGCGGTCACGGGTGAGTTTCTTCATGAATAAGTTCAGAAAGCTCGGCTTCTTGGAGTATAACGGTGGCGTCCACGTGCACAGCTCCCTCCTCAATATCGTCCTGCACGACTAACGCAGGATCCGAGCTGGACGACTTTCAGACCAGGATCGGCCTTTTTGCATGAAGGCCGGACTTGAGATTGCCTTCGATCAAGCAGACCTTCTACTCGAACTATCTTGAAATGGTAATCAGAGTCGACGACTTCGAACAAGGCGACATCGTGGGGTTCGTGCTGCTCCGATCATAGTTCAACTCCGGCACAGCTTGCTTCTGAGCCCTTCTTCCACACGCTTATTCATCTATGCCTGGTCCAACCCCCAAACGCGCTCTTAAGTAGTCATGCCTTGTCACTGAACGCGTCACTTTTCCGTCCTTCACCACAGGCAGGATCCTCAAACCCATTTCAAACATCCTTGCGACAGAGGTGAGTTCCGTGTCGTCCGTCACCGCAACAAAGGCGGAATTCATGATGTCTTGCGCGGTTGAGCGCTGTAAGTCAACTCCGCCCTCCAAGGCTCGAATGAGATCTCCCTCGTTGATAAACCCTAGAAACTCGTTTTCTGCCCCTACGACAGGGCCACCACCATCGTGCGAGGCTAAAATGTCAATCGCGACGTCCATCGCATTGTCGTCAGGATTGAACTGAAGCATATTCGTCGCCCCGATGTCAGCGACCACGCGATAGCCCTCGGCCGGCGTGCCAGGAAGATTATTCGCCCCGTCTTCGGTTCGGCTTTGCATGATTGCTCCTTATCTTCTAGTAAAAATGTCTCTCAACTAGCACGAGAACCTGGCCACATCCTATGCAAATTCGTGCGGTGAGGGGCGTCATAGTTGCACCTTTTCGTGGCGAGATGAATGGTGTAGTGCACGCCGCGAGGGTGCGACGTAATACGCCGAGCACGTGAGACGCCGGAGCGACAAGAGACCCTCCCGTGACATTCGATCGACGGCGAGGAACACCTGGCTCCAGCTAAAATTCGGAAGCTGCATGACCAGGTCCTCTAGGCAGCACGGACCAGAACTCTGCAGCCTGTCGAGAACGGCCTCTTCCGCCGACACGTCGAGGGGTACCCTCATGTGTGCCCTCCGGTCTGAGCAGGCACTCGTATAAATGCAAATGATGCGGAGTGCAGCGCAATGAGGGGCACAAATGCGCCTGCGAAGGACGTCAAGAAGTTATTCGTTTGGGAGAGACGGTATACGAGAGCCCCGTTCCCGTGCGGCCTGAAACACAAATTGATGTCGAGCGGTCGAGAAGCCCACCTCCAGATCAGCTGAACCGCATCCACAGCAGAAGACCAACTCCATGCGAAGGGATCTTGGGACCATCGAGCCACTGGGCAGACCACGAAATCGCCTCTCTTTCTCATCAGACGGACAGCGAGAACGAGCGGCAGTATGCCCTCAAGAGAGAGGGCATACTGGTCACAATTGCTCAGGTTGGAAAAATTGGTAGTCCCTGATCCAAACCTCTTTCATTTTCCAAGTGAGCAATTGTGACCAGCCTGCCCTCCGTCTTTTCGGCATACTGCACCGAACATTTCACAGAAGGAGACCATGGCACAACAAGCCGCAGACCATCACAAGAAAGCCGCGGAGCATCACGAAAAGGCGGCGCACCATCATAGGGAAGCCTCGAAGTGCTATGCGGCGAACCAACATGAAAAGGCAGCGCACCATGCCCACCTCGCGCATGGCCATAGCCAACAGGCGATCCATCATGGGACTGACGCGACGAAGGCCCATATCGAACATCATGGAGTTGCGGAGCAAATCATGAAAGACGGAGGTCGCGTATGGCTGTTGAAACCCTGTTTGCTCAGATAACTCATGAAACCCTGCCCGCTTCGAGGGGAGAGAGGGTGCTGCTCCCCGTCTGCTGTGTCTGCCGACTCATTCGAGACGAGACCAGATCTTCCCCTCATCGTGAGCACTGGGTCACAGAGGGGACGTATCGAAAGACCCATGGCGTAAATCCGGCCGATTGCCCTCTCACTCACACCTACTGTCCGGGGTGTTTCATGCAGGTGATGAAGACCATGAGGGCAGCCCAGGTAATGGAGACAGGGACGGTAGCTAGCGAGAGATCAATCGGCCTGCCTCAAGAAGCTGGTTGAGTGTGACAAGCAGGGAGGCCGGATCGTGGATCCGAAGCTGTTCTGGTCGATCATCTTGGCAGGGCGGCCCAGTCGCATGGATCTCTCCGACGTGACGCCCATTGCCGCGGGGCTGGTTCCTGGTGAATGAACAAGGAAAGAAAGAGGTAGCATATGGCGGTTGAAACGCTGTTGGCTCAGACAGCGCGTGAGGTGGTTGACGCGAAGGAGACAAACGAAACCCACTTGTATCTCGTGGATGGAGTGAGCTCGCAGGAGCGCATCCGCGAGTACTATCAGATGCCGCACCTGTTAAAACATGACGCGGCGATTGAGAGGGTTGCGTGGCTCGTGGCGCTGGGCCTGTTGTTCACGGCGATCGGGCTGGTAGGTACACTGTGAGTCAGAGATTTGGGAAATGCGCGGTACCACTGCGCTATCACTCACGGGAGTCAGGTCCAAGCCTGCTGCCACATCCATTCTCCCAATCTGAGCACTTTTGACCAGATTACCATCTATCCGAAGGCATATCCTCTACCCGTATGGCGCCATCATGTCCTCACCGTTTAATCGGGTGATCAGGCCGATATCTCAAGTCTCTGATATCGCGGAATCGAAAGGAGAGTTTATGGCACAACATGCTCTATGGCGACTTGCGATGCTCACACTGTGGCTCATCGCAACAGTACCCGTTGTTGATGCCGTTTCTGAGGTCGGGGGGACTGATCCTCAGTCTTTTCCAGGGGATCGGGTCGTGCTTGGTACTGTAGAGGAAATCAGAAGCGACCAGGCAAAAATCAATATCGGTGAGGTAGAGCCTCGGTATCTCCCTATGAATGTACGAAAAGATAAGGGGTTGCCGGAACTCAAAAAGGGAGATCTCGTTGAGATCACTATCAATGACCAAAATCTGCTGGTCGATGTGCATAAAGCCGGCGAAGCCAGCCACCATCGTGTGGTGCGAGGGCAACTCGCCGAACCGATGCCAACCGGATCCGATACGGCGGTGATTCGTACGACGGATGGGAAAGAAGAGTCTCACCTCATTCGACCGGTCGCGAAAAGCAAGGTGGCCTCAATGCCCGTCGGAGCCGATGTCATTTTTCTCATCGACGAGTTGGATAAGATCGTAGACGTGACGATGGGAAGCGTGGAATCAGTTCATCGGGCGGCCGAACTCGGGCAACAGAAATCTCCTCTCAAGGGCAACCTCGGTCAGGTCTCGGGAGTGATCCTGAAGCCCTTGAAGGACAATACCATTATCATTCGCACCGAAGACGGCAAAGAGCACTCCTACGAGGTGCGTCTGCTCATTCAGCCGAGGCTGGCGAAGTTATCCAAAGGTGATGCAGCCGTGCTCTTGGTGGACGAAGAAAACAAAGTGGCGGACGTCGCCTTTATGCCGGCCGGAACAAAATAAACTGATGCCTACAACAAGCACTTCTCGTGTCGAATATTCCAAGTCTGTAGAAGCCAGACAAGACGACCGGAAGGGCCGACGACTATGTTTGGCATTAATGACACAGAGTTGAATCCGAGCCGGACGATCGCTATATCACACAGTCCGAAGCATGCATTCTTCAAATGTGAGCAATTGTGAACAGATAGCAGTCTGTCCAGTTGGATAGATTGAACTGAATTTGCACACGAATGACCGTGTGTCCATCCAAAGGAGAAAACCATGAGATATTCCGCTATGGCGATGCTTGTGTTAATCATGGGAGCTGCGCGCTGGCTGCTCAATATCCAGCGTAGCTACCAATCCGCGAGGAGTCAAAGGCGTGGACGGGGATACGCTGACGCACATCAACACGAGGAACTATGCGATCCATCTGTTCATGACCAAACCGCTTTGGGGAGACGCGACGTTTCAGACTACAGTCCAGAGTTTCGCGGACGAGGCCAAGAAAGCCGGTGCGACGAAGATCAGAATCGTGCAGTCAGACGAGTCGGTCATGTGGTATTTCCCCCCGCTCTTGGGGTTTATTTTCACCCCGGTGTACTCGAGCGTCGCGGGAGATGCGCTGCTTCCCTAACACAGGGATCAGTGAGCGGCCTGTTTCACGGATACCTTGGGTTGGGTGTCTCATCGCCAAGGGGTGCAACTTGCCCTAATCGATGCAGAGAGGGACGCGGAGGAATCCATTCTGGGAACCGGTCAAGAATGACGCCGTAAGCCGGGTGACTTCGTTGCAGCATCGACTACAACTGGAGACCAGAGGTGTGAGCCAAACCAAATCAAACCAATGCGTAGTGGCGCGGGATGTTGAGTCGCCAGGGATCACATCTGCTCAACGTATTCCAGCGTCCAATACCTTTGCTCTCCGCACGGACTACGTGGAGACTGCAAGGCTCGAAGCACTTCTGAAGGCCACGCCATCCAATTTCCTGGGCATCGTGTGTCATGATCGGAATACCAAGGAGCTTAGTGGCTTAGGTGCCTGTCCGGTTGTCTGCCTTGATATGCCGCAACTCAATGGGCCTCCGGTGGCCGAGGTGTGGACGAGCAGCCTGCCGGTCACCTATCACCAGGCAAAAGGATTCCAATGCGCAATGAATGACGAGGTGCTCTTTGGTGCATTGCAATTGGAAGAGAGCCCGGCCATGCTGCTGGATACCGTGACCTACAATGCCTATCGGCGCCTGCTCGTCCAAGTTCGTGCCCTGGGCTACCCTCATCTGTTGCGGGTGTGGAATTACTTCCCTCACATCAATCGTGAATCTCACGGACTGGAACGGTACAAGCGTTTTTGCGCCGGCCGACACCAGGCCCTGGCGGAGGGTCTTTGGGACTTCCCTCGAACGCTGCCTGCTGCAACTGCCGTCGGGACGATGTCCGGCCCGCTGAAAATTCATTTCCTGGCGGCCCGGCAATCAGGCACGCACGTCGAGAATCCACGACAAGTGAGTGCGTACGATTATCCGCGTGTGTATGGTCCGCGCAGCCCATCGTTCGCGAGAGCCACCTTACGGACATCCGTCTCAGGGTCCCACCTACTGATCTCCGGCACAGCAAGCGTGGTCGGTCATGTGAGTGAGCATACTGGCGCGCCTCATAAACAGACTATGGAAATAGTCCGCAACCTGAATGCACTGATCGCGCATACTGAGCTGCTCCATGGAGTCCCTCGCGGACAATGGTATGGGCAGGCCCTCTTAAAGATTTATATTCGACATCCACAACACTTCGCGACGGTTCGCGACATCCTCAAGGACCAGCTGCCTTCCCATATTCAGGTTCTATATCTCCAAGGGGAAATGTGCCGAAGCGAATTATTGCTAGAGGTCGAGGGCATCCTCGGTCACGAAAAGATTATGACTAATGCAAGCCACGCAATGTCGTCGGCCCGTGTTCGTCTCCAACAGCCTGCGTCATCCCAGCATGCGCAGGCTGATAGCTTCAACGTGTAGTCACCGAAATCCGTAGAAATTCCTGCTCAACCTCTGGATTGATCTCAACATCGCCATCACATGCGTCCACCTATTCACATGCCTTGGCACTTCACCATTGATGTTGACTGGGTTCCCGGGTCCAATGTCGGGCTGGAGGGCTTGCTGGATTTCTGTGATCGACGAAAGCTCAAGGCCACGATTTTTGTTGCCGGACGGTTTGCCGAAACCTATCCGGATCTGATCAGAGATTGTCGGCGGCGAGGGCACGAACTCGGCACGCATGGGTGGGAACACGGTAGCCTCGAGAAGGACGAGGACTTCAGGTCAGCCGGTTATGAGCAGCAGCGACAATGGATCCGGTTGGCTACGGACGCCGTGGAAAAAGCCTCAGGGGTTCGCCCCGTCCTCTTCCGTGCGCCAAGCTTGTGGATCGGCGAAACGACCTTGCGCGCGCTCGAAGAGGAGGGATACCGCTACGATTCATCTGTTCCTGCAAGGCGATTTGATTGCGGCTTTGGCCGGGTCCACTACCTAAAATACTTTCGTGCTCCCAGTGAACCCTACCGCCTCTCGTCACACCACCTGAGCCGGCCTGGATACAGCTCAATCATCGAAATGGCCCCTTCAGCATTCTTGCTCCCAACCAACATGGCCACGCTCCGGGTGCTCGGATTGCCGGTGATGAAGTGGATGGTCCGCCGGATCTCCCGACGAGCTTCGCGGCTGGTGTTCTATTGCCACCCCTATGAATTCGTGCAGGCGCATCGGCAATCCTTCCCGCATAATATGTCAAAATGGAATATGCAGGGCATGACCCCGGAGAACTTCTCCCTCCTTGACGAATTTGTCGAACATATGATGCAGCAAGGATTTTCTGCTACTCTGTTTGCGGACTCGTTTTGCGAGGCGCTTGCTTCCTAGGATGAAGTGCGCGTGGAAATGCAACCTCCACCCGATGCGATCGATGACATCAATGCAGACTCGACCTCGTCCCTCTATTCCATTGTTTCCGCCGATCCTCACACAGCGAAGGAGTCAAACGACTGCTTCATCCCCTCTTCCTACTGAGCAGTTTTGACCAGATCGCATTCTATCTTCGCGAGATATTACAGCCTGCCCGGTAGGACACGTATCGCTCTCTCCAGCCTGCTCTTAATCCCGTTGTGGGATCACTGGATTTGTTGCTTGAAGGAGACTGTGTATTGGCTAAAACTCTTGGTGCAAAGGACTCCGTGCCCGCCCGACAGTTCTCTGTTTTTCGTGCCGTGAGGATCGCGATGGGGGGCATGATCTTCGTGCTCTGTCTCATCCTTGGGACCGTATCGGCAACGATCGCGGCTGACGATTCGTACATCGCTGGCTATGCCGCCGCCATTCTCCAACACGAATTCAATCTACCCGGAGCCCAATTACAAGTGAAGGATGGCGTGGTGATTGTGACCGCCGAGTCACTCGGCACGGCAGACCGGCAGAAAATTCTCACGGCACTGGAACAGATCCCCGGAGTCGTGCGTGTGGAAGTCCAAGAGGGGGCGGCGCCTCTCGCTGTTCCAGTTAGTCCTGCGCAGAAGGGTCATCCAGCAAGAGCTTCCCAAGTCCGAGTCAAAATTCCTTCCTCATGGTCTTCTCGTGGCCCCTTTCCATGCCGATCCACGGTGGCCGCATTTCTCCATAGCGTCCCGTCAAGTTTCATCAGGCGTGGGGCCGAGAAATACCGGTTCGGCCAATTTCGGTGAAACGTTCGCACTTTATCGTGACGCGGCTCCTTTGAATGGCCAATGGGAAATCGCCATCCAGGCAGGAGTGTTCAGTATATTCAATATGAGCACCTCATCGAAGGACCTCGTCAACGCCGACTATACCGCCGGGTTGCTCGCTAGCTACCGGACCGGTCCCTTCTCAGGCTTCCTGCGCCTGCATCATCAAAGTTCACACCTGGGGGACGAATTCATTCTCGATAGTCCGACTCCGGTCAACAGAGTCAATTTGAGCTTTGAGGAGTTCGATCTGAAATTGTCCTACGAGCTGACCTCCTGGCTCCGGATCTATGGTGGCGGGGGCATGCTGGTGGATCGAGATCCGAGCAGCCTTGGACGCGGCACGAGCCAAATGGGAACTGAGCTTACGAGCCCCCGGACATTTTTTGGCGGGAAGGTCCGTCCGGTTGCCTATGCAGATTTCCAGGCCAACCAGAGAAGTAACTGGGATGTCGCTAGCTCAGTCATGGCGGGAATTCAATTCGAGAATGCTCGAATCGGAGATCGCAAACTGCAAGTATTGGGGGAGTATTTCAACGGCCCCTCCCCTAATGGACAATTCTATACCCAACACACCGAATGGTTTGGAATCGGCATCCACCTGTATTATTGATCCGCCCGAGCGGAAGATCCTCAGTACGGGGATTTCTCAGACCGGCTTTAGCAAAAAACTCCGACGTAAGACGGGGTCATCAAGGCGTGTAACGCTGGGAGAGTACCGGGCTGAAATGGGTGCTGACTGTCTCGAAGCGGAACCTCAACCGCATTTGATTCTCTGCCGGAGAGCCTTTTCGTTCTCCTCAACCTGGCTGGAGGTCACGCAACCAAGAGGCATTGGTTGTGCGCATCGAGCCGGCCCTACCTCCTCAATCTCGTGATACCCGCTCAACCGGCATGAGGTCTGTCCAAACAGTGAGCGGTAAAGTCCGATCGGGTACATACCCCTGGAGATAAGTTTCCACCCCACCATGCAAGTGATGCGGGCGATATCAAGCACCGGACGAAAATAGCTCGGCCGCGCTCCAGGACGGCGCAGGGCTTCAATGGGAACCGCCAGGGTTCGATGTCCTGAGTACGTGGCCTCGATCAGAATTTCACTCTCGAAGACGAAGCTCCTGCTTTTTCCGTGTTTGATCTTCACACGATTCAACAGTGATGCTGGATAAACACGAAAGCCTGACTGACTATCCGCAAATGAATAGCCGGCGGCCCAGGATATCCAGAAATCAGCCACACAGTTCGCGATATAGCGCCGGAAGGACGCGCGGCGCTGATCCCGACGGCGGGCACCGATGATGACATGATCAGGATAGAAGGCCGCTTCAGCAAGTAATCTCGGAATGTCTTCCGGTGCATGCTGGCCATCGCCATCTAGAGTCACAACACCGGAGGCTCCTGCAGCCAATGCCTGCTGAAAGCCCCGCCACAGGCTGGCGGCCTTCCCGCAGTTTGTGGGATTTCGCAACAGGGCGACGGGCAACCCGACCAGGGCTTCTGCCGTGCCGTCAGTGGAGCCATCGTCCACGACGATCACGTTCGTGATCTGTCGAATCGCCCGCGATGCTACATCCTTAATCGTTGCCGCTTCGTTATAGGCAGGGATCACTACCCAGTACCCGGCCAGGGCATTGACCCCCGAATGTGAATGGGCGCTCACGCCATCCCCCCATTGAGACCGATCACTTGGCCGGAGATATAGTCGGCCTTCTCGGAAGCCAGAAATCCGACCAGATATGCCACCTCTTGAGGCGTGCCGGCGCGCTTCATCGGTACAAGGGATTCGATCTTTCCTGGTTTGCACCCCTCCTCGACCATCCGCGATTCGATAAAACCCAATGCGACCACATTGACGGTCACGCCACGGGAGGCGACCTCCAGAGCAAGCGATTTGGAAGCGCCGTGGAGCCCCGCTTTGGCTGCAGCGTAATTCGTCTGGCCCCGATTGCCGAGCTGGGCCGAGACCGACGAAATCGTGATGATCCGTCCCCACCGCGTGCCGATCATCGGAAGGAGCAACGGCTGAGTCACGTTGAAAAACCCGCCCAGCGAGACGGCGATCACCTGGCTCCATTGATCTGCCCGCATTCCCGCCATCGGAGCATCGTCGTAGATGCCTGCATTGTTCACGAGCACCTGGATCGGACCGGCTTCCAGAATCTGTGCCAGCGCACCTTGGGTTGCCAGGGTATCGCTGACGTCGAAGCAGGCCACACTGGCCGATCCGCCTGCTCCGATGATCTCATCAGTTACCTTTTCAGCCGCAGCGCGATTGCGATGCGCATGGACAATGACGTGCAGGTGCTCCTGCGCCAGTTGTCGGCTGATCGCAGCGCCGATTTGACCGCTACCGCCTGTGACCAAGGCTCGCTTCATGATTGGTGGTCCAGGTACTTGAGAAATATGGATGCACGGCCATCCAGCAACTCTTGCCGCTCAAGCAATATTCGAAAGGCATAGATGAAGCTGCCCCCCTCGCCGACTAAACGGGTCGCCTGAACCGTCAAGTCTCCCTTCAGGTCGTCCAGACGAGTGGCTCGAAGCGTCAGATTCTTTATGGCTCCCAGGTATCCCACGGCGAGTCGACGCTCCTCCTCCTGTTGCAGAAGCCCGACGTGCACCGCCATCGCTTGTGCGGCATATTCCAGTCCGCAGATCGCCTCCAATTGGTTGTCTCGCCTGAGAGGATTCGTCGCGTCGCGATGGGATGCAGTCATGCACAGAATGCTGGTGGCATCCCACCGCTCGACTGCATCCAATAGACACATGGTGCCGTGATGCGGAATCAATCGGCAGAGAGCGGCTTTGCTGATCATCTGCATGGCATGACCCGGATTAGGAGGTGTTGATCTTCCAAATATTCAAGACAGACCGGTGTATGACACTGTTTTGCGATGGCGGCCAGAAGCGGCAATGACCGCGCGGCGTGATTCCCGCTCCGAAGAGCTTCCAGTCCTGCATCGTCCATGGTCGTCGCTCTATCAGAGAAGTCATTGGAAAGAGCGAGATCGAGCTGCACGAGGTTGCGCGGCGCGGGAGTTCGCGTCAACAGCAGCGCGGTTGCGAATCCTCCTTGCAATGGTCGCGCAGCATAGAGAGGTGGGGGAGGCGGAAGATCATAGGCCACCAGCAGTACAGGCCTCTCCTCAATGTTCGCATAGGCGGCCGCCTCCAACAAGGCGGCACAGAAGGAAGAATCATAAGATGAGAGCACGGTTGATGATTGCTGTGACCCAGTGGCGATGCCCCAGTAGCCGGACGCGGCATTATGGACGGAGTGGTGGAATAGCGTGGGCGAAATCGTCCGTTGCGGTGTGGCGAGCGCCGTGCAGAGACGATCCAGGACTTCGGTTTCGCCGTCGGAGGCAGCGAAGATGGACGCCACCTCGCATGCATCGGCCTCGGCCTGCTGCATAGCCTCTTGAGCCACATGAAGAGCCCAGCGCACACTTCCGCTGCTGCGTCTCCGCTCATTCGGCGGCAGCAGGTTTGCGCTCGGCTCCGGCGGGGCTGCTTCAGAAGAAGGGCTCTCGCCTGCCAGCACCGCCCGGCTCCCCGCCCAACCTGCGAGCCCCGGTCCCAACATGCCGATCCCGTTTACATACATTGTCATCAGACGGTCCCGAAAATCAGGCTGCAATTATTGCCGCCAAACCCGAAGCTGTTGCTCAACACCCGACGGACAGGCTGGTCACGATTCTCCAGCAGCACGTGACTGCTCAAGCTCGGATCGAGTCGAGTCGTATTCACTGTCCCGGGAACAAAACTGCGCGTGAGGGACAGCGCGGCCATCACCGATCCCATGACTCCCGCTGCCCCCAATGTATGGCCCGTCCACCCTTTGGTCGAGCTGCAGGGGGTCGAGGGACCAAATACCGAATGGACCGCTGTATCTTCAATGCTGTCGTTCGCCTTGGTCGCAGTGCCATGCAGATGAATGTAGTCGATGTCCCCGGACGTGAGCCCACTCCGCAGCAAGGCCGCTTGCATCGCCCTGATAGCCCCGGTCCCTTCCGGATGGGGATGCGACATATGATACCCGTCGCAACTCTCCCCGTAGCCCAATAGCGCTACCGCCCCAGACTGACCCACATGCTCAGACTTTTCCAGTAACGCAAAGCCGGCCGATTCGCCCAACGTCAGTCCGTCGCGATCCTCGTCGCAGGGGCGGCAGGGACCGCTCGATGTCAGTCCCAACGACGCGAATCCATAGAGAATCGTCAGACAGAGGCTATCCACGCCGCCGACCACCACCGCATCGCAGAATCCGGCCTCGAGGAATCGTGCCGCCGAGGCAAACGCCTTCGCGCTGGACGAACAGGCCGTGGAGATGACCATCGCCGGTCCCCGCAGTCCCAGGTAGGTGCGCACGAAATGCGCGGACGAAAACATATTATGGGTATATCGCTGAGAAGTTAAATACGACGACGGCAAGGCCCCGGTTGTCGGGTCACGGTGACAATACGCATGTTCCGTCTCCAGGATGCCCGATGTGCTCGAACCGAGAATCACTGCCACCCGATGGGCGCCATAGCGTTCCCGGGCCTCTATTGCGGCTTGGATGAACCCATCCTGCTGGAGCCCGAGGAGCGCAAGCCGATTATTCCGGCAGTCGAACCGCTCCAATTCCATTGATGCTGAACCGCCGCCGACGAACACGTCGTCCACCTTTTCGACGCGGCCGATGTAGGTGGCGATCGCTGCATCTTCAAAGTCGCAGGGCCGCAAACCGGAACGTCGATTCCGCAATGCCTGATAGGTTTCATCGAGACCTCTCCCCAGCGCTGAGACGACGGTATAGTGGGTGAGAATGAGCGGGGCCATCACGCTGCCCCATCATGTCGATCTTGTGGGACTGCGTGCCAGCGGCCCTGAGGGTTCCCAGGGACATCATCGACGGCCTGATACTGGCGACGATCCTCATCGAGCTGGGATCCCACTTCCTCTATTTGGTCATCAACCAGATCCTGAACCATTGCGGACTCCTCTTCACGCTGTCGATCAAGCCCGCCCGTAAGAGCATTAACAGGTCGCCGCGAGACCATCTGTGCAAAATAGCTCATTCGCGGGAAGTCGCAACGATAAGAGGTGGTTTGCCTGGCGATTCCGCTAGGAGCGCGGCAAAGGCGAGACAAGCCAACGATCCCAACGCCGTAGTCATTCCGATGGCTCGGAGTACGGGAATCTGCGAGAGGGCCAACACTCCGAATACCAAGATCGTCGTCATGCTGCATACGACCAGGCCATAGACGGTACGGCCTCGCTCTGCCGGGGTCCCGTGTCTCCGATTGAAAAATAAGGCATAGTCCAACCCGAGGCCGATGACCAGCAGAAATGACGCCAAGTGGAACAGCGAAAACCGTTCACCTAACGCATGCAGCAAGGCAGCCACCACCACAATGGCGCTCCCGATTGGAAGCATCACGCGCAGGACGGTGACGGGAGCGCGGAGTCCGACAAGCAGCACGAGACCGATCGCCAGGATCCCCCATCCCAAGAGCCGAAGCGTCTCATTGCGGTACGAGCTGACTATTCGGTTCGACTCTTCCTTCAGATCCAAATAGCTCACCTCCTGATCATGCCAGGGCGTCAGAAGTCCCAGGAACTTCTCTCTGTCAGTGACGCCACGCAGGGGCACAACCGCAACCCAGCGGTTCTCATGCATAAACAGCAGCGAATTCAGTTTGAGCCCCAACGCCGTCCCGTTGAACGTCTGGATGTCGACCGGTTCCTGTTTCTTGGCCTTTTCTGTTGCGTCCAGGAATGGCTGGAACAGGCTGGGCTTGAATGGCAAGCCCTTCATGGCTGACGTGAGAGTCCGCTCCAAGGTCTCGCGATCGGGCAATGATGCTTGACGTGCCTGCTGCGTCTTACGACTGGGAAGATAGCGAGCAGCGAGGTCATATCCTGCCAATTCCCTCTTTCCCACGAGGGGGTCCAACAACAGCGCCAACGCCTCGCTCCGTTGAAGGACCACTTCTTCGCTCGAGCCCTCTACTACAATGAGGTCCCGGACATCCGGCACTCCGAGTTCGTTGCGAAGGGTTTGATCTCGTTCTTTCTTCTCAGCCGAGATCGGGCTCAAATTGGCAATGTCCTGCTCCCACAGCGGCCTATCTGACCAGATGAAGGAGCCGATGGCCAGGACCACTGCCACCGGGACTATGAGTCGTGCCCTTGTCAGCGCATCGACCCAGCGAGCGAGACGCAATCCTTCTCGTTTGGCGTGAAATCCTATAGGAACGATGTGGGGAAGGACCCAACGGGTCACGCATGCGGCCGTAAATAACCCCACCATCGCAAACAGTCCCAATTGCGACAGGCCAGGGAAGCCGCTCAGGAGTAATGCAGAGAACCCAAGAGCCGTCGCCACGACTCCGAGGCGCATCGTCGGCCAGATTTCTTTCATCACGGCCGGCGCCTTGCTCTCCCTGGTGAGATGGCTGAACAGATGGATGGGGTAATCGTCCACGACGCCCAGCAACGTAATCCCAAACGCCAAGGTCAGGCCGTGGATGAATCCGAACACAAGGTCCACCAGCACAATCCCAACCACGATCGCGCTGGCCAAGGGAAGGAGGCTGAGAACAAGAATAGAGACCGATCCATAGCTGAGGAGGAGAAATGTTGTGACCAGCAACGTCGCGCACAAAGACAAGCGCCACACATCCTGTTGGATGGTCTGTTGCATCTCAACGGCAATGGCACTGGGTCCCGACATCACCAAATGAACGGGAGCGGCACCGGGGGGAACTCCGGCGACCCGTCCGAAGACCTCTCTGATTCGCCCTTGCAGTTGTTCTTGGGACTCCATATCAAAGCCGGCCGCTTGCGTCTCCGCCAAGAGCAACGCGCGGCGCAGGTCCGACGAGAACCACACGCCTTGGTGTCTCGTCGGAGCCGTCCAGGTCATCCAGACTTGGAGGATCTTCATGAACTCGCCGGTGGGATCGGCCGGGATCAATTCCTTGACCATAGGCGACAATGGAGACGCGAGGTCGCTCAGCCGCTGCTCAAGGGAGTCGCGGAGATGATCCCGGCTGAACGTTGATTCCTGCACGCTTGGACTGAGAAGGTACCGATGTTGAAAGAGACGATCCCGTTCCTCCTTTGTCCAGGCTTGCTCCCCGTTGCCGACATAGTGGAACGCACCACTTTCGCGCATCCAAGCCGCCAGCTGTTTGCTGGCCCCTGCCAACAGATCGGCATTCTCTCCCTCCAGGGCCAGAAGGAGGAGTCGCCCGGTCGCGCCAGTTCGCAGTTCAGCGAGGAGCAGGCGTTCTGTCGGTGTGGCACCTTCCGGCAACAAGCGGGAGAGTTCGGTCTCCACGTGCGTACGCGTAACCACGAACCATGCTCCCAACCCCAGCACCATGCACCAGATCAGAAGTGTGATCCAGGATCTTCTGGTCACGGTGCGCCCGTTGTGATGACCATGACAGACCGATCTCCATCCGGCGCGCGGATCTCAATGCTTCTGACCTGCGCTCTTTCTCCGGAGAACCGAATGGACTCCACCAGTTCCTGCACGGCTTCGTCCCGTGGACGCAGAACCAAGATCCATCGTCCTGGCTCACCCTGCAGCGTCACGCTATAGAAGCGCCTCAGGGTGATGACATCATTGGCGAGCGTCGACCGAAAGGCCTCTATAAATGCTCGCAGGGCAGGGTAGTCGTGCAATGAAAGGGTCCTGGTCGTACCCTTCGTCTTGCTCTCGAAGAGGACCGACTCGCCTTCCACGAGGTATCGTTCGTCATACGGAGAAGTGATATGTTTCTCGAGTCCCGTCGGAGGAGTGAAACGCAAGATGCCTTGGGTCTTCAACGGTTGGGTGAGCAGTTTCGAAAATGCGGTCTCTTCAAACCGTACTTCCGCTTGCCGGCTCTTGGCAAGGCTCTCGATGAGCAGGTCCACACTCCAGCCAGTTGATCCCTCCTCGCGCTCAGACTGTGGCGGCGTCTGCGCCACGGACATCGGCGTAAGAATCGGCAACAACATCCAGATGAGGAACAGGACCGACAGTCCCAACGAGCCGTTACTGCTGTTCTTCCCAAAAGTCATAAAAGTTGAACCAATTGTCGGCTGCCAGGCGGCAGTGGTGTTCCAGGCGGTCCGCATAGCGCTGGGTCCATTGCTGGACCTCCTCGTCTCGATGCCGTCGGTCGATCGTCACCCTTTCGGCGAACAGCTCGAAATGGACTTCGTAGCGATTGCCACCGCGGTAGAGTCCGAAGAAGAGAATGACCGGCACCTTTAAAATGTTCGCGAGCCACATGGTGCCGGCAGGGAATCGTGCGAGCTTGCCGAAGAACATGCAGGGCGTGGTCTGATCCTGCCTCATGAGACGATCCGCGAGAATGCCCACCACCCCTGCGCGATCCAGACATTCCTTGACTTGCAACATCGTGTTCGGCGAGCCGGTCTGTATCACGGCATCGGCGACCCCAGGATTCAAGTCACGAAAGAGGTCACGGGTCATCGGTGTATTCTGCTCATACATCAGGACCTTGATTTCGAGATCTCGCTGGGTCAGCCCGATGGCACGCACGATCTCGAAGCTCCCCAGATGCGAACCGAGCAGGATACATCCTTGTCCTCGAGCTAAGCAGTCCTTGAGCAAGTCGTCTCCCTGTATATCGATATCGAAGCGGCTGCCTTGTCCGGCCAAGAGATAGACACGATCCAGGAGCGTCGATGCGAAACCATGATATTGCCGATATACGTCGCGCCAGCCAATTGGACGTCCGAGCGCTCGAATCAAATAAGGTCGGATGGCGCGACGTGCTTGCCGCGAAAATATCAGGTAGTAACCACAGATCGGATAGAGCAAGCCGCGCGCGGCTGGACGTCCGACAGACAACGCCAGCCAGATGATGAATCGAGTCGCGATTCGACTGCCACGTTCGCGTTGTCCCAACCATCCTGTAGTCACGAATCACCTGGAGGATCATCCTCGATGACGCGATAACGCAAGCAACCACTCGCAATGAGTCGAGATCCGACTGTACAGGTAAACGCAACGGCGCCGTCGCTCTCCTGGTCCAACTTGACCATGAAAGGCTCGCCAGGATTCAGAGGCGACATGAACTTCGCCGACGGCATACCCACAAACTCGATGTTCTCTTTGATCATCTCGCGGATGGCGTTCATGACTTCTCCCAACATCACGACGCCAGGGACGACAGGATGGCCAGGAAAATGCCCGGCTATTGATGGATGATTCTTATCGATAGTGATCGTCCGCTCAGTTCCCATGCCGCTCCTCATTGTGACGTTCTTGCAACAGTCCGAGCAAGGCCTCTCTCGTGAGCTTGCCCGTCTCATTGCGGGGAAGGCTGGGAACCAGATGAAGCGGCCTGGGGAGAAATATCGGATCGATGACTGTTCGAAGGACCGAGAGGATGTGCTCGGCAGATTTTCCAGGCGCAACAACGAAGGCAATCAAACGTGTGACTGAGGTTCCCGTGTCATCGGGAAGGAAAAACACCCCGTCCTGCACACCTTCAATCTCGTTCAGTTTCTGGTTCAGGTCGCTTAACGAGCCCCGGTGGCCACCGATGTTCACCAGATCCGTGCCACGTCCATGCAACAGGAACCGATGCGGCTCTTGAAGCGACACCAGATCTGGAAAGGAGATCGACCCGTGCAAGTACGGCGCTTGTAGGGAACATCCTGCTGATTCCTGATGCAGCGTGATCCCGTCCAACACGTGCCAGGCCTTCTCGGCGACAGTCCGCCTTGTCGCGACACTCCCCGCTTCCGTGAATCCGTACACCTCATGGATACTGGTGTGGAACAAGGTCTCGGCTTGTTGGGCCAGCGAGGTGGGAAGGGGCGCGGTCGCGGAAAGAATGCACTCCACCTGAGGAAACCGCAAACGAGCGAGGACACAAGCCCGGATATGTAGCGGCGTGGTGACCAGCACACGTGGCGATGGCACTTCCGCCAGGGCCAACCGCACATCTTCAGGGAACAGCGGCCGTCCCGCATGAAGCGCCATTCCATGTTGAATGGGGAGCATGATAGAGGCTTCGATCCCATACATGTGCTGGTGAGGAACAGTTGCAACCACGGTCGTACGATCGGAAGTCTTGAGACCCAGCCGGGTTCCCGTACTTCGTGCGACCGCGACTAAGCAACCCCAGGTCTTGGAATGTGGATGAGGGCTTCCCGTGCTGCCTGACGTAAAAGCTATCAGTGCCGGGTGATCGAGAGGGATCTGGGGAACCTTCGCGTTGTCGGTCGAACTCCCCATGCCCGTTGGGATCCGATAGGAGGGAAGTTGTTCGACTTCTTCTGCACCATCTACAAGACAATAACTGGCGCCATATTTCGAGATATCTGAGCCAAGGCGCCCGGCGCGCGACTGGGAGGAAGCAGCGTGGTCTGCCTTCGGACCAATGCGGCAGCGAACCCGACGAGAAACCGATAACGGTCATCAGCCAGGTTAATGACAGTGGGTTTGTCAGGAAGCAGGTCAGCGAGGGCGCCCACATCCGAAAGAAAACGGCCATAGGTAATCGGATGGCCGTTCTCCCATGCCAACACTCTGTCAGCGTGGTAGGGGCCGAGCAACGCGGCGGTATTCATAGAGCCACATGCTGCTATTTCGTGCGATGTTTCTCGATCGACTGACAGAGTGAACGGAGCGAGGCGAAGGTGGCGACAGTTTCAGGATCATCTGAGCGTATCTGATACCCATAGGATTGAGAAATCGCGAGAGACAGTTCGAGCGCATCAATCGAATCAAGGCCCAGGCCTTTGCCAAAGAGAGGTTCCTCAGGTTGAATTTGTGAAGGGTCAACCTTGAGAGTGAGCGTCTGAACAATGAGTTTTGCCACTTCCGCTTCCAGAGGTGATGCATCAGACACAGATCGATTTCTCCCGTTCGGACCAGCCCGCTCCAGCCTTGGGCCGAGTCCTTCTACCAACTCCTTCTGTATGGTGTCAAGGAAAGGTCAACGAGCCTTAAGGGGACAGCCACGGCTCGGCATCTCAATAAAAAACCATGTTGTCGGCGTCTAGGAAACTGCCCCGCCATGGCTCAGTTTCTTTATGAATTAGCTCCGGCAGCTGCGTTTCCTTCCCTGCCAACATCGGCTTCACGTTCGCTCGCCGCCATATCGTCCGCACAACTGGCTTTCGTTGGCGAGTTTGTGGGAGAATGTTGATTGAGCAATTCTGTCACTAACTATCCCCATCTCTGCACAAAATTTGGCCCAGGGCTCTCGCGGGAGGCAGGCCATAGGAGCCCCAGTGGCAACATTTAATCCCCAGAAATTCCTCAGGCAAGTCGGCGACGGTAAAACGAGTCTCGCGCCCACCAAGAAGCAGATTGTCTTTTCGCAAGGGGATGCGGCGGATGCCGTGTTCTATATCCAGGCGGGCAGAATCAAGCTGACCGTGGTCTCGTCACAGGGCAAAGAAGCCGTCGTCGCGATGCTGGAGCCAGGCAGCTTTTTCGGGGAAGGGTGTCTCGCCGCGCAGCTGGTGTGCATGACCACGGCGACCGCCGCGGAAGACTCCACTCTCGTGCGCATTGATAAACAGGCGATGATCCGTACACTCCATGACGACCCCACCTTCTCCGCACTGTTCCTCACGTATCTCTTGGCTCGCAACATTCGCATCCAGGAGGACTTGGTGGATCAACTGTTCAATTCCAGCGAGAAGCGGCTGGCGCGGATCCTAATATTAATGGCCCACTTCGGGAAGGAAGGCAAGCCGGAGACGGTCATTCCGAAGATCAGCCAGGAAACGCTCGCCGAGATGATCGGCACCACGCGCTCCCGCGTCAGTTTCTTTCTGAATAGGTTCCGCAAGCTGGGCTTCGTTCACTACAACGGCGGGTTGCACGTGCACAGTTCCCTCCTCAGTATCGTTCTCCACGACTGACGCCAGCCGGCACTCAACTCTCTTTCGTTTCATCTCGATGTTCCTGATTTGTTATCTGGATTTCCTGACAGATTTCGGCTCGTCCCCCGCTAGGCTCCCGCGCTGCAGTGCATAGGTGATCAAGTCTTCGGGGAGGCTCAGTCCCAACTTCCTCATACAGTTGGCTCGATCGGATTCGACCCTGCGAGAACTGATCTTGAGTCGGGAACCAATATCTGAACTGCTCGCCCCCTCCACGACTAGCTGCAGCACCTTTCGCTCGCGGACGGTCAGTTTATTGTAGGCATCCAGCGAATCAGTCTGTGTCTTTTGCAGAATTGTTCCCATAGCAGTAAATGAGCCATTGGAAGCCTCGGAAACCGCTGGACTCAGGTAGCGCCGACCGGCAACGACTTCGCGCATGGCTTGGAAGAGCTCGGCTCCGCAGGACTCTTTGAGAACATAACCCGCCGCACCGCTCTTTAGTGCTGTCAATACATACGCCTGGTCCCCGTACATCGAAAGGACAATCACGCGAGTATCTGATTTGAGGCGCGAGAGCTTTCGTGTGAGTGCGAGACCATCCAGACCTGGCATCATGAGGTCGGAGATTAAGACTATAGGCTTCAGGCGCTTGACCAATCTCGACAGCTTCGAGCCCGTCAGCCGCTTCGCCTACAACGACAAAGCTTGGATCAGACTCCAGAAGAGCGCGCAGCCCTTGCCTCACGACAACATGATCATCCGCTAGCACGACGGTCACCATGACGAATCCCTTCCTGAGTCTCTGTCTTACTTCGTTGACTATTGACGAAGCGGCTCTGGGCAGTGATCGTTACCGAGACAACTATGCCACATCGAGAAAAGGAGTCGCTTCATACGAACAGTAGTCTTGGCTCAGCGAGTATGCAAGATGAAAGTTGTCAGACGCGCGCCCTAGTCACCGCATCGGATGCCACAGAGGTTGTCGGGTGACCCTGCCCAAGCGCTAATCCGAAGTATCCGTTACTTTTCGCTTGATTATCAGTGTGGGAAAGAGGCAAGTGACGTTCTGTGCGGTGGCAGTCTGAGGATGAATCGTAGATTAAAGGAGGGCCCGCAGTGGCCACACCAACCAGAAGAGCGCAACACAGAGACGCAGCAGGACTGCAAAAAAGAAGGAAAGAGATCCCGAAGGTCCCGACCGGCATTGCCGGGCTGGATGAAGTGTTACGCGGCGGCCTGCCCGCCGGACGCATGACGCTTCTCAGCGGCGGTGCCGGGAGCGGCAAAAGCCTGATGGGCTTGCAATCCCTGCTGCACGGCGCCAGCGCCGGCGAGCCGGGCATTCTGGTGCTGTTCGAGGAACGCGCCGCTGCCGTGCGTCAAAACGCCCGGAGCCTGGGATGGGACCTGGCTGCGTTGGAGCGGAAAAACATGCTCTACCTGATGGATGCGCGTTTGAATCCGGAAGCGGTGATCTCCGGCGACTTCTCCATCAAAGGTCTGCTGGCTATCCTCGATCAGCAGGCCAAGGCCATGCGAGCCAGGCGCATTATGATCGATGCGGTGGACGCGCTCTTGTATTTGTACGATAACCCCATGCGCGAGCGCCACGAATTATATGCGCTGCACGAATGGCTGCTGGACCGAGGATTGACCGCGATCATGACGGTCAAAACTCTCCCGCAGGGAGAGGTTCCTTCCCGGTATGCGTTTCTGGACTTCATGGCGGATTGTGTGATTCACGTCGATCAGCGCGTCACGGCTCAGGTCACAACGCGCCGGTTGAGAGTGGTCAAGTATCGTGGTTCGGGATATGGCCGCAATGAATATCCCTTCCTCATCGGTGAGAACGGCATTAACGTCATTCCGATCACCAGCAACGTGTTGCAGCACCGCCCCCCCGGTCCCAAAGTGTCCAGCGGCCAGGCTCGGCTGGATGACGTGCTCGCCGGCGGCTACAAGCGTGGGACCAGCATCCTGATCGTGGGGACCGCCGGCGCGGGAAAGACCACACTGGCCTGCCTGTTTGCCCAGGCCGCCTGCCTGCGCGGCGAGCGAGTGCTGTATCTCAATTTCGAGGAGTCGCCAGAATCGATGGTCAGCAACATGCTGAGCCCAGGCCTGGCCCTGCAGCCGCTGATCAAGACCGGAAGGTTGGTAGCCCGGTCCTACCTGCCGGAAGCGATGGGAGTGGAGGAGCACTTGTTTCATGCCCTGAAAGCCCTGGATGAGTTCCAACCCCAGCACGTGGTCGTGGATGCGATTTCGGCGTGCAAGCGCATGGGCTCGGAACACGCGGCCTTTGAATACCTGATGCGGGTTCTGAACGTCTGTAAAGAGCGCGGGATCACCTGTATCTATCTCAACCAGGCTACAGGCCTGGATATCGTCGCAGAGATCAGCGGGATCGGTATTTCGTCCATCATCGATACCGTGGTCCTTCTCCGCCAACTTCCGATCGGCGGCGTGATGAAGCGCCAGTTGATCGTCATGAAGTCAAGAGGCTCGAAGCATTCTGAACAGTTCCATGAATTCCGCATCACCGATCAAGGGATCGATCTGGTGAAGGCCTAGCCCAGCGATAGGGCGCGCAGATCGGCGTATCGGAACGGATACGGAGCAATAGAGTCCAGTGATGAAAGTTCGCAAGCGCGAGAGGCAAAGATACGCAAAACCTGGAGGTGAGACCTATGTCTTCCGGCTCTTCGTGGTCGGCAACGAGTCCAACTCCACGCAAGCCAGGGGGAATTTGGCCCGGCTTTGCGAGGAGCACCTCAAGGGACGCTACCGGATCGAAACCGTGGACGTGCTGAAAAACGCCGCGACCGCTCACAGAAATAACGTGCTGGTGACGCCCACGTTGATCCTCATCAAGCCCTTTCCGAAGGTCACCGTGTTCGGCAACCTCAGTGATACCAGGCAAGTCCTTGCCGCGCTCCGGCTGAGTGGCGACGAGCGATGAGTCACCGGAAACCGCCAGTCCCTAGACCGAAGATCAGGATGAAAGAGGCCGAGGCGCTCGTCCAGGCTCTGAAGACCCACCAGGTGGACGGGATTGTCGGTGAGCGCCACATCATGATTTGCCGTATGAAGGAGGCGGAAGAGAAACTCGAAAATTCGCGGGACCAGGTGCGTGCCCTCGCAGCACGATTGCAGTTCTTGCGCGAGAATGAAAGGACCGCGATCGCTCGTGAGCTTCACGATGAGTTTGGCCAGGCGCTGACAAGCTTGCAGTTAGGATTATCCTGGATAGCCCGCAAGGTAACTCCGCAGCAACAGCCGGTGCAGGCGAAAACCAGATCGCTATCGGCTCTTGTCACGACCATGATCCAGTCGGTGAAAAGAATCGCGGTTGAATTGCGACCGGGCGCGTTGGACGAGCTGGGCCTGGTGAAGACCTTGCAATCGGAGGCGCGGGAATTCGAAGGACATACTGGAATCCGGTGCAGGTTTGAGACGAATCTTGGGAAAGCCACGTTTGACCGTGTAGGAAGTGTCGCCATTTTCCGGATCGCTCAGGCAGCCCTCACGAATGTTTCCCGGCATGCTCATGCTTCAAGGACCACGATTGCTTTGATGAAGAAAAACAATGATCTGGTCTTGACGGTGCATGACAACGGAAAGGGGATCACCAAGAAGTTGGTCCACAGCCATAATTCTCTTGGCATTATCGGCATGCGAGAGCGCGCCCTCGCGCTTGATGGGACGCTGACCTTCCGGGGATCAAAAGACAAGGGGACAACATTGACGGTACGGATTCCGCTGCCCCGGATTCTGTAATGGTCGCGAGTCGGTATCTTTCTGAATCAATTCACGAAGCTGTGCTTGGTTCACCTCGTTCCGCATTCCCGAAGGGCAAAATCACAATGCCGCGGCGTTCACTGCAACAACCCGCTATTCGCCATTCTGCACTCAATATCGTCCTCCGAGACAAGGTTCCCTTCCCCGAGGCTTCATTGGTTTCGAACTTGGCCAGCATAAAGTCGCCTTCCGTCAGTTCTTCGAACTGAGCAATTTTGACCAGATTGTCTCCCGTCTATTTAGATAGACTTTTTCGCTCTCGATCTTCGGGTCCGAATTGGACATCGATAGGCACGTTGACGTTGAAGCCTTCGTCTCGAACCGACCGTTGCCCTGAACGAAACGCGTCGAAGAAGGGCAAGTTACAGCCGCCACCTTGATTGCAAACTGGTTCGCCCTCGCCTATAACAGGATCCTGGAACAATCTTCCGGCAGCGTTCTCGCATCGCTCAGACCCTCAACTGCACGAACTTTTATGAAAATCCTGCGCCAGTTTTAGCGCACCAGCATATTTTGCGCCGCCTGCTAAGAAAGAGACCTTCCACATGAAAGTCAGCAGCAAGATCAATCTGGGAAGCTTGCTCCATTTGAGGGCAAGCTTCCCAGAAAACGACTTGGCAGAAAAGTACGCCGGCGGCGAGCCACCGCTGCGTTCGGAACTCTTCAGCGCCGATCAAATGGAGCAACATGGCAAAACCCTGGCTGGTCTGCACCAGTTGAGTCCTGGACAGGCTCCGGACCAGCTTCTGAGCAGGCTGGCTGAGAATGAAGATGTCCTGATCGGAGTCCGCGATCTGTTGGCAGAGGCGGTGAAGGCGACCCGCCGGATTACACCGGCCGGGGAATGGCTGCTCGATAACTTCTATCTGATCGAAGAGCAGATTCGCACGGCCAAGAGACATTTGCCCAAGGGGTACAGCCGGGAACTGCCTCGTTTACTGAATGGCTCATCGGCTGGGCTTCCGCGCGTGTATGACATCGCGCTCGAAACGATCTCGCACGGCGATGGACGAGTCGATCCGGGAAGCCTCAGCAGTTTCGTTGCCGCCTACCAGACGATCACCGGCCTCACGTTGGGCGAATTATGGGCCATCCCCATCATGCTTCGTCTGGCGCTGATCGAGAATCTCCGGCGCGCCGCAACCCGGATCGCCGCCGACAGGATCGACCGCAATCGCGCCGACTACTGGGCGGATCAGATGATGGAAATCGCCGAGAAGGATCCGAAGAGTCTGATTCTGGTGATCGCGGACATGGCGCGATCGAGCCCGCCGATGGCGAGTGCGTTTGTGGCGGAGTTCACGCGCCGGTTGCAGGGACAGAGCCCCGCGTTGGCATTGCCGCTCACCTGGATCGAGCAGCGGCTGTCCGAGTCCGGCCTGACGATTGAGCAGTCGGTGCAATCGGAAAACCAACAGCAGGCCGTCGACCAGGTCTCCATCAGCAACAGCATCGGCAGTCTCCGGTTTCTGGGCGCGATGGACTGGCGCAAGTTCGTCGAGACCATGAGCGTAGTCGAGCAGACGCTGCGTGAGGATCCCGCTGCAGCCTACGGCAAGATGGATTTTGCCACCCGCGATCGTTACCGTCACGTGGTGGAGAGGATGGCGAGGAGCAGCCGCCTTTCGGAACGCGAAGTGGCGCGGCACGCAATTCATCTGGCGCAGCAGGGTGCGAGCGGGAATGGCCGCGACAGTCGGGAAACCCATGTTGGTTTCTACCTGATCGACAAGGGAGTGCCACAGCTCGAACGAGCGGCGGAGGTGCGCTTCTCCAGAGGGGCGGCTCTGCTGCGAACGACCGGCCGGTTTCCGTCGCTCCTCTATATCGGCACAATCGTCTTGATGTCGCTACTCTTCACCGGCGGCTTACTGGCACAGGCGTATGCCGGGGATGTGGAGGGTTGGTTCCTCGCGCTGGTCGGTCTCCTGTCACTCCTCTGCACGAGTCAACTGGCGGTCGCGCTGGTCAATTGGCTTGCGACAGTGCTGGTGACGCCGCATGCGCTGCCGCGAATGGACTTTTCCACAGGCATCCCCCCGGAATCGTGCGCGCTGGTCGTGGTCCCGGCCATGCTGAGCAGCGTGGGAAACATCGAGGAGCTGATCGAAGCGCTCGAAGTCCGGTTCCTTGCCAATCGAGACGAATACCTATATTTCGGCCTGTTGACCGATTTTCGAGACGCGCACGAGGAAACGCTTCCGGAAGATGGGCCGCTGTTGCAGCTGGCCCAGAAGAGGATCGAAGAACTGAATGAAAAATACAGAGAAGCGACAGGCGATGCGTTCTTTCTATTTCATCGCCCGCGCCGATGGAATCCTCGTGAGCGGGTGTGGATGGGATACGAACGGAAACGGGGAAAACTTGCCGACTTAAATCAGCTTCTGCGAGGCGGCTCACGGGATCGCTTCTCACTCATCGTCGGTGAAACGGCGGTGTTGTCGACTGTGAAGTACGTGATCACTCTTGACACGGATACGCAACTGCCGCGCGATGCAGCGTGGCAGTTCGTGGGAGCGATGGCGCATCCGTTGAACCGTGCGCGGTACGACGAAAACAAACAGCGGGTTTGCGACGGATACGGCATCCTGCAGCCACGCGTTGCCGTGAGCCTGCCAGGCACGAACCGGTCGCGCTATGCGCGACTCAACGGGAGTGATCCAGGCATCGATCCCTATACGCGCGCCATCTCTGATGTGTACCAGGACTTGTTCGGTGAAGGCTCGTTCATCGGTAAGGGGATCTACGAGGTGGATGCGTTCGAACGCTCCCTCATCGGGCGCTTTCCCGAGAACCGGATTCTCAGCCACGATCTTCTGGAAGGGTGCTACGCGCGGGCGGGGCTGCTGAGCGATGTGCAGTTATACGAGGAGTATCCCTCTTGTTACAGCGTAGACGTGAGCCGGAGGCACCGCTGGATCCGTGGCGATTGGCAGCTGGCAGGGTGGCTGCTGCCGCGCGTTCCAGGCCCTGACGGGAAGCGTCAGAAGAATCCGCTCTCCGGGCTGTCCCGATGGAAACTCTTCGACAACCTTCGGCGTAGTCTCGCGCCCTCGGCATTGACCATTCTGTTGCTGCTGGGCTGGACGGTCTTGTCACCGTTCTGGTTGTGGACCTTGGCGGTGATCGGAATCATCCTCATTCCTCCGTTGCTCGCCGCTATTTTTGATTTGTCTCAGAAGCCGGATGATGTATTGCCCGGACAACATCTCGCCGCCTCGCTACGCGCGGCTGGCCGGCACATTGTTCAGGCGGTATTGACGATCGTGTTCCTTCCGTACGAAGCGTTCTTCAGTTTGGATGCGATTGTGCGCACGATCTGGCGGATGCTGGTCTCGCACACACGACTCCTCGAATGGAATCCGTCAAGCGACCTCGAATCGCGATCGCCGGACAGACCTCGTCGCCTACTTCGGACGATGTGGATCGGGCCCGTTCTTGCCACTGCCGCGGTGAGCGTATCTGACGTTATCCGATCCGGACGCGTTAGATGTGGCGCTGCCCATCCTGGGCCTCTGGTGCGTTTCACCCGCCATCGCGTGGTGGATCAGCCGGCCGCTCGCCCGGCGCGCAGCCGATCTGACTGACGACCAAACCGTCTTTCTCCGCAAGCTTGCCCGAAAGACCTGGGCGTTCTTCGAGAAGTTCGTCGGTCCAGAAGATCATTGGCTTCCACCCGATAACTATCAGGAGCATCCAGTTGCGACGGTCGCGCATCGCACGTCGCCGACCAATATGGGACTCGCGCTGCTCGCCAATTTGTCCGCATACGACTTCGGCTACATGTCGGCAGGACAACTCATCGAACGTACGACGAATGCGTTCCACACGATGAAGGAGTTGGAACGGCATCGAGGTCATTTCTACAACTGGTACGACACGCAATCTCTAAAACCGTTGCTGCCGACCTATGTGTCGACGGTGGACAGCGGAAACCTTGCCGGCCATCTGCTGACACTGCGGCCTGGTCTCCTCGCACTCCCCGATCAAAAGATCCTGGGGTCGCGATTCTTTGACGGGCTCACCGATACACTCGGGATCCTCGAGGATGCATGCAGAGAGAACTGCTGCGGTCCACCTTGCTCAATTTCAGAAGCATCTGGAGTCTGCTTGCAAATCCAGGCCGACTACGCTCACGGCGGCGCGGCTTTGCCTTGACCGGTTGGCGACGACCGCTGAGGAGGTGCTCGCTATCTTGAAGGCTACCCCAGAGGACCAAGCAGCCTGGTGGGCGGGCGCACTCGCCCGGCAATGCCGAGACGCTCTTGCTGACCTCATGTTTCTCGCTCCATGGGCATTGCTGTCTGCCTCACAGAATAGGCTCAGTGAATGTGGCAACATCGATGAGATCCCTACGCTGCGCGAATTGGCACGGCTTGACGTGGAGTGTCTGCCGGCAATCGAACATCGGTTGGGCTCAGAGGCGACGCACGAGGAGCGCACGTGGGCTGATGGCCTCCAACGGCTCATTGCAAAGGCAAGCCAGCGTGCCAGAGAAAGAATCGCGGCCGTCGAAGGGCTTGCACGGCTGGCCAGTCACTTTGCCAGCGTGGAATACGATTTCCTGTTTGATAAAGGCTGTCATCTGCTGGCGATCGGCTACAACGTCAGCGAGCGCCGGCGGGACTCGAGCTACTACGATCTGCTGGCTTCGGAGGCACGATTGTGCAGTTTCGTGGGGATTGCACAGGGACAACTGCCGCAGGAAAGCTGGTTTGCTCTCGGGCGTCTCCTTACGACCGCCGGTGGCGGGCCGGTACTCATCTCGTGGAGCGGGTCGATGTTCGAGTACCTCATGCCGCTGTTGGTGATGCCGACTTACGACAACACCTTGCTCGACCAGACCTGCAAGGCGGCGGTGGAGAGGCAGATCGAGTATGGAAGGCAGCGCGGCGTCCCGTGGGGCATTTCGGAATCCGGCTACAACACGATCGACGTGCATCTGAACTACCAATACCGCGCGTTTGGCGTGCCCGGCCTGGGACTCAAACGTGGGCTTGCCGATGATCTGGTCATTGCGCCCTATGCCTCGGCCCTCGCGCTGATGGTGGCGCCCGAAGAGGCATGTCTGAATCTGCAGAGACTCGCCGCCGAAGGGGTTGAAGGACAATTCGGATTCTATGAAGCCATCGACTATACGCCATCCCGTCTCCCGCGCGGACAATCGAGCGCGGTGGTTCGGTCCTACATGGCCCATCACCAGGGCATGAGCTTGCTGTCTCTGGGCTATCTGATCCTGGAGCGTCCGATGCAGAAACGATTCGAGTCGGATCCGTTGTTTCAGGCGACCACGCTGTTGCTTCAGGAGCGGATTCCAAAGGCGACGGCATTCTATTCGCACACCGCCGAGCTCTCCGACTTACATACGGCCTCCGGCGATGTGGAGATGCCGGTCCGCCTGTTCAGCAGCCCTCACACGCCGATTCCGGAAGTGCACCTATTGTCGAACGGCCGATACCACGTGATGATCACGAACGCGGGAGGCGGGTACAGTCGCTGGAAGGACCTCGCCGTCACGCGCTGGCGCGAAGACAGTACCCGAGATAACTGGGGTACGTTCTGTTATATCCGCGACGTGGAGAGCGGAGAGTTCTGGTCAACTGCCTATCAGCCGACGCTCAAGCCGCCGAAGACCTACGAGGTCATCTTTTCCGAGGGACGGGCTGAGTTTCGCCGCCGCGACCACGATATCGAAACCTATACCGAGATCGTGGTATCGCCGGAAGATGACATCGAACTGCGTCGAACCCGCATTACCAACGGCTCGCGGACCAGCCGAACGATTGAGATCACAAGTTACGCGGAAGTCGTGCTCACATCATCCGCCGCCGACGCGCTGCATCCAGCGTTCAGCAATCTCTTTGTTCAAACCGAGATCATTCGCGAGCGGCAGGCGATTCTTTGTACGCGCCGTCCCCGCTCCCTCGACGAGCAGTCTCCATGGATGTGTCATCGTATGGCCGTGCATGGAGCAGACATCGGCCCGATGTCCTACGAGACGGACCGCCTGCAGTTCATCGGCCGCGGCCACACCGCCGCCGAGCCACAAGCCATGAGCGGCTCAGGCCAGCTACAAAGGACGCACGATGCTGCGGAGCTTTCCGGCAGCGAGGGCTCCGTGCTCGATCCCATTGTCGCCATCCGGTGTCGGATCACGCTCGATCCGGAAGAATCGGTCACGATCGATATGGTGACCGGCATCGGCGACACCCGTGACGTCTGCCTGGGCCTGGTTGAGAAATATCAGGATCGGCGTCTCGCGGATCGCGTCTTCGATCTGGCCTGGACCCATAGCCAGGTAGTCATGCGGCAACTGAATGCCACCGAGGCCGACGCGCAACTCTATGGACGCCTGGCCAGCTCTGTCATCTATGCCAATTCCTCCCTGCGGGCCGATCCGAGCGATCTGATCAAAAACCGCCGCGGGCAATCCGGACTCTGGGGCTATGCCATCTCCGGCGATTTGCCGATCGTGCTGCTGCAGATTGGAGATCCGGCCAATATCGATCTCGTGCGCCAACTTGTACAAGCCCACGCGTACTGGCGATCAAAAGGATTGGCCGTGGACCTGGTGATTTGGAACGAAGATCACGCCGGTTACCGGCAACTACTCCAAGAGCAAATCATGGGGCTGATTGCCGCGGGCGTCGAAGCGCATGTGATTGATCGACCGGGTGGAATCTTCGTGCGTCCTGCGGAGCAGATATCAAACGAAGACCGCATTCTGCTTCACTCGGTCGCTCGCGCCATCATCACCGATAAGCGGGGATCGCTGGCGGACCAGATCACCCGTCGGGGCCATGTGGAAGCCACCGTGCCGCGCCTGACGCCAACCAGAATCCGCCGCGCCGAACCCTTGCCGTCCGCTGCGCTCCCGCGCCACGATCTCGCCTTTTTCAATGGACTGGGAGGATTCTCGCCTGATGGCCGCGAGTACGTCATCACAACCGCGCACGGGCAGGTGACGCCGGCACCCTGGGTGAACGTCCTAGCGAATCCGTTCTTTGGCACCGTTATCTCGGAAAGCGGCCAGGCCTATACCTGGAGCGAGAATGCCCACGAATTCCGCCTCACTCCCTGGCACAACGACCCGGTAAGCGATTTGAGTGGAGAAGCCTTGTACCTCCGTGACGAAGAAAGGGGCCACTTCTGGTCCCCCACGCCCCTACCCAGCCGCGGAGCGACACCCTACGTCAGCCGGCACGGCTTCGGCTATAGCGTCTTCGAGCATACGGAGCGTGGCATCCGCTCAGAACTGTGGGTGTACGTGGCACTGGATGCACCGATTAAGTTCATGGTGCTCAAGGTGCAGAACCAGTCAGGCCGATCGCGCAAGCTGTCCGCGACGGGTTATGTGGAATGGGTCCTGGGAGATCTGCGCCCGAAATCGGCGATGCATGTCGTGACCGAATTGGACCCCGATAGCGGCGCCCTCTTTGCGCGAAATCCCTATAACACGGAGTTCGCCGGCCGGATCGCCTTCTTCGACGTGGACGAGACGACTCGGACCATCAGCGGCGACCGGACCGAGTTTATTGGGCGCAACGGCACGCTTGGCAATCCAGCCGCGATGACCCGGCTGCGGCTGTCGGGCAAAGTGGGAGCCGGTCTCGATCCCTGCGGCGCCATCCACGTTCCATTCGAGCTGGCCAACGGACAAGAGCGTGAGATCATCTTCAGGCTCGGTGTCGGGCGAAGCGCCGACGAAGCCAGACGGTCGATACATCGCTTCCGAGGATCTGCCCGCGCGCGCGGTGCGCTCGACGCGGTCCGGCAGTACTGGAAGCACACACTCAATGCTGTACAGGTGGAGACGCCGGACCAGTCATTGAACGTGCTGACTAACGGCTGGCTCTTGTACCAAACGCTCGCGTGCCGTCTGTGGGCGCGAAGCGGATACTATCAATCAGGGGGCGCCTTCGGTTTCCGCGATCAACTTCAAGATACGATGGCACTCATCCACACCGAGCCGCATCTTGTGCGGGAGCACCTCCTACTCTGCGCAGCCAGACAGTTTCAGGAAGGCGATGTCCAGCACTGGTGGCATCCCCCCTCAGGCCGGGGCGTGCGTACGCGCTGTTCGGATGATTATCTCTGGCTACCCCTGGCGACATGCCGCTACGTGCTGAACACAGGTGACACCGGGGTCTTGGATAATGAACCCATCCACTTCGTCGAAGGCCGCCCGGTCAACCAGGAGGAGGACTCGTACTATGACCTACCTGGCCGATCCGAAAAAGCGGCCAGTTTGTACGAACACTGTGTGCGAGCCATTCTGAAAGGCCTCACCCGTGGAGAACATGGTCTGCCACTCATCGGCTCCGGTGACTGGAACGACGGCATGAACATGGTCGGTGAACAAGGGAGAGGCGAGAGCATCTGGTTGGGATTTTTCCTGTACGACGTGCTCATGCAGTTCGCCAAGGTTGCACATCTGCGTGGTGACCTCTCATTCGCTGAACGTTGTCGGAAGGAAGCGGCTGACGTACGCCAAAATATCGAACAGCATGGCTGGGATGGAGAGTGGTATCTCCGTGCCTACTTTGACGACGGCTCGCCACTTGGGTCGGCGAGTAATCCCGAATGCCAGATCGATTCGATTGCGCAAAGCTGGTCTGTTCTCTCCGGTGCCGGGGATGCCACGCGCTCGCGCATGGCCATGGCTGCGGTGGATCGGCGCCTCGTGCGCCGGGATCATGCGCTGATCCAACTGTTGGATCCGCCGTTCGACAAGTCAAATTTGAATCCTGGCTACATCAAAGGGTATGTCCCAGGGGTGCGAGAAAATGGCGGGCAGTATACGCATGCGGCAATCTGGGCGGCGATGGCGTTCGCCGCACTGGGAGAAAAACTCCGCGCCTGGGAACTGTTGGCCATGATCAATCCGGTGAACCATGCGAGATCTCCGGAAGAGATCGCGACCTACAAAGTAGAACCGTACGTTGTCGCAGCCGATGTCTATTCGCTCCCGCCGCACACCGGCCGCGGTGGATGGACATGGTATACGGGCTCGGCCGGCTGGATGTACCGGCTCATCGTCGAATCACTCCTGGGGATGAGGTTGGAAGTAGATAAGCTCCGTATTGCTCCCTGTTTCCCTCTGGATTGGAAAGAGTTCACGGTCCACTACAGATATCGAGAAACTCTCTACCATATCAACATCTTGCAAGTCAGCACCAGGAACGGCGAGACGAGCGTGACTGTCGATGGAGTTGAGCGACCAGACAATGTTATTCCTCTTGTGGATGATCGTCAGGAGCACTCGGTTAAGGTAAAAATTGGGACCCCAGGCAGCTAAAAACTAAGATATATGCTCCAATTCAGTTCTTTAAACTCCTCAACAATGAGCAATTTTGACCAGATCACTCCCTTTCTTCTCATCATACTCACCACTAACCTGACGCCCTTCCTCGCCGCCCCCCTCAGTTAGAAGGAGATGACATCATGGCCTGCCGAGTCGCCCGATCGTTTCCAGACCACACCCACAGGACTCTAGTTTTTTGCAGTGAGTGCGGTTCAACAGATGCGGAGATGTGCTTCACATCCAAAACTCTGGGACCGCATCTCTGTGCAACCTGCGCCCAGTCCATGGTCGATTGCGGAGTAGCAAAGGAATTGAGCCCTGGGCCAGAACGCTGTCTTGTTCCCTCCTGACCGTCCCGGGCGAACGGGGGCTAGCGCGCGGCAAGGGGTTTCCCTAGCTGTGTAAAATCGAGAGGAGTGGGACGATACCACTCTTTACTAGGGGCAGAAAATTTACGGTCCGGATCCCGACCCTCATCCCCGTCTTGGGAATCGAGCGGCGATCACAAACTGACCCACCCCTATATCACGACAACATTGTCCGATGGACGATTTATTGTGCCCATAAGAATATGCGGGAAAGTACTCCTTAACTCTGTAACCAATGTCCAAAACATTCCGGTTTATATCGACCGGGCAATGATGGAAAGGAACAGACCATGAATGGAGCAGGGAACTTGAGCAAACAATGGCCTGGCTCTTCGTACCCCCTTGGCGCCACATGGGACGGCAAAGGTGTCAACTTTGCCATTTTTTCAGAACATGCCACCGCTGTGGACCTCTGTTTATTCGATTCGCCGGAGGCCGAAAAGGAATCGGAGCGTGTCCGCTTCACCGAATATACGGACCATGTATGGCACGCCTACCTCCCGGAAGTGTTGCCAGGCCAACTATACGGCTATCGTATGCATGGCCCCTACGAGCCTCAAGAGGGTCATCGCTTTAACCCCAATAAGCTGTTGTTGGACCCCTATGCCAAGGGTATTGGACGGGATGTGAAATGGGCTGACGAGGTGTTTGGCTATCGGCTCGGCGACCCGAAAATCGATCTCTCGTTCGACGACCGGGATAGCGCTGCATACGCGCCGCTCGCGATGGTGATCGATCCGGCCTTTACCTGGGGAAGCGATCGACACCCGCGGACACCATGGCATAAAACCATCGTGTATGAGCTGCATGTGAAAGGATTTACTCATTTACACCCGGCTCTGCCTGAGGTGCTTCGAGGCACCTATGCCGGACTGGCGTCCGAGTCGGTCATCAAACACCTGACCGATCTGGGGATCACCGCGGTCGAACTGGAACCTGTCCACTATTTTCTCAACGACCGTCATCTGCTCGATCGGGGGCTTACGAACTACTTTGGCTATAACACCCTGGGATATTTTGCCCCGGCCCGCCGATACGCAGCTAAGCATATCCAGCAAGACGCCGTTCAACAGTTCAAGATGATGGTGGCGGGATTGCATCAGGCTGGGATCGAAGTCATTCTCGATGTCGTCTACAACCACACCGCGGAGGGAAACGAATTAGGCCCGACCCTCTCCATGCGGGGCATCGATAATACCGCCTATTACAAGCTTTCTGAAGAGGATCGTCGCTACTATAGGGACTATACCGGGACGGGCAATTCACTCAACGTCCGGCATCCCCGCTCGCTCCAACTCATCATGGATAGCCTTCGCTATTGGGTGACCGAGATGCATGTCGATGGATTCCGATTTGATTTGGCCAGCACCTTAGCGCGGGATCTCTATGAGGTCGATCGCCTCGGCGCGTTCTTTGACATCATCCATCAAGATCCCATCCTCTGCCAGGTGAAGCTGATCGCCGAGCCGTGGGATGTGGGAGAGGGAGGCTATCAGGTCGGGAATTTTCCCGTGTTATGGAGTGAGTGGAATGGCATCTACCGGGACAATGTCCGCCGGTTCTGGAAAGGCGATGAAGGACTCCTCTCCGAGTTCGCCACCCGTCTGAGCGGTAGTAGTGACTTATACAAGAGCGATGGACGGAAGCCGTATTCCAGTATTAACTTCATCACCTGTCACGACGGTTTTTCGCTTCACGATCTCGTGAGTTACAACGACAAGCACAATGACGCGAATGGCGAAAACAATCAGGATGGCACCAACGACAATAATAGCTGGAATTGCGGCGCCGAAGGGCCGACCGATGATCCGGCGATCAACAGGGCGCGAGCGCAACAGAAACGAAACTTCATCGCCACCCTGCTCCTGTCGGCCGGTGTGCCGATGATTTTGGCCGGCGACGAAATCGGCCACACGCAACAGGGCAATAACAATCCATATTGTCAGGACAATGACATTACCTGGTTAAATTGGGATATCACCGACGAGCAACGAGAGTTTTTTCACTTTGTCCGCTCGGTGATCCATATCCGGCAAACTCAGCCGGTATTCCAGCGGCGGAAGTTTTTTCAGGGGCGACGCATCGAGGGTGCCGACGTGCCGGACATCTCCTGGTTTCAACCGTCGGGTGAGGAAATGTCCGACGAAGACTGGAATGCAGGGTACACGCAGTGTCTCGGGGTTCGGTTTCCGGGCGATCTCATTGGCGATGTCAATGAGCGGGGTGAACCGATCATCGGGGACTCGATCGTGCTGTTGGTCAATGCCCACCATGAGGCGATACCGTTTACGCTGCCTTCACGCGACGAAGAACCGGAATGGGAGCGATTGATTGATACGGCTGATCCCGAAACGGAAACCATGAAGCGAAAAGGAGGAGAACAGTATGAGATCAAAGGCCGCTCTATGGTAATCCTACGGTCAAAAGCGCCTCAACCGGCTGAACCATCCCGTCCTGATGTCGCCGGAAGCGCCGGCGCCCTAGAAAGTCCGCCGAAGGTATTGCCTGTTGTTCGTCCGGTTCAATTGGTTGCGAAGTGAGAAAAGGACGACGACATGGAACACCTGTTAGAGAATACCGATACTCGATGCGGGGCCATTGTACAAAAAGATGGATCGGTTCGATGGCGTGTGTGGGTTCCGAAGGCGGATCGTGTCGAATTAGTCTTGATCACTGACGACGCTCGAACCCTCCACGCGATGACCCGCGAGGAACGGGGGTATTTTAGTTTCATCAAGGACAACGTCCTCAACGGACAACGATACGCCTATCGCTTGAATGGAGGCCCGGATTACCCGGACCCTGCATCGCGCTGGCAGCCGGATGGAGTCAGTAGGCCATCGGCGGTCCTCCGTACCGATGAGTTCATCTGGTCGGACGACAGCTGGAAGGGAGTGCCGCGCGAAGATCTCGTTTTTTACGAACTCCACGTCGGTACGTTTACGCCAGAGGGCCTGTTCGAAGCGATCATACCCCGCCTTCCGGCGTTGCGCGATTTGGGAGTGACGGCCCTGGAGATCATGCCGGTCGCGCAATTTCCAGGCACACGCAACTGGGGCTATGATGGAGTCCATCCCTATGCGCCGCAACAGAGCTATGGGGGGCCTCATGGGCTGCAGCGTCTCGTGAACGCCTGCCATCTGAATGGCCTCGCCGTGTTCCTCGACGTCGTCTACAACCATATCGGACCCGAAGGCAGCTACCTGGGAGAATATGGACCGTACTTCACCGATCGTTATCGCACCCCCTGGGGAGCGGCCGTGAATTACGACGGTCGAGGCAGCCAGGCGGTCCGCGCATTCATTCTGGATAATGTGCGCATGTGGCTCGAAGAATATCGGTTCGATGGCCTGCGCCTCGATGCCGTGCACGCCATTTACGATTTCGGGGCCCGGCATATTTTGCAGGACATTAAGGGCACGGCGGTGCGGGCTGCCCAAACACTCGGCCGCCAAGTCCACATCGTGGCCGAAAGCGATCTCAACGATGTCCGCCTTCTGCTTCCTCCTCAGAGGGGTGGCTATGGGATCGATGCGCAATGGAGCGACGATTTTCATCACCTCATGCATGTCGCCCTCACCGGAGAGCAGCAGGGATATTATGAAGACTATGGAGCGCCGGAACAGTTTCCGCAATTACTGGAGAATACATTCGTCTTGAACGGATGCTACAGCGCGCATCGCGATCGTTATCACGGGGGCCCCGACGCCGGACTTCCCGGCGATCGTTTCGTCGTCTGCATTCAGAACCATGATCAGGTCGGAAACCGTGCCGCCGGCGAACGATTGAGCACCCTGATCACGCCGGCGGCACAGCGGCTTGCGGCAAGCCTGCTGCTTCTCGCACCCTATTTACCGCTTCTGTTCATGGGTGAAGAGTACGGCGAAGAGCATCCATTTCAATATTTTTGTTCGTTCAACGACCCAAACCTGATCGAAGCCGTTCGCAACGGTCGTCGTCGGGAGTTCGAGGCGTTTCATGCCATGGGTGGGAATGTGCCAGATCCTCAAGCTGAGAATACCTTTGCTGCCTCTCGTCTTACCTGGTCATGGGAATCCGATCCACGTAGGTCAGGACTGCGTCGCCTGTATCGAGATCTGTTGCGTGCGCGACGTGAGTGGCCGGCACTACGCGATTATTCACAGCGTTCCGCCCGCGTTCTGCCTGACACTCGATCCGGCGTCATCCTGGAATTAGTTCGTGGGGGCCGGCGACCGAAGGCCGGTGGAACAATACAAGCCCTGTTCAATCTCACCGCTCAACCGCAGACCATTCCCTTCCAAAATCTTGCAAAGGTGCTGTGGACATCGGAAGCAGAGCATTATGATGGCGGGCGACGAGCCGATATGGCCAAGGGGTGTTTGTTGCCGCACGAATGCATGGTCTTCGGTTCCACCGATTCTTAGGGCTAGGGCGAGACCATGTCTGGCCGGGACAGACTCGCCAGGGTCCTCAACCGACGAAGCGGAACGCAGAACCAGGAGGAGATTTCCCGTGCGGACTGAAATCGCCACCTACCGGCTTCAAATGTGCTGCGGGTTTACACTCGACGACGCGGCCGCCATTGCCGGGTATTTGGCTCAACTTGGAATCAGCCATCTGTACAGCTCGCCCGTGCTGCAAGCCGTGAAGGGAAGCACACACGGCTATGATGTGTTGGACCATAGCCGTGTCAATGGAGAATTGGGCGGAGAGGCGGCATTCGAGCGTTTGTCCGATGCGCTCCGCAAACACGAACTCGGACTCCTCCTCGACATCGTGCCCAACCATATGGCCATCGGCGGGAAGGACAATCGCTGGTGGTGGGATGTGTTGGGAAACGGGCAATCGAGCCGATATGCGCCCTATTTCGACGTGGAGTGGATGCCCCCTGAAAGTAAACTGCACCATATGGTCATGCTGCCGGTATTGGGAGACCACTACGGCCGGATACTCGATGCGGGGGAGATTCATATCGAACGTCACGGCGGGGCCTTCACCGTCCACTATCACGATCATGTGTTTCCCATCGCCCCGCGTTCCCTTCCGTTTATCCTGACACGCGCCTCATCCGGCACGGCTTCCGAAGTCCTGGCCTTCTTTTCAGACGCGCTGGAACACCTGCCCTCGTCCTGGTCGACTGACTGGGCCAGCTTACAGCGCCGGCATCGAGATAAGGGTGTTTTGGACAAGTTGCTCACCAGGTTTCTTCAAGAGGAGCCTGCCGTCGCGGCGGCCATTGACCGCACCATTGAAGACATCAACGGAGATCACCAGACACTGCACGATCTGCTGGAACGGCAAAACTATCGTTTGGCGTTCTGGCGCACGGCCACGCAAGACCTGGGGTATCGCAGGTTCTTCGACATTACTTCGCTGATCGGCTTAAGAACTGAGCATGAGCAAGTGTTTGCCGATATCCATGACCTGGTGTTCCGATGGCTGGGATCGAACGGTCCGGTCGATGGCGTTCGGGTTGATCATCCTGACGGGCTCTTGGACCCCGAACAGTACCTGACTCGCCTGCGCGACCGCGTGCCGAGCGGATGGATTGTGGTCGAAAAAATCCTGATGCCCGATGAGCAATTGCGGGCGTCATGGCCCGTGTCCGGCACGACCGGCTACGATTTCATGAACCAGGTCCTAGGCCTCTTCATCGATCGGAGCAGTGAAGAGCCGCTGACCCGATTTTATGGCGACTTCACAGGCGAGACGAGGAGCTTTCCCGAGATCCTGCGTGAGAAGAAACTTCAGATACTGCGACAAGTGTTGGGAAGCGATCTCAAAATCCTGACCTTCATGTTGCTCAATATCTGTGAACGCCATCCTCACCACCGCGATTATACCCGGCAAGATTTGCATGATGCGCTCCAGGAATTGATGGTGGATTTCCCCGTGTATCGAACCTACGTCCGCCCTCGCGACGGCCATGTAAGCGAGGACGACGAGCGAGTGGTACTGCGCGCGCTCCAGAGCGTCGGGACGAGACGGACGGACTTGGGAGACGACCTGTTACGTTTTATCCGCGATATTTTACTCCTCAAGGTCACGGGTGATCTGGAGAGCGACTTTGTGACTCGGTTCCAACAAGTCACCGGTCCCGTCATGGCCAAAGGCGCTGAAGATACGGCATTCTATTGCTATCATCGGCTCATCGCGCTCAATGAAGTAGGCGGCGATCCGGGACGCTATGGAGTCACAGTGGATCAGTTCCATGCCTGGTGTCAGGACATGCAGCGGCATTGGCCGAAAACGATGCTCGCCACGTCGACCCACGATACGAAACGAAGCGAGGACGTGAGGGCTCGACTGGCCATTCTCTCGGAGATGCCTACTCAATGGATGGAGACGGTCTCTGCGTGGTCGAAATGTCACATTCGCTATTGGGGAACATCCACTCCCGACCATAACTTTGAATATTTGCTATATCAGACATTGGTGGGAGCCTGGCCGCTTGAGCAGGAGCGAGCGTTGGCTTACTGCGAAAAGGCCGTGCGTGAGGCCAAGACCCATACTTCATGGACCGATCCACAGAAGGACTATGAAGATTCCATCAGAGCCTTCGTTCGGAGGCTGTATGAGGATAAGGAGTTTCTTCAAGAACTCGATCGTTTGGTGGACGGTCTGGAACCATACGGGCACCAGACGTCGCTCGCCCAGACTTTAATCAAACTCACGGCACCAGGGATTCCTGATTTCTATCAGGGCACCGAACTGTGGAATTTCAGTTTGGTCGATCCGGACAATCGGCGTCCGGTAAACTATGACGTGCGACAGCGATTGCTGCACGAATTGTCAGGATTGTCGCCCGAAGCCATCTGTCAACGGCGCCAGGAAGGGCTGCCGAAGCTATGGATTATCCGGCAAGGCTTGCGTGTTCGCCGTGAGCGGCCGCAGGCCTTCGGCCCCCAGGGACATTATTCTCCGCTGTACGCGCGGGGGGAGAAATCCGCACATGTGGTGAGCTTCATGCGCGGCGGAGAGGTCATTGCCATCGCCCCACGCCTGTTCCTGAACCTGAAGGACGGGTGGCATCAAACCGTGATCGATCTGCCTGAAGGCCGATGGCGCCAGGAATTCGATGGCCGGATATTTGACGGTGGAATCTGCCGATTGCACGATGTATTGAGCGTGTTCCCAGTGGCGCTGTTGTGCAAAGTCGAATAGTATCGCCCTCATGTGATCCTGCAGGAACGAGCGCGGAAAACGGAACTGCGGCCATTGGTGGGCTCGAAGTCATCGCACGAACCACTCTTATGTCGAACGGCCCGAATGCGTGAAAAATAACACCGCGAGGGGCGGCAGGGTCAGGGTCATTGAATGGGTGCGCCCGTGGAGCGGAATCGGGACAGCCTCCACTCCGCCGAGGTTACCCCATCCGCTCCCTCCATACAGAGGTGCATCGCTATTGAGAGCCTCCTTCCAGAATCCACCGCGGGACACGCCAATCCGGTAGTTCTGTCTGGGTATCGGGGTGAAGTTGCATACGACGAAGACTTCCTCATCCGTAGATGTTCCTTTGCGGAGCAGACTGATGACACTTGACTCGAAATCGGTACAATCTACCCATTCAAACCCCGCCGAATTAAAATCCTGCTCATAGAGCGCCGGTTCACTCCGATAGAGTCGGTTCAGGTCTGTGACCCATTGCTGAATACCGCTGTGTCGGCCGTCCTGAAGCAAGTCCCACTCCACAGTGCTGTCGTGGGCCCACTCCCGCCGTTGACCGAATTCACCGCCCATAAACAGCAGCTTCTTTCCCGGCTGCGCATACATATATCCGAATAGCAGGCGGAGATTGGCGAATTTCTGCCAGTCATCCCCCGGCATCTTACCGAGTAGGGAGCCCTTCCCATACACCACTTCATCATGCGAGAGAGGCAGAACGAAATTTTCATGAAAGGCATAGATCATGCGGAAAGTTAATTTGTCGTGGTGGTACTTTCGGAAATAGGTGTCCTGGCTCATGTATTCCAGCATGTCATGCATCCATCCCATGTCCCACTTCATGCCGAATCCGAGGCCTCCCACATAGGTCGGACGGGATACCAACGGCCACGCAGTCGACTCTTCGGCGAAAGTCTGAACATCAGGGTGATTGCTATATACGGCTTCATTCAAGCGCCGCAGGAAGCCTATCGCATCAAGGTTCTCTCTCCCCCCATACTGATTGGGAATCCATTCTCCGTGTTTTCGCGAATAGTCCAAATAGAGCATCGACGCGACTGCGTCGACGCGTAGACCGTCCGCATGGTACTTGTCCAGCCAAAACAAGGCGCTGCTTATCAGCATACTGCGCACTTCATTGCGACCGTAATTGAACACCAGGGTCTTCCAATCCTGCTGAAAACCTTGGCGCGGGTCAGCATGTTCATACAGATGCGTACCGTCGAAAAAACTGAGTCCATGGCCGTCAGTCGGAAAGTGCGAGGGGACCCAGTCCAGAATAACCCCGATATCGTGGCGATGCAGCTCGTCGATCAAAAACATCAAGTCCTGTGGAGTCCCATAGTATCCCGAGGGAGCGAAATAGCCTGTGGTCTGATATCCCCAGGAACCGAAGAAGGGATGATCCATGATGGGGAGAAACTCCACATGGGTGAAGCCCATCCGCTGAAGGTACTCCGGCAAGGTTGCAGCCAACTCCCTATAGCTCAACGAGCGATTTCCGTCCTGGAGCACGCGCTTCCAGGACCCCACATGCATTTCATAAATTGACATCGGGGCATGCAGGGCATTGCGTGTGTGCCGGCTAGTCATCCAGCTCTCGTCTCGCCATGTATAGTCCAGGTCCCACACGATGGAGGCCGTCTTGGGAGGAATCTCGTTAAAACAAGCGAAGGGGTCCGTTTTTTCCACCTCGTAATCGTTAAACCGGGAACGGATATGCAACTTGTAGAGCGTCCCCTTCCCTACTCCCGGGATAAAACCTTCCCAGATGCCTGATTCCCCACGAGGCATCAGGACATGCGCGTCTTTGTTCCAGTCGTTGAACGAGCCGATCACCGACACCTGCTCCGCGGCAGGAGCCCATACGGAAAAACTTGTGCCGGCTATGCCGTTGCGTATGACGGGATGGGCGCCCATCTTCCCATAGAGATGAAAATGTGATCCCTCGTTGAATAGATAGACGTCGTCATTGCTCATCAGCGTCGTTTCGTCTGATATGATCGTTTTCGCTTGGCCGCGCGTCATTGGTACCTCGCTCGCTAGACAGATTTACGTGTGGTTGGCTCTAATATTTCCAGTACACCGCGGATCGGAATCCGCACCCAGTCCGGTCGATTATTCAATTCATAACCGATTTCGTATACGGCCTTTTCAAGAAGGTGCGCATCGAATAGCACTTGGAATTCCGCTTGAGACGCAGGCCAGAAGGACGCTCGCGCTGCGATCTCGAGATAGGCCTTCATAAATACCGCGCTGACCCAGCGATACCAGAAGCGGACCCACGGTTCGAGCCTTGATCCTGCGCCGTCTGCGAGCAGATTGGACTGCTGACGCAACAGGGCGGCATAGGGAGCGTAATGAAACGACCGGAGCATTCCTGCGACATCCATGATGGGGGTATGTTTCATTCGCCGCTCACTGAGCGGACGGGCCGGCTCGCCTTCGAAATCGCTGATCACAAAATCCTGTCCGGTGTAGAGCACTTGACCGAGATGATAGTCCCCGTGACACCGGATCCGCATCGCACTGGTCTTCAGCTCCAAAAAATCCCTGAACCGATCCTGAATCCGATGCTCAGAGTCCATCACCCGTCGGGCTTCCTGTCCCGAGTTCGACGGTAGGACGTCGAGTCGCCCCTTGAGAAGCGAGCAGGTTTGCGAAGTCAAGCGGGACATGGACTCGTAACGATAGCGACGATAGTCCAACGTGAATGGTTCCGGCATGAAATCAGGGTTGTCTCGACCGTTCGCCAGCGCAACATGAAGTTCGGCCGTACGCTGTCCTATTCTCAAGGCTGAATCCAGGTACGGCCCGATGAGCTCCCGCGCAAAATCGGGGATATCATCCTGCGTCATCTCGAAAAGAAACGTATTGAGTGCGGGGGCGTCCTCTCGCCCGATTGGCTGAGCGAGACATCGCGCCAAGTAACGATCGAATGCCTCCAGGGTATATTTCCATGCATCCCCCTGGTTGCGCACAAAGCCCTGAAGGATGGCGATCGTGACGATCTCGCCATTGGCTCTGCCATACTCGATGGAGCCGGCCACCGGCGGGCTATAAGGAAAGTTCATCGCCGTCAGCATCCGTCCGATCTCCAAGTCTGGATTTAATCCAGACTCAACACGCCGAAATACTTTCAGGAGAACGCGATCGCCATATGAGACGGACGTATTGCTCTGCTCCGCATTCATGACCGCTGGTTCCAGCTCGGCCTCACCTCTGATCAGGTTCCCATATGCCTGCGTGTTGGATGCGATCAGGGTCCCCGTCTCGCCGGGGAATCGGCCTCCTTGCCCAATGGCAGACAGCAGCGTCCTCGAACAGTCCTGGCTCCAGAGCGCGTCGTACAATACGCCAGTCTGGTCGCACTCTTTCGTCTGGACCTCCAATGTAGTCACAACAGTACCGGGCAGGTCTTTTTGAACCTGAATAGCCTGTTCACCCCAGGCCGCCGTGAGAAAGAACGCGTACGTTTCAGGAGCCCCGTCCTCGTATTCCACTCGGATGAAGAGCAGGACCACGGCGCTCGATCGTGAAGGTATGAGCACGGTTTCGACGATGCGGACTGACCGTATGGTGCGGGCTTTCCCGGCAAACCATCGCCGCGTCTTCAAGACGTCGGGTAAGCGGGCCTCCAAATGGCTGCGGGTTTCCCTTTCCAGGATACGTTCCCACTGTTCATTGACAATCAGCATGATCCGCTTGCCGCCTCTTACATGTAATAATCGAAATCTCGTTCCGTCAGGAGCCGACGACGGACGAGGAAAATATGGGCGGGTGAAGAATGCGGGTTAATCTCTATGTAGTTGCGCGGTCCATCCCAGCGATAAGAGGCATTCGTCAGCAGATCCTGCACCTGGAAGGGATGATGCGGATCGATCCCCAGCCGGTCGAGATCCAGCTGAACCCAGCCTGAATGGGTATAATAAGGGCTCACGTTGACTACGATCAGGATGACGTTGGATCCATCAGGCGTGCTCTTGCTATAACAAACCAGCTGATCATTGTCCGTCGAGTGGAAATGCAGGCTCTCATTCCCTTGAAGCGCCGGATTCTCTCGACGGATCCGATTTACGAGACCGATAAACTCCTTTAAGCTGTCGGCCCGCTCGATCTCCCACTGCTTGATCTCGTACTTCTCTGAATCCAGATATTCCTCACTTCCCGCCTCCCGCGGGCGGCTCTCGCATAGCTCGAAAGCGGGACCGTAAATCCCATAGCTCGCGCCTAAGGTCGATGCAAGGACAAAGCGAGCCATGAAAGTCGGTCGGCCCCCCTGCTGGAGCTCCTCCGTCAAAATATCCGGCGTATTTGGCCAGAGATTGGGACGGAAATACTCGCGAACTTCGCTGTGGGTCAGTTCCGTGAAGTATTCCATGAGCTCTGCCTTCGTACTGCGCCAGGCGAAATAGGTATAGGACTGGCTAAAGCCCAGCTTCGCCAAGCGATACATCGGTTTAGGCCGCGTGAACGCTTCGGCCAGAAAGATGACATCCGGATAGTCTTCTTGAATCTCATGAATCAGCCATTCCCAAAACGCAAAGGGCTTGGTATGGGGATTGTCCACGCGAAAGATCCGCACCCCTTGTTCGATCCAATATGAGCATGACGCTTTTGAGCTCCTGCCACAGTGCCTGCCACTGTTCGCTCTCAAACTCCAATGGGAAGATGTCCTGGTATTTCTTCGGCGGATTCTCCGCATATTGCACCGTGTTGTCCGGTCGGATCTTAAACCACTCCCGATGTTCCTTGACGTAGGGATGGTCAGGGGAGCACTGAAAGGCCAGGTCCAGTGCGATCTCTAGCCCGTGCGATCTCGCCTTGTCCACAAACTGCCGGAACTCCTTCGTTGTTCCCAGTTGTGGATGGATGGCCTTGTGCCCTCCGTCCAGCGAGCCGATCCCCCAGGGGCTTCCCGGATCATTCGGCCCGGCTGTAGGTACATTGTTCTTTCCCTTCCGGTGTGTGACACCGATGGGATGGATCGGGGGCAAATACAGGACGTCAAACCCCATGGAGGCGATATACGGGAGGCGTTCTTCACAATCTTTGAATGTCCCGTGTTCGCCGCTCTCGGAACAGGACCGTGGGAACATCTCGTACCAGGCGCTGAACCTGGCTTTCTCCCGATCTACGACGACGAGTAGTTCCCTTTCATATAGGGTAGCGAAACGTCGGTCCGGATACTTCGCCATCAACGCGGCCATGTCCAGATCCAAGGCCTGTTCGATGCGCACTGATTCCGGCACATCCGATGACTGGAGTTGGTCCGCCCATTCCTTCAGTGATTGGCCCTCGGCCTTCGGTGCCCGCCGACTCGCTTCATCGATCAACCGGGCTCCCTGGAGCAACTCCACAAGCACGTTCTGGCCGGCGTCAATTTTTTTCTTAAGATCCTGACGCCACGTTTGAAAATGATCGACCCAGCCGGTCACGGTATACCGATAGCGGCCAAGGTCGGTGACGCGAAAGGATGCCTGCCATCGGTCGTTCGTCAGAAACGTCATCGGCGCTTCGATCCACTGCGGATCGCGGTCGCGACGATACAGGAGCGCCGCTCCCAGGAGATCATGACCGTCAGTAAAGACATCTGCCTCGACGACGACGTCTTCGCCGATCGTCCGTTTGATCGGATAGCGCCCCGCATCGACTTGAGGCGTCACTCGTTCGATCACGATCCGATGTCTTCCGTCCATTCCCGTCATCTTTTCCGCCATATCCCTTCTGATTCTGACTCGCATGAAATTAGTCTCGTCCTCTGCGCTACGTCGATGCCTTCAAGAGGCTTCGTATCAAGCCGAGTGAACCGGCGTTTCAGGTTTCCCATGAGCCTAGATGTGGGACATTTCGTCCTGTTCCACTTTCCTCCGACGAAATCTTTGTTCCAGAACCTCTTTCGCAATGGTCTGGCCGCCTAAGCCGACTGCAATGGCCAGGGCCAATACGACACCGCCGAACGTGATCGAGAAGGCGGCCACGACGATCTCTTTAGCGATCCCGAGTTGGGTCAGCACCATCGCGACCGTGAAGATGAGCACGCCCCATCGAATGAAGGTCGCGATGGTTCGTGCTTCCTGAATCTGGGCATTCACTGTGGCGATAAGGGCCGCCTCGGCAATGAAATTAGCCAGGAGCACCCCGAAGAACAGCAGCAGGACCGCCGCGAGCATATCCGGGAAAAAGGCGATGATGGCGCTCATCATATTCGCCGTAGCGGTCAGATCCAACGCATCGATTCCCATGAAGGCAAACAAGAGAAATACGAGCCAGAACGACAGCCGCCCGACCAGGTGGGATGCCGACTGCTTCGTCCCCGCTTTGGCTAGCGAAGGGCCCAATCCAAACCGTTCGCACAACACATCGAAACGGAACGCCCTTAAGACACGCAGGAAGAGAAATTTGACGAGCCAGCCGACAGCCAAGCCAAGTGCCAGGAACGTCAAAAGGGCCAAAAGCTTCGGCAATACGTGCGCAATCCGCAGAGTGGTTTCTCGAAACACCTCGAGCATAGCCTCCTGCCACAGAATACTCATGGGAACCTCCATCGCTGAGTCAAATAGGGCTTCATGCCCTCGAACATCTTGCACAGTGTTTCGATGACTCGTTCGACGTCCTCGGGGGTCCCCTCTCTGGTCTCCAGGATAAGAGATGCCGTTCGCCCAAGATAGAGAGGAGTCAAAGACTTGAGCAGGTGCTCACGATGCAGCGCCTTCTCATGATAGGCCAGAGCGAAGTCGTAGATCGTCTTGACCCATAGTGCCGCTGGGAAACGGAATTCTTCCATCTCGACCAAGCCCAATGAGACGATCCCGTCCAATGTTTCAGGAGCCAGAATGATTTCCCAAATAGGGAGGAGATCCCGCAACCCCTGTTGGAATCCTCTCACCATCCGCTCAACGTTGATCGCGCCACCATCCGGGCCCGGCTCGTATGGAGGGCCAAATTGCGGGACCGGGCTCGATCCCTTAATGCCTTCCCACACGTCCTGATATGTTTCCATCAGAAAGAACAGCGCCCCCACCGCTTGCGCGAGCAATATCGACAGTTCGATCCCTGGAAGCGTGGCATCATGAGTCTTCGTACCCAAATAGCCCTGGGAAACCTCACATCCTTCGGCGACGGCAACGGTCGTCAGCCAGCTATCGATCCCGTAGCGCGCTCCCTCCCCCTCCCAGGCATTCCTCGTTAAATACAGGCTCGCAAGTTTCCCGGAGAATCCATAGCCGCACCCGCTCTGATAGCGCATCTGCTTGCCATAGAGGGCCCGGCTGAGCGGATAGGTGATGCAATTGGTCAGGCTGCCCTCATATCTCGCCCGTCGGAAAAGAGGGGCGACATAATCCACACCCTTTTCCATCACCGGACGAAGCAAGATCTCCATCCAGTCGGGCGTCAGGGACTGGAGGTTGGCATCGACGACGACGCAGGCTTTTACCTCTAGTTCCGCCGCGACCGTAAAGAACGCTCGAAAGGCACGCTCGCGACCAGGCACCCCTGACTCAGAGAGCGCGTTCAGTGAGATGGGTCCGGGAAGGACATCCCCTGCCAAGTGTTGAACGAACGCAGTCGGAATATCCGTCCCCGCAGCCTGTTTTACAGTCTCCGGTGTACCGTCTTGTGACCCGGCATCCGCGCTCACCAACAAGACAGAGGCGTGAGGGCACACCGTGGTTATGCCTGCCTTGACGGCTTTCACCACCGACTCTACCGTCTTGGCGTTATTGAACGTGGGGATTCCCACGAGCACCTCGATCTTCCCGATGTCGCCCAACTGCTGGCGAACCTGGGGCCAAACCGTCTTGGTCATTGTCATGACAACCCGTCGCCCGCGCCGGTGTTTACTCGAGGTCGTGGACCGGACATACGGCGCCTCGCCATCAATGCGTAAATATCTTCAAGAGCGTCAAGTAATCGCTCAGGTGACGTGTGATGAGGAAGTTTCGTCTGACATGCTCCCGGGCTGCGCCGCCCATGCGGTGAATCAGTCCGGGATTGTTCAGAAGGTACCTGATCCTGAATGCGGCTCCCTCTATAGAATGCACGGTATAGCCGGTCACGCCGTCCACAATTTGATCAGCGATTCCACCTGCCGTTCCGCCGACGACCGGCTTGCCTTTCCACATAGCCTCCGACACCGCCAGGCCAAACCCCTCCTTGATGGATTTCTGAAGGACAATGGTGGCGCCTCGCTGAAGGGCATTGATCTCCCTATCGGCTTCCGGGGGCAACTGCAGCACATGGATATCGGAGTCGGACCCCACGGCGGTTTTGACATCGGCGAGCACCGCTTCTCCTTCCGGGTCGTTGGCCACTCCCCCGCCGGCCAGGATGAGGCGGCAATCGTAATGCTTCTTGACCATCCGGTAGGCCGCGATCGTGCCAACCGGATCCTTGAAGCGATCGTAGCGCGCCACCTGTAACAAAATCGGTTTGTCCCTCGGAATCCCGAGTCGGTCCAACGTCTGGTTCACTTCTATTCGCGACAACTCCCGGTTTTTTTCGCTTAAGGGGTCGATCGACGGATAGATCAAGAACTTGGGAATCGGAAGCCGTTGGTCAAATCCGGTGACGGAAAAGATGGCCGCGTCATAGCGCACAACAAAATGGCGGAGGAAGCTCCAAGCCCGGCGCTGAGGCTGCGAAAGATCCAGGTAGCAGCGCCAGATCCATTTCCCCCCTTTACGATGTTCGATCAGCGCGGCAGGTTCATGGTCGTGGACCATGACGAGGTCGGCATCGAGATTGAGGACCTGGGCATTCCGTTGGTTGATCTTGAGATAGGCTTGAGACATCTGTTCGGTAAACGACTGTTCCTGACCTTGCAGCGCGTTGCCGATTCGCTTGGTCACATCGAAAAATTCCTGGTCGCCGGTGAGAACCTCCCAGCGGGCTTCGACTCCCAGCGACGTCAACATCGGTACGAGGCGGCGCAGGATCTCCGCCATACCGCCGCCGTACCGGACGGCATTCACGTGCAAGAAGCTCCGTCCCTTGACCAGATCGCTCAGCCGATACAGAAAATCGACCGTTCCCTTGGTCGCGCTGTCACGATAGTCATCCAGCTCCAATCGCATGTCTTCCGTTCGCTCCGAACAACAAATTGACGAGTTAAATCACGCTGCCTTCGATTCCATAGATGGCATCCTCGCGGGGCGCCTGGCGGAGCTTGAACCAGTAATATCCATAAGGAGCGAGGCTCAACATGTACAGTTTTTCACCGATCGGGGGAAACCGAGTGTCGCCGAATAGTTCGACAGGGGTGACCCCGATGAACCTTCCGAGATCCAGCTCCACCGCTTGAGCAGAGGCCCCCAGGTTATGCACCATGAGCAGCGTGTCACCACGGTACTGCCGGAGGTAGGCGAGAACCTTGTCGTTTCGTGGCCGGAGAAACTCGATGGTTCCCCGTCCGAAGGCGGGGTACTTTTTGCGGACGGAGATCATTTGTTTCATCCAATGCGCCAGGGAATAGGGCGTCTGGACCTGAGCTTCCACATTCGTCGCGTGGTATCCATAAATCGAGTCGAAGATCACGGGAAGATACAGCTTCGAGGGATCGGCCTTGGAAAATCCAGCGTTCCGGTCGGCGTTCCACTGCATGGGTGTGCGCACACCGTTGCGATCCCCCAGATGCACGTTGTCCCCCATCCCAATTTCGTCCCCATAATAGATGATGGGACTCCCAGGCAGGGTGAACACGAGGCTGTTCAAGAGCTCGATTTTGCGCCGGTCGTTCTCCAGCAAGGGAGCGAGACGGCGCGCGATGCCGATGTTGCGCCTCATCTGAGGGTCGCGCGCATAGGCATAGTACATATAGTCCCGTTCTTCTCCGGAACACATTTCCAACGTCAGTTCATCGTGGTTGCGGAGGAACAAACACCACTGGGATTCCTCGGGAATGGCCGGCGTGTGCGTAAACATATCGACGATCGGATGCCAATCCTCGCTGCGGATGCCCATAAACAGCCTCGGCATCAAGGGAAAATGAAATGCCATGTGACATTCATTGCCGTCACCGAAATATGGACGGACATCGGCAGGCCATTGATTCGCTTCCGCCAGCAGGATGCGTCCCTGGTAGCGCTGATCGATCCACTGCCGAATTTCCTTCAAATACTCATGCGTCTCAGGCAGATTTTCACAACTCGTGCCCTCCCGCTCGATCAAATAGGGCACGGCATCACACCGAAACCCATCCAGCCCCTGATCGAGCCAAAAGGCCATCACCTCCAGCATAGCCTTTCGGAGCTCGGGATTATCGTAGTTGAGGTCAGGCTGGTGGCTGAAGAATCGATGCCAGAAATACTGCTCCGCGACCGGGTCCCAAGTCCAATTTGACCGTTCCGTGTCGATGAAAATGATCCGGGTCTTCTCATACTTTTTGTCGCTGTCGCTCCAGACGTAATAGTCGCGCTTGGGCGACGTGGGAGATCGCCTGGCCTCCTGAAACCAGGCATGCTGATCGGATGTATGATTGAGCACAAGATCTGCAATCACACGGATCCCACGCTTATGCGCTTCCTGAAGAAACGTTCGGAAGTCTTCGAGGGAACCGTAATCCGGGAACACATCGCGATAGTCCGAGACATCATAGCCATCATCCCTCAACGGAGAGGGGAAAAATGGCAACAGCCAAATGCAGGTGACCCCTAACCACTCAAGATAGTCGAGCTTCTGAATCAGGCCACGAAAGTCGCCGATGCCATCGTCATTGCCGTCGTAAAATGCCTTGACGTGCAGTTCATAAAACACCGCGTCTTTGAACCACAGCGGATCCGGCTTAGGCACAGCGATATCCTTTCTCGCGCTAGGCGGAATTATTCCTTCTCCAGAAACTCATCACAGACCGTTAAGAGGGCGGATCTATGACGTTCAAGACTTCCCCAATACGGATTGATGGCGCGCAATTTCCCCGCCAGCTCCGGCATCTTGAGGCTCTCCCCGATCCAGGCTGAAAAGTCGCTCTCCGGTTTACCAAGACGATGACGGGCTTCGAATATATGATAATAGATCGCGCTCACGTCCACGTCAGACAGGGCATTACGAAATTCCTGCAATGTCCACACCTCCAGGCCTGTAGGGACCTCAAGCATCCTGGACTGGTTGAAATAGAACGGTTTGCCAAAGATCACCCGCGGCACGATCGATGTGCGGGACAAATGATCGTCGACGACTGAAATGATCTCTTCCCTCAGTGCTTCCAGCCCTTGCAATTCGAACGGGTCGATGACTGCAAGCCGCTCCCCGAGGACATGGTCACGGACTTCCATCGCCACCCATTGGGCAAAATCATTCGGATACAATTGCTCGACATTACTATGCCGCAAAAAGTAGGTGTGCGTATGAAAATAAATCGAGCCGAGCGGAACCTCTTCGAGTAATTCCACTAACCGTTTTTCATCTTCCGCTTCCTTCCCAAGAATTTCCCGCACTTCGCTTGACCCGGTGAAGGAAAACGGCCGGTCGGCTTTGTGCACGTCTTATCTCCCTGTTATTCAAGCCACAGTGGTACGTTATGTATCCAGCACACTGCCATACTACCATTTCGTCAATGACTAAATGACTATTGGAGGTTGTTCACCCGAACCTCCCCCGTATATTGGTCTCATATCTTATTGTTTGCTACTGGGTCTGGATCCGTCTGATGACGCCAAGGCAACGTTGCGGCTTAGACTGCAGACGAAATGAAACGGGTCCAATCTGGTCACATAGGCGGGCCAGCCATTCGGATGGATGAATGGCCGGTGACGTGGAATGCGGCAGGACGGTCGACATGCGGTGGGAAACACACAAGACAGCCTATAAAACTGTACGCTCCCCCTGCAAGTTTGTGGAGCTAGGAAGATTCCTAGTTTTTGCGACAGGTCCGTCCGGCAGGAAAGAGACAGAGGGGCGGCTGGAATTTAATACGCGTCTTTCGGAATGGAGGATTGTGTGTTTACAGAGACGGGCGCGACGCTGAACCCTCGATCCTGTGGCTTCAGCTGGGCACGAAGTTGGGCGACTCGCTGCTGCATCTTATTGAGAATGGGCCGCTCATTGACAGCAGCACTGTGATCTTGCCTAAGAAAATCCTCCCACACCTTCATGGCATCTCTCCCCAGTCCCTGTTGCTCCAATGCGAGGCCCACATGATAGGCCGCATCGGAAGAAGACGACGGACAGTCCGCCGCGCGCCTGAGGACCTGCATTGCTTCATCCACTCGACCCTGTGCCTGCAGAACGGTACTTAGCCCCAAGGACGCGCTCACCAAACAGGCGTCTTGCCGAATGGCCGCTCGATACCATTCCGCCGCGCCCTGGGTATCCCGCATGCGAGACAGGAGTTCCCCCATATTCTTCAAAAGCACGGGATCACTCGGTGTTTGGGCAAACGCCCGCCTGTAAGTCTCTTGTGCCCGATCCACCTCTCCCCTCGCCACGAAGGCGAGGCCGAGATTCCGTAACACATCAGGGCGTTCAGGTTCGAGTTGTAGGGCCGATTCATAATGTTGAATGGCGAGATCCAGGAGATCGCGATCCTGATGCAGGACCGCCGCCATCAGATGAAGAAGATGAGCGGTCGTGAGGAATGCACGGGTCGGGAGTTCCTTCTCTGGCGAGGCGAGAGGAACCTCCGGCGTCTGTTTCGACGAAAAAGGAATGCGGTTCTTCTGCAACCAGTCGCGCAGCCGAGACACTGGGATGGAATAGCTAAGGCCGGCTCGCATCATCACCGTGCCCTGCCGCTCGCCTCGAGCATTCTTGACCTGCTCCAAATAAGGCACGGTATGTACAACCAGCCCCGCGATCTCACCGGTTTCGCTGTCCACCAGCGGCCCTCCACTACTCCCGGCGTTCAGCGTCCCCACCGTTTGCACGAAGGACATCGGCAGGCCAGCCGTTCTGGACCGTCCCATGGCTACACCGCTAATCGTCATTGGAAAGACCGAAGCATGCAGCGTCAATCCCATCTGTAAGACATCTGACACGCGCGGATATCCGACAGCGATCGTCGGCCCCCCCTCGTCCGGAACCTCTGTCGCCAACGGAAGGAATGGAGCCGGATAGTCCGTTTGAACACGCAGCACCGCCACATCGAGGTCGGAGTCGATCGCAAGCACCTTCGCCGCAGAATCGACGGCTTGATTGCGGATATAGACAAAAAGTCTCGTGGAGTCTTCTACCACATGGGCATTGGTCAGGATCAGGCCCTGCTCCGAGATGAACACACCGCTCCCGAACGAAAGGGAATCAGAGTCATCGTTCATGCCCACGATCAGAACGGTCGCAGCCTTGGCCTGGCGATAGAGATCGCCCTGGGTCAATGAAAATGCCGTGTCGGGAGTTGAGACCAGAACCAGAAGTGAAACAAAGAGAGACACCGGGGTTAGGAGGCGGATGACTATGCCGCGGAAAGCCTTACCCTGGAGAAAAAGAAGGTCCGCGGTCCGCGCTTTCTGAATACATAGCGCCATTGATTCGCACATTATCAAAGCAGAACGAATGCGTCCATTGTTATTACGTATTTGAAAGCGCACGTCCTGGAGGATCTAGAAATCGTGTTGTCGCAATCTCACGTCACTCATCCGGTGATCGGAGCGAGCTAACGGCGTGTGTCAACCGCCCATGGAGCAGAGTCTGGCAGACCGTCTCCAGCCCGCCATTCCTTTTGGGACTCCGCTGATGTTTTCCTCAGACGAATCCTCTGCCCCTCGACGCTACCTGATTACCTGGGGAAGTCGCCCTGTTTGTTACAAAGAATTAACCGAACCGTGACCAAGGAGTGCGCAGCCGTGCGGTACGCTCCTCCCAGGAAAAAGCCGGTCAAACCTCGATCGAGTTCCAACGGGATCTCGCCGTGCAGGTAAAGACAGGGACAGGCGTCACGTTGCACTCCCTGCATGTATTCGGGTCCCCGCGCCTATCCCTTCCTGCCAGGAGAAATAAAAAGCCCCGGACAACAACTTCTTTAAGGAGACCACCATGCAACGGATCGGCGCGACACCTCGTCACATTCTGACCTTCGATCTCGAGGAGCATTTTCAGGCGGCGCGATTCGACTCTCCCATGCGCCGGCGCCATTGGTCATCATTCCAGAGCCGGATCCAAACGAGCGTCGAGCGAATCCTCGAGTTGCTGGCTCACCACTCCACGAGGGCCACGTTTTTCGCCCTCGGGTGGTTGGCTGAGCGCCACCCGCCGGTCATTCGCGCTGTCGCGGAGGCCGGCCACGAGATCGCCTGTCTCGGTTACGGGCATGAACTGGTCGTCGCCCAAACCCCGCAGAGTTTTCGACAAGACATTCGTCGGGCCAAATGTATCTTGGAAGACGTCACAGGACACCCAGTCATCGGATTCCGTGCGCCAAGTCTGAGTATTACCGCACACACGCCCTGGGCCCTGCCGATCGTGGCCGAAGAGGGATTTCTTTACGACAGCAGTGTCCTCCCCATCGTGCATGATCTGGCAGGGATTCCCGGAGCAAGCCAATGGATCCAGCGGCTTGTCCTGGGAAGGGCATAGTCTCTGGGAAATCCCGCCTTCCACTCTGAACATTGGAGGATTCCGCATGGCCATCGGAGGAGGGGGGTATCTCCGGGCTTTCAACTACCGAGTTTTGAAATCCCTTCTTTCCCGAATCGAAGCCCTCGACGAACCGATCGTCTTCTACATGCGGTCCTGGGAGATCGACGCCGCGCAACCGCGCATGCGGGGCACGCGCCTCTCCAAATTCCGCCATTACTTGAATCTCGACAAGACGGCCGGCCGGCTTCACCAGCTGTTCAGGGATTTTCGTTTTGGCCCGGTCGGCGAAGTGATCCTCCCGATTCGTGACCAGGTTCGGAGCGCTCCCGCGTTGGCGGTTCCCGATTCAACCATGGGAGACCACCAATATGAGTCTCCACAACTCACGACCGTGTAACCAAGGAGCGGTTAAGCTGTGTGCCCGCTGTGCCGGTTTGAGAGTGCCCGAGATCCTCGACGAAGGAGGAATGAGAGTCCTTGCCCTGCGATGCGTTCACTGCGGAGATGTCATCGACCCCGTAATCATCCTGAACCGCCAACGCTGCCGTCTCCCCCAAACCGAGACCACGCACCCATCTATTGGAAGGGTCGATGGAGAAAAACCCGTCCCGCAATGGCCTAGCTCGACATGGTGTGTGCGATAACCTGTGAAGTCAGTTAAATTGGTGAGAAGACAACTCTCGTTCCTTAACCCTCCTTCTTCGTGACGATTCGTCACGAAATCGCTGAGCAGATCGTGACAAGTTCTGACATTGATTCTCTCTCCCCTCCTCCAGTGTTAAGATAATGTCTCACGGAAGACAAGGACCTCGATGTTAGCTTCTTCTTTCAGTTCACTCACGATCAATAAAGGCACCTGTTATGCGGTGTTTGCCTATGACATCGGCTGGTCGATCAATTTGGAGGAAGTCAACCGCCGGATCACGGTTGACACGGAACGCGGCCGCCTCCGGCATAAGACGAGAGCCCCGCAGTATTTCGAATACCGACCGGTTCCGCTCCGCCTCATGCAAGAAGGAGGGAGCCTCGCCGTCGGCCCTTATCAATCCAGCCCGACGGTCGAAGTGATGGTGTACGACTTCGGGGCCGTCACCATCACCTATCGGTTTGCGCTGGACGGTCCCTTCGAGGGCTTGGTGGAACTCAGCGAGTCGCTCTACGAGAACGAGCCCTTGCTGACGGAATCACGCATGCGGGTCGAGCAGCTCGTTCAGACCATTCATTCGTCGATCGAACGGCCCAAGATCGCCAAAGAGGTGGAGGATTACATCATCTTCTCGATCGAATCCTATTCGCCGCCGCAAGTGCTCCCCCTCTGGACAAGCCGGGAGACGGAATTGGCACATGTCCTTCGCGGCGAACGGATGCCGCTCGCCGACCAGGAAATTCAAGATGCCACGTCCTGCCGCATCTCGTACGGACTCGAGGACGCCGCGCTCATCGACTGGCACTCGGCCGTGCTCTTCGGAAAAGAGATGGACGACGTGCGAGCCGTGCTCGAATTTGCCAATGTGGAGCTCTTGGAAATGCGGATGCTCGATGAGCAGCTCGATACGGCCCTGGACGAGGGATACGAAGCACTCACTCGAAAGCCCCGTCTGCTGCCGCTCCCCGGCTCGCACGACAAGGACACGACGTATATCGCGCAGCTGCAAGTCGACGGCGCGCTCCTCTTCGAGCGGGTGACGAATACTTTGAAGCTCTTAGGCGACCAGTACCTGGCGCGCGTCTATCGCCTCGCGTCCCAACGGTTCCACTTGGAAGCCTGGGATGCGAGCATTCTGCGCAAGCTCGAAACGTTGGAAAGCATCTACGACAAGATGTCGAACCGTGCGACCACCCGCCGCATGGAAGTGCTTGAATGGATCATCATCGTCCTGATCGCCGTTTCAATCGCAGTGTCCTTCTTCCCGATAGGTGGGCACTAGCAGAATGCTGAAAAACTCGCTCTTCTCACCCGGCCAACCACGGACGCGCCGGGACGCGCCCTTTTCCCATGCATCCTCCTCGCATCGTTCAGACCCTCGACGTTGAGGAGGAGTTTCTCGGGAGCCGGAACTGCCGGAGGGGTTTTTCCGTTCGCCAAGACCTATTGCAAGGGCGAACGGCCCACACGATGTGCGGTCGGTGCCTCCTCGGCCCCTCACTCACTGCGGCCTTGCTTGGGACAAGGGGCGTCCCAGGGAGAAGAGTCTGTCTCGGCAGACTAGGGGCGAGAGGGTGAGGTAGTTGCAAGGGTCTGGAGGGTGAGAAGTCTGGCCTTATTGAGCATCCTGCGAGAGTGTTATTCGGGCAGGCAGAGCCCACTTAGGGTTGGCCAAATGATCGTACGTAGAGCAGCACGTGCCAGGCCTCTTCTTCAGTGAGGATCAGGGGGATGAACGAAGCCATATCTGTGCCGGGACTACCGTTCTTGAGGATCCAGAGGAGTTCGCCGTCCGTTCTCGCTGCCTGCCAAACTTTGTCGGTGAAATTTCGTGGCAACCTGCCGACGAGACCTGGAATGTCCCCGAACCCCTTCCCATCCTTGCCGTGGCAGGTGACGCAGAAGGCCTTCCCGTGAAAGATCGCCTTTCCTTGCTCGATGTGGTCCAGGGTCGCAGGAAACGGATTGGACCACGTTCGAGCCTCTTCGATCTGGTCCGACGGCACCCGCGCTTTCAACACCTCGGCATCGGCCCCGAAAGCCGATGCCGCCACTGCCCCCTGGAGTATCATCCAGAGCGCCACGAAGGCTCGCTTACGACTCAATGTTCCCTCCGTCGTCCAGTGTGATGAGACGATGGACCGGGACAAGCCCCGCTGTCCTCCTCGAAGCCCGTCCTGATCCAGTCATCCCTCATTGCACATGCTCCTCAAGGCATGTGCTTCGCTGGCGGCTGGGAATGCCCGGGGAACTCATGTCCCAGTGACTGCGGGAAGCTGACCGACCCGTCGGGAAACTCCAGCCCCTTCTGCCACAGATGATAGATCACACCGTCTGTCTTAGAGGCCGCTTCTGCAACTTTGGCAGCCTGGTCGGCTGGCAGGTCGAGAACCTGAACGCGGCCCGTGGCGATCTCGACTTTGTGATCATGGAAGAACCGATGCCACTGAATGGGCGGCATCTTTCTGGTTAGATCTTTGGAGACGAAGTACTCGATAGCCACCAACGGCGCTTTGGGATCCGTCGACTCAAAGAGCAAGCACTGCAGGATTTTGTCAGAAATCCCCTTGCAATAGTGATGGAACGGCCCGCCCGGCGTGCCGTCCGGCATCATGTGTGGCGCCTGCACGTGGATATCATATCCGAGGGCAGGGCTTGTGGGTTCTCCGCTGACTGCCTTTTGGGGAGCGACTCCGCTATATCCGATGGCAGCAACCGCGACAACGGCTAGCAGTCCTTTTCTCATCACAATAGACCTCCTGTGGTTGGGGTTGGGGTACGAAGTATTCGCCTCATTCATCTATGCCGACAGAAGCCTTACACATCTGACTGACTGTAAGAGATGCGTGGCTTCAAAAGGATTCAACTAATTTTTAGGGAGTTTGGGGAACTGAAATGGTATCGCCTCTCCGGTCAGAGCCTTCAAAAAGGCCACGAGATCAGTTTTCTCTTCGGGGGTCAGGTTGAGCGGTTTGACGAGCGTACTCAGATTCGGATTGGCTCCGCCTCCAGCGTTGAGAAAATCCACCGCTTCTTCGAGGGTTTTCAATGCGCCGTCATGCATGTACGGCGCGGTTTCGGTAATGCTCCGCAGCGTCGGCGTCTTGAAGGCGCCTTTGTCCTTCTCCGCCTTGGTGACATTGTAGCGACCCAAGTCTTCCTTCATCGGCCCTACTTGAGGAACCCCCAGATTATGGAATTGATTGTCGGTGAAGTTCGGCCCGTTGTGACAGAGGATGCAGCGGGCCTTTCCTTTGAACAGCGCCATACCTCGCACCGCGCTTTCATCCATGGCTTTGATGTCACCGGCAACATACTTGTCGAAGGAGGAATTCGTTGAAATGACCGTGCGCTCATAGGCGGCGATCGCCTCGGCAATCCCTTGCAGATTCACCTCGGTCCCAAAGACCGCTCGGAACTGCTGCTGGTAGCCCTTGACCTTCTTGAGCTTACTCACGACGTTCTCGTGCGTCTCCCCCATCTCGATCGGATTCTGGATCGGCCCGATGGCCTGCTCCTCCAAGGAGCGGGCACGGCCATCCCAGAATTGCACGTGATTGAATGCCGTATTATAGACAGTGGGCGACTGGCGCCCACCCACGCCGCCTCCGATCCCGATGGACGTTTGGCGAGGATCGGCAAATCCGGTCCCCGGGTTATGACAAAAGGCACAGGAAATCGCGCCACTCTTCGACAGGCGGCCGTCAAAGTAGAGCTGCTTCCCGAGATCGATTTTCGCCTTGTAGTTCAGGTTCGTCGACGGAGTCGGAATCGACGTCGGGAGTGGGCCGATATCCGGAACCGTCATCCCATCGATTGTCACGGTCCCGTGCGGCGCATAGCCGGAGGGTGAGGCCTGAGCCAGAAGTCCGCCAGCAACAAACTCAAACGTGACAATGCCGGCTATGGCGAGGAGAGTGACAACAGGTCTCGGATTGAACTTCATGACTGGGCTCCTTTTCTAGTCAAAGTCTTTGTTCCTCGACAAGAACCAACAGACCATCGCTTGCGACGGCATTGTAGCAATGGAACCGCGCCTCGTCGAGGTGGCATCATGATGTAACTTTTGTCTTAATCTTTAGGGTCGAGACAGTCAAAAAAGATTCAGGCGTCCGAGGCGTTGAAACTCGAAGACATGCCAGTTTCAGATTTGAATGGTCACTTGACAGTGGATTTCATCAGACTGTCTGCCTGAGGAGGCGAGAACCCCTGGTAACCGCGGTGGCGTTCGGCGAGTTCCAGCACGGAAAAAGGCTGACCGTCCACCATTTCAGGCGCCGTAAAGATTTGCCGCAACTGGCCACCTCGGGCACCGACGATCTGGCCGGTAAAGACCACCCCTTGTGCCTTCAACCGTTCAATCGCCCGCTCGATGTCTTCCACACGCACCGCTACATGATGGAATACCTGATCGCCAAATTTACCGACCCAACCGGGGATGATGCTGGTGCGGCCCCGATCATCGGGATAGGCTTGATCCACGAAGAGCGCTGGGTATCCGATCTTCCGATAGACCTTCGCGTACCAGTCTTCATACTCGATCGTTTCGCTGTACAGATATCCGAGCCTCGTGAACTCCTCAGCACGCCGGTCGATATTCATCGTCCGCAACGTCAGATGGTCCGCGACCGGATAGAAGCCGATTCCTGCTTTGTCCAGCGAGTCCTGCAGTATCTTGGCTGCTCGATTGCGCGACACATAGTCCTCAATCATTCCGGCGATCAAAGCATCCAACTCAACGCCTGGTTCCATGGTCCACGCTCCTCGTTGATCAGGCAGGGACATTATGAGCCGAACTGAATACCCTGAGCCAACGGCAAATCACCACCCCAGTTGATCGTGTTCGTCTGCCGCCGCATATAGGCTTTCCAGGCATCAGAGCCGGCCTCGCGTCCGCCGCCAGTTGTCTTCTCTCCGCCGAACGCTCCGCCGATTTCAGCACCGGAGGTTCCGATGTTGATATTGGCGATCCCGCAATCACTTCCGACTGCAGAAAGAAACTGCTCGCTGTGCCTGAGGTGGTTGGTGAACAACGCTGAAGAAAGGCCTTGCGGCACATCGTTCTGCATCGCAATCGCTTCATCGAGCGTTGTATAGGTCATGAGGTAGAGAATCGGCGCAAAGGTTTCCCGCTGTACCACAGGCCACCGGTTCTGCGCCCGCACGATCGTCGGCTCAACAAAAAAGCCTGGCCCAGTAAATACATGACCGCCACAGAGAATCTCTCCCCCTTCTTTCTTGATCTCCTCGATGGCCTCTCTATACGATTGCACTGCTACCTGATCGATCAGAGGCCCCATCAGCATGCCCGGCTTGAGCGGATCGCCGATCTGCACCTGTTTGTAGGCCGATACCAGCCGGGAAACCAAATCACCATACCTCGTTTCCTGCACGAAGAGCCGTCGCGTGGTCGTGCAGCGCTGGCCGGCTGTGCCGACCGCGCCGAACAGGATGGCCCGTATCGCCAAATCCAGGTCTGCGGTTTCGTCGACGATGACGGCGTTGTTGCCGCTGAGTTCCAACAGCGTCCGTCCGAGACGTTCTCCCACCGCTTGCGCGACCTGCCGACCGACCGCGACTGATCCGGTGAACGAGATTAAGGGGAGCCTGCTATCCCGCACCATCGTCTCGGCCAGATCGGTACGATCCGTGATGAAGAGCGAAAATATTCCCGATAGCCCCTGCTGCTCCATGACGTGATTGCAGATCCGCTGGACGGCAATCGCGCAGAGCGGCACTTTCGGCGATGGCTTCCAGATCGTGGGATCCCCGGCAATCGCGGCAATGAAGGCATTCCAGGCCCAGACTGCCACGGGAAAATTGAAGGCCGTAATGACGCCGATCGGCCCAAGCGGATGCCACTGTTCATACATGCGATGGCGGGGCCGTTCAGAATGCATGGTCTGTCCGTACAGCATGCGGGATTGGCCGACCGCGAAGTCGGCCATGTCGATCATCTCTTGCACCTCTCCGTCACCCTCGGCTTTTATCTTGCCGACCTCCATCGACACGAGGCTGCCCAGCGCATCTTTCTTTTCCCGGAGGGCTTGTCCGATCAAACGGATCATCTCGCCCCGCTTCGGCGCCGGCACCAGGCGCCATTGTGCGAACGATAGCTGCGCATCCCGCACCACCCGCTCGTAGTCGGCCGCCGTGGCCGGAGTCACTCTGGCGATCACTTCTCCGGTAGCAGGGTTCACGGACTCAAGCCCGGTCTGCGGCTGAAGCGGGTGACCACCAGCCGGTTCCCGTGCTAGCCCCTGGGTTCACCGTACTGAGCCCCAGTTCTGTCACAATCTCCAGCGGCGTCTTCATCTGAAAGAGGCTCCAAACCGGTTCGCGAGGAAATCTTGTAGCGGGAACGATTCCTGAGTTACAAATCCCTTGTACCGTTCCGGAGCATGGAGCACGAGGTCGGCTACGGCACAGAGGCTCGAGCCGGTCGTCACTTGAATGGCGGACCATAGTTTCGCTTTAATGCATTGGGGATAGATCTTCTTCACGTAGTTCTCCTCGAACAAGGTGCCCTCCCTCCTCCCCGTCACGGACGCGTAGATCAGCACGACATCTTGCAATGTCTGGGGAACCGCCTGTTCGAGGATTCGTTTGAGCGTCTCACGATCCTCATTCAGCTTGAGATCGTTCATCAAGAGGTGAATTTTCTCGCAATGGCCTGGATACCGTAGCGTCTTGTAGTTCATGGTCCGGACTTTCCCCGCATAGGTATCCGCCAATGTTCCTAATCCTCCTGACGTGTTGAACGCTTCATACAGGAGCCCATCTACCTCGATCGTCTCATACCCTTCGAGGGGCTGGAGCGGCACCTTCTCCCCCTCTTCAATTCCGTAACAGATGTTGCCGTACTCGTTGATCAGCCCATCGGTAGACCAGGTCAGCGAATACTTGAGGGCATTACTCGGATGAACCGGCAAGGCTCCAACCCGCATTTTGACCGTATCTACTGTATCGAAATGGGTGATCAAGTCGTGCGCCACAATGCTGATAAAGCCAGGGGCCAGACCGCATTGCGGCACAAAGGCTTGCGGAGAATCGGTGCTCAGCGCTTTGACCTGACTTGTAACCTCGACATCCTCCGTCAGGTCAAAATAGTGCAGCCGGTGTTCCCGAGCCAATCCGGCTACAATGGGGTTGCAGAAATACGGAAGACTCGACAGGACCGCATCGAATCGATGCGCCTTCAAGTAGGCGGTGATGGAGTCAGGATGACGGACGTCGAGGAGCAGGGGCGTCACTCGCGAGAGACCGAGGTCTTCAACGAACCGCTTGGAGGCGTCGAGGCTGATGTCCCCAAGACAGACATCGTAGTCCCCGCTTTCCGACAAGAGGCAGGAAACCAGGGATCCGATCTTTCCCGCACCCAGAACTAGCACGCGATGCATAGCAGGCCTCATCTAGTATGAGTATATCCTGCCTTAGGCCACCAATGAACATCTCGTTGTCTGCACCATTGGTTGTGGGATCGTGCGCACCGACAGTCGGCGAAGATCTTCCTCACAATATGAGAAACCAGCATCGACGAGAGGGATCAAGACTCGGCCACGCTGAAACAATCCGGATATTCCGACAAGAGCAGACCTGTAAAGGCGTCAAATTCTTGAGCGGAAAAACGATCTAAGATATTGATTTTATATAATATATCAACCGTGAAGCGGGAGAGGAGTTTGTGATAGGCTAACAAACAACCAGGAGCAGTGGTCATGTTGCGCATGCCTTCTCGAGTCGTCCTCCCCTTCGGTTACCGTATCTCCGTGCGCCAGCTTTCCGATACGGAGATGGACCGTCGGGACCCCAATGCCGATGGCATCTGGGACGACGCGACCAAGACCATTTATCTTCGCAAGCGCTTACCCATGACGAGACGGCGATACATTCTGGCGCACGAATTGGGCCATGCCTGGCTCGACTGGCAGCACCGGCATTTGGATAACGGCAAGGCCAAAACCTAGCGGGCGCTGAAAAAGTCTCTGTTCTCACCCGCCCAACCCTGGTGCGCCAAGACGCACCTTTCACCAAGCATCGTTCTCGCCTCGAAAGCATCCTCAACGTAGCCCACACGGGAAAGGAGCTGTTCCGACAGCTCGGGGTTGGGCGGGTGAGAATGCTACGCCTCTGGTCTTCACTCGCTGCGGCCTTGCCGGACGGCTTTTTGAGCAGCCCACGAAAAGTTGTCTTGTTTTGCCATACATGCGGACCACCAAAATTCTGACCTATCAAAACACTTCTCCCGAAGCCTGCTTGGAGAGCAACGCGCGAGACTGCCGAGAAAAACGCGAAGTAGTCCGATTAGATTCCCACCTCGGACTAGTCACCAAATGTCTCCCTTAACTGATCTTAGCCCCGGCAAGCTTCAGCACCAGAGCCCATTCTGCCTCCGTTACCGGCTGGACCGAGAGGCGAGAACCTTTTCGCAGCAGGATCATGTCCTTCAACTGAGGTACCTGCTTCAGTCGGTCGAGCGACAGACTCGTCTTGAACGTCTGACGATACCGTATGTCCACCATATCCCACCGTGGAGCAGAAGGAAGGCTGGCTGCGTCATAGTGATGGTTGGTCTTGTCGAACTGCGTCTTGTCGGGGTAGGCAGTCCGCACGACCTCCGCAATTCCCACTACGGACGGCGGCTCGACACTACTATGGTAAAAGAGAACCAGGTCGCCAACAGCCATCGCTCGCATGAAATTGCGCGCCTGATAGTTCCGCACACCATCCCAACAGGTGGTCTGATTTCGAGAATGCGCCAGATCCTCGATCGAAAAAACCGTCGGTTCCGATTTCATCAGCCAATAGCGGCGCCCTGGTGTCATCGCGGTACCTCTTCCTGCTTGGTCATTCGACTCACTCCGTGTATGCTGTCGACGATGCCTCGTTGTCGTATGAGATCTTCCCATGGAACTGACTCCATTCTTCTTTGGTCTGTATAAGTTCGTCAAGTACTGCCTCTATCCATTGACCTGGGTTGTGTTCCTACTCAGCGCGGCGGCAATCTTGGCCCTCTTCCCTTTTTCGCCAACCCGACTACGGTGGGTACGTCTGCTCGTCATAGCCCCCCTCCTTCTCCTCTTGATGTTGTCCAGTCCGTTGATCGCCACCCCGCTGATCGGCTCGCTCGAATCCTGGTACCGGCCTCCACAGCTGACGCCCTCTGATCGCTTTGATGCGATCGTCGTACTGGGGGGAGGCATCAGCGACAAGGGCTCGCTCCGAGCAACCACCGAGCCAAGTTCGTATTCAAGAAATCGAACGACGTGCGGCGTGGATCTCTACCAACAGGGCTATGCCCCGACACTCGTGCTGACAGGGGGAGACGGCAGGATTTTCGGCACTGGTCCGAAAGAAGCGGTCGAAATGAGACGATGGGCGGTGCGCCTCGGCGTTCCCGAATCCGCCACGAAAATCGAGACCGAAGCGAGAAACACCTATGAGAACGCAACGGGGACCAAACGGCTGCTCGGACCTGCCTCGATTCTCCTCGTCAGTTCAGCCAGCCATCTGCCACGTGCCGTCGCCGTGTTCGCCAAACAGGGTTTTCGCGTCACTCCGGTCCCCTGCGATTATGTCTCGCAAAACCTGCCGCGGGAGAGCTGGGATGACATCGACCTATTTGATTTCTTGCCGAATGAGACAGCATTACACCACGCCACTGAGGCGGTCGCAGAGGTAGCCGGCTTGGTGATCTATTGGCTCGCAGGGAAACTTTGACCCTCAGAGGATTCTACGGGCCAGGCGGTGCGGCAGAAAGGCCAAGACGGTACAGACCTCCTCTGTGATCAACCACATAAACTTCGCCTGCTTCGTCTTCGCCGAACGAAGAAATCCGCATCCCACTCGTTCGAAGCACCGGTGGTTCACTGCCCCCGGCAACGCCATTTCCAATAGGAAGAGCGAAGACCTCTCCGCTGCAGTAATCCCCGAATACGATAGCTCCCCTGGAGCGCGGGAAGGTTCCGGCCTCTATAGACATAGCCTCCCGTCACTGAACATCGGCCTTGATCATGGCCATACTCGAAGACCGGCATGATCAGCCCCTCAACCTGACAATCCTTCTCCGGGAGAAAGCAATGCCTTCCCTCCATGATATGCCAGCCGTAGTTACCGCCTCGCGTGACGAGATCGATCTCTTCCCACTTGTGCTGACCGACGTCGGCTAGCCAGAGCGCTCCCGTTGCACGGTCGAAGGAAAATCGCCAGGGATTCCGAACCCCATGGGCAAAGACTTCAGGACGTCCACCCCCCTGCGCGAATGGATTGTCTGGTGGGATAGCATAGGGCGGTGCGCCATCCACATCGATTCGGAGAATTTTCCCCAATAGCTCCGCCGGGTTCTGAGCCCGATTCTGCGGATCGCCACGTGAGCCTCCGTCGCCTCGACCGATGTAGAGAAACCCATCCGGTCCGAACGCCACCATACCCCCATTGTGATTCGCATAGGGCTGGGGCACGACCATCAGCGATCGTTCCTCGGGCGAGGCCTGAAGACTCAGACCCTGTCGACTATATTCGGCAAGAACGGTTGCCCCATCATCGAGCCTGGTATAGTTTACGAAAAATCGGCCGTTCTTCCGGTGGTTCGGGTGAAACGCCAATCCGAGCAAGCCGCGCTCTCCCCCCGACAAGACTCGATTCGTGATATCGAGGAACGGGTTTTTCTGCAGGATGCCCCGCACGATAACTCGAATCGTTCCGGATTGTTCGACGACGAAAAGTTGCCCGGACCCATCGCCTGCGTGGGTCAAATAGAGCGGCGACCGAAGACCTTGGGCAACCACCGGCACGAGATCGATTTTCGGTTCCGAGACACGACCGCCCGTCTCTGCCGCTCCCACGGGCCAACAGAGCAGAAGAGCTAGAAGCAGTACACCAGAGCCTCTGAACATAATCCCACAATTCATTGATCCCTCCTCCTAGCCAGTATTATTCATAAATGACGTCGCGAGGCGTTCGAGACCGAAGCCCGCCGGGTCTTCTCGCAAGTAAGGCCGACGTAGGCGTACTCACAGTCCGTCGAGGAGGCCGATCGAGAAAAGCCCCGCCGGGCGAGTGGATCGGACGACGTAGCAAGTATTCATGAATAGTCCTGGCTAGCTCGGAGCATCGAGAACGGCGAGGAGTGCGCGATAGGACAACTCGCGAATCCTCGCCTTCGACGCCGGCTGTTCGCTGCTGTTCATATCCAACCACACGCGATCCGTCACCTGGGCTCGGGCATCATTGCAGAGCCCCCACATCTGGTGAAGAAACCCGTCCGGCAATCCGACTTGCACCCCTTCGGATTCGATGCGGTCGTCCAGAATCGCCAATAGGTCTGACAGGGCCTGATCCGGCCGATAGGGCGCGTCGGAAAAACCAAAGGATGCATGGGCCGCCGTCTCTTGCTTCGCCTGTTCGACCAGATCACGCATGTACTCTTTTAGCAAACCCACTACATGACCGGACAGTGCCATGCCGTTCTCCTTTGCACACATTATGCGGATGTGTTGACGAGGGAGCAAGAACCAGGCACAAGGGCCGTTTGCTGGATGCTGAAAACTATGTGGCACCGGAGGCCTTCGATGATTCGCACTTGTACACAACGCTCCCGCAGGATGCTCAAAAAGGCCGTTCAGCAAGGCCGCAGCGAGTGAGGGGCCGAGGCTGTACCCTCCGGGGTACGTTGAGGGTCTGGAACGATGCGAGAACGATGCTGGCGGACTTTTTCAGCATCCTGCTAGGACCGTGCGGTTGACCAGCCATTGAACGGTTCTCTATGATGCCGACAGGGACAAGGCGCGAGGCGAAGAATTTTTATGGTCGAACGATTTGAGGTAGCACTGAACACCCCCGCCGGACGGCTGACCACGGCCATCGACGTGCCGACGGGATTCATCCCCATTACCGCGATTGTCCCAGTCACGCGCCGACTTGGGGAGGAAGCCGCACAGCTGGAAGTTCAACACGCCATCGAAGCGGGTCAGACCATCTCTTGCCAGATGGGCTGCGCCGCCTGTTGCCGCATGCTGGTCCCACTCTCCGTGCCGGAAACGTTCGCGCTCCGAGAGTATGTGGAGCAGCTCCCGACGGAACGACGAACCCATCTGCTCAATCGTCTCAGCGACACGAAGAATCGCTTGAAGCGCGAGGGTCTGTGGGACCGGCTCAACGACGTGGCAGAAGCCACCAAGCCGATGCCGGATGAAGAACTCGACCCGATCAACCGTTCCTACTATGCCTTGAGAATCCCTTGTCCCTATTTAGAGAATGAAATGTGTTCAATTTATGAGGCACGACCAGCCGCCTGCCGGGAGCTCCTCGTCACCTCACCGGCGGAACTGTGCCAGGATCTGGTGCAGAATCCCGTCGCGCCCCTGCCGGTCTCCATGCGGATCGGTTCCATCCTTGGATTGGTCTGGGGAACATTGACCAGCTCGCCACCTCGCCTCATCCCTCTCCCAATGGCATTGGACTGGGCCGAACGACACGAAGAGGCATCCAGACGGACCTGGCCTGGCTCGTCCCTCCTGGACCAGGTCCTCGACAACATGTGGCGGTTTCTGAGCCAGGAGTTTACGAACAGAGGCAGGGCGAGCGGCAAGGGATTATAGAAGGAGAAGACATGAAGAGTCCCGTCGTCGTGTGTTTAGACTTGGAAGGAGTGTTGGTGCCGGAGATCTGGATCAACGTGGCGCTCAAAACCGGCATCGACGAACTAAAAATTACAACTCGCGAGATGCCGGATTACGATGCCTTGATGAAGCGGCGCCTGGCCATCCTTGATGAGCACAAGCTCACTATTCACGATATCCAGCGCGTCATCGACAAGATGGGCCCGCTGGAAGGGGCCAACGAATTTGTCGCCTGGCTCCGCGAACGATGCCAGGTGATCATCCTGTCTGATACGTTCTATCAGTTCGCCCAACCACTGATGCGCCAGCTGGGATACCCGACACTCTTTTGCAACCAGCTGGAGATCGATCACACCGGCCGCATCGTCAATTACCACATGCGGATGCAAAATCAGAAAAAGCATTCGGTGGCGGCACTGAAGTCCCTCAACTTTCACGTCCTGGCCGCCGGCGATGCCTACAACGACACCGCCATGCTGGGAGAAGCCCATGCGGGGTTCTTCTTCTGTCCGCCCGATCATCTTCCCAAGGAGTTCCCGCAGTTTCCGGTGACGAAGACGTACGCGGAACTGCAGGCACGCTTCGAACAGGCAGGAAACTTCAAATAGCGTCGGGTTTCTAAAAGATTCCTCCCCTTTGTAAGGGGAGGCTAGGAGGGTAGAAGCATGGGTTGCTGAAGATGAAGCCAGGCTGATCGCTATTTATCTCCATTCACCACTTCCAGCACGCGACGGCCATATCGCTCCGCCTTCAGAGCGCCGATGCCAGGAATTTCCAATAGGGCAGCGGGCGTGACCGGCTTATGGCTGGCAATGGTCCGCAGGGTCTTGTCGTGAAACACCACAAACGGCGCGATACCCTCTTCCTCGGCGAGCTCCGTGCGGAGTTGCCTGAGCCGCTCAAAGAGTTGCGGATCAGCCGGTAATGCTCGCTGGGGCACCACAGACGCGGCCCTCTCGCGGGACGGCTTCTTCAACGATGAATCAGGCCGTCGCTCCTCCGCAGGCTTCACAACCACTGTACTGATCCCCTGTAGAACCTCCTGTCCTCGACGCGTCACATCGAGAGTGGGATACTCCGTGCCTTCGACATGGAGATGCCCCGAATCGATCAGGTCCTTTACCAAGGTAGTCATGGACAGCTTCGAATATGCCCGGCAGGTTCCGTATGTCGGACAATCCTCCGCACCGTATGCCAACAGCGCTTTTGACCGGCTTCCACGGAGAATCTCGACGATTCGACTCACGCCGAACCGCCCCATGCACCAGGACACGGTCTCCAGGACAGCCTTTGTGGAGGCCATGTCATCCCGGGGTGTTTCCCTTCTTGGCTGCCCCACCGGAGTGACACAGTGATCGCAGAGGCCGCAGGGACCCAAAGCCCGCTCGTCTTCATCGCTGAAATACTCAAGAATCGCGAGCTGCCGGCAGGTCGATACCGACACGTACCCCAGCATGTCTTGAAGGAGCGTCTTCATCCGCCCTGCGCGATCTATGCCTTCGGGATCCTTTGACGCCAGCTGAATGAAGTATTCCTGCGTGGCCAGATCCCGTTCATGGAACAGCAACCAACAGGCAGCCGGCCGTCCGTCGCGACCGGCCCGCCCGACCTCCTGATAATAGGCCTCCAAACTTCCCGGAATGTCGAAATGGACGAGCAGCCGGACATCCGACTTATCGATGCCCATGCCGAAGGCATTCGTCGCGACCAGAATCCTCACAGCCCCCCGGCGAAAGTCGTCATGCACAAGTCGCCGTTCCTCATCCGAGAGCCCTGCATGGTAGTAGCCGACCGATTGGTGAGACTGTCCCAGCCATTCTGCAACCTCTTCGACCGCCCGGCGCGTGGCGCAATAGACCAGGATCGTGCCTTTCTCCGTGTCGCGCACCAGACGCTCCAGCGTCGCCAGTTTTTCCTGGCGGGACTGACAGGTGCGGACGGACAAGGCGAGATTTGCCCGGCGGAATCCCGCGACCAATCGGAACGGATCGCGGAGCGACAACCGGTTGCAGAGATCCGTTTGCACGCGGGCCGTAGCCGTGGCAGTCAGGGCAAGGCAGGGAGGATTGGTGAGTTCCTGGCGAAGGCGACCGATCTTGAGATAGTCGGGCCTGAAATCATGGCCCCACTGGGAAATGCAGTGCGCTTCGTCGACCACCAGCAGCGAGACCCAGAGCGACCGCAAGAGCTGGAGAAACCCCTCATGCTGCATCCGTTCCGGCGCCAGATAGAGCAACTGAAGCCGCCGCTGATGTGAGATCCTGAATCACGCGGTTCTTTTCAAACCCGGTGAGGCCCGAGTGAAACGCAGCAGCTGCGATCTTCCGCTGCTTCAAACTGGCAACCTGATCTTGCATAAGTGCGATGAGGGGAGAAATCACCAGGGTCAAGCCTGGCAAGAGGGTCGCAGGCAATTGATAGCAGAGCGATTTGCCCTGCCCGGTCGGCATGACCGTCATCGCATCGCGCCCAGCCAGCACCGCGCGAATGACCTCCTCCTGGCCAGGCCGAAACTTCGCAAAGCCGAACTGTTCGCTGAGCTGTCGAGTCAGATCATCCACGGTGAGTGTAATCAGAAAGAAGGATGGTGATGAAGCAAGAGAGCCGGCAGAGTATAGACGACTGACCCACTGCGGGCAAGTCGGAGGAGCCGACGTGTAGCGATCAGCTATCAGCCGTCAGCCAGAAAGCTTCTGTTAAGGTTCTTTGCTGATAGCTGTTTCACTTCCCAAAAACTAATCCCCGACGGAGGATCGCTCCATCGGGGATCTTTCGTTGCTGACAGCTGATGGCTGACAGCTATACGCTACTAACCTAGAAATTTATCCAAAGCTGGGCATAGGCCCATTCTTGGTTGGTGCTTGTGTTCAGGTTCTGCTGGATGTAGCCACCGGACCAGAGGTAACCGTAGGCTGCCTGGAATGCCACCTTCCCATCCATGAACATGTGCGTCCAAGCAATGTCCAATTCGTCGCCGATGTGGCTCTTGGTGTTCCCGACCTTCGAAAAGACGTAGACACCCTGTGAGCCACGGTACCAGTTGTCATTCTTATTCGCCAGATTCAGGTTGGTGTACCAGAATTCGATATGGTCGTCCTTGGTCGGCCTTGCTTGGAAGTTCGCCGAGGGACTCAGCATATTCTTCCAGGACTGGACATCCATGTAGCCCATATGGATGTGGTTGGTCGGGAACAGGTTCTCGAAGGTGTTCGCGGTCTTACAGCCGGTTGCTCCGGGCGTGCCGGCCCCCTGCAACGTACAGTTCGCCCTGCCGTCACCCGAGGCATAGTCTAAATTAACGGCCAATCTCGGTTTCCAGGCATTCGCGTAAAGCGTATAGCCGATCCAGTTTCTGGTCGCCCAGGCATTGATGTGGATATCCTTTTGGTTGCCTGCTGCGGCTGAGTTCGTATTCTGGCCGCTATTGGTCCCCCCCATTTGACCAAACTGGTAGACCAATTCGTTGGTCGCGTCAATGCCGCCCTTGCGAAACTCGATCCGGTTTCCGATCGTGTGGCGGAGTCTGGTTCTGGGACTTCGGCGTCCCGAGCGTTTGAGCTGCTCCCGCGTTGTTGCTGGGATTTTGGTTGCTGTAGAGGATGTAGTAGGGTTCGATCAGGAAGCCAGGCAGCGACTTGATCTGGTTGTAGAAGACGAGCATGTTGCTATCCGCGCTGGCGTTCGGTTGCCCAACTCCGGTAGCGCTATTTGGCGGCGCCAGGTTGGCGGCTGTACCGCCGGTTGGAGAAGCCTGCCCCAGATCACTCTCTGACTCACGGAACGCTCCAAGCCAGCTATCAAACGTCTTGGTGCTGTATTGCAACATGATACCGTCATGGGAGAATCCCGTATTGGCCCAGTCGAAGGTGCCGAACAGGGACTGTTGGCCGAAGGACACGTATTGACGGCCTGCCTTCACGCTCAATCCCTGCACGCCGGCAAAGTTCCGGATCAACATGTAGGCGGCCCGGACACCCAATGTGCCTCCGTTCCCGTTCGTGCCGGCCGTGGCACCGTTATGGTTCAGCGCATCGTAATCGGCTCCGGTGCTGCCAGGAATACCGTTGGCGCCCCAGACGGCCGACTGGATGATCTCCATGTAGAAATTCACGTCCGGCGAAACGTCATACCCGACGCCCAACCGCGTCATCTGCATAATGAATTGGTCATTGTTGGCATGGCCTGCATTTCCATTTGACGCATTCGCAGCACCTGCACCGAACGTATTACAGCTCGCGCCCCCGCCTGCACCGAAGCAGATTCCTTGCCGCAGTTCCGGCCTCACACGGAGATCGGCGCGGATCCAGAAATTCTTGATGTCGAAGTTCTTTCCGATCTTGGGATCGTAGATTTCGTACGCTTCCTTCTGGGGAATCGCGCGAGGAATGGCCGGGAGGTTGGTGATTTTCTCACCCTCCGGCAATTCAAACGCGGCTTGCGCCGGGGTCGTCACGAATGACATCCCCGCTGCCATCACGGCCGCACTAAAAAAGGTGGCCATACCAGCCCACCCTGTCTGTCTCATGCTTCTCATATAGTCCCTCCTGTGAATTGGATAACAGCCTTGGGGAGGCCTGGAGCTAGGGGCTCGTGGCTAGAGGATCCCGTCCTCCTGCCGCTGTGCCTCTGGTCCTCTCACCTTCCGTCCGGCTGCCGACTTGACATCCAACTGCCCACACGAACTCCCCTCTCTTCATCTCGTCTCTGCCCTGAAAGATTAGTGCTGACCCCATACTTCCTCAACATGCATTTTCTGACAAGCTTTTCTTCGATATCTGACAGATGGCCGACCGGGGCTTGCCCCTCTCGCCCTACCCTTCACGCCTGATTGGCTGACCCCTTTGAATCACCCTGTTTCTCACCAGGAGTCGTCGCGGCGTTGATCTGGTCTTCCGCGTCTTTCATCGAGGCCTGAAAGTCCTGCTCGACCATCTTCACTTCCTGCTGGATCATGTTCAGTTCCGGCTCCACCGACTTCCGCAGGTCTTCCGCTGTTTCCTTGAACCCCTTCACCGCTTTTCCGACCTGGCGCCCGACTTCAGGCAGTTGCTTGGGGCCGAACAGCAAGAACGCGATCACCAATATAATGAGAATTTCGCCGGCGCCCAATCCGAACATCGTTTAAACCTTGGCAAGACCGGTGGGACACTTGGTAAAAGGTTGGGAGGATCTCGTCATGCCCGTCTCGTCCCATACCCTCACGGCCCATAGCCTCTCGCCTCTCGCCCAATTGTGGCTACCCCTGCTTGATCTGCTGCTCCGATTGCACTGGCGCATGAGCCGGCTGGGCAGCCTGCCCTTGCGCGATCTGAGTCGGCGGCGCTTCAGGAGCATCGGAAGGAGGAGGCGTCACGTCGATGGCATCGGCCTCATTGACGCTCTTCTTAAATCCTTTGATCGCCTTCCCGAGCCCTTCACCCAATTGCGGAATCTTGCCGGCGCCGAAAATGATCAGGACAATGATCAGAATCAGCATCAGTTCCATCCAACCGAACGATCCAAACATCAAGGCCTCGTGATATGTGTTGCGTGATTATCTAACGCGCAGGACCGGCAGGCGTTGCGAGTTGCTCGCTCTTCCCGACCGTTTCGTTGAAGTAAGGCTACATCCACTCGTTTACTTAGCCCTAAAGGGGGGAATTATTCCTCAAACGGGGGGAAGGCTATAGAAAATCAAGGAATTAGTCAAGCGGAAATTCAGCGATCGGGTCGTTTGGGTCTGGACGGATCAGCGAGGTCGGACGAAGGCGTGAAAGTAATCCACTGGGCTCGGTGGTGCGGTCAATGCAATCATAAACGAGTGAGGATCATAGCCGATATCTTCGAGGTCCTTCGAGGCCGACGTCAGCTCTTCCTCCGTAAGATAGGCGACCGTATCCGGAATGCCTGTCGGTTTCAGGCTTCGCACGAGGGCCTGGAGCGAGTCACGTTCTTCCGGCGGCATGTCCAATGGAATGGGGAAGTCCAGATAGCGTTCATAGGGGCTTCGATAGGCCTCGTTCAATGCACGGAGGGTCTTGAGCATCAAGCGATCCTGTTCCCACGGCGCCATTTTCGTTCCGGCGGACGGATGGGTGGCGACGAGATCCATGAGGGTCAAGACGTTGGTTCCCAAGCTACGCCCCACGAACTCACGCTGGCTTTCTATGGTCATCGTACCGGCCTCCAACTGCTTGGCGACCGCTTCAGCCAATGCAAAGTTGACCATGAAACTGTGTTGCCCCCCGAAGTGGCCATAGCAGGGCTTCTCCGGATCGTTCAGCACGTTCATATCCGCTGTGCCCGCGTCGAAACTGCTGAACCCGACCGCCTCGGGGGCCAATAGGCGCTTGGCTTCCTTGATCGTGGCATAGGCTCCCAGATTGACGGGAACCAGCACTTGCTCGTTGATACGTTTCATGAAATCCGTAATCGTCTTCCTGTAGGGTACATCCTTCCATTCGACCGTCCGATATTCACGCTCCCACACCAGGCCGTCGAGGAACGGGGGAAAACCCTTGAGCGCCTCCACATCCATGGAGTCGAACGCCCGGACGAAGGCCGCCCAGTCCGAGATTTTCGCATGTAAGACTTCGTTCAAATTCGGTCGCAGGAACTCTTCCTCAATGTCGTTTGCCTGGCGCGACATCAGTTTCGTCGGGAGATCGTTCCACAGTTCGTTACAGATGATGCGGTCCACGCTGCGATCCGCCACACCTTCGAGCCGGTCCACGGTCCCTCGATGCGTCTCGACCCGGTCGCGGTGGGGCGCGAGCTCCGGGTGAGCCAAGGCTGCATCAAGCACGGCCTGTTCCCAATCGACCAGCACGTATCGAACGCGGGGATAAATGACTCCGTCTTTATCGAGAACCTTGAGATGGCTCAGAAAACAGGCGGCGAGGTTGCCGTTGCCGGGACCCCATTCGTGGATGACCAAGGGGCGAGACTCGCGGGAAATGCGCGAGTCGCGAGACGCGCCGGTCTGACCCGTCTCGCCTTTCGCGCTCTTCTCGCGCTTCACCGCCCGCTCGTAGTAATCGCTCGCGAGAGCATGGGCGAGCCGATAGTCGGCCGAGGCAAACGTTTGGTAGAAGCTGCGGATCTGATCGCCTCGGAAGCGGTAGAAAAGGGTATTGGTGTGCACTTGCCATTGATCGACCGGCTTATAGTCGCCGATGAGCTGCGGTAAGGCGTCTGCGTCCTGTAACATAAGATATCCAGGCTAGGGGCAAGGGGTTAGTTAATGGCTAGAGGCTTGGCTCCGAGTCCTTATGAGACTACCGATCATCTTAGCTAACTGTTCATACTCCGCTTCAAGGCCGACGGACTCCGGCTTCCTTAGATAGCCAGTTTCGCAGGCGATTTGGATTTGCGTCCGCACTTCAGCAACAGAACCTTTCGCTATGAAAAAGAAGCGAACTGAATCTCGATCCGTGCTACGCTCATCTCCCTCCGCCAGATTACTCGCGACACTGACGGCACTCCGCCGAATCTGATCGCGGAGGCCGAGGTCTTTCTTGAGGTCTTGGCTTTCCGATATGCGATATACTCTCACCGCCAAGTCCTTTGCCAGCTGCCACACGAGTAGATCCTTAAATCCCTTCTTGCCCACTGCCTCGTATCCCTCGTCTCGCGGGCTTCTTCAAAGGAGATGGATTCTAACAGAACCTGAAATTTAGTCGCAACCGCCTCTCCGTACCTCTCGCCCCTTGCCTCTGGCCTCTCACCTGGGGTTCGTTACCTTGACAGCCCCTGTCGGTCGGTGTACCAAGAAGACATGGCGAGAGACGCGAGACGAACGGGGCGAGGGATGGTCGCAGCGGTCATTGTTCTGGCCCTGCCTGCGCTGCCGGCACTCCAGGCAGCGGAGCTTCCGATCACGAAGAATGCTCCGATCCAGGACTTTCAGAACCGCCCCCAAGACGTCATCCCCTACGACTTTGACGCCCCGCCGCAAGGCCTGTTCCTCACCATTACGACGGCGGAAGGATTCGACGAGGAACTCGGCTTTCAACGTACGCACGAGATTGTGCCGGTGAAACCGACCGACCAGTTCCGTCCCGATACCCCGGCGGTCTTCATTGTGTTCCACCTTCATCAGCATTATCAGGGATTCCAGGTGTTCGGACACTGCTTTCCTGAAGCGGTAGCCGGCCTCGATCCGACTGTGATGATCGGAGAGGATGCCATGCACATTGCGCTGGAAGACGATACTGGCTACCTCCGGCTCTTCCCTCCACAGGGCGGATGGAAGCCCGGACGATACAGGGTGGAAATTCACGTGGGAGAACAGGTCAACGAGATGAGTCTAATGGGCACGATGCGGTTCACGATCCTGGCGGAAAATAAGTAGCGAGACCGGCGGGAATAGTGCGACATGCACGCCATCCGATTCCGGATGATTCATCCGGTCACGTCGCGCATGTCCCACTGTCCCGTGCTATTCTCGCCCGTCGCAGAGACCAGGCACATGGTTTGACGCTCTCTCCGGCATTCTGTAGAATGCCCGCGTGATCGTGTGGTTCCCCTTCTGCGTCAGGACTATCTACCCCGCATGACCGTGCCATCCCATCCATGGGCTTCTGTCATTGTCCCCATCAAGGATGAGCGGGACAACCTCATTCCCTTGACCGAGCAATTGATCAAGGCATTGGAGTCCTGTGACGAATCACGCTCCGCTCCCTTCGAAATCCTCTTCATCGACGACGGCAGCTCGGACGGCAGTTCGGACGTGCTCGATCGGCTGGCCGCGGACTATCCGCGGGTGCGCGTCTTTCATTTCGATCGCAATTACGGTCAATCATCGGCATTCGATGCGGGATTCAAACACTCGGCCGGCGACCTGGTCATCACGATCGACGGCGATCTCCAGAACGACCCGGCTGATATCGGCACATTGCTTCCCCATGTGAAAACATTCGATCTCGTGTGCGGGTGGCGGACCAACCGGCATGACAGCCTCGTGCGAACGGTATCATCGAAGATTGCCAACGCCGTGCGCAGCCTGGTCACGGGCGATCGGGTTCACGACACCGGTTGCTCATTGAAGATCTTCCGTCGTGCCGTCGTGGACAAACTGCAGCTCTTCAACGGCATGCATCGATTTTTCCCCGCGCTGGCGCTGATACACGGCTTCACAGTCACCGAAGTTCCGGTGCGCCATTATCCGCGCACACATGGCCTGTCGAAATACGGTGTGGGCAACCGCCTCTTCAAAGGCCTGTACGATCTGATCGCCGTCCGCTGGATGCAGGGACGGGTGCTCAAGTACAAATACAGAAGATGAATGTTTGCCCGTGTTCGTCGGCATCACTGATCGCATGCGGGACGAACCAGCGAAGCACACCAAGCCGAACGCTCAATTATGACCACAACTGAAACCATCTGGCTCGCTATCGGATTCCTCGGTCAAGGGCTGTTCTTCGGCCGCTGGGTCATCCAATGGATTACTTCTGAACGAAAGGCGAAGAGTCAGGTCCCGATCGCCTTCTGGTATATGAGCCTGATCGGCGGACTCATCACGCTGGCCTATGCGATCTATCGGAAAGACCCGGTTTTCATCGCCGGCCAGAGCGTCGGAGCCGTGGTCTACGTACGCAACCTGATTCTCATTTCTCGTGCAAGCCAGGCGAAACATCTCGCGTCCCCTTCCTCTCCACAGTCATGACAGTCCGGGGCTCAACAGGCTCATCTGATTTCATCGGACAACCCTAACAATCCTATGACTACTCCCGGCCGCTCTCGCCACGCCCTGATCCTCCTCGCGCTCCTGACACTGTCGGGACTGTTGTTCTTCCTGGGCCTCGGCGACATGGGGTTGACCGACCGTGACGAGGGGAGGAACGCCGAAGCAGGACGGGAAATGTTCGAATCGGGGGATCGCCTGACGCCGACGTTCAATGGTGAGCTGCGCGTCGCAAAACCAGTCCTGCTCTATTGGTTGATGGATCGGTCCTATCGCCTGTTCGGCGTCAACGAGTTCGCCGCACGATTTCCCTCGGCCCTCTTTGGTGTGGGCTTGATCCTCATCCACTACCTGTTTCTCCTGCACCAGCGCGATCAAACGATCGCGCTCTTCGGCGCCTTGATGCTCTTGCTCAACCTGGAAATCCTCGGGCTCGGGCGCATGGCACTGACCGACAGTGTCCTGGTTTTTTTCACGACCGGGTCGCTGTATGGATTGTGGCTGGGGCTGCATGGTGAAGGCGGTATGCGACGATGGATCTGGGCCTTCTACGTCGGTATGGCCCTCGCCACCCTGACGAAGGGACCGGTCGGGTTTGCCCTGCCCCTCATCGTGGCGGCACTCTATCTCACCTGGACGCGCCGGTGGCGGGACTATTGGCAGAACGGGGTTCCGCTTGCGGGCATGTTGCTATTCATTTTGCTGGCCGCGCCATGGTATGCCGCCATGTTCCTCATCCATGGCGACGCCTACGCCTCTGGCGCCAAGGCCAATACGATCGGGCGATTCCTGAGTCCGATGGAAGGGCACCAGGGGACCATCTTCTTCTATCTCCCGGTCCTGCTCTTAGGCTTCTTTCCCTTGGAGCGCGCTCCTTCCTGTCCCGCTCTATCGAACACTCAAAGATTGGTACCAGCTACGTCGTGCACGCACTCACCCGGATCCCACAGGGATGTCCGAACTCGACCTCTTTGCGGCACTGTGGGTCGTGGGAGTCTTCGTGTTTTTCACTGCCTCCTCGACACGCCTGCCCCACTATATCGGTCCATTGTTTCCCGCCGCCGCTCTATTGACAGCCTCGTACTGGTCGCGGTGCCTGCAAGATCCGACCACGAAAGGGATTCGAGGATCCATTCACCTCATGATGGGATTGGGGTATCTCTTGGCGATCGGCTTTGCCTGCCTCCCCACGCTCTATACAACCTACGCCTCCAAGATGGTACGGGAATTCCCCTTGGCCGGACAGGTCGATCTCGGTATCGGTCCTTATCTGGCAGCGGCCACGTTGTTATTCGGAATGGCGGTAGTGGGATATCTTGGTTTGAACAATGAACGGCGCGGAGGAGCATTCTGGGCAGCGGGGGGCGACCTTCGCCAGTCTGGTTCTCATCGTCATCGTGATCGCGACCCCCCACATCAACCGATATGTGATCGCGCCCCCGCAGGAACTCGCCTATGCCGCGGGACTGAATCTCAGCCCACAGGATCAATTCATTGCCTATGGAACCACGAGACCATCGTCCGTATTTTACGCGAAACGCAAGACGCTCTTCGTACCCTTTGGGGAAGAGGACAAGATTCGAACTGCCTTGAAAGAATCCAGACGACTGATGATCCTATTGCCGGAGAGCGCACAATCGAAGTTGCCGGCGGAGGCACAGGGGCTGGTTCCCATTCTCAAACGCTACGGCTACGTCCTGCTGGCCAACCAGCCGATGGTGACAATCCCAGAAGACGCAGCCTCACCCCCTCCGCCCAGCATTCTCGGCCATTAACGCGGTAGTCGCGCGAGACAGACGGGACTCGCAGGACGAGTTGGGGATCTAATCTGTTCACGTCGAGCGTTTCTCGCAAGTCTCGCGCGTCACGCCTACATCGGGACGATGCCCTTCAACGCATAGGTCGCCAACAGTACCGCCAGCATGGCGACGACGAAAAGACCCTCTGTCATGGGTGCCCAGCGTTTCATGGGACCATCACCCACTGGCTCGATCTCGCCATGGAAACCATCCAACCAATATGCCGTACAGACGAGCAGCACGACGGTCGTGATAAACAGAGAGCCGGTCGTCATCCCTAACCCCAATCCCACGAACCCGCGAGCGAGCGATGCGGACAGCCATGCCGGACACCATGACGACTGCGCCTTCCACAGGATATGGCCCGCGAGTCCCGCCAGGGTGAATAAGACCCCGCTCCAGAAGAGTTGTGGAAACGGCCAGATCTCCGACGGGAGATGCGCGATCGTCCAGAGGAACGCAAGCGTCGCCACAAAGAATGGGGTCATCTGACAGACAGCCATTCCAGCCGATGAGCGCCATTCACGCCAGGGATGGGCTGCGATCACCCCCATGACACAGCCGAGGGCCACTCCTCCTGCCACATCGGTCAGATAATGAGAACCGCGCAGAATCCGACTGGTGGCAATAGCGACCGCCACAGCGAGAATGGGCCATCTCGCTCGTGGAAATCTTGTGGCCAACACCATTGCGACCGCGATCGATGCGGCCGCATGCCCGGAAGGGAACGAGTCCCATCCGCTCCCCCCGGCTGGAGAAAACTCGAGATTGCCGGCATGCATGAACTTGGGGCGAGCACGGCCAATGACATGTTTCAAAATATTGGCGCTCAACCCGGCGAGACCATGGGCGATGAGACTCTGCCAGCCGGCGTCTTTCCACTGCGGATGTTTCAATCCATAGCCGACCGCCAACAGCACGAGGCTGAGAATTACCAGAGACTCCCCCTTGCCGAGGCGGTCACCGATATCGCTGAGCTGAGCTAGCCAGGGGTTGGCGAGGTGGTCGATGTGAAAATCGTTGAGGGAACGGACGAACCTGGTCAGCGGCACGTCCCACTCAAGCAGTCCAATGAAGGTCAGGATGAGCGCGCAGAGCGAGAGGAGCAACACGAGGGTCCGGCTCTCTTGCCTCCGGCCACCCACCCCCCGTCTCTCGCCCGACGAAGTCACGGCACCCAGTCGGCGAGAAAGATATTGAACTCACCGGACGTCTTGGCCTGGCGATCCGACACCCAGACCAGGCTGGTGCCATCCGGTGAGAACATGGGGAAACTGTTGAATTGTCCATCGAACGTGAGCCGCTCGAGGCCTTGACCGTCCTCACCGATCGCGTAGAGATGAAAACTCGGTCGGCCTCCCTCGCCTTTCGTTTCAATATTCGACGAGAAGATGATCCTCTTGCCATCAGGGAAATAGAACGGTGAGAAATTCGAGGCGCCGTTCGTTGTGACCTGTCGCTTGCCGCTTCCATCCGCACTCATCACGTAGATTTCGAGTTGTCCCGGTTCCACCAGCCGTTGGTTGAGCAGGTCCTTGTACTTGTCAATCTCCGCCTGATCGGTCGGATGCGACGCCCGGTAGACGATGCGCTTGCTGTCAGGCGAGAAGAACGCGCCGCCGTCGTACCCGATCTCGGTCGTCAGCCGCCGGGGCTTCGAGCCATCGAGATTCATGGCATAGAGATCCAAGTCCCCGTCTTTCACCGACGTCCAGACAATCGTCTTGCCGTCCGGCGACACGGTCGCTTCCGCATCGTAGCCCGGCGTGGAGGTCAGCCGCTGCATCTCCTGACCATCGATCCGTACGGCGTAGAGATCATAGTCGTCCAAAGCCCAGCGGTAGGCCCCGTCCCGCTTCGGCTGCGGCGGACAGTTCGGCCCCGATGCATGGGTCGACGAATAGAGCACGCGGCGATCGCCCGGGAAGAAGTATCCACACGTCGTGGCACCCATGCCGGTGCTCACCAATCGAACGGTGTCGCTTTCCAGATCCATCACGTACATCTGATAACAACCCAGCCCGGCGTCGGCCGGCTTGAGCGTGGCCGCGTAGGTATCTTTCATCCAATTGTTCGTGGATTGGAAAATCAGTTTGTTCCCGCTGAAAGAAAAATAGGCTTCGGCATTCTTCCGGCCCACCGTCAGCTGACGAATGTTCTTCAGGTGCCGCTCAGCCTGGTGTGCGGGAACCGCTCGAGCCTTCGACGCAAGGCCCTCCGCCTGTCCCGTCTGCTCACACAGCAGCAGACAGATGAGTCCGACCATGCACCACTTACCGAATGGGATTGCTTGCATCGAAACGCACCTCCGTACGATCCCCCACGACTGGCCACTCCCCCCGGGTGACCACCGCGCCATCCTTGAACAACACGAAACTATTCCAGCCGTAGAAAAAGAGCAGCCGCGCCACCTTCGCCACAGCCTGCGGCGCGGCAGCATACAGCACCGTCACGACGCTGCCCGGACGATCGGCCCGGTGGCAACTGACCAGCAGGGCCAACTCCGGCCCTTCATATGCTGTGCCCTTCACGGTGACGCCTCCGCCACCGAGGGTCGCGCGTCCACCACAGTGCCTGTCCAGGATCGATTGAATCCCCGAACGGGACTCCGGGCCGCCCAATATTAACACCGAACCTTCCTGAGGCAACAGCCCATCCTGAGCCATCGGAACGATCACAGTCCGGTCACCGATCGGTTTCTGCTGCTCCTGGGCCTCGATGCGCGTAACCACGTCCCGAAACGGCGAGGGATGGTCCGGGTCATCAGTAAACGCTGTCAGCACCGATCGCCTGCGATCGGTGACAAAGTGATTGAGCACCGGTGGCAGTGACTGCCGGGTAATCTGTCGGATGGTCATGAACTCGGGATCCAGATCGATCGCGATCGGACGCGCGGGCAAGGTTACAGAGATTGTTTCACGCGGCGAACGCAGTGGCACAGTCAGCACATGCTCGCGGTTCCCCTCCATGTGAATCAACAGCTGAAGGGAAAGACGAAAGGGCCTGTTCGACTGGACGATCGTGGCCTCCAGCAGAAAGGTCTGCGCTGGCTCGCCTGCCACCGCACGGGCGACGGCCTCCGACACTGACAGCATCGGCGCCCCATCCTGCTCCACCCATTGCATGAAAAACCATCGAAGATCCTGGCGACTCTCTTCTGCAAAAACCCGCTCGAGATCGCGCCATTCCGCATGCCTGCCGCGATACTGCCCCACGAGGCTCTTCAAGGCCCTCCAGAACGTTTCCTCTCCCACCTCCTGGCGCAGGAGGTGAAAGACCATGGCGGCCTTTTGATAGCCGATGGCATTGTCATGTTCATCCTGTTTCTGCGTGAATTGCGCAACCGGATAGTCCCGCTCCGGCGTCACGTGGAGATTGTAGCCTTGCACCATCAGACGGCGTTGGTCCCGCGCCTGCGCATGATCTCCCATCAGTTCGTGCCAGTAATAATTGGCCAGGTAGGTCGTCAGACCCTCCACCCAGTTCCCGCGATCGACACGGTTGAAGACTGCATTGCCGATCCACGAATGCACGATCTCATGACCGAGCGCATACGGTTGCACATAATGCCGCTTAATGATGCCGCTCCCAAGCAGGGTGAACGAGGGCATGCCGAGCCCGCTGGCAAAGAAATTCTCCACTACGGCGAACTTCTCGAATGGATAGGGGCCCAGCAACGGGATATAGGCATCCAGGTAACGCGCGGTGGCATCCAGATATTCCTCGGCCAGATGCGCATCATCGGGAAAAAGATAGGTCGAGAGCTGAATCTTCTGACCGGTCTTGGCCACCCAATCGCGATACGTAGTGGCAAATTTATTCGCCACGAGCGTGACGGCCTCGCTTGGCTCTGTCACGATCCATTCCGTCATCACCATCTGATCGCTGCGGCAGAGCCCGGCAGGACAAGCGCGCGGTTCACCATCCTTCCCTTGGGTCACCACGGTCCAACCGGATGGCACTGCGACCAACAGCGCATAGGTGCTGAGAGATTCCGGGACATCCGGATACCAGTGGCTCTCGCTGCTCGCATAGACGCCTTCCGGCCCGATATGCCCGGCCGTCTCACTGGGGGTCACAAAACGAAGATGACGTGGATCTCGCGGCGGATCGTTGATGACGCCATGGTAGTAAACATCCAGCGTCACCAGCCCAGAAGGCACAACCTGCGAGGGAATGGTGACCTCTTGAACCGACTCCGGCGTGGAACCATTCTCGAGCTCGAACGGCACGTCGTGAATCGAGATCTCCGACCTGGCCGATTCTTGTACGAGTGCGATGTGGTCGATCTGGAGTGTGGGGGCGAGGGAGAAACGAATCGGAGTCTGCGGCTGCGGCACCTCTAGAGTCAGCCGGTCCTTTGCGATGAGTGCATGTTGATCGGGAACGATCTGTACGAATAAATCGTGATGCCGAATGACGACTCGAGACGTGACCGGGTCGGCTGCGTAGGTGATACCAAGAGCCCCGTGGCTGAGGAGCGCGACGAGAATGAGACAGGAGAAGGGACCGGTCCTACTTCCGATTGGCATCTGAAAGGTTTTAGCATTCGCGACAGACGAGCACAAGCTGAATGGACGTCAGCAATCGTTCCAAGTCGATCGGCTTCCCGATGACTTCTTGAGGACCCACGGCCCAGGCTTCGTCGAGGCGCTCTTCATCGTGACTCCCGGTGATGATGATCACCCCTCCGGTGTATTCGCGTTGGCGGAGTTGCCGAAGCACCTCGACTCCGTCCATGCCTGGCATGAACAGATCGAGAAGAATCAGGTCAGGCGGTGCTTGCTCCACCATCGAGAGGGCTTCAGCGCCATCTTTAACGCCAAGTGCCCGATAGCCGCGCAAACTGAGAAACTGGACGAGCAAGTCGCGGACTAATGGCTCGTCATCGACGACGAGGATCGTTTCCCCCGTATCGGCCATGGCTGCGCTGCCCGCCACCCCCGGTGGAGCGTGAACGGTTTTAACCGGAAGCTGTACCACCCGGTTGACGGCTTCGACCAGCACATCAAGCGACAGGCCCTTTCGAATGAAATCGGTGACGCGCAACCCTCGCGCTTGATTTTCCTGCACTTCGGTCGCTCCACCACCGAGGATGATCACCGGCGCGTGGGGATCGTACGCACGGATTTCTTTGAGGACGGTCAGCCCATCCATTTCAGGCATGCGAAGATCAAGAATGGTCACACGCGGGGCGTGCTGGCGGAAGAGGGTCAGGCCTTCGATCCCGCTCGTCGCCGACAGCACCTGATACCCATGCCGGGTGAACACGGACTGGATCAGCTCGCAATTCATGCGATCGTCGTCAATCACGAGAATCTTGATCATACCTCAGCCTCACCGGCAGAATTGCGTGGCGCGTCGCGTCTCGATAATTCGCAATTGACCCTAACACAGACAAGGCAGGCTGAGAAGAAAATGACGGGATCTCACCGGGCCTACGCAGGACACTCGCAAATGCTGGCAGTCTCTTTCAAGTATTCTGTTAGGCGGGGGGAAGAGCCGACGTCCCGATAAGCGCGTCCACGAAAGCATCGCTCTGAAAATCCTGCAGATCCTCGACCGACTCCCCGACTCCGATCAGCCTTACGGGCAACTTCATTTCCTCCGCGATCGCGACGACGATCCCTCCACGAGCAGTGCCGTCGAGCTTCGTCAGTACCAACCCGGTGACGCCGACCGCCTGGTGGAATTGGCGGGCTTGGGACAGTGCGTTCTGGCCAACCGTGGCGTCCAACACGAGGAGCACTTCGTGCGGTGCACCAGGACATTCCTGCGCGATGACGCGCGTCACCTTGCGGAGTTCGTCCATGAGATTCGATTTCGTATGCAGCCGGCCGGCCGTATCGATCAATACCACGTCCACCTGCCGAGCTTTCGCGGCAGCAATCCCATCGAATGCGACGGCGGCAGGATCGGCTCCATGGCGGTGACGGATCACGGCGACGCCGACTCGGTCAGCCCAGATTTGCAGCTGATCGATTGCCGCAGCGCGAAACGTATCGGCAGCGACCAACAACGGCACTTTCCCTGCCTGCACAAGTCGTTGCGCGATTTTGGCAATTGTAGTCGTCTTACCGACGCCATTGACCCCTACGACCAGAATGACGAATGGCCTAGGACCTATCGAGAGCAGGGATTCCAACGACAGTCCTTGCACCGGCGTCAGCACGTCGAGTAACGTGTCTCGTAACACCTTCTGTACCCGACCGGCTTGCGAAGCATCGGTCCCTTGAAGTTGTTTCTTCAGGCGTTCCATCATGCGATCCACGACGCGGGCGCCGAGATCGGAGGCAATGAGGGCTTCCTCGAATTCTTCCAAGAGGACAGGATCCGCCGCACGGCCAAGCAGCCGATCCAATGACCCGCGAACAACACCGCGTGTTTTGGTGAGCCCAGTACTCAGGCGCTGCAGCCATCCCATGGATCTACTCGTGATACGTGCCGGGTGACGGGTGACGCGTTCGATGCATTCGTTTCGGCACCTGCACGAGCGACCGCAAGATCATCCGCTCCCGACGATGCATCCGGCGTGCTTCTTTCTCACTCCGCTCATGATCGTAGCCGCAGAGATGCAGAATGCCGTGGACCAAGAGCACCATGAGCTCCTCGTCAAGCGATCGTTGGCCCTGTTTGGCTTGGCGGGCTGCAGTCGGCACGGCAATCACCACGTCACCGAGCAGCTCTGCGGAAGAATGCAGCGCCTCCCGCGTGGCGAAGGCCAACACGTCGGTCGTGCGATCCTTGCCTCGATACCGACGATTGAGACCCCGCATCCGCTGATCGCCCACGAACATGATGCCCAATTCCGCCGACCCTTCCCCGACATCGGAAAGAATCGTCCGTGCCAGTCGATTCAGGCGCGCCTGGTCAAACGTGAGACGTCGAACCTGACTCTGCATATGGACCGGCATTAATGCGACTGGCCCCAAGGATCCGTGAGCGGAGAGGAAGGGGTGGCGGGCTTCGGCTGTTTATTATGCTGCGCCGGCGCCATTCGACGTCCCGTTGCGCCAGGTGAGGAACTGGAAGACTGAGGGGGGTTCTGATGGTGATCGTAGGCTTTGATAATGTCCTGCACCAACTTGTGACGGACCACGTCGCGTTCATCGAAGTAGACGAACTCGATGCCCTCGACGTCGCGCAGAATCTCCCGCACCTCGATCAGGCCGGAGACCCGTTCGGGCGGCAGATCCACCTGGGTGATATCACCTGTGACGACCACCTTGGAGTGGAACCCGAGTCGCGTGAGAAACATCTTCATCTGTTCGGCTGTCGCATTTTGCGCTTCGTCAAGAATGACGAACGAATCGTTCAACGTGCGTCCTCGCATGAAACCGAGCGGTGCGATCTCGATGTCGCCTCGTTCGATCGCGCGCGCAGCCCGTTCCATATCCATCATGTCGAACAGGGCGTCATACAGGGGGCGAAGGTAAGGATTCACCTTGGCATACATATCGCCCGGGAGGAACCCGAGCTTCTCGCCCGCTTCGACAGCCGGTCGCGCGAGAATGATGCGGCTCACTTCTTTCTTCATCAACGCGCTCACCGCCATCGCCATCGCCAGGTAAGTCTTACCAGTTCCGGCCGGGCCGATTCCAATCACGATGTCGTGCGTTTCGATGGCTTCGATATAGGCTTTCTGCGTCGGCGTTTTCGGCGCGACGAAGCGTTTCTTGGTGACGATGGCTGCCGAGCCCGACAGCAATTCCTTTATCGGTGTCTCGGGACTCTGCCTGAGCGCGCTCAGGGCTTGGGCAATGTCGTCTGGCTGGAGGACCATCCCGTCGTTGGCAAGGGAGGCGAGTTCCGTGAGGACACGTTCAGCATGGCGAGTGGCGTCTGGGGTCCCGTCGAGTGTGAGCTCTTCCCCGCGCGCCGAGAGGCGTACACCGAGGTCTTCTTCGATCAGCTTGAGGTGCCGGTCGTGGTGGCCGAACAAAACCGCGGTATTGGTGCCTTCTCTAAGTTTAAGTTTACGCACGAGCGCTAAGGCGTTCTCCCTCCGTGCAGCGGTAATGGAGTGATTCTAACAAACCGAGGGAAGGTGTGACAAGCAGAAGTCGAATCAGCGCTTGACGGCCACGGAATTACCTGGAGTCACGTCGAATTCCTGAGATGCCCACCCTTGATGGTCATCCTTAACCAACACTCTTACCCTATAGGCTCCCGCCGAGGCGGCAGGAATTTCCCATTGAATCCGTCCCGTTTTTTCATCGATGGTCATGCCTGGGGGAGCCGATTCGAGCGCGAAGGTAAGGGGATCATTTTCTGGATCCACCGCCGATGCGACGTAACCGAATTGCCCCTGAGTCTGAATCCCCTGAGGCAATGAGGTAAATTTGGGAGAACTATTTGCCAGAGTCAGCAGCTCCGACATTTTTTCCTTACCATGACTCTCACGGTCATGAGGTGTTGCAGAAACGGCAATAACGTCGCCCCGCGAGAAACCGGTTGTGTCCAGCGTTCCCTCTTCGCCCTCTAAGACCAATCGATTATTGTGGGACCACCGGTACGAATAATGGATGTCGTCTCCGTCCATATCGCCGCCATCCACCGTCGCAACGAGTTGATCTCCAACCTTCGCGCCGCTGGGCTGAATAGTCACGGCACGGATAACCGGCTGCGTATTTCCGACAACAACCGCGCCGCTACGAACAGGCTGGCCCGAGACCTTCCCATCCTGCGGAATCACCTCGACAACCACGTGATCCCCGCGGCTCAATTGTTCGGGATGAAAGGTGGACGAATTATGTTCGAGCTTAGGCACGTCGTTGACGATCCACTTGAATGTGAACGTCATGGCATCTCTGTCCAGGTCGTCGGCTTCGACCGTCGCCGTCACCACCCCTTCCCGAACGATAGGATTGGGGGCAAGGGTAACCGAACGGATGACCGGAGGATGGTTGAGCCTCGTAGTGCCATCCCCCGTTGCATCCGTCGAGGACGAATCGAGGCTGCAAGCCGTCAATCCGATGACGGCAAGTGAGACGATCCCGATAAAAATCTGTATGGCCCGCGCAAGATACTTCGACATGAAGCCCCACAACCTCTGCACACCATCGAATGGGCAACGCGCAGAGGTTTGTTTATGTCTGGTCAATCCCGCTGATTGATCCATGAGAGATACCGGCTCAGCGTAGTGGAAGCAGTTCCGGTATTCACGCAGTTAATGGCTCCAGTGCTGGATTGCGAACAGCCCGACACACCGCTGGTGCTGCCTCCTCCAGTCGTGCCATTACCTACGGCTCCCATGTGGATGGCCACCGTCGTCGCCAATCCTTCGCCAAGGCTCGTCTTATTGTTGATATTCTGACCCGTCATCCCCAAGATGGGCGACGAATAGGCGCCGCCGGTGACGTAGTACAATCCATAGAGATTGCTGCTTCCTGCTGCGACGCAGACGTCGCCGCTCGGAGTGAAGGTCGGGAAGAACACAATTCCTCCCAGCAGGACTGGATTGGCCACGGCCCGCTCGCTTGGGAGGCCGCCTGCCGGGACCGTCAATTTGGTAAACCAGCCCTTTTTATTTTGCACAAGCGCGATGAGCGACGCGTAGGTCCCGCCGCCAGCCATTGCCGGCACGTTCGTGACTTGTTGATTCACGCCAGTCCCAGTACAGGTTCCGGACCCCAATTGGCAGATGGTCGACGTCGACATATCGATCAGTTCATTGTTGAGCGTGGAACTTAAACGACAGCCCGGTATCGTGAGATCGCTACACCCGCCGGACCCTTGCATCACAGAGTCTTTGATGCCCACCAGATACTGGACTGAGGTATCGATCTTATCTCCCGTTCCACCGGTTTGGGTATAGTAGCGGCCGCTTCCTCCAAAGACCCACGTATTCCCCGCATCGTCGATGGTCACGCCAAGAGCGGTAGGAACCGGTCCTAACGTCACGGTCGTTCCCCCTCCATCCTTGAATTGATAGAGGATTTCTGAGGGAGCTTGAACGCCGACCGTCCCGGAAGGTACGCCCCACGAACCAGGCGTCGTATTACAGACCGGCGGAGAAGGACTCCAACATCCGGTGTTAAGACGGATGAGTTTCCCTTCCCACGGTACCGCGCTAATGACTTTCCCTCCGAATATGACATCGGTTCTGAAATCGAGGTCTCGGTCGAACGCGCTCATATCGCCGACGAAAGAATTCGGAGGGGTCGCTCCCCCACCCGAGGCATCGAACGTGGTCACCACGCCGACGGCGGTCGAGGTGATGCGATTCTTCATGTTGACGGTAAACATCTTGGCCGTTTGTCCGACCCCTGCATCATAACTCGTGGCGCCGGACCCCACGACCATGAACCATTGTTCGTTGGTACTCACAGTCTTGGCGTCAGACAGCGGACTCACACGAGCGACTGCCGGAGAGCTCATGGTCAGTCCGAGATTCTGGTCCGAAAAGCTCCAGAGCAAGGTCGGCAACTTGTCCGGGTTCGTGATATCCAGCACAAAATAGGCACTCAAGAAGGTTCGAGCCGCATCAACCGAGCCATCGTTATTAAAATCAGCGGCATAGGTCATGGGTGTCGCTTGCCCGGTGCTACAGTTGGAACAGCTTCCACCCATGCGGAATCCGCCGATAAGAACCGTGCCCCATCCTCCAGGATGGTCTGTATCACTCGGGAAAATACGCACTTCGGTGATCTTGGGCTTCAAATCGACATAGTACACATGCGTATAGGACGGATCTGCCAGCCACCGAAGATGAGGGAGCAGCTCCTGAGGGATAAAACCCCAGAGTTCATCTCCTATATTCACTCCACGCCCATCCGGGGTGGTTGTATTCGTGAACCATCCGTGCTCGACCTTGCCGAGAGGTGCAGAGGCACTCGTATCGTCCCCCTGATTGTAGAAGCCGACGTTGAAGGCATGCATCATCCCGTCGTTCGCCCCGAGATAGGCCACCTGTCGCCTAGCCTTCCATTTGTTATAAAACAACGCGTAATCGGAATCCCCGTAGAGGAGGTCATACCGTTCCTTAGGCGGTCCAACGATGACCGGCGTCGAATACACCGAATCTCCGAGTTTCCACACGGACGAAACTGGTGTGCCGGACATGTTCTTAACGGTCAACATACGGTCACGGAGCCCGGTCACCTGCGTGCCCCGGATGAAATCTACGATATTCGCGGCCGTATAGGCTGCCGGGGCTCCGCTCAGATTGAGATAGGCCTGGAGCTCGGCTGCATGGGTACCGTCGAAGAAAATATACTCCCCCGTCGTGGAACTAGTCGGTTGAGCAAGGGGGGGGTCACCAGTTTATCGTTGTTGAGATCCACCCATGTAAAGATCGTTCGGCTGCTTGGACTCATCAGCGCGAGATTTCGTCCCCCCTCCCAAATCGGGTTGATATCGGTCAGGGTCTTGTCACAAAAATTGGGGGCATCGTCGCAAAAGGCCGTATCGAGGATGCCATCGGCGTTGGTATCGCGAGTCGGGTCGGCTTTCCCGTCTCCGTTGGCATCGACATAGAGATCGATGGCGAGCTTGTCATTCACCGCATCATATCGCGTGACGACGATGCGATCCTCGGTCAGAACAAGTCGGTTGTCCTTGACCGTATCCTCTCTGAAGTTCCCATAGGTATCCACAAAGAGGCTCTGCACATAGCCCGCATACCTGATTTCTCTCTCTGCTTCGAACTGAGTCGGATAGAAATACGATTGATAGATCGCGCCTTCGCCCGTGGTGGACGACGACAAGACCGACGCCGCTGTCCCGGAAGAGGTTTGGTTCAATATGGCCGCGAAGGCAGCGGCGAGTTTCCCTTCCAGTTGCAGTGGATTCTGCGCATAGAAGTAGGTATCGGGCAACCCGTCGCCATTCGAATCCCATTCGGCGGTCTTGTCCGGCAGGTTATAGCCGGTGGTCGAGACCTTGTCGCTATCCTTAAATCCTCCATATTTCGATGCATACCAGAGGGGATCATTCAAGAGACCGGCGTTCGAACCGGTGACTGTGAAGGTCCGTTGCACCGCAAGGCTATAAGGCACGGTTTGTACTGCGCCACCAAAATACCGCTGACATCCGACTGAATTGCCGGTAATCCCATTTCCGCAGCGGATATCATAATATTCTCCGGACCCCGTGTTCGAGGCAGCGCCGCCTCCCCCGGCTGAGGTGGCATCCGCCGTGACATTACCTCCACTTCACTCCATTGATGTAAAAGCCGGCCCAATTGCCGTTCCCCGAACTGGCATAGATGGGCTTGGTCTTCACCGTGATCGTCGTCGAGCCGTTATCCTTGACGTAGATGCGATAGCGAATGTCGAGGTCGAAGTCCCCTCCATAGGTCGCATCGTCCCACATGATTTCGTAGCAGGAGGTAAAGCCATTGACAGGCTTCTCGCCTAAGCCCGCCGAATTCCAATCCGCATCATTCGGACAAATTTTGAAGGCCACTAATTGGCCCTTATTCCCCAGGAATGTGGATGAGGGAGCGAACCATCCACCACTCCCCGCAGCCGCACAGCCCGCAAACCGATTTGGATCGCTGGCAGGAGCTGCGCCCGTAGCCGCAGGGCAGCCACTGTGAAACGCCGGGTTTATCTGAACAGTCTTGCCTCCCACGGTAAATTGCAATATGGGAACAGGAGCGCTAGCCACGACAGCGTAAGTCGTAATGTTTTGTTTGACTGTATTCGTCGTATCGTTTCCCAAGGCCCCACGTAGGTCCGTGGTCTTTGCATAGTGGGCGAGCATCGGAAGGTAGTAGGTGCCGAACTTGCTCGGCTCTTCCGGACAGAGGCCTCGAATGTTGAGGTAAGTGGTCGTGGCCTTCGCTGAACACAACGAGTTGGTCGTACCGCCGACGTCCCCGATGATCACGGAACTGATCGGATCCAATGTATCCATCTGGGAATTGCTCAAAACCGTCGCCATGGAAATACCGGTATCGTTCGTCGTAGGGGTGACCTGACTGGGCGTCTGCGACCAGTTTTGGGCTCCCGGAAGCTGATCTGAATCGTGCGAGGGGAAGGCATCCCCGAACATCAAGACAAAGGGCTTGGCGCAGTATTGGCAGATTGGAGGAGTCCCCGTATAGGGATCTCCATACGAACCGCTGGCTGCGACGGGAAACGTATTCAACGCGAACGTCCCGTCTCCAATGGCGTAACTCTGAATGCCATTGTCAGGGCTTGCCGCATAGAACTGAGTGGTGGCATTGCCCGTCCCGGCTAAGCCACGAAAGTACCTGACCGCTTCATAGAACATCTCGGCGAAGGGCTCACCCCAACTGCGGCACGTCCCTTCGGCAGGAACACCTCCTTGCGGGCCACAACCATCCTCAGGACTCGCACCGCTATAGCCAGAGGAGAAATTGTATCCCATGACCCTGAACATATCGACGGTCTTGATGACTTTCGACGTCCCGAGAATCTGCCCCGTCCGCCGATTGACTTCCTGGGTGTAGAGATCGGTGATCGGGCTCCGGAGCACTCCTCCACTGAAGTTCTTGTTATAACTGCCGGAGATCAGACCGAACAGCATCGTGGTCGTGTCGTCTTTCGTGCCGGCGCTTCCATTCGCATTCACCGCCATGCGCTGGAGCATTCCCTGGGGCTTGTAGGTGTAGATTGAGCGTCGGACTTGGGTTATTGTCGTCGAGATAGGTATCGCAATTGGATTCCAGGCCGACCGTCCAGTCGCAGACTTTGACTGCGACGCGATAGGTTGCCTTTACATCGGCAGCGGCAAAACTCCCCCCACCTGGATTACACTGCGTCGTCTCGGTACTGTCGGCATTCACGAAGTTGCCGTTCAGCACCATCATGTACCCGACGGTTTCACTGCTGGCACTGTTGGTATTACAAATCGTCACGGCAGCTCCGACGCTGAGTGCAGCAGTCGGAATGAGGGAACTGAGGTCAGCGCCAGCATATTGCTTGGCCCAGGAATGGGCGTCGCGCGGAGTCATGGTGCGCCCTAAGATAGTCACCCCATTGTTCCCGCTCGACGCCACGAGCGAGGTGCCGGGATCATCCTGAATGCGCCGCCCCCCGTAGAGGATCTTGCGGATAATGTCAATCCGGGCCATCGTGGTCCAATTTAGAAAGTTCCCGCTCCACTTGGCCGTACAGTAGTGCCCGTAGGCGCCCGTCCCGGCGACAGCGGGATTGAACTGCCCTGTATTACCAAAGGCCTGCGGCGGCGCTAGCGAGTAGTCATAGCATTTCTTCGGATCGAAATAGCCGACGTAATCGATGTTGTCCTTGTATGTGGTATCGACGGATCCATCACCATCCAGATCGACGATATCGTTGTAGCCCTTTAAAAATAACCGGTGGTCTTTGGTCATCATGAGCAAGACGGCGGGAGGGACGGCCTTATTGATAAACGGAGGATAGGCGGTATAGTTGTTCATGGTCTGTGCCATGGCCGTGTGATGGCCTAAGGCTCCGACAATGGCAACCAGGAGAACAATGGTGAAGCGTTTCATCCTGTTACCCCTCCTTCTCGACTATCGACTTGCGTCGACGTTGTGACAGTGCACTGAACACTCTCGTCCCCATTTCAGGCTATCTTCTGACATTGGCCATTCAAGGTGCAGGCGTAGATCGCCACCACGTGACTTTCCGATCCGACGGCCGTCACCATCGCTCGACAATCGATTCGATACACGATATCGACCCCGCCGCCCGCTGTGCCGCTCCCGACTCCCTCGTACCCGGCCGCAAATTGCATCCCCGACCCAGCTTTCCCCATGAGGTACAGGCGATCGATGTCACCTTTGACTTCGTAGCCATTGATATTTGGCTGGTAATAGTCCGGTCCATCGGTGGTCCCCGAGCCTGTCACCACATCGACGGCATTGTCGGCCTGGCCCATGATTTCCTGCGTCAACGTCGGATTGGCACCGGTTTCCGCATCCTTCCGAACCGGAAGACCGTCGGAAGACGTACTGTTGGTAGACACAAGGGTTCCCGGCACGAGGCTAAGGGCGATGGTTTGCTGAATAATGTTTACTGACGTTCCCACACATGATTCTGCCGCACTGGTCCCAGATTCACCGGTTCGCTGGAACCCCGCGATCCGATTTTCCAACGCCGTGACGGCTATGGCCCCCATTCCCAATACGGTCATGATGAGCAAAATAATCAACGTCGTGAGGAGCGCGATGCCCTCTTCGCCCCGATGGGGTGCGACGAGGTCTTGCTGCATCATTCGTGTATTCGTTCTCATTGCATCCCCTTGCTCACGATCAATGTATATTCCTCGTGTCGACGGTCCGTGTCAGGAAACGACGGCGGAATGACTGATAGGTTGCCGCAGTGTATCCTGCGTCGTTCGAGGGTAAGTGGTCGCTGACTTGAACCGGCGTGCTGAAGGATCCTGCTTGAATCCCAGCCCCCGTGCCTTGATCAATCGTTGTTTGGCGCGCGACGATGTTAATCTGCACGAGTCGGATCGTCGCTGGATCGAACGTCCCGAATGCCCAGACCCGATTGGTCTGGAAGTCGGCTACGTCGAACGTATTGTTGCCGTTCCAGTCGTCAATCACGCCGTCTGGGACGCCAGCATTGATCGCCGGGTTACACCCGTCGCAGGCATAGGCAAATTGCAGGTCTTCAACGCCGTCCACGAGGGGAGTGGTGACGGCCGCAGCCGTTCCACTATCCACTGTGCGCGTCAGACAGGGACCGGCAGAGACACAATTGGCTGTTCCGATCGCCACTTGATAGGTCACGCATTGTAAGAGGTAGACCTGTGTCCCAATCGGGAAGTTCATTGGGGCATAGGTTGTGGTCCCCAGTGTAATCGTCGCTCCGGCGCTCGATGTCACTGGCACAGTGACCACTCCTCCAAGCGAGACATAGGCACCAGAGCCGTTCTGCATCCCTTCGTTCACCATCTCGGTGACAGCGGTGCCCGTCAAGGTGATCGTGCTAAATGCACCTCCCCCTGGTGGTGGAGCCGCATTGGCTAGAATCCAACCAGGATTCGTTCGAGGAACAATGACCGAAATTCTATCAGCGCCCGTATCGTTGACGGCGGTCAACGGGACGGCGGAATTGTTATCGACCGGCGTGATCGCCGCGGTCGTTGCGCCCGGCGCGCAATTGCCGGCAACCCCACCGACAGGAAGATTGGGGGCCAGCGGCATACCAAATCCAGCCTGTTTGATATCTTTTGCGATCAACTCCATGGCTACCCGGACATTTTGCTGCGTTCCGACCGCTCGCTCATTCGAAATTGAGGCCTTGTGTGTCGTCGTCAGGATGGTGTATCCAGCCGCAACAATGACGGTCGTAATCACGAGTGCGATCATCAATTCAATGAGCGTGAATCCTCGCTCACAGAGCACCCGCACATCCTTCACATGATCCACCGCGCACCTCTCCATCCTATTCAGGCGCGACCACTGTGGCCAAGGTCACTGTCTTCGTAGTTGCTGTTACGTCTACGCCGGCCGCCTCATTCCATGTGACCTGGACTGTCACAGTATTGCGGTTCAATCCGAGCGGGTCCGGAGTCGGAGGAGTCGGATTGCTCAGCGTGACGGTCCCTGCAATGTTTTGAAGGTTGGAGTTCAGCAGCAACGTCCGCCATTGCGTGCAATCTCCATTCGCCATCACGTCGGTTGCGACGGTCGGACACGTTGTCGTACTCGAGCTCACACTGATGTTGTGATAACTTGCAGCCTTACGACGATTAAATTGGATGCGCTCGAGCATATCCGCCGCTAGATTCGTCACCCGCGTCTGGTTGTTGGCATCGACGTTCTTTCTCAATGAGAACGATTGCATGCCCGTCAAAGCCAGGAGACCGATGGTAAGGATCACGGCAGCGACCATGCTCTCGATGAGCGTAAACCCATCGTGCCTCCTCCATGAGGCACGAGTCGTCATGCGGAGAGGTCGCGCACTCATGGACAGGTGGACGTTGTGCACCATGTCACCTTCCCTGAGGGCGTCACCACTAAGGAGTAGACTAGTCCCCTCGTATTTGCGATCTGAATGGCTTGATTCACAGTGGACGTGCTCAAGCCCATTGACGAAAACACGACGTTCACCGTGCCACCTGGCAATCCCGTCACACTTCCGTTCATTGTCTGATCGGGAAATATGGCAAGAGTCGTTAAGGGAACTGCGGTGAGTACGGTGACTCCGCTGATTTGAACGACTCCGGCTGGCGACAATTGAATCGTGACGGTCGCTTGTCGGTTGCGATTCATCGCAACTGCTCTCGCGAGATTTAAATTACTCGCGATCTCGCTCACGGCCTCCCGCAGATCATGCTGGGCTTTCCAATCCGCAAAGGATGGCATCGCAAGCGCCCCGGTGATCCCGATGATCGCTACCACGATCATCACCTCGATCAATGTGAAACCGGTCTCACGGTTCTTCCGCCCGGGCATATGCGCTGTCTTATTCTGTTCTGATGCATCCATAGAGTTAGTTTGGTCCAGGTACACCCATAGAGCCATCCACCTTCACGCAAGGGACATGCCGTTAGGGTACAGAGGGACAGCCGATCGTAACCAATTGACATTAAATGGCTTGTCATGGTTTGCCCATTTATGCATGAACGTTTTTCGGACTTAGGGGAGACAATTTTCGTCGGAGAAGGAACGCCTCACGGGGGATTTCTAAGGGGGAAAGAAACGTGTGACGGAGAGTGCTGCCTGAAGCGAATACTACGGATTAGCTATTTCATCGCCACAGCTCTGACTTGCCGATAGGTGGTGAATCCCTGTAGTGCCTTTCGAATGCCGTCTTGAATCAGTGTGGCCATCCCCTCCGTCAACGCGAGCGTCAGCATCTCGGCAGTGCGCGCCCGGGACTGGATGAGCTGTTTCATTCGTTCCGAGGGAAGCAACAATTCATGGAGAGGTACTCGCCCCTTGAAGCCGGTTCGATTGCAGGCCTCGCAACCTCGTCCACGGTGGAGACTCCACTCGGCGTCGTACTCGATGCCGAGTGTGGACCAGTCCTGCGCGCCATACCCCTGCAGCAGCTCGTCGTACTCCTGTCGACTCGGGTGATAGGTCTCCTTGCACTCGATGCAGATCCGTTTGCACAGGCGTTGGGCAAGCACACCCAACATGGCATCGGCAAAGTTGAACGAGTCACACCCTAGATCAAGCAAACGGATCACCGTATCGACCGCGCTGTTCGTATGGAGGGTACTGAGCACCAAATGGCCTGTGAGAGAAGCCTCTATGGCGATATCGGCCGTTTCCTTGTCCCGCATCTCACCAATCATAATGACGTCGGGATCGGCTCGCAGAAACGCCCGCATCGCAGTCGCGAAGGTAAGATCGATTTTCGGATGGATCTGGACTTGACGGAGACCGTCCTGAGTAATTTCAATGGGGTCTTCGGCCGTCCAAATCTTTCGCTCGTCTGTATTGATGTGTTTTAGGATGGCATGCAAGGTCGTTGTCTTACCAGACCCAGTCGGTCCGACACACATTATGATGCCGTGCGGTTTCTCCGCGATAGATTGAATGGCCTGTAAGGTGGCTGGCGCAAACTCCATTGCCTCGAGCGACATTGGTTTCTTGGCAGTCAATAGGCGCATCACCACATCCTCGTCTTGTCCTGCGGTGGGTAGGGTCGCGACGCGCAATTCGATTTCTCGATCCTTCGCCAACCGATACCGAATCTTGCCATCTTGGGGTTTGCGGCGTTCGGCAATGTCGAGATTGGCCATAACTTTGATACGTGACACAACGGCACGCCGATAGGCTGCGGGAATCCTCATGAAGATAAAACAGGTACCGTCGACGCGCAGGCGCACAGCCACATCTTTACGATCCGCGTATGGTTCGATATGAATGTCCGACGCGCCGAGGCGGTCGGCTTCAGCGATCACTTGGTTGGTCAGCCGCACAATGGCTGAGTCGTTCTCATCGATCCCGCTGCATACCGGGTCGATGGCAGGTTCAAGATGGATTTCATTGACCAATTCACCGAGAATGGCGCCAATGGATCCACTCGTTCCCTGCCCTTTGGCCAGATGAAGAAATTGTTCGATGTCTCGACGCAATCCGACTGCGTAGCGAATGGTCATTCCAGGAAATGTACGCCGTACGTCCCAGCCCTTGTCGAGGTCGTGCGGGTCGCTAGTGAGCACGTCGATCAGTGAGCCTCTACGCGCGATTGGTAACCAGAGGTTCTTCTTAAGATAATCGAGGTTGAGCGTCTTCAGCAGGTCGGCATCGATGACTGTTCGTTCGTCATACGGCAGGTAGGGACATTGATAAAAGTCGCTCAGAGCAGACCCTAAGTCGTCCTTCGGAACACGGTAGCGGTCAAGGAGCACCGTTTCGAGATCCAGGCTACCGTCTTTCGACTCATCGACCGCAGTCAGCACATGGGCCTGAGTGATAATTCCGCGGAAGACCAGCGCATCCAGCACGTTCTGCTCAATCGTGCGAGACGGCTTTGCTCCTCGTTTCCCCTTCTTGGAAGAACCATCACTCCGCTCCGTCTTGCCGGACCTTCCTCCGGTCAGAATATCGGTCTCGACGGTCATAGCCAATGTCTCGTTCCATCTCCCAGCATCCAGCAGGCTTTGGGAATGCTATATTGGCCCGCGAGAACTTCGATGGTCGACCTGTGAAGCACAACAGGAGAACACTTCCGCCAGATCACCGCACGAAATACGCGAAACTGGCGCGAAAGGCGGGACATGCGGAATCAGGACTTATGCATCGCGCGTGTGCGAAATACTGGCGGATCTACTAGCATAATGTTAGTACTTCGCCAGCCAGGTTCCGGACGCTCGATACACAACCGGAAGCCCCCGAAAAAGTCCCTGTGCCAAATCAACGTCGTACCAGACCTCAGCCAATATTCCCGTTCCAGCTGCCGTTACCGTGTTCCCCGCAATCAGGGCACCGTGCACGCGGGTGGACCGCTCGAGCATGATGGTACCAACGGCCGATACCACGCCATTGACATGAATGCCTGACAGTTGCACAGGCACTCTCGCACCCAACGAGTTCACCCCCTCCGGCGGTGGACTCAGGGCCGGGACGGATTTCCCACTCGCAAGGGGCCTGAGCACCACATGACCTTGCACGACCAGAAGCCCTTCAAAATAGTCCGTATCCAGCACCAACGTGCCCAGGTTGTCTAACCGCGGGGCTTCCCCGTCAATGGTATCGATGAACACGAGTCCATGCTGGTAGCCAACCGCCGGAGACTCGAGTACATCCGATGGGGCCAATCCTGGATCCGACTCCAGTGCCCCTAAAGAATGCAGTCGCCCGAGACGATCGAGCCGATAGTAGCTCCCGATCTGAAGCGCGCTCTTCTTCAGCGGCTCATACTCCCATCGGTCAAGCCGAACACCGGGTGTCGGATATTGAAACATATGCACATTCGAGGGAAGAATAGGGTTCGCTCCCTGAGCAGGCGGCGGAGATGTGACTAAGACCGTACCCCCGATCCAATAGTCGGTCCATCGATCCTGGGCCTGCATCATCTGATCATAGGACTGTCCTGTCACTGGCGCCGCACTGCTCTTGAGCACAAGATCCTCGACTCGCTTGACCGAAAGATCCCCTGTCACTCGCTGATCTCCCCAATGCACCAGTACGGGAGATTCACCACCAGGCTGCAGGGATCCGAGAGCCTGTCCGACTTCCAAGGCTGCGCGAACCGCGGGAATCGAGACAGTCCCGAGCTGAAGCTGAACTGTTCGTATGACCGGCCGGTGGTCCAACGTCGTGGCCGTTGCCTCAACTGTGCTCAGCAAGCCAGGCTGCAGAGGACCATATACTTTCACCGTGAGAATGCGGCCGAGTCCTCCCAGAACATTGTAAAAGCCGCTGGGGGAACCATTTAACGCCTGATTGTCTGCTTGGTTCGACGCATCAAGGAGGATGTCGGGCCGGTCAACTGTCCCGACAAACTGCGAGCGGCCGGTTACATCGTAGAACGACGGGCCACTCGCAAGGTCCCCTTGACGTTTGGCGAGCAGTCCGGCAATGACCGTTGGAGCGGAACTCGGGTCATGAAACCAACTCATCACAACATCTGCCGCACCCTCGGCCAGCTGTTGCGCAACCTTGTCCTCCTTCATGGCACTGATGCCAGGGCCATCCTGACCTGCCAGGTTCAGAGACGTCATGCCGGCGATTCCAAGCAGAAAGATCAACATAAGGGCTGCGAGAAGCACGTGACCCTCGTCGCACACATTCATCAATTCTGATCCGCGTCGATCTCCCATTCTCATATACTTACTCCCATTCTTATTGGAGGTGCTGCCATTAGGTCCTGAGGCTAATTTCCCGGACCGTGCGAATTCCTTGATCGGACATCATCACCTCAATGACGATCAACCTCACGAGGGCCAGTTGTGTCGCAGTCTGTCCTATTTCATCCCAATAGGAAAACCGCGCCTCCCTGATATCTCCAACCAGGACACTCGCGCCACCATCGACCTGTCGAAGCAACCTAAGAACACCCTGGTCATCGCGGCGGCTGTAGTACCGGACACGATTCAAGAGGGACACAAAGGCTCCAGTGGGAATTGGCCTTGTCAGAGGTTGTGTCACCGTCAGCAGACGCCGCTGTCCATCTCGAGCCAAGGCAAGTGTCTCGCAACCTTCAGCCCAACAGACAACAACGGTTTTCCCATCATTCCACCCTTGCCCATCTTCGACAGACAGAACCGTTTGACCGACCGCCGCCGTTGCCATAACGGTAGTCGAGAGGCCTTGCAGATTCGCCGAAAACTCTACGACGTCTTGAGCGGCAGTGATCAAAGAGCCGGGCCACGCAAGCCGCAATTCCTGTTCAAGGACTTCCAAACCAAGGCGAAGATCTTGCTGTTGCGCAACGTCACGCTGCTGTCTCATAAACTGCTGCTGGAAATAAGACAGGGCCTGAAGCGCGCCGCCCAAGACGACCAGTCCGGCCACCATTGCAAACATCAGTTCGGTCAGGCTGGTCCCGTCCTCCGACCTCGCTTTGTGATAAATATCTCCTGCCGGATTTTCTGGCTTTACTCTGTTTGTTTCGAATCGCGACACGTCAACGGCTTCCAACAAACACTGGATTAGCACGCAGAGTGGCAACTCGTACTTCACGTTGACCCTCGCTGGCTTCGTAGAATGCGTGAGCCTCTATCAGGACATGTCCTGAGGCCGACAGCGAACTGGAACGGTTTGGGGTCACCGTCCACATCAGATGAATTCCATCCTGATCCCAACTACCGGAGTACACCCCATCACCGGCCAGCACATCCCCGCCTGCTCCATCGTCATGCATGACAAGGTCCGGGACACCATCGTGATTCAGATCATCCAACAAAAGACGATCCCATCGCGCAGATCGCTTGGCCTCAATCCGTGATTCCGCCATGGCCAAGGCACGTGTTGCCAATGTCCCCATTCGATAACTCCGCTCTGCTGCCTGAAACGCCCCCATTGCTCCGACAAGTCCGATCAATGTGAGTGCCATAGCCACGAGTACTTCGGCAAAACTGGCTCCGCCCTCTGCTTGAAATAATCGATTCTTCATCATGAGATGGACACTCTTCCGGTGATGCTCACGGTGAATGTGGTCACCCGATCCTGGCTGTCTCGCACTCGAATGGTTGTCGGAGTCGCCGACCGACCGCTGGGATGAAACAGAAGCTCAGGGCCGCCGCTTGGCTCCTCCACTACCACTCCCTTGTCCGCATATTGATAGACTTGCAGGAGGCCCTCGGCATCCGCACGTCGGATCGTGATCGTGCGGCGCTCCCGATCGAATATGACCCTGAGGCGCTCTCGCCTAGCCATCGCCAGTTGTCTGGCGAGCCGGAGTTCCGAAGCAATCTCTATGGTAGCGCTGCGTGCCTGAACCCTTGCGGTTAATGTCTGATAACTCGGCCCAGCCAAAATACTCATGATACCCACGATCGCCAGCACTACGAGAAGCTCGGTCAGACTCCAGCCTTGCTCCTGTATTTGCAATTCTCTCAACATGCTCCTTCTCACGGATGAGGTTCCTCTTAGGATAAAGAACGCGGTTTCCAAGACCCGTGCCCATGCTGGTCTGCATCCAAATAACTAAATGCCTTGTGAAGAGCAGGCGTGAAATACATTGCAAGTTCGCCCGGTTTCGCATTGTAACGAGTAACGATGAAGGCGAAGTCGACCTGTGCATGGGTCAGGAAAGAAAAAGAAGCTAGAGGTGCTCCTCACTATTTAGATACAGGGATTCGTCCGAAGAGATACACGAAGAGGTTTAGTAGCCAGGGCCTAGGAGACCTTGATACCAATCGAGGAGGGGTTGGGCAAAAAACATGGAGAGGAGGGCTCCTAACGCAAGGAAGGGGCCGAAGGGGATATAGTCATCACGCTTGATAATGCCCAGGGCGATCAAGCTGATACCGATGACAGAGCCAGTGAGTGAACCGATCATGATGGTGAGGAGAGCAGGCTTCCAGCCGAGAAACGCACCGATCATAGCCAACAACTTGATATCGCCGCCTCCCATTCCTTCCTTGCCGAAGAGGTAGGGGCTCAGCCAAGCCAGGAGCCAGAGGATGCCACCTCCCACGATGAGGCCGATCACCGAATTGACCACACCTACCGGCAAGACCGTCATCGCGCCCAGAAGTCCGACCATTATTCCCGGGAGGGTAATGACATTGGGGATCATCTTATGAGTGAGATCCGTTCCCGTCACCACGACCAACTCCGAAAACAATAGGGCATAGAAAGCGGCCGTCCAGCCGGGGCCGAACGCGAACAGGATCGTGAGATAGCCCAGCGCATTGATGGCTTCGACGAGGGGATAGCGTATCGAAATTGGAGCGCGGCAGGCCCGGCAGCGTCCACCAAGCCATAGAAAGCTAAGCAGAGGAATATTGTCGTAGAACTCAATAGAGTGAGCACAGGATGGGCAATGGGAGCCAGGCCAGACGATCGACTCACCTCGGGGCAGTCTGAAAATGCAGACGTTGAGAAAACTTCCGATGAGTGCCCCTAGGGTTCCGACCACAAGATAGAGAGACCATTCGCGCATAATCGACTCAGGCACAGACTCCGGCTTGGAACGCCCGAGTCACTTCGCATGCCAAATGAACGAAACCAGGTATTTTAGCTAGGGCCAATCTCCCGCAGTTTACATAGGGTGAGAGAGTTCTCTATAATTCGATAATTGGGTGGTGAGGGTTTGTTCTTGCACGTTTCTCCGTCAAGTCGAATTATACCGGAATACTTTAATCGTTAAAGGAGAACAAGATAATGGCACGGACTGCAAAGACAAAAACCAAACCTTCCCTAGCCAACCTGACTCCGCCACCCCGCAAGAAGCGGCCTGAATCGCTTACCAGTCGGGAGCAGGAGATCCTTGAACTGATTTGGGCCGGCTTCAAAAACAAGGAAATCGGTCAACGACTCAAGATCAGCGTCAAGACCGTCGAAGCGCATCGGGCCAACATGATGAAAAAAATGCGGGTGTCAAACACCGCTCAGCTGCTTAAGACCGCGATCCAAGACGGGTCGATCAGGATTCGGTAGGCTTCGCCGCTGGCACGACGCCCTTGCGACGTTGGCGGACCACTTCGAACAACGCGACGGCTGCGGCAGCTGAGACATTCAGCGACTGTACCCGGCCCTGCATCGGAATCCTGATGTGGTCGTCGCACTCCCCCAATACACCAGGGCGAATGCCTTCTCCTTCTCCTCCAAGCACCAGCGCAATTGGCCCGGTCATATCGAGATCGGTATAGAACTTCTCCGCCGACTGGTCCACGCCATAGACCCACAGGCCTGCCTCTTTGAGGTCTTGAATCTGACGAATCAGATTGCCCACGCGCCCGACGGAGATGTGATCGAGCGCTCCGGCCGATACTTTTGCGACCACCGAGGTCAGGCCGACTGCGCGGCGTTCCGGAATGATTACCCCATGGACCCCCGCCGCTTCGGCCGTCCGCAAGACCGCTCCTAAGTTGTGAGGATCTTCAACCCCATCGAGCAGTACGAGGAAGGGTTGTTCACCTCGTGTCTTTGCCCGCTCGAGAATCTGCTCTGTCGTGTCGTAGGATTTCGCAGCGATCAGGGCGATCACGCCCTGGTGATTCCCACTCGGCACCAGTCGATCGAAGGCAGGAGGAGGTTCGATGTGAACGGGAACTCGCTGCGCCTTCGCCAGATGCACGAGATCGGCAAATTGCCGATCGGTCCGCAGCATGAGCAGTCGCTGAAGCGGACGCGAGCCGGCGCGCAAGGCTTCGCGCACGGCATGCAGCCCGTAAATCAGTTCCGGCGGACTATCGCTTCCACCGGCTGGTGCCGTCGGGCTTGTCCTCGATGATGACGCCGCGGGACGCGAGGAACTGACGAATCTCGTCGGCCTTCTTAAAGTCTTTCTGTTTCCTGGCTTCATTGCGTTCCGTTAACTTTATTTCAACGTCGGTCTCGGAAAGTATTTCTTTCACCTTAGCCTGTTTCACACCTCTAACAGGAACCTCTTCGAATCCTTTGAGCGTCTTCCGGTTGAACTGCCACTTATCTAATTGGAACAAACCCAGGACATTACCAAACTCCCGAAACGCCGCGCGGGCCAGTTGACGCCTCTCAGTAGAAACCCCCTGTTCAAGGAGCCTATTCATATTCCCTCGCAGATTCTGAATCACCGCAAGTGCCATCGGCGTATTGAAATCATCGTCCAGTGGCTGGCTATAGGCCATTCTGGCACGGTCGACTGTCGATACGAGCTCGTCGTCGTAAGTTGTACGTTGCTCAGGCTCACTCAACCGCTGAAACAAATCATAGAACCCATCCAGTGCATTCTTCGCTTCCAGCAAACTTTGATCGGAAAATTCCAACGGGCTGCGATAATGGGTCCCGAGCAGGAGATACCGCAACATCTCTCCCGTTTCCGCCTCAGGCCATTCGGATTTCTCAAAGATCTCTCGAATCGTGAAGAAGTTCCCCAGGGACTTGGACATCTTCTCCTGATTGATCTGTACAAATCCGTTGTGAATCCAGTAACGAGCGAATTCCTTGCCGGTGGCGCCGCAGGACTGGGCGATTTCATTTTCGTGGTGCGGGAAAATAAGATCCATCCCTCCGCCATGAATGTCGAACGTTTCACCAAGGTGTTTCATGGACATGGCCGAGCATTCGATGTGCCACCCAGGCCGCCCAGGACTCCAGGGACTGTCCCACGAAGGTTCATCAGGCTTGCTACTCTTCCATAGGGCAAAGTCCATTGGATTGCGCTTCCGTTCATCCACGTCCACGCGTGCGCCTGCTTGCATATCGTCCAATCGCCGCTTTGAGAGGCGCCCGTACCCAGAATACTTGGCCACTTCAAAATACACGTCTCCATCCACCTGATAGGCCAAGCCCTTTGCGATCAAGGATTCGGTCAATCGAATAATATCAACCATGTGTTCAGTAGCCTTTGGTTCGATAGATGCCTGCCGAACCCCCAATTTTCCCATGTCTTCGTAGTAAGCCCGGATATATTTCGTCGTGATCGTATCGCAGCTGACACCCTGTTCATTCGCCCGTTTGATAATCTTGTCATCCACGTCGGTGAAGTTCTTGACGAATTCCACCTGGTAGCCGCTGAATTCGAGATACCGCCTGATCACATCGAATACGAGCGCGCTCCGCGCATGGCCGATATGGCAATAGTCGTAGACGGTCACGCCACAGACATACATCCGGACGGTTTTCGGCACCAGCGATTGAAACGGTTCTTTCTTGCCGGTCAGAGTATTGTAGATCGTCAGCATCGGCTGCCTATGACTCCAATTTCGGCTGACGCTTTGGCCAATGCGACCACACAAAGTAGCCGATGGCCAAGAACAGCCCGACGCCGATCACGATATCGAACTGGTGGAAATAGTCTCTCAGATGCTCCCACTGCTCTCCCATTTTCATGCCGATATAGGCCATGAGATAGCACCAGGGTAACGCCCCGATGAAAGTGAACAATACGAACCGCGGGAAATTCATTCGCGCGACTCCCGCCGGAAGCGAGATGAAGGTGCGGACCACCGGAAGCATCCGACCGAAAAATACGGCTGCCTCGCCATACTTGGCGAACCATCGATCTGCCATTTCGATGTCTTTTCGAGATACCAATACATAGGGCCCGTACCGTTCGACCAGAGGCCGACCGCCCCACACGCCGGCATAGTAGGCCACAATCGATCCCGCCACATTCCCAACAGCGCCTGCCAATGTCACGCCCAGCATCGTGAACTGTCCCGTCGTCACGAGATAGCCGGCAAAGGGCATGATGATTTCACTGGGCAATGGAATGCAGGCACTCTCAATCGCCATGGTCAGGAAAATGCCGGTATAGCCGAACATCGAGATCATCGAGACGATAAACCGGCTGAGTTCTGTAATGATCGCTTCGATCAGATCTCCCATATCATCCTAGCTCCTCTTATTGCTCCTCAGTTTCGATGATGCAGTTGTCCGCCGCGCATCTCGTCGTCGCACCGTTTCCCATTTCCGGAATCGATCCAACACTGCGTGATTGGTCGTATCGAGGTGAATGGGCGTGAGCGAGACTGCCCCTTGCTCAAGCGCCTCGTGGTCGGCATCCTTGCTTCGGCTCCACGACACACGGGTCCCGGCAATCCAATAGTAGGTCCGGCCACGCGGGTCCACCTTTTCAATGATCGGATTGTCAAAGCGTCTGCGGCTGAGACAGGTGACTCGGACTCCGGTGATAGAGCCGAACGGCCGGTTTGGAATATTGAGATTGACGAGCGTTTCGTCCGGCAGACCCTCTTTCAGGATCAAACGAGCGATACGAACAGCATACCGAGCCCCCGTGTCGAAATAAAAATGCTCCTGCCCCTCCTGTGACACGGCCATAGAGGGGACACCGAGGATTGTCCCTTCCATCGCTGCCGAGACCGTTCCGGAATACAATACGTCGTCGCCGAGATTCACGCCTTTGTTGATTCCTGACACAAGGAGATCGGGCGGCGCAGGCAGAAGCTTCAGCACGGCCAGGTTCACACAATCCACCGGCGTTCCGTTAATGGCATAAATCCGTTTCCCAAGCTCCTGCACTCGCAGCGGTTTGTGAAGCGTCACGGCATGCGCCACCGCAGTCCGCTCGCGATCCGGCGCGATCACCCACACCTCGCCCACTCTCGATAAGGCCTTGGCAAGCGCGGTCAAACCAGGCGAGCGAACCCCATCATCGTTGGTGACTAAAATGCGCATGGACCCGTCAGGAACAAAAAAAGCCGCCAACGGCAGCTTCTCTAGTGAGTCTTGGCTTAGCGGTGATCCAGGAGATCTGTCCGACATCTCCTGTCACGCCTGACCCCTTACCCTTCACGATATTTGGTCGGGGCGAGCCGATTTGAACGGCCGACCACTCGCACCCCAAGCGAGTACGCTACCGGGCTGCGCCACGCCCCGACACGCTCTATTCAATTTCACCCTCTGCCGCATTGTCTCCTTGGAGGCGGCTGGAATGCAACCGGCTCAGAGGAGACGAAGCCGGACCGTCGTCAGTCAGAATGCGACTCCAAAATTTTGAGAATCGCCTGGAGATTTCCTCGCAGTTTCTGCGCGAGTTCTTTGGGGCGTACCCGTTGGCTTGCCACCCGGCCTCGTCTGGCCCAATATCGTTTGACGCCTGCAAGTGTGTGCCCTTCCTCATAGAGCATCCGCTTGATCTCCAATATCGTTTCGACCTCTCGCCTGACATAGAGCCGTTGATTTCCACGACTTTTCTTGGGCTTGAGAAAGGGAAATTCCGACTCCCAGAATCGCAACACATAAGCCGGTAGCTTGGCAATCTGGCTGACTTCGCCGATTTTATAAAAAACCTTGCTGCCCAGCCTGGGCTCATTTCCCATGACCGGTCCTCGTGGTGAGATGAGTTAAGGTGAGTGAACGGCGTTATGAATTGACGTATTTCTTGAATACTTGACTGGGACGAAAGGTCACCACACGACGGGGCGTGATCCCGATCTCTTCGCCGGTCCGAGGGTTCCGGCCCTTCCGCGCCCCTTTACTGCGAACCACAAAGTTTCCGAAGCCTGCGATCTTGACCGACTCTCCCTTATGCAACACCGCTTTCAACATGTTCAGCACGAGTTCGACAATATCTGCAGCTTCATTTTTTGAAATACCCACCTGCTTGTAGATTTCGTTTGCGATATCTGCCTTTCTCATGCGTTCCCCTCCGACACCCGCACAAACCCCTCGAACAATCGCCGTTGAATTTAACACGAACGATTAGCAGTTTCGCTATAAGTTACGTGAGGTTATAAGACCTGTCAAGAAGAAAGATGCTGGAGCAGGGGTCTCACTCATTAGTTTTTAGCAAGTAACTTGTATTCGATGCTGTCCGCCAATGCTTGCCAGCTCGCTTCCATGATGTTCTCAGACACGCCGACGGTGCCCCATTTATCCTTATGATCACCTGATTCAATCAATACCCGGACTTTGGACTCCGTCCCGCGATTGGCCGACAGCACCCGCACCTTATAGTCGAGCAGCTTGACTTCTCTGAGCTGGGGATAGAACTTTTCCAACGCTTTCCGCAACGCATGGTCGAGCGCATTGACCGGACCAGCTCCGACTGCTGCCGCATGTTCCACCACTTCGCCGACCTTCACCATCACTGTGGCCTCCGACGACGAGGGGCCATGGTCTTGTTTTTTCTCGACAATCACCCGGAAGCCCAGGAGTTGGAAGGATGGCCTGTGGGTCCCCATCGCTTTCCGCATGAGCAACTCGAAGGAGCCTTCCGCCGCCTCAAATTGGTAGCCCTCGCTTTCTCGCTCCTTCAGAGTATCGATCAATTCCCGCAACTTGGAGTGATCCTTGTCCAATTTGATCCCGAAGGCCTCGACCTTCTCCAGCAACCCACTCCGACCGGCTGCATCCGATACCAGCATACGCTGGCGGTTGCCGACTAAGCCAGGAATCACGTGTTCATAGGTCGCAGGATTCTTAAGCACCGCATGGATATGGACCCCGCCCTTATGGGCAAACGCAGAGTCTCCCACGTAGGGCTGATGCGTATTGGGCATGAGGTTCGCGATCTCGGTCACGAATCTAGAAACCTGTTTGAGATGGCTCAAACGATTTCCCAGCACCGAACGTTTCATCTTCAGTTCAAGATTCGGAATGATCGAACAGAGATTGGCATTGCCGCAACGCTCGCCGATCCCATTGATCGTCCCCTGTACTTGTAGTACGCCGGTTTCGATCGCCACCAGCGAATTTGCGACAGCCATTTCACAATCGTTGTGGGCGTGAATTCCCAGGGGCACGGCGCATTCCCGCCGAACAATCTGGCAAATATGTTCGATTTCCCAGGGCATCGTCCCGCCATTGGTGTCGCAGAGAATCACCCGTTCAGCTCCGGCCGCAACCGCCTGACGAATGGTCTCTAGCGCGTAGTCCGGATTGGTCTTGTACCCGTCAAAGAAATGTTCCGCATCGTAGAATACAATTCGACCTTTCGAGCGGAGATGGGCCACGGAATCGCTGATGAGCTCGAGATTCTTCACAAGGGAAATGCCGAGCGCATCAGTGACGTGCAGAGACCAGGTTTTTCCAAAGAGCGTGATGACCTTGGTCTCTGCATCCAGCAACGCCTGGATATTAGGATCCTTCTGTACGGCGTTACTCGCTTTTCTGGTCGACCCGAACGCCACAACCGTCGCCGTCTGCAACGGGACGGACTTGATCATCCGAAAGAACTCGATGTCCTTGGGATTCGCCCCGGGCCACCCGCCTTCAATGAACTGCACGCCCAGACCGTCTAACTGTTGCGCGACCCGAACCTTGTCTTCCGCCGAGAAACTGACATCCTCTGCCTGGGCCCCGTCACGTAAGGTCGTGTCATAGATTTCTAGTGCTGTCGGCCGTGCCACAGGAGGGGGTGTACCGGACAACTTGGAGCTGACCGGTTTGGCTTGTGAGGATCGTGGTTGTGAGGATTTTCGAGCCATAGAGGAAGATACCAGGAGCAGATCAAACCTGTCGAGACTTACATCGACGAAATCCGCTATTTCGCGATTCGATCCCCTGCTGGAGACTGATCCAACCCGAATGCGGTATGGAGCGAACGCATCGCGAGTTCGGCATACTTTTCATCGATGACACAAGAGATCTTGATCTCCGACGTGCTGATCATGAGGATGTTCACGCCTTCTTGCGACAAGACTTCGAACATCTTGGCGGCGACGCCTGAATGAGAACGCATCCCGACGCCGACAAGGGAGACCTTCGCGATCGCCTCGGTCACGGCAACCGATTTGGCGTCGACACCTTTCGCCACGTCCTGAATCAGCGGCAATGCTTTCTTGATGTCCCCCCGTGGTATCGTGAAAGAAATATCTGTCATGCCCGACTGACTCATATTCTGGATGATCATGTCGACATTGATGTTGGCCTTGGCCACCGGCCCGAAGAGTTTAGATGCAATGCCAGGTTTGTCCGGCACACCCACAATCGTGATTTTGGCCTGATTCCGATCACCGGTGACGCCCGAGACTGCGACCGCTTCCATATCCTCATCTTCACGCTTCACGAGCGTCCCCTTTCCTTCTTTGAAGCTGGAATTCACCTCCACCGGCACATTGAACTTCGCGGCAAACTCTACCGAACGACTTTGCAACACTTTGGCACCCAAACTGGCCATTTCCAGCATTTCCTCGTAGGAAATCTTATCAATTCGTCGAGCTGCGGGCACAATGTTGGGATCCGACGTGTAGACGCCATCGACGTCGGTAAAGATGATGCACCGATCAGCCTTCAGCGCCGCCGCCAGCGCGACTGCGGTGAGATCGGAGCCTCCGCGCCCCAACGTCGTGACATCCGACTGCTCGTTGATCCCTTGAAAACCGGCGACCACTGGGATAACCCCATTGCGCAGGGCCTCGCGGATTCGATTGGCACTCACCTTGGTAATACGCGCTTTCGTATGGGCATTGTCGGTCATGATCCCGACTTGGCGTCCCGTAAAGGATTGGGCATCGAGTCCCCGAGCCCGCAAGACCATCGCCAACAAGGCGATGGTCACCCTCTCTCCGGTCGATAGGAGCATATCGAGCTCGCGATCGTCTGGCAACGGCGTGACTTCATGCGCCAACCGAAGCAACCGATCCGTTTCTCCGCTCATCGCAGACAGGACAACGACGATGTGATGGCCAGCCTTATGATCCTTCTCAACGCGGTCTGCCACGCAGTGAATCCGTTCGATCGTGCCAACGGACGTCCCCCCATATTTCTGGACAATCAGCGCCATCAGCGTCAGGATCCCTTTGCGAAAAGTCGGACGACGAACTTCGTCGCATCACGAGGAGGCACGGTAGAGGCCCGTGCATCAGCCTCAGTAAATCTCCGTCCAGTCCCGGCAGAGGGGACTGCCGCACTGTCACGATAGACGAAGAACCCCGGACCTTCCGCGGCCTGACCATGCGGCACGCTGCCCGAATCACAGAAGGTCACGATGCGATGGGAGCCTAATTTGGCCAGCCCTTCGAGCAGCGGCCCTACCAGCTCGCGATCGACCGCTTCGATACCCTTCACCTTGGCCGCGACATCCGACCCGTAGACAACCTCATCCGGCAAGTCCACATGCACGTAAGCAAAATCTTTTTTCTTCAGTTCCTCCAGGGCGACCGCCGCTTGGGTGCGAAGATCCGCACCGGCCAATCGCGCACCGTCCACGGCTTCGAGCCCGGCCATGATGCCCAGCCCGCGATGGACATCGCTCTGTGACACCACCACACCGGAAATCTTCAATCGCTCAGACAGACTTGGCCAGAGAATGGCTCGGCCTTGGCCCCAGAGCCAAAGACAATTGGCTGGCTTCTGCCCCGCCTCACGACGTTCATCATTGAGGGGATGATCGCGCAGGATCTGAAACGAGGCGTCCATGAGTTTCCAAAGAATGTCGGATCCGTCTCCCGTCGGCAACGCATCGGCGATAGGTCGACCAACCAACAATTGTGGATCTGTACAGGCCGCTCGCGATTTCCCATTGGCCCATACCATGAGATGACGGTGACCTAGGCCGGGATAAAACTGAATCATCTCCGACCCGAGTTGTTCATTGATCGCCTCGATCAATTCGCGGGCCTCCTCGGTCGATATGAGGCCAGCGGTCGCATCATCCATCACCACGTTAGGTCCGAGCTTCTTGATCTCGTTCAAACCGCCTTTACTCCCGGACTGGGCGTCCGCCCGTAACGTGACCATCGTACAGCGATAGACCACATCATGCTCGCCGACGGCGATCCCCAGACTGGCCGCTTCAAATGGACCAGAACCCTGGTAGTATTTCTTGGGATCGTATCCGAGGATGGTAGTTCCCATCAGACCGCTGCCCTGCCGCACATTCTCAGGCGCCGTGGCGAGGAGCCCAAGCTCCCCACCTTGCGCCAGGCGATCAAGGTGAGGTGTCGAAGCCGCTTGAAGAGGAGTCCGTCCGCCCAATTCCTGCCGTGGACGGTCTGCCATTCCATCGGCATGGAGAATCACGTGTTTCATCGAAGCCCTGCTTGCATGGTGTCTACACCCTTAAAAGACGAGCGACATCCTCCCGCGTCGCTCTAACGGTTTTCGGTTGGGTCGATACGCTGATGGCTGTGTCGGCATCTTTCAACCCATGACCGGTCAAGGTGCAGACCACTGTCTCGCCTTCACGCAATCCACCTTGCTTACTCAACTTCATCACGCCGGCAACCGATGCAGCGGACGCCGGCTCACAGAAGACGCCTTCCGTCGCTGCGATCGCCGTATAAGCCTGCAGAATCTCTTCATCTGTCACTGAATCGATCGCTCCTGCTGATTCCTTTACAACACGCAAGGCCGATTCCCAGCTGGCTGGATTGCCGATCCTGATCGCCGTGGCGACCGTCTGTGGATTCTCCACGATACGACCGAGCACGATCGGCGCGGCACCGGCCGCCTGAAACCCGACCATTCGAGGCAGCTTCGTGGATTGATTGGCCGCACGGTATTCCTGGTATCCCTTCCAATAGGCGGTAATGTTGCCGGCATTCCCAACCGGCAGCACATGAACAGTCGGAGCATCGCCGAGCTGATCGCAGACCTCCATCGCGGCGGTTTTCTGTCCCTCAATCCGATAGGGGTTGATCGAGTTGACCAACTCGATGCGGTGGATCGCCGACAAGTCCTTCACAATGGTCAAAGCCTGGTCGAAATTTCCTTCGATCTGGATGACTGTGGCTTGATGCATCATGGCCTGGGACAGCTTACCCATCGCAATCTTCCCGGCAGGAATCAACACGTAGACCGCCAGTCCTGCCCGCGCACCATAGGCCGCGGCGGAGGCAGAGGTATTCCCCGTGGAGGCACAGATCACCGCCTTAGCGCCGGACTCGACGGCCTTTGAGATGGCCAGCGTCATGCCGCGATCCTTGAACGATCCCGTCGGATTCATGCCTTCGAATTTGAGATAGAGATCAATGCCGGGAGCGATCTGACTGGCTAACCGTGTCGCCCTGATGAGCGGAGTGTTGCCTTCACAGAGCGTCACGACGGGGGTACGGTCGGTTACCGGCAGAAACTTCCGATATTCTTCGATCACACCTCGCCAGCGATTCATCGCATCACTCGTCCTTGCCCTCGACCCGGATCAAGGTGGTGGGCTCGGAAATGAAGGCCATGCGGTTGATCGCCCGCAATGCCGTTTGGACATCGCGCTCCATGGCAGTGTGGGTCTTGATCACGACCGGAACCGTTTGTGCTTCGCGTCGTCCATGTTGGAGGACGGCGGAGATACTGATTCCACACCGACCCAGTTCCCCTGCGATCTGCGACAAAACACCGGGGCGGTCCGATACCATAAAGCGGAGATAATAGAGCGAGCTGATTTCTTCCATCGGCCGCATACGAAGCGGACGGCGCTGGTCCTGCGGGAACGAGGCGGGCGGCACTCGCCCCACCGCTCCTTTCAATAAATTGCGCGCGATGGCGATGAGATCGCTGACCACCGCACTACCGGCCGACATGGACCCCGCGCCACGGCCATAGAGGACCACGTCTCCCACGGCATCGCCGACCAGTTGAATCGCGTTATAGACTCCTTCGACTTGGGCGATCGGAGACGAAGAGGATAGCATCGTGGGATGCACTCGGGCTTCGATTTCGTTACCAACCAGCTTGGCAACGCCCAGCAGCTTGATCGTACAACCGAATTCTTTGGCATAGGCAATATCGAGCGGCGTAATGTGCGTGATCCCTTCCGTATACACATCCTTGAAATTGACCGGTGTTCCGTAAGCCAGAGCGACCAGGATCGCCAGCTTGTGCGCCGAATCAATACCAGCCACATCGAAAGTCGGATCCGCTTCGGCATAACCGGCCTGCTTCGCTTCGTCGAGTACCGTCTCAAAACTCTGACCTTCATGGGTCATGCGCGAGAGAATGTAATTGGCCGTCCCGTTGATGATCCCATAAATGGATTGGATGGTATTTGCCGCCAACCCTTCTCTCAATGCCTGGATGACGGGAATCCCTCCTCCTACGCTCGCTTCGAAACCGAGGTCGACGCCCTTGCGGGAAGTCGCGGCAAAAATTTCTTCTCCGTGCAATGCAAGCAAGGCCTTATTGGCAGTGACGACATGTTTGCCTGCCGCAATGGCCTCCAGGATAATGCGTTTGGCAAAATCGAAGCCCCCGATCAACTCAACGACGATGTCGATCGACGGATCGGTGAGAATCTGCTGCGCATCGGTCGTGAATAGGCCGGGCGGCAACGTAAGACCTCGGTCACGTGTCACATCGAGGTCCGCAATCCGCACGATCTCGATCGGCACACCAACCCGGCGGGTGATTAACGCGGCATTCTCCAAGAGAATCTTCGCGACACCCGTTCCGACCGTTCCAAGCCCGATGATGCCGATGCCCACGCGCGAGATCATTCTTCCGATCCCTCAAACTTCAAGGCCTTGCGAATACCTCGAACGGCTTGCCTCGTGCGATGTTCATTTTCCACGAGGCCGAAACGCACATATTCGTCCCCGCCTTCACCGAATCCGATCCCGGGAGACACAGCCACTTTAGCCTCGCGAAGCAGGAGCTTCGAAAACTCCAACGACCCCGAAGACCGATAGAGCGGCGGAATTCTGGCCCAGACGAACATAGTGGCCACTGGCTTATTCACCTGCCACCCGATGCGGTTCAGTCCGCTCACCAATACATCACGACGCTTCTGGTAGCGCAACACCGTGTCCTTGACACAATCTTGTGGCCCATTGAGGGCGATGACGCTGGCAATCTGCAGAGGCTGGAAAATACCATAATCGAGATAGCTCTTAATCTTGGCCAAGGCCCCGACAACCTCACGATTACCGCAACAGAATCCCACGCGCCAACCGGGCATGTTATAGGCCTTGGAAAGGGTATAGAATTCAACGCCGACATCCTTGGCCCCGGGAACCTGCAAAAAACTCGGCGCCTTATATCCGTCGAACACCAGGTCTGCGTAGGCCAGGTCGTGAATGACAATCACATTGTGTTCTTTGGCAAAGGCAACGATTTTCTTAAAAAACTCAAGATCCACCACGGCGGTAGTGGGATTATGCGGAAAATTAATAACCAAGATCTTGGGTCGAGGAAAAGTCTGGCGATAGACACGTTGTAGGTCGTCGAAGAAGTCACTGTCTGGACGCAACTCGATCCCGCGGACTTCTCCCCCCGCGATGATAAAACTATACATATGAATGGGATAGGTCGGCGTCGGCGTCAGGACGACGTCGCCAGGACCGATCAAGGCCAGCGCCAGATGTGCCAACCCTTCCTTGGAGCCGATCGTCACGATGGTCTCGGTTTCAGGATCCAGTTCAACATCGTAATTCCGCTTATACCAACCAGCAATCGCATGTCGCAGTTTCGTAATCCCGCGCGAGGCCGAATAGCGATGATTTTTCCCCTTCCGCGCCGCCTCGATCATCTTCTCGACAATATGGCTCGGCGTCGGTTGGTCAGGATTTCCCATTCCGAAATCGATAATGTCTTCGCCCTTTTGACGAGCCTCGAGCTTGAGACTCTGCACCTGGGCAAATACATAAGGCGGTAGTCGCTTGATGCGATAAAATCCGTCGCTTAATCCCATCGGGTCCCTTGTCAGTGATCTTCACGAGTATGGAGGCATCGAGAGACTGCCTCCTCGGCATTAGGGGGCCTATTCTAATGGCGTGGAGCGTAGCGAGTCAAATTATGTCGTGATTCTGTGGGGTTCGGTATTTCACCCTTCAAATTGGCTAGGACAATACGGTATCAACTTCCCCCGCGCAGTCCTTGCCCCACCCTGTTGATTTCTGTTACAACTGCAACGCCCGTCGCACTCATCGTTCAACTCAGTTTCTCCATGCTCCACATAGCCAGAACGGAGGTTCCGTGCCACGATTTGGGGTGAACATTGACCATGTGGCCACCTTGCGGCAGGCCCGTGGTGGAACTGATCCGGACCCCCTTGCCGCCGCGGTGCTTGTAGAATTGGCAGGCGCCGACGGCATTGTCGTCCACCTCAGAGAAGACCGGCGGCATATCCAAGACCGCGATCTTCGCCTCTTGCGGGAACTCGTCCGCACCAAGCTCGATCTGGAGATGGCCGCCGACGAGACAATGGCCAAAATCGCCCTGACCATAAAGCCGGATATGGTCACTCTTGTCCCGGAACAGCGTCAGGAACTCACAACCGAGGGCGGCCTCGACGTCGCGGGCAACAGAGATCGTATCCAACAGATCGTGACTCTACTTCATGACGGCGGTATTCCCGTCAGTCTCTTCATCGAACCGGATTTGGCTCAGGTCAAAGCTTCGCACAAGATCTCAGCGGATTTCGTCGAACTCCATACCGGTCGCTATGCGAATGCCCGGCGCTCGAAGGAAGCCGATGCCGAAGTAGAGGCTATTACGCAGGCCGCGAAACTTTCCTACAAACTGGGGATGGGCGTCAATGCCGGACATGGGTTGGACTATCGCAACGTGACTCGGTTGACGCACATTCCGGAAATCGTCGAATACAACATCGGCCACAGCATCATTGCCCGAGCGGTTCTGGTTGGACTCGACCAGGCCGTTAGGGAGATGAAAGCGTTGCTTGGTTGACCCTTCTCACCGGTGTGGCGCCCTATGCTCCGTGGACAACTCGACTTGACTCGGTCATGACATTGCGACGAAAGAAACAGATCACTCTCCTCCCCACGCTCACCCAGCCCCACGAGCCCAGTCGATCCCGAATGGACTATCGATGAAGATCGTCACCGGAACACAGATGCAGACCGTCGACCACCGCACGATCACCGAGGCGCATGTCCCTAGCGCTGTCTTGATGGAGCGGGCTGGCGAGGGGATCGTCAAGAACATGGAGGAATATTGTGGGCCAATGCGAGGCAGGGCCATCACCATCCTCTGCGGAAAGGGTAATAACGGAGGAGACGGATTGGTAGCAGCGCGTCTGCTATGTCGCCGACGCGCTCGGGTTCACGTGGTCCTTCTGGCGACGGTTACAGATCTGAGTCGCGATGCCGCGGCCATGTATCGTCGGTTCGTCCACATCGCGGGGCGATCAGCGGTCAGTCGATTCCGGTCCAGTGATCAGGCACGGGCCCTCATTGCCTCGAGCGACATCCTCCTCGATGCCCTCCTTGGTACTGGGTTGTCTTCCGAAGTGACCGGAACCTATCGTGAAGCCATCGAACTCATCAACGGAGCCGGGAAACCAGTTATCGCGGTGGATATCCCGTCCGGCATCCATGCTGATACCGGCGCCATTCTGGGGCGAGCCATCCGCGCCACCTTGACTATCACGTTCGGGCTCCCGAAACTCGGCCTCTATGTCGGGGCAGGAATCGATCATGCCGGCGCGATCCGAATCGTGGACATCGGCATTCCGCCTGCCTATGTAGATGCTATCGATAGCAGGACCCTGCTACTAACAAGCGACAGCGCTTTTCAGTCTTTACCGGAACGCCTACCCTCTGCGCACAAGGGAGGCTTTGGCCATGCAGGGATTATTGCGGGATCGGTGGGAAAAACCGGAGCGGCGGCGTTGGCTGCCCATGCGGCGCTCCGTGTCGGAACAGGCTTGGTGACCGTGGCAACCCCAAACAGCGTCAATGACGTACTGGAAGCGAAGTTGCTGGAAGTGATGACGATGCCGCTCCCTGAGACGAAGGCGCGCACGTTGGCCCGTTCAGGACTCGATCGCGTCTCGGCCTTCATTCATGCACGAACAGCGATCGCCATCGGTCCCGGACTCTCGACCCATCCTGAGACTGTTGAACTCGTCCAGTCCTTGATGAAACATCTCGACCGTCCCTCGGTCCTCGATGCCGATGCACTGAATGCTTTGACCGGCCGCGTTTCGTTGCTGACCGAATGTAAGACTCCTCCCATACTCACCCCACATCCTGGTGAGATGGCTCGACTCGAAGCCGATGCCACGCCACAGAGCGTGAATGCAGACCGAATCGGCACGGCCAGGCGGTTTGCCCGAGAACGCGGCGTGTTCGTCGTCCTCAAAGGTGCAAGAACTGTGATCGCCCGCCCGGATGGCCTGGTGGCCATTTGCCCGACTGGCAATCCAGGAATGGCCACCGCTGGAACCGGTGATGTCTTGACCGGGATGATCGTCGGCTTACTGGCACAAGGGGTCCCTGCGTGGGATGCTGCCTGTGCCGCGACCTATTTCCATGGATCGGCCGGCGACTTGGCGGCGCAACGCCTGGGGCAGCCCGGGATGCTTGCCAGCGACCTGATCGCTCAAATTCCTTATGCGCTCCAACGGACTAAAACAATCTAACCTGACCCGGCTTGCCAAGGCGAAACGGTCTGCCGCTGGCCGTAGCACCGCGTCGAACCCGCCGTGGGAACTGGTGTCCTCCTCGCACCGGAACACCGATCGGTTAGGCCGAGTGCTCGGACGCGCGCTTCGCGGAGGAGAAACGATCGCCCTCTTCGGACCGCTCGGAGCCGGTAAGACGGCGCTGGTTCGCGGGATTGCGCAGGGCCTGGGTGCATCGCCGACAGTCGTGACAAGCCCGACATTCGTCGTGATCCACGAATATCAAGGGCGCCTACCACTGGCCCACGTGGATCTGTACCGTACTCGCTCGTCTCGCGAGATTGAATCGACAGGACTGATCGAATATTTGTCTGGCCAAACGATTACAGCAATAGAATGGGCCGACAAAGGCCTCGCCTTGCTACCGCATGACCGGATCGAGATTACACTGAGCCATCGTGCCGCGCAGAGCCGGACAATTCAGTTGAGCGCGACAGGGCCGATGTCCGACGATGTCCTTGCTCACGCACACAGGCTGTATGGCAAAACGCGTAGGATACATCAAGCGTCATTGCACCGAGTCTCGAACAAGAAGGGGACAACGAGGTCATGATTAGACTGATTCTGGTCGGAGTCCTTCTGCTCCTCTCCCTAGCATTTTTTCTTCAAAACCAGGAACAGGAAGTCACGCTCCGGTATTTCTTCGGTCTGTTCGAAGCTTCGACACCGATCTATAAGCCGATCCTGACGGGGTTCGCCATAGGGCTGTTAGTCTCAGGCATTCTTCTCTTTCCCCCATGGGTGCGAAGCCGTATCGAACTCCGTCGAAAAACCAGGGCGCTGCAAGAAGCTGAGGTGGACCTGGAACGACTACGCCTCTCGCTCGATAAAGTCACCGGCCGTACCTCACCCACTCTGGCCGGTGAACCACACAAAGACCGACGCGATGAGTGACGCAGAAGCTTCACCATTGATGCGGCAATACTGCGAGATCAAGCGCGGCTATCCCGACGCCATCCTGTTGTTCCGCGTTGGGGACTTCTATGAAATGTTTTACGAGGATGCACAGATCGCCTCAAAACTACTCTCCATTGCCCTGACCTCTCGCGACAAATCCAGCGCCAATCCAGTTCCGCTATGCGGAGTGCCCTACCATGCCGTGCAAGGTTATATCGCGAAGCTCCTCAAGGCCGGGCGGACTGTAGCGCTCTGCGAACAGGTGGAAGACCCGAAACTCGCGAAGGGTCTCGTGCGGCGAGAAGTCGTTCGTTTGTATACACCGGGGACGCTGATCGATTCTGAATTCCTCTCTCCAGGCGAATCACATTTCCTGGTCGCCATCGCCTTTTCCGTTGCCACCCCTTCTTGTACAAAAGAGCAATCCGTCATCGGACTGGCCTGCCTGGATGTCTCCACCGGAGAGTTTTGGATGACAGAGTTCCAAGGGGCACAGGCCACGATCCAGCTCATGGATGAACTGGCTCGGATGGAACCTCGGGAACTGCTCTATCCCGATTCCGATGCGAATGCCAAATCGTGCCTGACTCACCTGCGTGGACCACGCCTCTGCGCACAACCCTTGGCTTCCTTCAATCCAAAAGATGCTGCACAACTCCTCCAGATCCATTTTGCAGTCCACTCGCTCGACGGCTTTGGCTGTCGGGGCCTGACCGCCGGGATCGGAGCCGCCGGAGCGGTCCTACGATACTTTCGTGAGACCCAACCAACTGCCTCCCTCGCACATCTCCATCGTCTCCAGACACGCTGGAACAGCGACGTCATGCATTTGGATAGCGCGACGATTCGCAATCTTGAACTCGTGCGACCATTGGGAGCCGATGAGCCCCGATCGGGGCAGGATCAGCCAACAGTCTTGTCGGTGTTGGACCGCACCACAACGGCCATGGGCAGCCGCTTATTACGCGATTGGCTCGTCAGACCGCTCCTTGAGCGTGCCGGCATCCAAGCCAGACTCGAGGCGGTCAGCGAATTGAAAGACAGGATTCAACAACGCGTGTCGCTCCGGACAACGCTCCGCGAGGTGCAAGATATCGCCCGCTTGAGCAGCCGCGTGACGCTTGGTGTCGCCGGACCTCGCGACTTGCTCGCGTTGAAGCAGTCCGTGAGCGCCCTGCCAGAATTACGGTCCCACCTCCAGCCGTTCGGCGCCTCATTGCTGGCCGACGCCCGTGAGTCTTGGGACAACTGCGGCGATGTGCATGACGCGATTGAGAGGGCCGTTAAACTGGATGCGCCGATGTCGTTGCGTGACGGGGGCATAATTCGGGAAGGGTACCATGCCGGAATCGATGAATTGCGCAAGGCAAGCACGGAAGGCAAGGGCTGGATCGCTTCGTTGGAAACCAAGGAACGTGAACGAACCGGAATCGACTCTTTGAAGGTTCGCTACAATCAGGTGTTCGGTTACTACATCGAAATTACCAAGACGCATCTCTCACGCGTCCCGCCTGACTATATTCGCAAGCAGACGCTGGTCAACGCCGAACGTTTCATGACGGCGGAACTGAAAGAGTTGGAAGAGCGTGTCACAGGCGCTGAAGTCAAGCTCCTGGCGCTCGAACAGGAGCTGTTCGAGGAATTGCGCGCGCGCTTGGCGATCGAAGTCCCCCGTCTTCAGGCTATGGCCCACACCGTCGCGTTGCTCGATGTCCTTGCCTGTCTGGCTGAGACTGCGGCGTTACATCGCTATGTCAAACCTCTCGTCGACGAGAGCAGCACGATCCTCATTCGGGGAGGCCGGCACCCTGTGGTGGAGCAGCTCAGCAGTGATCTGACTTTCATACCTAACGACACGGCCCTTGACTGCGAGGGCAACAGGCTTCTCATACTCACGGGACCCAATATGGCAGGGAAAAGCACCTACCTCCGCCAGGTGGCCCTGATTGTCCTGTTGGCGCAAATCGGAAGTTTCGTGCCGGCCACCGAGGCCCGTATCGGTTTGGTCGATCGGATTTTCACGCGAGTAGGAGCCTCGGACAATTTAGCCGCCGGACAGAGCACTTTTATGGTGGAAATGATCGAGTCGGCTCACATTTTGAACAGTGCGACTGCTCGTAGTTTGATTCTCTTGGATGAGATCGGTCGGGGGACCAGCACCTACGACGGATTGAGCATCGCCTGGGCTATTGCGGAGCATATCCAAGACCGTCGACAATTAGGAGCCAGAACATTGTTCGCCACTCACTATCACGAGATGACACAACTGGAGGGGTTACGGGAGGGAGTCAGAAACTATAGCGTCGCGGTCCAGGAACGGGATGGAGACGTAGTCTTCTTGCGTAAGATTGTGCCGGGCGGCGCAGACCGTAGTTACGGTATTCATGTCGCCAAACTGGCAGGACTCCCTTCAAACGGTGATTGAGCGAGCACAACAAGTTTTGGCCCAGTTGGAACAACCGGATACCACCATCGAGAGCACGCCCACATCTACGGAGAAAGAACCACTACGAGCCTCCCTTCCCCTGCCACACCCGATTATCGAAGAAGTGAAACAAATCGACCTCTTCTCCATGACGCCGCTTGATGCGCTCAATCGTCTCGCTGACTTGCAGCGCCGGATTGGTACAATCGGCCACGACGATAGCGAAAAATAAAAAGGTGGCATCCCCTTTCGGAGATGCCACCTTTGAAGCCAATGACCGTCTTCGATCAGTGACCTTACTCGAGATTGTACTTCGCGGTCCAGGGTATCAGCCCACTCACGGGCTTACCACCTGGGATCAACACATCATATTGCATGGGCACGGCAGCCCCATCTGGAGACTTCGGTGAGGTATTGAGGACTTGCTTTGCCGCCGCGCAGCCTGCTTCGCTCTCATCCTTACCAACACACTCCTTAAGTCGAAGCGCAGAGATGCTTCGCGTCTTCCCCATGGAACCCGCCACTTCAGGAAGCTTCTTAACCGAGGAGATGACACGGTGATTCTGCTCTGGTTCCGTCACGGTAAACTCGATCAAGTCAGTCGTGCTAGACGGCGGCACTTCCTTTGCGGCAGCCGGCCCAGAATGGATGCGACCCATCTTCTTCAGCTCTTCCCAAGCTCCCTTATCGGCGTAAAACTTAAGGGTCTTGCCCGGCTGAATCTTCTGCCAGAACAAGCCGCTCTCGGCATTCCCGCCGAACACAGCGACGTTAATCCAGACCGCCTCATCATAAGGATCAAGGACGATCACACGACCCTGCAATGTCGTCGGTTTGCTGAAATCTCCCCACTCAAAGCGCTCTTGGAACGACTCGATCGCCAGAGCAGTGGAAGCAACAGAAACCACCAGCGCTGTGGCGGCCATTACGGCCCAGCCTTTCGTATGAAACTTCATAATTGCGTCCTCCTTAACAGAACATGAAAGAATTAAGGCCTGTCAAGATTTACTCTTTAATAACTTTAAAACTGGTGATCGTCCGACCATCCAGGCTCACTTCCATGGCGACGAGTTCCTGGGAGGCCTTGATGATCTGGTCCATGAGGGCCTTATCCTTCACAGCCAACCGAACGGTTGTGGCGGCATGGTACCAACCGGCATAGGGGTTGTTCTTATCCGTTCCACCCACAAAGCCCCAGCCGCAGCAGGTAAACAATGGATCTGGCGGTTTCACATCGAGATCGGAAGACGCACGGCCTGACGGGTTTCCTGAAGCGGGATCTCCGGTGTTCCAATATTGAATGCCAAAGAGCAACTCTCCATCTGGATTGTCGGCCCACTGTGACCAGACACGGCCCTTTAGGGTCTTGGTCGACTGAACCCTGCATGGGCTTCCCGCCGACGATATTGTCAGTTGGACCCGTCGGACCGTCGGAGCACAGGTGCATCGGCAGCAACGGCGAACTCAGCCGTTAAGAAGCCGATCCCGGATAATACGGCAATGGCGGCTATAAGTACGACCCTTTTCATACCTAATCCCTCCTTCATAAAAATAACAACCACAATAACCGATGGACACTTAATTTTTAAGGACGATGAAAGCTACAAAACAACTTCAGGGATCATGCAGCCACGAATGAAGGTATTTCGGCCACCTCCTTTGTTCTTGTTCGTACTGCGTCCCTTCGAATAAGAATCAGTATCAAAAAGTTCGATCATGGTACTGAAATCATGAAACTGTGTCAAGAAATTGTTTGGCCTGTGGATAGCTTTGAGAGTAGTCAAGTATTAATATATAAATCAAAGCGTTACAGATATTCACGTCGAGCTTTTTTTATCCATTTTTGAGGGCTCGGCGTGTTTCCATTAGAGAATTCTCATCTATACGCCTGCAGACTTTGCGAGACGAACGGCCCGAGTCCGGTGATCGCGAGGAGATCCAGTTTAAAAAATTGGCGACCCACGTTGAAGACCTGCTCCTCATTCACACGATCGATATGGGCCAGCATGTCTTCCAGTGATACGTGCCGACCATGCGTAAGTTCATCCTTCGCCAGCTTGCTCATGCGGCTGTGCGAACTCTCCAAGCTCAGCATCAGGCTTCCCTTCATTTGGGTCTTTACCCGCTCAAGCTCCTTCCGTTCGACGCCTTTGATGCCAATCCGTCGAATCTCTCGGCAGGCGAGATCCACGACGCGATCCACCTCTTTCGGCCTCGTCGCCGCATAGACGGTAATCATGCCCCCGTCCGAATAGCCAGATAAGAAGGAGTAAATCGAGTAGGCGAGTCCGCGTTTCTCTCGTATTTCCTGGAACAGTCTCGAACTCACACTGCCGCCCAACACGCTGTTGAGTGCATACAGTGCGTACCGATCCTTATGGCCAGCAGCGATGCCTTTCAGCCCAAGGCACAAATGCACCTGCTCCAACTGCTTCCTCCTCAATAAGACGCCGCCGTGCACGTCCGGAGGGCAACGCCCATTGGCGTGGTTCGCCTTTGCCCTTCGGCTTTTGCCGAAATATCTAGCGACCATTGGATCAAGATGGGCCTGATCGAAGTTCCCTGCAATTGCGACAATGGTCTGAGCCGGATCGTAATGGGTGTCAATGTAGTGCAAGAGATCTTGCCGGCGTAGTCCTCTGATCGTCTTTTCCCGCCCCAGAATAGGGCGGCCGAGCGGGTGGCGCCCCAACACTTGACCCGAGTGAAGCTCTTGTACGAGATCTTCAGGATCATCCAGGACCATGCGAATTTCTTCCAGGACGACCTGTTTTTCCTTTTCGACTTCTTTGGATTCGAAACGGGAATGATGGTACAGATCGGAAAGGAGTTCGACCGCTCGCTGCAACTGCTGATCCAATACCTTCACATAATAGGTCGTCGTCTCGCGCGAGGTAAAAGCATTCATCTCTCCGCCAAGCGCGTCGATTTCGCGCGAGATTTCGGCGGAGGAACGCTTATGCGTTCCTTTAAAGAGCATGTGTTCGATGAAGTGGGAATATCCTGCCTGGGAAGGTTGCTCGTCCCGTGACCCGATGTTAACCCACACACCCACGGTAACCGACTTGAGCGTCGGAATCCGTTCGCTTACGACCCGCACCCCATTGTCCAGGACGAGCTTACGATACAAGGCAATTACCTGGCGGACGGATCAGGCGCACCAGCACCGCTCGGAGGCGGCATGGCTTCCTTACGACTGAGGCGAATTTTTCCTTGCCGATCCACTTCCAGGACCTTCACCAAGATTTGATCGCCCTCCTTCACCTCGTCGGATACCGATTGGACCCGATGGTGCGCCAACTGGGAAATGTGCACCAGTCCATCTGTTCCCGGCAGGACCTCGACAAATGCGCCGAAATCCATGATTTTCCGAACCGTGCCCATGTAGATCTTTCCGATCTCAACTTCTTCGGTAATTCGACTGATCATTTCCTTGGCTTTCTCGGCCGAAGCTCCATCCACGGACGCAATCGTCACGGTTCCACTGTCATCGACATTGATCTTGACCCCGCAATCCGCAATGATGCCGCGGATCGTTTTGCCGCCTGGACCGATAATCTCACGGATCTTGTCCTGCTTCACCTTCATCGTAAAGATCCTGGGCGCGTAGGCCGACAAAGTAGTTCTTGGGGCTTGGAGCGCCTTCTCCATACAACCCAGAATGTGCAAACGACCGGCTTTGGCCTGTTCCAAGGCCTTCTTCATCAAGGCCGACGTAATGCCGCCGATCTTGATATCCATCTGCAACGCCGTCACGCCCTGCTTGGTTCCGCACACCTTAAAATCCATGTCGCCCAGGTGGTCCTCCAGCCCGAGGATGTCGGAAAGGATCATGACCCGATCGCCTTCCTTGATCAAACCCATCGCGATCCCAGCAACGGCTTCTCTAACCGGAACGCCTGCATCCATCATGGCAAGGCTTCCCCCACAGACAGTCGCCATTGAAGAGGATCCGTTGGATTCGAGGATGTCGGACACGATGCGGAGCGTGTAGGGAAAGGCTTCCTTGCTGGGAATCACAGGGGCCAGCGCCCGTTCCGCCAATGCACCATGGCCAACTTCCCGTCGTCCTGGTGAGCGAAGCGGCCGCGCTTCGCCGACGCTGAACGGCGGAAAATTGTAATGGAGCATGAACGTCCTCATATACTCCCCTTCCAACGCATCGATCCGCTGCTCATCGTCCGTGGTCCCCAGCGTGACCACGGCTAAACTCTGTGTCTCGCCCCTGGTGAAAATCGCAGAGCCGTGTGTCCTCGGCAGAGCGCTGACTTCGCAGGTGATCGGACGAATGTCTGCCGGGCCACGTCCATCCGCTCGCGACCCTTTCTCCAGGATCATGTTCCGGACTTCCGTATACTCCAGCTCATGGAATACCAGCTTAACGTGCCGCTCCCGATTCGGATCATCCGCGTTCTTGAGTTTTTGGACGGCGGCGTCCTTGACCTCATCCAACCGTTCCTGCCTGGCCGCTTTGTTCGGAATCATGATGGCATCGCGGATTCCTTGCGCCACCAGAGCCTTCACTTGAGCGGTGAGCGAGGAGTCGATCTGCTCCTTCGACACTTTCCGCTTTGGCTTGCCGGCAACCGATTGCAGTTCGCGTATCTTCGTCACGATTTTTTTGATCTCGGCATGGGCGAGCTCGATCGCCTCGAGCATGATGGCTTCGGACAGTTCGTTCGCCCCTGCTTCGACCATCATGACCGCATCAGCCGTTCCCGCCACAACCAGTTGCAGTTCGCTCTTCCCCGCCGTCTCGAGGTTTGGATTGACGATGAACTTACCGTCCAGCCGACCGATTCTCACCCCTGCGATCGGATTGTCAAATGGAATATTCGAGATGGTCAAGGCAGCAGAGGATGCGATAATGGCGAGGATGTCGGAGGAACCGGTCTGATCGGCCGAGAGGACTGAGGCGATGACTTGGGTCTCGAAATAATACCCCTCGGGAAACAACGGACGGAGCGGCCGATCGATCAGCCGGCTGGTCAGCACAGCTTTTTCCGATGGACGCGCTTCCCGTTTGAAATATCCGCCTGGAATCTTTCCGGCTGCGAAGGATTTTTCCTGATAATCGACCGTGAGGGGAAGAAAATCGATGCCCGGCTTGGCGACCTGTGAAGCGACCGCCGTCGCCAGTACGACGGTGTCGCCATACGAAGCCCAGATCGAGCCGTCTGCTTGTCGTGCCACACGACCGGTCTCGAGTCGCAGGGTGCGCCCGGCAACCTCTATTTCAACTGTGTGTACCATCTTAGGGTCTCCTCTGGTTAGGCCCCACAGATGCCCACAGACAGAGACTCGAGAGATATCGCACGCTCCAGTCTCTGTCAGTGTTCACCTGTGCGACTGACTACTGCCCGCTGTTGCGCCCCTGGCGCGGCAGCGAGACGGGATACTACTTCCTGATGCCCAAGCGCTCGATCACCGCACGATAGCGCGCGTCGCTGACGCCACGAAGATAGTCGAGCAAACGCCGACGACGCCCAACCAAAAGAAGCAGGCCGCGCCGCGAATGATGATCTTTCTTGTGGAGCTTGAAATGCTCCGTCAAATATGTGATTCGGTTGGTCAACACCGCGACCTGGACTTCCGGCGAGCCGGAATCGGTCTCATGCTGCCGGTACTGCTTGATCAACTCGGTCTTTGCCTCTTTGAGTAATGCCATGGGTTCCTTCCTTCCTGTTCCTTTCCTTCATGCGCAACGACGTATCATACGTCCTGATCGATCAACACCTTCTCAACCTTGAGTGGACCACCCGAAACCTCCGGACATTTCCCTATCGCCACCAGACGTCCGTGGGAATCATGGATACGGACCGGCCTGTTTGACCGGCGCTCATTATCGGCCGCCCCTTCCCAACGGATTCTGGCCGCAGGCACCGGAACTCCATGTCGTACCCGGTCGGCGGTCTGTTCATCCACCACCGCGATTTCCAGTTGCTCCAACACACGATCCAGCGACAACACATCGTTTCCCAACCCACCGAGAGCATGACGAGTGACGACCTCATCGATCGTCAGTGCGTGACCGATTGTCAAGGGACCCACCCGCCTTCGCTCCAATGCCAACATGTGGCCGCCAACACCTAAGGCTTCTCCGATGTCGGCACAGAGTGTCCGCACATAGGTCCCCTTTGAACAGACGATGCGCAACGTCACATCCCGCTCCTGAATCGCTTCCACCTCAAGGGTATGGATGACGACCTTCCGCGCGTCACGTGCAATCGTTTTGCCCGCTCGAGCGGATTTATAGAGAGGAACACCCCCCACTTTCACCGCCGAATACATCGGAGGAACTTGCTCGATCGGCCCGCGGAATCGACCGACCGCCTCATGGAGCGCCTCCGGTGTCATGAGGTCCGTCGTGTGGCGCGCCAAGATCATTCCCGTCGCATCCTGCGTATCGGTGGTCTCGCCGAGGCGAAGCACTGCACGATATTCTTTGTCCCACTCAACAAGATATTCCGCAATGCGGGTTCCCCGCCCGATCAGCAGGGGCAAGACTCCGGTTGCGGCAGGATCGAGGGTGCCGGCATGACCGACTTTGGCTCCCCCGAGAAGATGCCGCACCTTCGCCACGACGTCGTGGGAAGTCCATCCAGGTTCTTTCTTGATTGTCAGAACGCCGTCGACGACGGCACAACTCTGTGCGAGATCCATCATCACATCCCCGGTACTACGACCCTGTCTTCCCCTCAGACGATCCGCCCGCAGTCTCCGTTTTGTCGTGGAGTTCGTCCAGCAACTTCAATACACGATCACCTCTCGGACCGCTGACATCCTTGGCGAAGACGATCTCCGGCAGATATCGGAGCGAGAGCCGGCGGCCCAGCTCACCGCGCACAAACCCGCTGGCTTGGGCCAACCCGGCGAATACGTTCCGCTCCTCTTCCTCCGTGCCCATGGCCGTCACGAACACACGCGCAATCCGCAGATCGCTGGTCAATTTCACGTCGGTCACGGTTACGGACTGCACGCGCGGATCTTTGATCTTCCGCATAAGGATATCGGCCACTTCCATGCGGATTTGATCGGCCACACGATCGGCCCGATGATACCCCGTCTTGGCCATTGCGCACCCCACCCGAGCATGCCGCCGTCATAACAGTTCTATTCGTGACTGGATGATTTCCACCGCCGGGACCGCGCGAATCAGGTTCAGCGCCTGATCTAAAAGCCGGTTGACGTATCGTCCTTCATTGGCCACACAGGCAAGCCCCAATACGGCCTTCTGCCACAAGTCCTGTCCATCGACCTCGGCTACGGAAAGATTGAACTTCTCCCGCAACCGATCCTTGAGACTCAACAGTACCTGTCGCTTGTCCTTCAATGACTGACTCTCTGGAAGAAACAGCTCGACCGTACAGAGTCCGACGATCATGCCCACGGCGTGGCTCAGGCCTCAGAGCTTTGCGGCAATCTTGTCGACCGCATAGGCTTCGATAATGTCCCCGGACTTGATATCGTTGAAATTCTCGACGCTGATACCGCATTCGTAGCCCTGCTGCACTTCGCGGACGTCGTCCTTGAAGCGACGCAATGACCCGAGCTTCCCTTGATAGACCACCACATTGTCGCGAATCACTCGCACTCCGACAGCCGCACGGGTAATCGTGCCGTCCACTACATAGGATCCCGCGATAACACCGGCCTTGGACACTGTGAAGACTTGTCGGACCTCGGCCCGTCCTAATGTCCGTTCCTTGAGAGTCGGTTCGAGCAGCCCTTCCATCGCCGCCTTAATCTCGGCCAGCGCATCATAAATAATAGTGTATGAGCGGATATCGACACCTTGCTGTTCGGCCAAGATAGAAGCCTTCGGCTCCGGTCTGACATTGAATCCAATAATAATGGCGTTCGACGCGGCAGCCAGCAACACATCGGATTCCGTGATCCCGCCGACGCCGCTGTGGATGACGCGCAGCTTGACCGCGGCAGTCGCAAGTTTTTCAACGCCCGCGGTCAGCGCTTCAGCCGACCCCTGGACGTCAGACTTGATGACCAGTGCCAGCTCCTTCACCGAGCCTTCCTTAATCTTGGCAAACAAGTCGTCGAGCGTGACCTTCGCTGATCCAGACAAATCGGCTGTGCGCTGCTTGCGAGCTCGGTCTTCTGCAATCTCTCGCGCAACCCGTTCGTCTTTGACGACCTGAAATACATCACCGGCAGACGGCACACCTGGGAGCCCAGCCACTTCGACAGGAATAGAAGGACCGGCTTCTTGCACTTTTGTTCCCGTATGCGTAATCAGCGCACGAACTTTCCCGCTAAAAACCCCGACGACAAATACGTCGCCGACGCGAAGCGTCCCGCTCTGCACCAGCACCGTTGCCACCGGGCCACGCCCCCGCTCCAGCTTGGCTTCCACGACAACACCCTTGGCCAGCCGATGCGGGTCGGCCTTGAGTTCCAGCACTTCTGATTGCAGAAGAATCATCTCCAGCAATGTGTCCAGGCCTGTCTTCTCCTTGGCCGAGACCTCAACCATGATCGTGTCACCTCCCCAAGACTCGGAAATGAGTCCATGTTCGGACAGGGCGTTTTTGACACGATCGGAATTGGCGCCGGGCTTGTCGATCTTGTTGATGGCCACAATCATCGGAACGGACGCGGCTTGGGCGTGATTAATTGCTTCAATCGTTTGCGGCATCACTCCATCGTCTGCTGCGACGACCAGGATGACGATATCGGTGATCTTGGCGCCACGACCTCTCATGGCAGTGAAGGCTTCATGACCCGGCGTGTCCAGGAAGGTCACCTGTTTCCCTCGCACCGCAACCGTATAGGCGCCGATATGCTGCGTAATCCCACCAGCCTCGCCTTCCGCTACCTTCGTTTGTCTGATGGCATCAAGCAGCGAGGTCTTGCCGTGATCGACATGTCCCATGATCGTGACGACCGGTGGCCGCGGTTCGAGTCGGACCTCCTCCTCCGTCTGCACGACAGAATCCAGCAATTCTTCTCCGGCCTTCTCTGTCGACACATCGATCTTGACCCCATTCTCTTCCGCAATGATCAGGGCCGCGTCTACGTTCATTGTCTGATTGAACGTGAGCATCTGGCCCATGTCTATCAACTTGCGCATAATGTCGGCCGGGCGCTGGCCAATCAGTTCGGCAAACTCTTTTACCGTCATGCCGGGCGTAAGCTTGAAGCTCTTCCTCCGTGGCTTGGTCACTTCCCCCGATGTGCCGTGATGCACGTGTTTGCTGCGGTCATCGCGGCGTTGCTGAACTGGAATGGCACGGAGATCTTGCCAGCGAGCCGCATCCTCACGAAGCCGGAGTTCCTCTTCCTCTCTCGTACGACCCGGCTTACGAGCTTTCTTCGCCTTCAGGCCCTCGGCTTGAATCTCTTCAAGGGAGAGGGTTTTCTTTTTTCCTGTAATCAGGTCGATGCTTGGTACGATGGCGGGCTTGACGGCAGTCGGTGGAGCCGGAGGGGTCATGGCTCTGATGGCGTGAGACTGGTCGGACGTCGCCGTCTGGTCAACGTGTATGGCGGCTGGAATCTCAGCTTGCGGATGTGTTGCCGGCGGCGGGCTAACCACGAGCGTGTCGACAAGCGCTCCGGTTGTGCCAGCCGATTCAATTGCAGATGGGGACGGTGCGTCTTCCGCTGGAACGTCATCGGCTCTCTTGCGCTTGATCAGAATACGGCGCTTGTCGGACTTTGAAGACTCCTCCGCCACCTGAGCAGATCCAACCTTGGCTCCCGCAGCATGGTCGGGCACGATACCGACCTTACTGCGCTCACCACGACCTGCATCGGCCTCTGTCGCCCGGCCCGCCGCTTTCACGGGAGCTTTGAGTTTCGGGCCGAGTTTCTCCAAAGCCTTCTGCACCACGCCGTCATCCAGCGTGCTACTGTGCGACGTAACGGTGATACCCATCCGTTTCAATTCCGGAATGAGATCACGGTTTTCCATCCCGAGTTGCTTGGCCAATTCATAAACGCGCATGAGGATTTGACACCTGCTCCTCTTTTATCCGGCATCCGACTCCGCTCGGGCTTTTAATTCCTGCTCTCGAGCTTCTTCTTGCTGGTGCAGCGCTTCGGTTTCCTCCGCCAACGCCGCTTTGATTTCTTTATCCCGTTCGGCCTTTTCCTTTTCATATTCCGTCGCGCTGATGATATCGATTTTCCAGCCGGTCAGACGAGCGGCTAACCGCACGTTCTGGCCATTCTTCCCGATCGCCAAGGACAGCTGGGAATCTGCAACGACGACCAACGCCGACTTTTTTTCCTCATCGACGCCGACTTTCTCGATACTCGCGGGGTTCAACGCCTCGGCGATGAAGACGCGCGGGTCGGAGGTCCAGGTAATGATGTCGATTTTCTCTCCGCGGAGTTCGCGGACAACCGCTTGGACCCGCGATCCCTTGATCCCCACGCAGGCTCCGACCGGATCGACCGCCTTCTCGCGAGAGGTCACGGCAATCTTGGTCCGGTCACCAGGCTCCCGCACGATGGACTTGATCTCAACGATTTTTTCGAGCACTTCAGGCACTTCCAGTTCGAAGAGCTTCGACACAAACTGCGGATGGCTCCGCGTCAAAATGACCTGGACATCCTTCGGCGTCCGGCGCACTTCCAAAAGCATCGCCTTCACCCGATCACCACGGCGATAGGTTTCCCGCGGGATCTGCTCCTGAATCGGGAGTACCGCCTCGGTTTTACCAAGATCCACCAGGTAGTTCCGTCGCTCCATCCCGAGAATGATGCCGTTGACCAAATCTCCCTGCTTCGTGGAGTATTCTTTTTGAACCGCTTCCCATTCAGCCTCACGGACCTTCTGAAAGATGACTTGCTTGGCGGTTTGCGCGGCGATCCGTCCCAAGTCGTTCATCTCGATGAGCGATCCTATCTCGTCGCCGACCTCTGCCTCACTGTCGAACTGGCGAGCTTCTTGAAGAGAAACCTCGGTTTTTGGATTGGTGACCGCGTCGACAATGGTCTTCTTCGACACGACGGAGATCTCACCGGTCTTGGAGTCGATCTCAACTTGAATATTCTCAGCCTGCCCGAAACGTTTCTTGGCAGCCATTTGAAGGGCCGCTTCGATCGCCCCGATCACTCGGCTCTTCTCGATGCCCTTTTGCCGACCAAGCTCATCAATGACTGAAATTAATTCTCGATTCATAGCTCTCTCTCCGGCGACTGCCTCTGCCGCCACACTCCAACCCAGACAGTATGCTTATACCGCTGTGAACGACTCCGGCACGGCCTAAAACGTGACAATCCGCCGCGCTTCAGCTATCAAGTCGAACCCAAGGACGACCGTCCGCTCTGGACGCGGATCGCTCACCACGACGGTGACTCCCTGTTCGTCTACTTCCGTCAACACACCGTTTATTCGCCACTGTCCGTCGATCGGCTGCCTGAGCTTCACGCTCACTTGCTTGCCCAATGCGCGGCGATAATCCTGGTTCCGCCTGAAGATCCGATCCAGACCCGGCGAGGAGACTTCCAGCGTATAGGCATGAGGGAACGGATCAGCCACATCCAAGGCCGGACCGATCGCGAGATGTGCACGCCCACAATCTTCTACCGTGACGCCACCTGGTTTATCGATATACACGCGGAGGACTGACCGCGCACCCTGCCCTACACATACGACGTCGACCAATTCTAAACCCAACGCCCAGAGGACGGGCGTTACCACCTCGCTGATGCGATCGACGACCGGTCGGGACTCCTTCACCGACACCCCTAGCCCAGTTTCTTTGGATGGCTCGTTCAAGAGATCAAACAAAAAAGTGGGCCTGAGCCCACTTCCAGTCCGACGACCATAGCATGCCACCTATGCCAAAGCAAGAGGCTAGCCGACCCGCTTCGTGAAGCCCGCAGCCAGTCGTTGGGTGATTGGACCAGGCCGTCCGTCTCCAATGATTTTCCCATCTACACGGACGACGGCCAAGACCTCGACCGTGGTCCCTGTGAGAAAAACTTCATCAGCCTCATACAGCTCTGCCTGAGAGACAAAACGTTCTTGAATCGGCAGGCCCTCGCTTAGAGCCAGGTCCAACACGACGGCCCTGGTCACGCCGGATAGAATGCGTGGCCCTTCGGGGGCCGTCACCACCGTTCCTCCTCGGACCACCATCACGTTGCTGACTGCCCCTTCTGTGACCAGTCCCGCTTTGACCAAAATGGTTTCGAAGACCTGGGCTCGTTTGGCCTGCTGGCGCGCAAGAACGTTGGCCAAAAGATTCACGCTCTTGATATCACAGCGCCCCCAACGGATATCCTCGGTCGTCATCGCCTCCACCCCCGCAACTTGTACTGACTTGGCAAGCGGGTGGAACTCGCAAACCGTCATAACAACTGTCGGTGTCACTTCAGCCGAATAGGCGTGATCACGAGGAGCAACACCCCTGGTGATCTGAAGATAGATTTTGGCTTCAGGATAGGCGGCCCGCTTAATCCCTTCCAAGATATGGCGGGTCCATTCGGCGCTGGTATAGGGCTGTGTCAGCTCAAGCGCCGTGGCGCTACGCTCCAGTCGAGCCAGATGGGCCTCGAGCGCAAACGGACATCCCTTGTATGTGCGGAGCACTTCATAGATACCATCGCCAAACTGAAACCCTCGATCTTCAATCGAGACTTTTGCATCGGCCGGCGGCATGAATGTCCCATTGACGAAGGCCACATTCGGCACGTTTACGTAGTCCTCCGAAACGAGGGATCAGGGACCGTTACGTCAAAAACGCGTCGGTCTTCGGCGGTGAATTTCCACCCCATGCGTTTTTCAAATAGCACCCGGTGGGTTCCGGGCTTGACCACCTTGAACTCGAAGATCCGCTGTCCATTGTCGACCGCATTATTCCCGGCGATGCGACGATAGTCGTCGGCCAGTAACGCGAGCCCCGCAGGATCATAGGTCGGAACCCAGAGTTCCCCTCGCGTCCTGTCTTCCCAAAGATGAATCTGGACGGGTTGCTCAAGGGTCGTCTCAATAACCTTGGCCCCATCCGGGTGTGTGGTGCCATCATGATCGTGAATGGATGTCGTACTCATCGTCCGTTGCGGGGCAATCCGCTCCTTATTATTCGCCTGATCATGCTATGGTTTTCGCCTGGGTCCGACAAAAATCTCCGCTCCTTCCACCCGCACCTCATAACTCCCCACACAATATCCACCGCCATCCGTCCCTCGCCCGTTTCGAACATCGAATGCTAAATCGTGCCATGGACAGGCCACGACAAAACCCTTCACACGCCCTTCGCACAAAGGACCGCCCTCGTGGGGACAAAGATTATGGATCGCAAAATACGTCCCTTCGATATTGAAGAGCGCAATCTCCCGATTGTTCACCATGACGACTTTTGATTGCCCAGGCGGCAGTTCGTTGACCAGGGCGACGGATTGAAATCCCTCTAGCATGCTGTACCGGCTCCTCTCTTCATGCTATTCACCAAGGCTCCCGCGCGCGTTACATCCGAAGCGTATATTTCAACTCCTGTCCTATGGTGATCCCTTCCCGCTTGATAAAACCCGCTTCTGTTTGAAGCGCGTAACGGACGGGCTCGGGAGAGGAACTATACTTTGGGCAGTCATCTTCTCGACAGGGGGCGACATTTTCCTTGAGCCCAACAATATGATGGCTTTCATCAATCCACATCATGTCCACAGGAAAGTGATACTCCTTCGTCCAGAGGTGGTTCTGGCCAGTCGATTCAAAGATATAAAGCATTCCGCTGTTCGCTGGCAACGTCTCACGAAAGGCGAGGCCGAAGAGCAACTTCTCCGGCGTATCCGCCACTTCTGTTTCGAGCTCATGGCCGTTCGGAAAAGAGACGATGATGATGGTCGCCTCGTTTCGCTCGACAAGAAAGAACGAGGCGCTCATCAAGAAAATCGCCATGAGGACGAGCATGACAATACGCTTCTTTTTCTGCTCTCGAGCGCTAACCGGTAGGGTGGTCATAGACATCCCTTGACACGACTCGTCGCAATTCCCTGGGCCCAAAGGCCCATCAATACAGGGAATCTAGGCCTTCTGCGCAAGTGCCGTTCTGTTGACTTGGAAAAGAGCGACAGACTAGAATGCGGATCACGTCGCGGCACGCATAATGGTCGTGACGGGGCGGACTTGTCAACCGTGTGTCTCTCTATTGTAGTGAGAAGGAGGCGAGGGTCATGGCGCTGCTGATTACTGATGAATGTATCTCCTGTGGAGCCTGCCTGCCCGAATGTCCGAACGAGGCGATTTTTGAAACTCGCAGCGACGCGGAAACGAAGGGCAATCATGTGGGCGATGGCCAGGGAGTCGGCGATAGTATTTATGTGATTACGCACGACCGCTGCACCGAGTGCGTCGGACACTTCGACGAACCGCAGTGTGCCGCCGTCTGCCCGGTCGACAATTGCTGCATCGCTGATCCGGCATATCCCGAAACAACGGAAGTCCTGCTCGAGAAGGCAAAGACGCTCAATCCGGATAAAGCGATCGATGCGGCGAAAGTCTGGAGCGGCGTGCGCAACTAGTCATCGCTCTTGGTTCAACAACGAAGGCCCTGCTTTTCTCTTATGAGAAGCAGGGCCTTCCTGTTTTTGCTGTGACTTCCATATTTGTCATTTCATAGATTTCTCCCCCGGTCAGGAGTAGAGTTATTTGTGACGTGATGAATAACCGCCCGGCTCCCTGCCTGCGCAAAGGGATCCGCTGTGTTTCTCGCCCCTCGCATGGAGGTGAAGCATGCGGCATCGATGGATCATCATGGGCGCGGTCTGTGGAATCCTCACACTTTCTGCGTTAGCCCAGTCCAGCACCGGCGACGTGGGAACCATCATCGAAACGTTTGTCGTTCGACAGTTTCCCGATGCAGCCAGTCACTATTGGGTGGTCAACGAAACCCGGTGGGACGGGGATGAAATGATCGTTGACGTCCACACCATTGTTTTGAACGAGCGGCGTCAGGCAGAACCCACCTTGAGCCACTTCTTGCTGTTGATCGTGGCAGGAGAGCTCAGAGGGGTCCAGAGTATTCCGCTCGAGCAAGAAACTGAGTGCCGAGCCGAAGAAGCGGTATAAGGACAGTTCTCCATCACCACTCCATCGTCCATTGCGAAAGAACACCGCCCTCCCCGCGGTATCGCGGAGAGGGCGGTGGTCACTCCCATCTGCCAGGGACTATTACTTGATCATCAAAATCTTGCCACCCACATGCGCCGGATGCAAGTGACAGTGATAGCTCAGCGTATTCCCTGAGGTGGCATAGAACAAGTCGCTGGTGGGAATACCAATGTATTTCGTCTCACCAGGCTTGAGTACCACCTGTGCATTCAGCACGGTCGGCGCCTGTTGAGTTGTCTTATCGGTTAACGTGAAGCCGTGCTCTGCGGCGGAATTGTTCGTGACTTTCAACAGAATCGGACGTCCAGGCCGAACTTTGAAATCGATGATCGTGACGGGTGGATACCATGCTTTTAAGTTTCCAAACTCGATGGCGAATAGCTGGGCATCGACATCCAGCTCCTTGAACGACTGACCCACCACGGAGCCAGTCTCCAAATCCCCGACTTCGGCTCCCCCTGCCTGGTGCGCAAACGCTGCAGACGCCCCAGCCACGACCATCATGAGGCCGAAGAAGACCCCTAACATCGTCTTGCCCATGACCTACCTCCTTAAGAAAGAAGAAGAGATGTGATTAGGTTGGTAAATAACTACCGCCAGGCTCTGGTAGCCTTGACCTTGCTGACAACTACTTCTCTGCCTGTGCCATTCATATCGTAACAGCATGTATTCTCTTTGAGAGGCAACCTTATAGCACAGCCACGAAAACGGAAGCAAGAACGTTAATCTATCGCATACCGAAATCCGTCTTTCAGAATAGACGTTCGGATCAACAGGCTAGCCACAATTATTTCAATAACTTAGTGCGCAACCCCCGCTTCAGGTTGCACCTCTTGAACCGTGGACCCGATCAAGAGATCGTACGGAGCATAGTCGTCAGTCAACACGACGCCCGGCTCCCAGGGTTGCGTGCGATGGGTATCCAACAAAGCAATGGCTTCAGTAGGAAGGCGTTGTTGGGCAACTAAATTGTTCACATTGGCCAGAATAGTGGAGAGTGTGTGCTGTCCAATCGGGGCGCCGGCAAAAAAAATCAGATTCGCCGACCGCGTCTGAGCAGACTTCCATGGCCCCTTGACCGCAAAGGACTCGACGTTGGGAAACGATCGTCTCATCGTTTGTACGACCGCATTGGCCCGTAAGAGATCTCCTCCCTCGCCCGACGAGGACAAATTCACCGCCAGGATACCGTTCGGCGAAAGGTGGGCGCGCAACTCTGCAAAGAACTCCACCGTGGTGAGGTGAAACGGGATCATATGGCGCGCGAACGCATCGACCCAGATCAAGTCATACACCTGCTCTGTGGAATTCAGAAAGACCCGGGCATCCCGAATGTGCACATGATGCTGGGGAGGCGGCCGATAGGAAAAATATTCTTCGGCCATTCGGACGACCACAGGATCGAACTCGACCACATCCAGCTCGAGTTCAGGCCATCGATGGGCGAGCCACTTCGCCAGCGATCCGCCTCCATGGCCAAGGATCAGACCCCGCTTCGGCTCTGGCATCAAGGCCAGCGATGCGACCATCAATTGACTGTAGGGGAGAAATAAGGCGACAGGATCTGCCCTCCACATGACCGCATGGAAGGTCCGGTCCAGGACGAGGTAGCGAAAGAGATCGTCATCGCGAATTCGTACTTGTTGATACGGGCTGTCTTCCTGATAGACCGGCGCTTTCAACATCTGGATCGGGGACAAGGCACCAGCCCCCAGGCCTCCGACACAGAGAAAGAGCACTCCAATCACCAGGGGCTGTGCCGTCGTCCCCCTGATCAACCACCAGAGGCCAAGCACTACTTGAATCGCACCGAGCCACGCGACAAGCGCCTGGCTGCCGATCCAGGACAGAAAGAAAAACGCCGTCCCCCACGTTCCCGCCAAGCTCCCCATGGTCGAGAGCGCGATCATGCGACCGGTGTGCCGGCCGAGATACTCAAGATCGGACACGGCCAATCGCAACATAGCCGGCAGCACGCCGCTCAGGCCAAAGGCCGGCGGCCCCAGGAGTAGCGCCGCTGCGACGCAGGGCCCCCATCGAGGGTCTTCGATTACCCCCGCCACTTTAAAGAGCACGGGCTGGCCAAGCCATGCGATAAGAAACGTCCAGCCTCCGGAGAAAAGCAACAGACCTGCCAGCACCTGTGCACCGGGATGCCGGTCGGAAACCCAGCCGCCAAAGGCATACCCGCTACTCATGGCAGCAAGAATCACTCCGATCAACGCGCCCCAGACAAACAGTGAGTTTCCGAAGACGGGAGCTAAGAGTCGGCTTCCCAAAATTTCGAGCGCCATGACCACTGCACCGGTCGCCAAAGCCGTCAGCAAAAGAAACCATCGAGGGGTATGAGTCGACCGGTTCACTGGCCTCATGCAGAAACATCACACATGGATAGGGAGACGATCCGAGCTGTTCCGCACCCCCGCACAATCAGAGAGCGCCCCAGTTTTTGAAGTAACGTAGGAGATCGCGGACGGAGATGATCCCGATGATCTGACCGTCTTCGGAAACGGCCAGATGCCGAATCCCATGTTCCGCCATTTTCTCACTCGCTTCGTGGGCCGAGCTCGCACTGTCGATCGACAACAGTGGGCGGCTCATGACGGCACGGACCAACATTTCTTGTGCCGCATGCGATTCAGCCATCCCCTTGCGAACCAAGTCCGATTCGCTGACGAGACCGCTGTAGTGGCCACCCTCATGCACCAGCAATGCGCCGACCTTCGCGTCACGCATCAGCCGGGCCGCCTCCAACAGCGTCGCGTTCGGACTGATCGTGCGCAAGGTCCGGCACATCATCACGGCGAGAGGTCGCTGGAGAGGTCCGCTCTGAATCGCCATACGACAGGCTCCGTCCGATGGAGGGAGCAAATATTACTCAGCCCTCGTGTACCTGTCAACGAGCGACTCGGGCAGCGCCCCCCGATGAAAACGACTTTCTATAACTTTATTGCTCGCTCCCGGTGCCGTTGCTATACTCAGCCCAATTCGTTCTTGGCTGAAGGAGGACAGAAGCCCATGCACATCAGTGTGATTGGAACCGGCTACGTCGGGTTGGTAACAGGAGCCTGTTTTTCAGAGTTCGGCGTCAGCGTGACCTGCATGGACACCGACGCCAAACGGATCACCAGGCTTGAGAAGGGCGATGTCCCTTTCTATGAGCCGGGGATTACAGAGCTTGTGGCCAAAGGAATTCGAGAGAACCGGATCAGTTTTACCACCGACGTCGCCAAAGCCGTCGACAAGGCGCTCGTCATCTTCATCGCGGTTGGAACCCCGCCCCGAACGGACGGATCAGCCGATCTCTCGTATGTGGAAGAAGTCGGCCGCGGCATCGCAAGAACCATGACGGGGTATAAGGTCATCGTCACCAAGTCGACCGTCCCGGTGGGAACCGGGGAAAAGCTGCGTGAGGTGATCAACGCCAATCAATCCGGCAAGTTCCGGTTCGACATAGTCTCCAATCCGGAGTTTCTTCGTGAAGGGTCCGCCATCGAGGATTTCATGCGACCAAACCGGGTCGTCATCGGCGCGGACAGCGAGCAGGCAATCGCGATCATGAAGGACCTGTACCGGCCGCTGTACCTCATCGAAACTCCATTCGTCATCACCGACATCCCAACCGCCGAAATGATCAAGTACGCCTCCAACGCCTTCCTAGCCACAAAAATTTCGTTCATCAACGAAATCGCGACGGTCTGTGAACGGGTCGGCGCCGACGTAAAGATGGTGGCGAAAGGGATGGGGCTCGACAACCGGATTGGATCGAAGTTTCTCCACGCGGGGCCGGGGTTCGGTGGGTCCTGTTTTCCGAAAGATCTGGCCGCCCTCGTACAGACCGGGGAGCGAGTTGGTTATCCCATGCAGATCGCAAGCAGCGCCGCCCTCGTCAACGAACAGCAACGCGCCAGGATGGTAGAAAAGATCAAGAGTTCGGTCGGAGAACTTAAGGGAAAGACGTTCGCGATGTTGGGATTGTCCTTCAAACCCAATACGAATGACTTACGGGATGCGCCCGCCCTGGCCATCGCGCAGGAACTGATGAAACAAGGCGCCTCGGTTCGCGCCTACGATCCCGCCGCGCTCGAGGAAGCCTGTCAGATAATTTCCGGCCTGGTCCCCTGTAAAGACGCCTATGAGGCGGCACAGGGAGCAGATGCGCTGATCCTCATGACCGAGTGGAACCAGTTCCGAACCCTCGATTTCGACAGACTGAAAGCCCTCTTACGCCAGCCCGTCTTCTTGGACTTGCGCAATGTCTACGAGCCAGACCGTGTCGCAGCCTTTGGTTTCCATCACATTTCGGTCGGGAGACCCAGCAAGGCTCCTTCCCCAATTACGTAAAAGAGGCATTATGTGAGCCGCGGCACTTCGGCCTTGGCTTCATCTTTTACTTTCGGCTTATAACCCATCCGGTCCAGTACCTTCATCACCCGTGTCTTCAGGCGGTCATCGGCTTCTGCGAGGGCCATAGCCAAGGGCTCGACAGCGGGCTTTCCGATTTTGCGGATGATTTCCGTCACGGACTGTCTGACCTCATCTTCCTCCGACACCAGCAAGGGCACGAGCGATGCCACCGCCGGCCCTCCGATCTTGATCAAGGAATCATAGGCACGCTGCCTGACATCGCCAACTTCATCCGTCAATGCATCGACCAACGGCCGCACGGCACGAACTTCTTTTAGTTCGCCCAGTACCTCAGCCGCATACTTTCGATTGAGCCAGTGGCTGTCCTTGAGATCCAAGAGCATGGCATCGGCCCGGGCCGCATTGGGATCCTTCGCACGAATCCGAAAGCTCTTGGCAATCCGTCGTCCGCCTTCTTCGATGACGCGGATCGTGGCGCCGTCTCCCACCTTGAGTTGCTTCAGTTCTTCAAGCGCCTCGTCATCAACATCCAGCACGACCGTCTTGCCGTCATAGGCCAACAGTTCGACTTCAAGCTGTTTCGCCTCAGGGTTCACCGCGACGACTCGTTCCGTGACGAGATTGAACCCGTCCTTCTTCGCGCCGCCCTTCGGACCGATCTGAATAAGCTTTGGAGGAGCTTCATCCGCCATGTTGTGTATCCTTTACCTCGGAATAAAGATTACGGCTTTGCTTTCCACCCGAAACTCGCCAGCACGCCTTCTACTGTTTCCTGCACCATCGTATTCTCATCTTCGAGCAGTGGAAGCAAGGGATCGATGGCCTGCTTCGCCCCGAGCCGCGCGAGCGACTCCGCCGCATTCCGCCGCACGAGCCAGTCTTCATCCTTGAGCGATTCAATCAATGGGCCCACTCCGCGCGCATCGCCGATCTTGCCCAAGGCTTCGGCCGCATGACGCCGCACCATCCAATTGTTGCCCAGCAGCCCTTCGATCAACGCGTCCACGGCCCGCGCATCGCCGATCTTCTTCAAGACACGCGCCACGTCCTCTCGCACCGTGTTATCAGCCAGCGCCTCGATCAATCCAGGCACCGCACGCGCATCGCCTATACGCTCAAGCGCCCACACGGCGGCAGTCCGCACCGCTCCATCCTTGTCCTTGAGGGCCTTCACGAGGGGATCGACACCACGAGGGTCCTTCAGCTTTCCCAATCCCGACGCAGCCTGCTCACGAATAGCCCATTCATCGTCCTCCAACGCCTCAATCAAGGGATCGACGACGGACAGACCAATCCGCACGAGAGCGCTGGTCGCCGCTTCCCGAATCAGGACATCTTCGTCCGCCATAAGCCCGATCAGCGGCCCTACCGCATCCTCACCCACTTGACTTAGACTGGCGATCGCATGATCGCGAAGCGCCTCATTGTCGTCCCGAAGCGCCCCGATCAGTTGTTCGATCCGTTCCGTCTGCATGTCGTCACTCATCGTCGTCCTGCCCTCCCTGACTCCCGACAGGCGTCCCGTCGATTGCCTCCAGTTTGTCGGCGATCAACCCTGAATTGTACGCGACCAAGCCGTCTCGGTCAGTCCTCAGTCGATCGAACAGCTCCTTGTGTGGCCGCAACACTTCGACATTTTTCACTTTGGCCAAGGCCTCCATGGCATAGACCCGTAGCGGACGGATGGGAATAGCTTCGATATAGAGTTGGGCCGGCCTGGCATCGCCGATCAAGCCCAAAGATTTCATCGCCAGTTCCTTCACGCCCGTATCTTTATCAACCCGCAACCGCTGCATCAAGGGCTCAACCGCTCGCACATCGCCAATCTTTCCCAGCAAATCGGCGGCAGCCTCACGGACCAGCCAATCATCATCCTCCAGATATTCGATCAAAATCTCCACGCTCGGCCGCCCGATGGCCAGAAGATTGATCACGGTGCTCATGCGAGCCTCTTCCCGTTCGCTCAACTCCTCAATCGCGCGAAGCGCGTCAAATACCTCGTCGATGCGCTCACGAATCGCACTCAGTTTTTTAAGGGTCTGCACGGCCATGTCCCGAACAGCCAGCTGCCCCATCGCATTGATTAACGCGTCCGCCGAACGGGGATCGAGCAGATGGTCCAACATCTTCGCAGCCATGATCTGCGCCTCTGGATCCTGATGGCTCAACATCTTGCAGAGTGGCGCGATCGCATTCGGGATGACGCCCAACAATTGTGAGGCCGCCACGCGAATTCCCTCGTCTTTGGAAGCATAGAGCAGCGAGGCCAGCGCTGCGGCAGTCGTCTCGTCAAGCACCCCCGCCATATGTTCCAGAGCTGATGCGCCGGCCTTGCGGACAGCCTCATCCTCGTCGCGGAGCAAACTGACCAACGGCACGCCGGCCTGAGGATCGTTCACGCGCGCCAACATGGCTGCCGCCTCGGCTTTCAACGCCGGTGCACCTGTGTCCAATACCTGTACCAGCGCCTGGACTGCGCGGGGCCCGCCTGATAGGCAGGCAGCTGTTGCCCGCATCCGTCGCCAGTCCTCTTCGTGGACGAGCTCGGAGACCAGCGTTTCAATGCTTTCCTTCGCCATAGAACCAGTTCCATCACTCGCGTGGCCTGCGCCGAGCAGGCTGACGACCAACTATTGCGGTACACCCTCTGAAACTAAGAGTCCGAACCTCTCATGACACGGCAGGATCGTCAATCTGGCCTCCCGCGATACGAGATCGACGCCGGCGAATATTTTCGAGTTCCGGCTAGACACGACCAGGCCGCCAGCCCACCTTCGCCAACGTGTCCTTGACATGGTAGCGGATGTTGTCATCCGACTCGCGGGCCAGCACCGCCAGCAACGGCGCAATCACAGCGGAGCCGAATCGAGTCAGTGAGACCGCGGCGTCCGATCGGGTCACCGTATGGCGAAGCGCCTTCATGAGCGACGGCACGGCCGCCTCGTCTCGAATCGCGCCGAGCGCTCTGACGGCCGCACCCAACGTCAGCATTTCTTCATCCCATTGATCGCCGCAACCTTCGATTGCTCGCGAAACCGCCGGTCGATCCACTCCCTCGAGCACATTGATCAGCACCGGCACCGCACGACGATCACCAATCTGTCCCAGCGCCTCAACCGCCAGCGGCCGGAGCCCTGGTTCTTTCATCGCAGTCACAAGAAAGTCCACGGCGCGCGCATCTCCGATTTGACCGAGCGCCCGAACCACATCCTCCCGAACGGCCGCATCCCGATCATTGAACAGCACCGATAGCAAAGGGTCCACAGCCTCAGGGGACCGCGTTTTGCCCAGGGCTTCAACCGCATGTAACCGCACCAGCCATTCAGGATGGGTCAGCGCGGCGAGCAGCGATGAGAGCGCTGCCTCTCCAATGGCAGCAAGGGCCGCTGACGTTTCCTCCCGCACGGCCTTCACCGAATCTTGTAGGAGCAGCACCAACGGTGCCACTGCCCCCGGATCCTTAATCCGTCCCAGTGCTTTGGCCGCATGCATCCGGACAATCCAGTCAGGACTCTTGAGCGCTGCCATCAGCGGGGTAAGAACCCGGGCATCGGCAATGGTGGCCAACACTGATGAGGCCAATTCCTGAACCGAGAGCACCGGATCGGAAAGGCAAACGCCCAGCGTCGTCACAGCTGGCTCACCGATGGCCAAGAGGGCACCGATAGCCGCATCACGAACCGCGCGATCGCCGTCACGAAGCACGGAGACCAACGGCACCACAGCCCTTGGATCCCGAAGTGTGCCAAGCATCGTGGCGGCCTCTTCGCGAATAGCCCAATCCTCGTCCTTGAGAGCAGCAATCTGTTCGGCTACCGAGTCCGCCATGCAAGATTCCCTGGTCCAGGACTGATGAGCCTAACATAGCCATTTTCACAGGGTCAACGGAGGGGAAACCGGCCCGACACCCGGTCACGACAGGTTTCGACGATGATTGACAGATCATCGACCGACGCCTACGATGACCTCCCCCGTGTCCGATTCCCACATGTTCATCTCTGTTTGAAATGGAGGCTTTTATGACTGCCCGCGGACAACGACTCGATACACCCTGTGTCTCGACTATCTTGCTCCTCATACTGTTCGCGACGGGCCTCGTCACCTCAGCAGATGCCTATGAAGTCTGGCTGACCGACCAGTCGGATACGGCAAAAGAAAGCGGAGGATTCATCTACATCTATGACGGAGCGGCCCTTGCCGAAAACCCTGCGACAGCCAAGCCGACTTCCACGATTGATGTCGGAAGCGACATCAACAAGTTCTGCGAGGAAGCCACGAAAAAACTGGTCCGCCGGCCGCATATGCTGTTTTTTACCAAGGATCAGGCCCACGTGATCATTTCGTTTTTAAGCGGGCAGGTCTTGATCATGGACGCGGCAACCAAAAAACCAGAAGCCTGCCTGTCGATGGGCAAGAACGTCCATGCCGCCTGGCCGACGCCGGACCAAACCATGGCGATCGCGGCGAACACTGCCGAGAAGAAGTTCATCCGTATTTGGACTGACTACGCCGCGCACAAATTCTCGTTCGATCCCGAGAAAGACGTGCTGAATCTCACTGCCTTCGAAGGCGGTGAGCGGCCGGATAATTCCCCGATTTGCCCGATCACGGAATCATCGAGCAAGTATGCATTCGTCACGCTCCGTGGCGGCGGCCTGTTGGTCATCGATGTGGCGGCAACGCCGATGAAAGTCCTGGCCATGCTGGACAACAATCAGGTCCATCCGGCCGGCTGCGGCGGCATTCAAATCGATGACACCATGTACATCAATTCAGGCGGCGGCTGGCCCATCGCCCCGCTCTCCTATGATATCTATGCCATCGACCTGTCGAATCTGCCTAAGTCGGTGTCGGCCAAGCGGGTCTCGCAACGAGACGACAAATTTTCAGACTCACATGGGATGGCCGCAGTGGGGCGCTACCTGTGGAACGTGGACCGAGCGGGCAATAACGTGGAGATTATCGATTCATTGAGCAATTTGAGCGTCGGCTCGGTGGATCTGGTTACCGATGCAAACAAGGATCCGGCTCCGGATCTCATGGACGTCTCCCCGGACGGCCAATATGTGTTCGTAGGCCTCCGTGGCCCTGTTCCGCTGACGGGCAATGACAAGACTGTGAACAATGCAAAAGGAACGATTCCCGGAGTCGGAGTGATCCACGTCGACGCGGATGGGAAGGTTGGACACTATAAAGGGCAGGCCGCCATCACGAACATGAAGGACGGAAAGGAAACCGCCGATACGCACGGCATCGCGGTCCGCACAACTGGTGAGTCACGGACCATTACCACAATCCCTCTCGGCCCTATTATCAAGGGTGGGGCGCTGGGGCACTGACTCCGAGCGAAAGTGCGGCGGCTTCTGGCCTACAAACTAAGTCACCGGATGGGTCAAACCATCCGGTGACACCAAAGACCATGGGGATCAATCGTTCAAGCAAGGACGGGGCCGCAGGGAGCGTGCATCCGTTCGCCTATTGCGGCCCCCACGTTTTACCTCGATCCCAAGGCAAACTATTCAAACGACGATTATATTCCTCTGTTAGCCGTTTTTGGCAAAATCACCCAACGGGCCAAATCTGCCAGTGGGGCCAAGGGGCAAGTCCACTCGCGCATTGTCGGCCACACTCGAATTGACGGTCACGTCTTCCGGCGCAGGCATCCACCCCAGTTTTTCAAGTGTCTCAAGCGCCAATTGTCGCAAGGCATCTTTCGCTGTGAGCCGGACCGACGCATAGGAAAGCACCCGCTCCCCTTCATGGACAACTTCTGACGCCTTCGGGTCATACAAAAATGCAATCAACGGTTCGATCGCCGTATCACCGATGGTCGCCAAGGCGGCACTAGCCTTCTCGCGCAAGACCCCATCCTTCAACAGCATAATCAAGTCGGGAATGACGCGCGGATCGCGGAACTGGCCGAGCGCCGTCGCCGCTGCTTCCTTGATAAAAGCGTCTTCGCTGACGATACAGCCAGGGGTCGGGGTCCCATCCTGTCGAATGCCCTTCCCCTTTAACGCATCGAGCACTGGAGGCAAGGCGCGAGGGTCGCCGATCATGCCGAGCGACGCAATAGCATGCCGCTTTACCACACCGTCCTTCATCGCCTCGATCAAGGCATCAATGGCCCGAGGATCGCCGATCTGGCCCAATGCGATCGTGGCATCTTCGCGGACAGCTCGATCGGGATCCTTAAGAGTGTCTATCAGGACATCGACAACTTTAGAGTCCCGCACCCAGGTTCGACCGATTTGGTAGTCGGTGGTCATCCCACCGAGTGCGCGGGCAGCGTGGCACCGGACCACAAAATCCTTATCCTTGAGACACTCAATCAGGGGATCAACGGAAGGCTGGCCGATGGAGATGAGCGCGGTTCCTGCTGTTTCTCGCACCGTTTTCGAAGGATCACGGAATAGTTTGATCAGGGCCGGGATCGCCTTCGGATCGCCGATTTTGCCCAAGGCCTCTGCCGCCGCACTCTTCACGGCGCCATCGCGATCTCGACAGACGAGCATGAGAGCTTCGACGGCTTTCCGATCCTTTATTTCCCCGCAGGTTTTCGCGGTATGTTCGCGGACACGCCACCGCTCATCCTTCAATGCCGCGATCAGGCGATCAACGACTGCGGCCCCCATCGATGCCATGGCCACCACGGCATCGTTCCGCACATCCATGATGGAATCGTTAAACAGGATGATGAGCGCGTCCACCGCCTTGGCCCCTCCGATCCTGGCCACGCCCCGGCCCGCATGGGCCCGCACAGTCCAATACTCGTCTTCGCAGGCACCGACAAGCGCGTCCAACGTGGTGGGGTCGGCGAGTTCGGCGAGTGCCTTGGACGCCTCTTCGCGGGTCGCGTCGTCGACATCCTCGAGTGCTTCCAACAAATCATCAAGCGCCTGGGCCATTGGTGCCGCTCCTCTATTGATAGTAGTTATCGCGCTGGCCGCCGTGGGGATAGGTCCGGCTGCAGCGGATGGTTAAGATCTGAGTCCCTCGTCCGTCCACACATTGGTCGAGCGAGTGGGCATACTCCAACTTCCCATCTAAGTTCACCGTGAACGGAAAATCAAACGTAAAGCTCACAAATTTATATTTGCCCGGCTTCAGTTTGAGGGCACGGGATTCGGTCGTCCGATAGGCATCCATGGACTCGGGGTCCGAGGCATAGATGGACGGGGTGACGCCGGGCACCTGCCACCAGGTCTGAGGATCAATGGTGGTGGCGTCGATCGTGATGGCATGCTCCTGGGTATAGGCCGCCGGCGGACCGGCCGCGGCCGGCAAAACAATCGCCGCAGAGCCCAGTAGCCCTCCGACCAGACAACGGATCATGCACCATTTAACACTCTGGATCATGATGACCTATTGCAAACTGGAACCGTGTGGGGCCGCGGCAAAGGCAGACTGGAAGATTTCCTCCACGGAATGACTGTCCCACTCGGTATGTGTCTGTAATCCCAACGTCCGCATCACGGTCGCGCCTGTATCGATAATGGAGACCGGCTGATGAATCGCGTGACCATGTTTGATCCCCACCCCTGAGGCAATCCACGGAACCGTCGGAACAGCCGCATCAGCCTGTTCTTCGTTTGCATCCCTGCCTTCGGCACTGAGCGATGTCACAAATAGGGTCGTCCGCTTGGTCAGCCCCTGCTCTTTATAGATGTCCAACACGGAGTTTATGGCCTTGTCCACTGTGTGAAGCGCTTCGCGATACTCCTTCGAGGCCCAGCCTCTGGACGCGCCCACTCGGCCAGCCTCAGGAAGATGCACGACCAGGAAATGCGGCAGCGAAAGGATGGCATGCCCGTAGCCATGACCACTGGTGGCTTTCTTGAAGTACTGACGAATGTAGGACACGATTCGATCCGTGCTGCACTCAGGCTTCAGAGGCCCGCACATCTGGTAATCCGTATAGGGCTCGGGTCTCGCCAACTGATAGAGCGACTCATCCATGAGGAAAATCGCGCTGTCGCGCCCCCCGCTTAAATCCAGATAGTCGAACACACTCGGGGCACGTGGGTAGCCGCGGCTGAATTCGAATGTATTCCAAGTGATGCCGTGTTTCTCGACCGGCATTCCCGTAATCAATGACGCCATCGTCGGGAGCCGTAATGCGGGCCTCACAGCTGTGGCAGACCAGGTGACAGACCCTTCCTTGATCAACCGGCTGAGGGTCGGCATCGTGCCGCCCTTCTAGCGAATTCTGGCCGAACCCTTCGAGGACGAAGAGAATCACATACTCACTTGGGGTCGTTGGCGAAGCAGATTCCGACGACGCCGGTAGAGCGCCAACCGCCGCGTCTCTCGGAAGGAGCAGGCAGAGAAACAAAAGGGCTATGGCCAAAATCCGAATCGACCATCCGCGATCGAGGTTGATTGACGTGTGCACAGAACTGTCCTTTCTATTCTATTCAAGGGACTATTAAGCTACCATGGCGTTTTCCGCCAAGGCAAGCAAGCGAGGTAAGGCCTGGCCCGCGTGACTCATGATTCATCAGGGTTCATGCGGTCGGAACGGCTCCTGGCACAATGGTCGATGTCGGTGCTATGCTTACGGTTGGCCTCCTGGGGGTCAATGAATCGACCTCTGATGCGTCAGTCCTATCCGGAAGGTGGGGCGATGCCACAGTTCCCTTGTTTGTATATTGCCGCCCGCGGGTCGTTCTCTCGCATTACATCGCCCAGCCTGAGCCTCTTTGCGCTGTTCATCATCCTGTCTGTTTGGCCTTCAGTTACACTGGCAGAGGTTCGAGTCGTGACTGCCCAGGGTGAACACCGAATGGGAGACCGTGACACCAGAGAAGACGCCATCCGCCTGGCCACCGAACGGGCCAAACGAAATGCCCTGGAACAGGTCGCGACCTATCTTGAAAGCATCACGATCGTGGACGGCATGGATGTCACGAAAGATGAAATCCGCACTTACACAGCAGGGATCGTGCTCGTCCTGGATCAACAAACGAGCACTTCCCTTGATGGAGAGACGATCGTGATCACGGTCGATCTCGTCACGCAGGTTGATACCGAGGAAGTGGCCCACGCCATCGTCGCGTTGCGTGAAAATGAAGACGCTCGCCATCAGCTCGTGGCTCTCGCAACAAGAGATGGACCAATTGCACAGTGAGCTGGATGCCGCCAATCAAGCACTCCAGCAGGCCTCCACGGCCGAGCAAGTCCAGCAGGCCACGCAGCAACGCCAAGACTTATTGAACCGTGCGCAATCGAATGCCATGGTTTCGCAAGTCTGGACAGACTGGGCGCTCGTATCGCCTGCCGCCTATCCCTACCCATGGATAGGCGGCTCAGCACAGACGCATGCTTTGCTCAATGGGGCGCGTACTCTGTACCCCGCCAGCCCGTATGTTCCGATCGCCCAACAAGTGATCACGACGCACCAGCCACCGCCCTCCACGCAATCCGTCATGGTGCCGTCCACGGAACCGGGCCCGCACCTGCAACCAGGCACAAGGCCTGTACCGCTAACGCTGAACGAAATTTCGCATCTGACTCCGACTGCGCCATCGCACATCGGTAACCAACCGATCACGATCCAGCCGGCGGCCATTCCGACACAGCCAGGCTCGCACAGTCTCACCGACGTGCGCCAATTGAACCCCTTGCTCCCTCCGCCGTCACAGAACACTCGCTCAGCGCAGGCACTCCGGCAGTTCCTGCAATCACCTCAAACCGGACAGCCGCCAACGGGACAGCCTCCGATCGCCAGGCGATTGCCTCCGACGATCAATCAGATTCATCCCCCACAGTCCTATCACGTCCCACACGTGCCCTTTGGAGCGCGATCATTCAGTGGTGGCGGAAGCATGGGAAGAGGACGAGGTGGTGGCTGGTCCGGCGGCCGAGGTGGTGGTGGACGAGGCGGAGGTAGAGGGAGGTAACCGTGAATAGAATGGTCCGAATGGTGAGCGTCGGTTGCAGTATGATCGTCGTGTTGACTGTGGTGCCGATCGCGGCTCAGTCGGCTGATGACGGATCACCCGCTGCCCGCCAACATGCCGACCAATCATTTCAGGAGATGACAGCAACCCGAACGAAGTAGCGAAACCGAAAACCCACTACCCTTCCGATCAGTACCTGATCGGCAATGGCCAAGGGGATCTGACGAAGGGCAAGAGCGTCTGTCAGCGCGTGTCGGAGCTGTCGGCCAGGACCGATCTCGCCAAACAAATCCGTGTGATGGTCAAGGAACACATGGTCGACCGAGTGCGGGACCGGGCCGGCCAAGAGACAGAACAGGACATCGAACTCACCAGGGAAGAAATCGTCCAGGAATATCTCCAGGGCGTAAAAATCGTGGACCGGCAGATAGACGAAGACAACAAAACTTGTAGCGCAACCGCCGTCATGCCCAAGAGCCAGATCCAGCCCAAACCAGCACCAGACCACATCGAACCCACCCCGACAGTCATTCGATAAATATCCTCCTTGTGAGCCTCCGTTGCAGTCCGTCACCTACATCGGGTATGTAACTCTCCCATGCCGATCGAAAACAGTTTTCAACACGACGAGATGTCACGAAAGAATCCTGGCGAGCGGATCACCGTTCGTGAGGTCACTCCGACTGACCCTGCCAGAATCGCCTCACGGGCAGGAGGCGATGGCCAGGCTCGGCAAACGTCTCTCGCAAGCCGGTGTCCGCGTGATCGTCTTGCTGCACGGCTCCATCATAGGGACCGATGTCTTCGGGGTACAACGGCTGGATGAGCTGGGCGGCCTCAAACGTGGCTATTCGCGAGGCGTGGCGGGCCTCGATGCCTTATTGGCTCTGATGCGCGAAAGCAGTAATGGCATTTCACCGCTGCCCGGCGGGTTGAAGCCACCGCTCGTGAATGATGACGCCACCAAGAGGCTGCTCGATGAGCAGATCGGGGATGCCGGCAATTTCACCAACACCTATATGGAGCTGATGAGACAGTCGCTCAACCGAGGCCTGGATCGTCCGATCCATTGTGTCCGCGAACTCTGGGCCTGTGAACACCATCACCTGGGCCGTGCCATGGCGGCCGTCTCGATGCTCGGACGTCTTCGCGACTGGGGCGAAACCCACAAGCTGGGCCAAGGAGATCGGATCCTCGTGCAGGCTCATGGGCAGGCCGGGTTAGTCCTTGCCCTCGTCTCGAACCTCTTATGTGTGACCTCGACCAGTAGCCGGACGCGACTGCTCGACCTCTTGTCGGCTTTTGCCTCGCAGGTCAATCGACCAGATATCACCTCGACGATCCAACGTGTCGCTCCGTTGCTGTCGAATGGCACCCTCCTCAATGGAGCAACGCTGGACGTCGTCACGTTTGGCATGCCGGTACGCTATGGATGGGATCCGTCCGGATTGGGCAAACTGCTGCACATCGTCAACCATCGAAATCTTCGGACCGATGGAAAGACCTGGCTCTCGAAGATGGAGTTGCCCCAGATCACGATGGAAATGCCGATCGCGTGGGGCGGGGATTATGTCCAGGAGCTGGCCGTAGCCGGCAGCGATGCCGTGCCGACGACCGAAGCAGCCAAGGCGGCCAATAAAGCCCTATGGGAACTCGTGGAGCCGTTTGATGGATTCGAACGATGGCTCGAATGTGCCCGCCGTGCCGTCCGTATCCCGAGTGAGGGGCTGGGGATTCTCGTTGACTACAAAGATTCCACCGGGTCAACCAATGTGCGCGACCACTACTTCGGCCACGCGGCCTATACTCGCCTCAACGCGATGCTGTTCAACACCACAGAAATCGTTCGCACCCTCTATTCATAGAGGACCATCCTCGACCACTAATCCCCAAGGATGTTCAAAAGGGCTGTCCGGCAAGGCCGCAGCAAGCGAGAGCCCGAGGCGTACTTTTCTGGTACGTCGAGGGTTTGAGCGACGCGAGAACGAAGCTGGAAGCCCTTTTCAACATCCGTTACCCTTCGCGCAGCTGCACCGCCAGAGGCTCCCAGGAAAATATGCCGTCAAGGTAGGCATGGCCGTTCGGCGTGGTGGCAACGAGTTCGATGGATTCGTACACGCTGATCGTCGTGCCGCTGCCGGCTGAGGCCGAGACTTGCATGCGTCAATGCCGCGCTCGGCGCAGGTGACGCAATGTCCTGATGCGTCCGCAATTGTTTTGGCAAGGCGAGAAGATTCACGAACTGGGCGGGCGGCGCCTGACGAAACTCGCCATCATAGGTCACCCACAGTCGCGCGGCGGCCGACACATGGGCGTACCACTCGTCTCCGACCGCATTCGTTTCAACCCAATTAAACAGGGTGTTCACCCGCGACATGATCGACACCGTCGTCGGTTCCAACGAGGCGGGAATCTGCAGCAGGGTCGTGTAGCCCGCGTGGACATACCCGAGCGTATCCCAGAGCGAAGGATTCGCCCCGACGCGCGCCTGGACCGATTTATTCGGCAGCACATGCTCCACGTAGTGGGGATTCGCAGCAAGACGGAGATAGTGCGTGTCTTCAAGGTATTTGATCTGATCGAGCTTGCACAGCGTTTCATCCCGATCGCCAAATCCGATGGTATTCGGCGCCGAGACACTATCCGCTCCGGTAAAGATCAGCTTGCTCCAGCCGATCGGCGCAATGCAGCTGGCACTCGCCGACCCGTTCAGCTTCTCCAGCACCGCCACACGGCTCTTGATGTCGCTGAAGACCGACTCCAGCCCTTCTTTCGTTCCGCGGACCCGTTCGACCAGAAGAGTCTTTTCGAGTTTCCGTTGTTCTTCGAGTTGCCGCACAAACGAGGCTGTCTGCCGGTCGAGTTCCAACACTGGTGCCATCGGATCCCCCTTTTCATTTCATGTAACGCCCTCTCCAGCGCACATGGAAGCCAAGGGGAGATCAGCAAGATGGGTGCCCTCCTAACCCCGCGCAAACTGGCTCTGGATAAAGGCTAGCCGGAGGCAAGGACCGACTGGAGGACAGGTTTGAACGGAGCCTGTTAGCAGGCTCCTGAAAAACTATTGTGGCACGATGGACATTCTATGGTCCGTCCGCGTGTCTTGGGCAATGGGAGAATACCGGGCAGGATGCTCAAAAAGTTCAGACTTCCAGCCAAGGCCGCCAGACGCGGTTCCGCGGACAAGGCCGCAGACGGGGTGCCCCTGGTTTCACGTTTACGATCTGAGCGAGGCGAGAACGACGCTGGCGGACTTTTTCAGCATCCTGCAGTAGATTCGTTCAGCGAGGTCGCCGTCACGCCCAAGGGCGTCAACAGCACGAGAGCCGCCTTCAGAAGCAGGTTGTCATAGGCCGAGACATCGTAGCTCCAGGTCCCATCGAGTCCGGCCACCGCCCGCACACGGTCGGCGGACAGGCCGCATCGGCATCCGTAATGATGTAGTGAATCGTGTCCCCCGCTTGCAGTGGAACGCCCCGAGCGAGAAGTTCCTGCGCGGCAATCATCGACAAGGTCTGATGGCGATAGGCCTGCGGCTCTTTCGAGAGCGATTTCGTGATGGCCAGTTCCTCAACGGTGGCGTGACCATCTTGAAGATAGCGCCGATAGGTACGGACGATCTCCAATGCCTGCGGAATCTGTTCACGCAACTCGGCCAGCGTTCGCGCCTGACTCAGACAGCGCAATACCTCCGCCTGTGCCCGCTTGACGAGGAGCGGGGCATCGCTGCGACGGATTTCGATGCCGCGGATTTTCATGGCGCCATGATCAAACAGGCCCACGAACTGATTCGGCACCGGCATGAGCGGATTGACCCGTGACGGAAGAAACCCAATCCAGTGATAGAGCCCTTCCACACCGATCGAGAGCTCCGTCCGCTCGGTGATCGCCTGCGCAAGTCTGTCGTAGTCTGCCCTGACCGCGCCGGGTTTGACGAGCCAGAGCGAATCCACAATCGCATGCAGCATGCGATAGCCGCGACGCTCCGCAATCTCTTTCGCCTGCAGCAGAATATCGCGGCTGTAGGCGGTGACGGATTCGTGCGCTTCGATCCGACCGAACCGGGCATTCTTGTATCCCAAATAACCGAACGAGACGACGAGCAGCCACTTGAGCGCCGTTTGCCGTTGATCGAGCACGGCCCTCGCCGCCGGCTGTGTCGCCGACGGCCATGAGCCGTTTGTACCGCGCGCGCTTGTCGAGCAACGGGGCCAGCGTGCGAGGCACCAATCCCTTGCGATGGCGGCAGGTGTGATGGCCGATCTCCGGCACCCGCGCAGTCGGCTCATCGCGGCAGCACCGGCAATTGACCGTCTCGGGCGAGATGTTGAAGCGCGTCATGATGGAGGGATACATCGAGGAAAAATCCAGTTCACCGACCTGTTCGTGATAGCCGATGATCGGCGCGAACACCAATCCGCCCTGATCGGTCTGCAGCAACTCGAGCGCGGATTTGAAGGCTTCCGGCTCCTGCTTCCGATAGGGAATCAGCAGGCCGTCGCGACAAGCCGTTTCGAGCTGCATCGAGGTGATCCCCGTCCCTGTCGTCGTGCGGGCCATCTGTTGCAGATCGACCTTCGCGACACGGGCCTGCTCGATGAGCCCGGCCAGGCCCATTTCCGCCAGCGCAAATGAATTGTGCCGATCGAGGTGCAACCGTCCCGACAAGGTGCGGGCACCGGCATGGGACAGGATGCGGCCGTACGAAAAATACGAATGGGGCTTTCTGGTGCCGATCGGATCGATGGGGATCGCGATTGAGCGCGAGCGGCATGCGCAGCCGATCCGCCATGATCATGAGACGCGGCAGAAGATAGGAATCGCCCCAGTCCGTCAATAGAATATCGGGGTCCTGTCGCACGAGCAGCTGGTTGAGGCGCTGGATCACGTCGGCATCATCGCCTTCCAACACACGCTCCTCCCCGTCCATCCGCACCACGAGCGAGCCACGCCCGCCATGATTCGGGTTGGGCGACGGACTGTCCGGCGACAGCTCCATGATCGTGAGCGGTGGGAAACCATAGTCCGTGTCCCAGGGCGACTCCAGCGCCTGAATCGACTGAATCCGGCCTTCGACGGTGAGGTCAGCCTCGCAATGGACCAGAGGAAAGAGTTCCCGGTCGTAAAAGTAGCGCTGCGGCAGCGACACATCCACGTGAAAGAACTGCGCGTCGGGACAGGCGCGGATCAGATGTTGCGTGAGGGACGAGAACTGCGCGGGAGCATGAACCGAGACTTCCAGCACCGGGATCGGACGAGGCGCGCCGAGTTCGTATCGCTCCACCTCTCTGGTGCTGATACGACAGGAAGCACGGCGGAGTAACCGGAACACGTGCTCGCGGATGGACGGCGGAGCCGCCAGATAGCACGTCGGCACGAAGGGATCGACGGCCCTGATGCGGCGACCGTCCTCGCCGAGGAGCCAGACGACCATGCCCTCTTGTGCCGGGTAGACATCAAGAAGCCATCCCTTGAGTCGAGTCGTGGGGCATGCGGGTTTCAAGAGTCATCACTTTCTGTTGCAACGTGACGACGTGTTTCTGTTGTTCAATCAACATGGACAGCAGCATCACCTCGAACGGTGTCTCACGCGCGAGATAGGCGCCGGCCGACGCATGGTGGCGGGCGGCGGCGAACAACACATCGAGCGCCTGCTGATCCTCACGCCGCAATGCACGCCGGTAGCGGCTCCACGAGTCGATTTCCTGCTGGACCAATTGCGTGAACGTGGCAAGCGTGCGCCCCATGCTTACAACCGATTCCAGAGCAGACGCGGAATCATCCAGCGTTTGGGCTCAGGCCCTCCCTCTTCCTGGAGCCACAGCCCATCCTCGGCCTCGCACAGATCGATCGCCCGACGCGCCTGCGCACGGAGTGTCGCCATAAATCGACTGCGTCCGCCGGATTCAGGCGGCGCGAGCGGGGTCACGCACAGCACTTGCACACCATGGCCGGCCATATCCTGAAGCGCCTCCGTCATGGCACGAAAGAGGCGCATCGCTTCCGGCTCCGGCACCGACTGATCGTACAACGTGTCGAGCGGACCGGCGAGAATGACGAATCGCGCATCATAGGTGCGCAACGCCGACGGGAGACAATCCGTGACCAACCGGACCATCTGATGACAGGTGAAGGCCCGTGAGACGTGAATCTGTTGCAGCACGTGAGCCGGCGCCACCCGACTTGCCCGAGCCAGCCGCCCCACCAAGAACGGGTCGAAGACATTGGCGCCGGCCAGATACAACACCGGTTCGCCGGCCAACGCGCGATCGACCGCGGCACAGAGGCCCAGTCGATAGACCGACGGCGGTCCGGACAACAGCACCAACCCCTTCGGCTGATCGGTCGACACCGCACTCCGCCGCAATTCGGCCAACAGATGGCGAGGCGCATCGATGACCGTGCCGCCATCCTCTCGTGCGAAACGGAAACTCAATCGCCTGTTGCTGTACCAGAGCCATAGAGCACCTCACGATTCGTTGAAGTGGCGGATCACGCCTGCGACAATTCCCTGAATGCAAAACTCGTCCTGTGACGACACGATGATCGGCTTCATCGCTGCATTCGCCGGATGCAGTTCGATCCGACCGTCCTTGCGGTAGTACTTCTTGATCGTCGCTTCATTGTTGACCAAGGCCACCACCGTCTGCCCGTTCCGCGCGGTACCCTGCTTCCGCACCACCACCAGATCGCCGGGGAAAATGCCGTCGTCCTTCATCGACTCGCCTTTCACCCGCAACGCGAAGGTCTCTCCCCCGCGCAACAACGGCGGCAGCACCGCGACCAGTTCAGCTTGCGTGATCGGTTCGATCGGCGCCCCGGCCGCCACCATCCCCAACATAGGAATCTGCGCCGACCCTAATTGGTCCAACGCCATCTCGACCGACAAGGGCACCTCCCAGGTGCCGGCCTCATAGCGGCTGATCGTCATCCGGCTCAGTTGCAGCACCTCCGCCAGCTTCGCCTGCGTATACCCCAACCGAACCCGCGCCTGTCTGAACTGTTTAGCCGTCATGTCACAAAATGTTACATACCATGACCGGCGCTGTCAAGTGGGCGATTTAGAGAAGATGGATGGGAGAGCGGAGACCCGCAAGCCGCGCATCATGCAAAGATGGGCGGCTTCATAAACCTTGGGTTGGACAGTCAACTCTGTACGAAAAGGGGATACGTCGGAGGGAGACTGAATTCACCCTTCGTCCTAGCTGCCCCCGCGGCGCAGGTTCGTGAAGAGACCGAACACGATGATGAGCGCTGCGGCGCCGCCATACCATGGCGTGAGAGCCCATGGATTGCCGTTCTGCACATAGCTGACGATCCAGTGCCCGGCAAACACGATCGCTAGCACGATCAAGGCAGCAACAATAAGGCTTCCTTCTAGAGGTGATTGATCAGGGGGCATACGTCGGAGCTTTCCTACCGTGATCCTAAGTGAATACCATGGGATACGCAAGCACTCGACAAGACTGGCTGCCAGAAATGAAAGGGCCGCCTTTTTAGGTAACTCTTTATATTTTTGCCCTCTCCTTCCTCCAGCGGAGTGAGAGATGCTTCCTGCAAAAGTGGTGGGAATGCTCCCCACTGCCCGCGTCGAACGACCACTTTCTGAAGTGGGGGTTCCGGGAGCAAAGGAATCGCCTCACTGCCCCCTCACTTCTTACTTCTTAAAGATCAGCCTCGGCTCCGTCATGTTCCCCATCGACACCGTCACCAACTCCCACCCGTTTGCTCCAAACTCGTTCAACACGGTTTGCATATTCTGCGTGTCAGGCAGCACCTCGACGATTCTATACTGAAACTGTTTCAGCTCCTGCGCTTTTGCGGTGAACGGCTGCCCCATGAAAAGCAGGAGCGCCAATGAGCCAAGACAGACGCCCGCTATCAACCACGCTATCGAAAGACGTACGTTCTGCACATCTCACCTCCTTGATTTTCTGTTACGGATGCGCCACTCGCCAATTGTGTCCTGTCCCTAGATCGACTTTTAAGGGCACCGACAATCCCAGCTTCTTCCCCGTCGCTTCCATCTCTGTCTTCACGAGTTGCTTCGTCTCTTCCAATTCCTTCTCGGGCACTTCGAAGATCAATTCGTCGTGGACTTGGAGAATCATCTTGGTATGCGGCATCTCATGGTGCAGCAACTGATTCACATTGATCATCGCCACTTTGATGAGATCCGCGGCTGAACCTTGTATCGGACTGTTCACGGCCATGCGTTCGCCGAATCCACGCTGCACCGGATCGCCGCTTTGCAACTCAGGAATCGGACGCCGCCGACCGAGGATCGTCGTCGTATAGCCTTTCGTTTTTCCCTCTTCGATATTCCGGTCCATCAACGCGCGCACGGCCGAAAACTTTTCAAAGAACGTCTCGATGTACTTTTTCGCGTCCGCCTGCGACACGCCGATATTCGAGGCCAAGCCGAACGGACTGATCCCGTACACAATTCCGAAGACCACTGTCTTGGCCACGCGTCGCATGTCTCTCGTGATCTGACTGGAAGGCAGATTGAAAATCTCCATGGCCGTCGCCATGTGGATGTCCTCCCCCTTCGCAAATACGGCGAGCAAGCGCGGATCTTGCGACAGATGCGCAAGGATACGCGGCTCGATCTGGCTGTAGTCGGCGCAGAGTAAGGTGTGGCCTGCCGGCGCGATAAACGCTTCTCTGATTCGCAACCCGTACTCGCCCTTCACCGGAATATTCTGTAAATTCGGATCGGTGGAGGAAAGCCGTCCGGTCGCCGCGACGGTCTGATTGAGCGACGTGTGGAGCCGCTTGGTCTCAGGATTCACCAGTTCCGGCAGTGCATCCACATAGGTGGACTTGAGTTTACTGAGGCCCCGATAGTTCACGATCTGCGCGGGCAATTCGTGTTGCGCGGCGAGTTGCGTCAGCGTGTCTTCATCGGTCGAGTACCCGGTCTTGGTTTTCCTGATCGGTTTGAGCCCCAGTTTCTCGAAGAGCACCGTGGCGAGCTGCTTCGGCGAATTGATGTTGAACTCGCCGCCAGCCGCCACAGCAATCGTCTCCATGATCTTGTCGAGGTCCCGTTCCAACTCTTTGCTGAGTGTGCGCAGACCTTCGACATCCAGTAAGAACCCGTTCCGCTCGATCTCGGCCAACACCGGGACCAACGGCATTTCAACGTCGGTGAAGAGCGTGAGGCTTCCCTGTTCCGATAGTCGTTCCGTCATGACCGGGGCGAGTTTGGCCAGCACCGACGCGGCCTCCACAGCTTCCTCTCGTGATCCGGTGTCCTCGTCGAAAAGGGATTGCGGTGCAGCGTTGTTTGTATGTCCGGTTCCAAGCCGATGGTCCAGCACTTCCAGCGCGATCGTTTCAAGTTGGTGATCGCGGCGGTTTGGATTGAGCAGATAGTCCGCCACCATGGTATCCAGGTAGGGACCCGCCAGTGTCAGTCCGATGCGGTGAAACACCAGCAAGGTCGCCTTCAGGTCATGGACAACCTTGGTTCTCGTGGGGTCATGCAGCAATGCCGTGATGGGCCGCATGTACGTTTGGACATCGAGCGGAATAAACGCGGTCTTGTCTCCCGTAGACAGCGCCATCCCCTGCACATCCTCCTGCGCACCTGGTCCAGGGGTCAGCAGACACTGCAGGCCGAGGACGCCGCCCTTCGACAATCCCTCCACAAATCGCTGCGCGGATGGTTCATCCTGAACGAGTTCCATCTCAACCGCATTCGTCTCCGCCTGTCTGAACGCCGGCTGAAATGATTTGAGGAGTGTGGTGAACTCCAGCTCGCGCAACAAATCGGTGAGCTGGTCCAGATGTGGAGGCTTCAGGTGATAAGTCGCGGCATCGAATGCCACGGGACTATCCAGTTGAATCGTCGCCAGCCGTCGGCTGAGGCGGGCGTTCTCGGCCTGTTCGGTCAACAAGGTTTTTACCCGGGGCGGCGTGACCTCTTCGACGCGACGTAAGAGTTCTTCTATCGTACCGAACTGGGCGATCAGCTTCATCGCCGTTTTCTCACCGATGCCCTTCACGCCGGGAATATTGTCTGTCGCATCGCCCATGAGCCCCATGATCTCCACCACGCGCGCCGGCTCCACGCCGAAGCGTTCGCGGCATTCTGCCTCGCCAAACCACTTGTCTTTCACCGGATCGTAGATGCGCACGTGGGGCGTCAGGAGCTGGAACATATCCTTGTCGCCGGTGACGATGACGACGTCGAACCCGGCCTGTTCGGCCTGGTGCCCGAGTGTGCCGATCAAATCGTCCGCCTCGTATCCGGCTTGCCGGACAGCGGGAATATTGAGGGCGTCCACGACGCGATGGATATAGGGAATCTGGGCGCTCATGCCTTCCGGCATCGGCGGCCGTTGCGCTTTGTATGCCTTGAACTCCGCGTGGCGTAATGTCGGACCTTTTTCGTCAAACGCGACGACGAGGCCATCCGGCTTCCGCTCACGAAGAATCTTCAGCAACGTCGTCGTAAAACCGAGGATGGCGTTGGTCTGGAGGCCTTTGGAATTGTTCAGGGCCGGCAGAGCAAAGAATGCACGGTAGATGTAGGCGCTCCCATCGATCAGGTAGAGCGTCTTGCGGCTGGACTCGGTGCTCGGCATAGTGTTGGCGCTAGGGATCGGGAGCCATCGTCAGCGGTGGTTTGCCAAACTTCTGGCGCATGGAATTAATGACGCCCAGCAAGGTCGGCTGGCCAACCATCTTGGCCTCCAGCACGCGCTTTTTCGGGAAATCCATGAGCGAAACCCCAATCAGTATCGTCAGCAAGCCTTGCCCAGGCAAAAAGAGCATGGCAAAGCCGGCCAAGACAAACACGACGCCAACGACGTTCTTGACAATCACCCCCAACAGGCGCAGCACGGGATGATGGTCTTTCATCCATTGGCGGGGAGTACGCGTGTCGAAATAGTCGGCTGGCAGGCGGACCAGAATCAGCGGGATGGCAATCAGGGAACCGATAAAACCGATGGCCGAGGCCACGGCGAGACTGTAGAGCACATCGACTGGAATCCATTGCTGGACTGTTGCGAAGAAGCCATCCATGGGACGCGCATCCTAACATGCGACCTGGAGGCACTCAAGCCGATGACCGAAGCGCATCACGTGTTTACGGCACCTTTCTCGGCGGGCTATAATCTCTCGACTATGCCGCGTCGTTCATCCCTCATCTTTCGTATCAAGACCTTGCTAGGGATCGCGGTCCTTGGCATGGGGCTTCTTGTCAGTCCCCTTCCGGTCGGCGCGTCGGATGATCTCCACATCGAGATTACGAAGAAAGGTCTGGGCAAGGAAGTCGTCATCACGCAGGGGCCGCGCGAGTGGTTCATGCTGATCGAGGTGACACCGGAGAATTCCGTCGTCCTTCGGCAGGAAAAAGAGGACGACAAGTATCTCGTGGACGAGAGTGAAACTCATGACCGTCCCATGACTGCGGGCGAGGTCGATGCGGCCATTGCCGATTATGTGAACAGCGTCAAGGCACGTGCCACGAAATAGTAACCAACGACCATGTCACCTCAACCCAAGTTCGTCATCTTCGCCCATCACGCCACCTACGATACGTTACACCAGGTCGCGACCCTTGGCCTCACGGCCGCGGCGATGGGAAAGGACGTGATCGTGATCTTATTGTTCTGGACCATTAAGAAGCTGGCCGAGGGAAGGATCGACGAAATCGATTTTCCGCCTGAGTATGCCGCATCGGCGGACGAAGTCGCTCGACTGTTGAAAGAAAAGAACGTCCCGAAGATCTCCGAAATGTTTCAGGACGCAAAACACGTGGGGAGGTTTCGTCTGATTGCCTGCAGTGCCGGCCTGGAATACATGGGTGTGGACAGTGCCGTCGTCGAGAAGAACGTCGATGAAGTCATGGGGCTACCTGCCATTATCGCGCTCACCTCTGACGCGGAAACGAAGCTGTTCATCTAGTGGGATGCTGAAAAAGTCCGCCAGTTTCGTTCTCGCATCGTTCAGACCCTCCACGTACCCCAGAGGGTACGCATCGGCCCTTCACTCGCTGCGGCCTTGCTGGACGGCCTTTTTGAGCATCCCGCTGGAATACTTTCCTGTTCTGCCACAATAGTTTTTTCAGCGTCCTGCTAGGACGAGACCTGCCTCTCGCTGCGCTCGCTCATCGCGAGCGAGTCACTCCTACCCGATCGCAGTATTCGATGAGTTTGCACTTGCTGCAGAAGGGCGAGACCGGCTGGCAAATGTTCTGCCCGTATGGAACAAGCAGATCGTTGAAGGTAATCCAATGCTTGGTTGGCAATTTCCGCCGTAGCGCCTGCTCAGTCTCCTCCGGTGTCTTCGTCTTGACGTAGCCCCAGCGATTGCTGATCCGATGCACGTGGATATCCACACAGATGCCGGGCTTGCCATAGCCGACCGTCACCACTAAATTCGCCGTTTTCCGGCCGACCCCTGACAGAGTGACCAGCTCCTCAATGGAGTCAGGAACCGTTCCTCCATAAACTTCAAGAAGGCGACGGCAAATTGCATGGATGGATTTAGCTTTCGTGCGGTAGAACCCGACAGGATAGATGGCACGTTCGATTTTCTGTAGCGGAGAGGGTCAGCATCGTGACCGGTTGATGCGCCAGCGCGAACAGCCTGGCACCGGCTTCACCTGTGGTCTTGTCCTTGGTCCGGAGGCTGAGGAGACAGGAAATGAGGATGCGAAAGGGATCTCGGTTCGACTCGCGCGCCACGACGCCGACGACCGGCTCTTCCCACTGCCGAATCTCGCGCTTCACAATTCGAAGCGCGGCAGTGATCTGATCCTGGCGCATGGACGAGGATGGATTCGGATGCCTTGGAAAGATGCGATCAACCGAACGGGAGAGCCCAGTGGAAGGACGCTTACTCCGGCTTACGCTTGGACAACCACTTTTGACGCCGCCGCTGCGCCTCACGTTGCTTGGCTTTCTTCCTGACACTCGGCTTTTCATAAAACCGTCGGCGCTTCAGTTCGCGGAAGAGTCCTTCCCCCGCGAGCTTCTTCTTGGCAACTTTGAGGGCTTTCTCGACGTTATTATTGAAGACTTTGATTTCCATTCTTCTCGTCTATGTACTTTCCCAGGCGATGCCTGTACAGGTTTTTTTCTCGAGCCTGCGCGACTTTGACCAAGGGGCGCAGTGTAACATAGCCCCCTGAGTTCCTCAAGACGGTTTGTCATTTGCTGAATCCGAACGTGAAGAGATGACTTAAGCCTTTGATTGTGTTGCATGTTTATGTTTTCTTCGACTGTATGACGTCCCGCATCGGCCGCGGCGATCGCCATCACCAATCCAACGGTGAGATCAGACCGGATGGCTGGCTTCACTTCTGCCGAACATGCATGAAGAAGGGCTCCTGCCTCGGTCGCCTGTTCAGCGATTTCAAGCGGAATCTCCGTCGCCAAATGGAGCGCGGACGACAAGACGGCGGGACGAGTTCTATCCGTCTTCGCAAGCCTCGTTGCCCGCATAAATCGTTGATAGGCATCGCCATCCGCTTGCATCAGCTCGCGAAGCCGCCGGCCAATCTCACTCAGCCGATGTTCCGCTCCTCGTTGCTGGCTGAGGCGCGCCCCCATGATCCCCAATGAGGTCGCAAGGGCGCCCACCAAGGCCGCGACCGTGCCGCCGGCCGGATTCGGGGTCGCCGCCGCTACAGCATCCAAAAAGTCCGCGAGCGGTTGCGCTTGTAGATCAACCGATTCCTGTTCGGAAGACGGTGTCTGCTCGTCCCGGCTTATCGAACAGTCGAATCTCCAATCTCGTCTCCAGCACCTGGGTTGGATCGAACTGTTCGAGGGCCAGGCTATGCGCGGCGGTCTGAACCAGCGCTGCTTGAGGCATAAGCCCAATCACTTCACTCCCCGCTACCGCCACGCCTTGCTTGGCTGCACGGGTTCGGACCGCTTCAAATGCGACATGGATAGGTGTGATGACGTAGTCGGTGAGGTTCATGGCGACCTGAACCATCTGACGGCTAGCCAACTCCAGTCCGATTGCTTTGAGGTGGAGGAGCCCGCCGTTTGATTCGCGAATGTCCTTCGCGATAGATCGGGCCAGCGCCAGATCCGTCGAGGCGAGATTCACATTGAAGGCGATCAAGGGAGGGCGGGCGCCGATCGCCATGGCGCCGGCTGTCTTATGAAGGTGGGAGGGGCCAAAATCTGGCGTCCAGTCCGGATCGGAGGCCATCCGGAAGGCCAGCCCTTGAAGCCCGCCTCGGCGGACCGATTCGAGCGGGGCATGATCGCAGTGGGTGGCCGCCTGTTCATAGAGGAATACCGGTATCTCCAGATCTGTTCCTACCCGTTGTCCCAAGCGCTTCGCCAGATGGATACAGTCCTGCATTGTGGCGCCGCGCACCGGTATGAAGGGGACGACATCCGTTGCCCCCACCCGCGGATGGACACCCTTGTGCTTCCGGAGATCGATGAGATCCGTCGCCACGCGAATGGCACGAAAGGCTGCTTCAGCAACGGCGTCCGGTTCGCCTGCAAAGCTCAGGACGGAACGATGGTGATCCCGATCCATCGTGTGGTCCAAGAGCCAGACCCCTGGCACAGACTCCACGGCATCTCCCAGTGCACGCACCGTCGTCTGATCCCGCCCTTCGCTGAAATTCGGCACGCATTCAACGATTCGATTCACGTACTACCCCATCACGAATCAAAACAACGAAGCCGGAGGTCTGATCATCATCCCTCCGGCTTCTCTCTCCACTGAGTCCCTGTCTGTGCGATTACTTCGTTTTTTTCACAAATGCTTTGTAAATCGTCCCCGATTTCGTCTGTTCTTCTTCGAGTCCAACCATCTGATGGCCGGTCGTGTCGCACCATGCCGGCATGTCTTTCTTGATGCCTTCGTCGTCTGAGACGACTTCAAGGACCTGGCCCAACGTCAGTTCTTTGATCTTCTTCAACGTCATGATAATCGGCATCGGGCAAAAGTACCCGAGGGTATCGAGCTTCACATCTGCTTGAATCATAACAACCTGTCGATCTGGTTAGTTTGTTTTTCCGATTGATCCGGATGCTCAGCCCACGCACCGGACAAACCACATGAACTAAATGAACAAGTTCACACTGCCCTGTTTGGCTTCTGCGAGATAGGTGGTCACCCCCGCGAACTGGTCCACACCCTCGATGAGCGTATCCTTCGTGATCCCCATCAGTCCCATGGTCGTCGTGCAGGCAATAAAGCGAACACCAAGATCCAGCGCCGTCTCCATGAGTTCCGGCACGCCCGGCATCCGGTTCTGTTTCATGACCTTTTGCATCATCTTCGTGCCCAATCCCCAGAAATGGAACCGCGAGAGCGGAAGGCTGTCTGCCCCCCCCTTATTCAGCAGGCCAAACATCCGACGGAGCCAGTCCTTGGCAGAGCTGGGCGCGCCTTTCCGGCGAAGGGTATTGAGACCCCAGAAGGTGAAAAAGACAGTGACTTGCATCCCCATGGCGGCGGCCCCGGTGGCAATGATGAATGCCGCCATCGCTCGGTCCATGTCGCCGCTCAGCAGCACGATCGTCACCTTGTCAGGTTTGGAGGACCGTAGGTTATCCAACGCCACGGCCGGATCCATTTGCGCAATTGTCATAACGCCCTCTTTCCTGTCAGATCCGCATGATTTCGGCAATTTTCAACGGGATTTTGACTATAGTCCCCGCTTCTTTTTCTTGTCAAGGCAACAACCTTGACCTCACCCAGCCCGCCGGATATAGTCCCAGACGATACGATGCTACCTCCCATGCCATTTGTTCCATGAACAGCGACCTCATCACCGAGACCAAGCTATCCAAGAGCGGACCGCTCTTCGGCTTTTGGTATCCAGCCCTGCCGAGCGATAAGTTGCGGGCTGGAACGATGCAACCGCTCCTCATGCTCGGGTTGCCGATTCTCTTGTGTCGCGATCGACAGGGCAAGGTCGCCGCAATGCGGGATCTCTGTCCGCATCGCGGCATGCCCTTGTCGTTCGGACGGTTTGACGGAGAACGGGTGGAATGTTCGTATCATGGGTGGCAATTCGACGTGAACGGCCGTTGTCGCCACATCCCTGCCCTTGCCGACGGCTCGACCCTGCAAATCGACAAGGTGGGCGTCACAACCTATCCTGCCGAGGAAACCGACGGCATGATCTGGCTCTACCTTGCGGACGAACGCGGTGTCTCGGCTCCCTTGCCGCCAGCGCCGCGCCTGCCGATGCCGTCGGAACCCCACCATTCCTTTCACCTCTCCTTGACCTACGCCTGTACAGCAGACGACGGTGTGGTCGGCTTGATCGATCCGGTTCACGGGCCCTTCGTGCATACATGGTGGCGGAGCAGCGCGCGCATGCATGAGAAATCGAAAACATACGAGCCGATCCCCAATGGTTTCCGGATGGTCCCCCACCAGCCTTCGAAAAACAGCGGACCGTTCTATTTACTTCAACACCTGTACGGCGGTCCGCTGACGTCGACGATCGACTTTCTCCTGCCGAACCAGCGAGTCGAACTCATGCAGTGCGGGACGTTTTGGGTCGCCACGAGACTGATGGCGACGCCGATGACTGACATGGAGTGTCGAATTGATTTCTCCGCGGCGTGGCACGGCCTTCGCTGGGTCCCCTTCGCGAACCTGATCTTCCGTTCGCTCACGCGCATGTTTCTTGGCCAGGACGAACAGGCAATGAAGCACCTCGCCGTGGGCATGCCGCACAAACCTTCGACGATGTTTCTCGGCGATGCCGATATGCCGGCCAAGTGGTATTACAAACTCAAAGCCGCACACCTGGCATCTGTCCAAACAGGCCAACCCTTCGATCATCCGCTCAAGGACCGAGTTACCCTTCGCTGGAAAAGTTAAGCGCACTCAGGACCATGGCGGACAAGCACGCGACGCGGAAAACACCTTACCTCATACTCCTTCTCTCAGCGATCATTCTTTGCACGCAGTCTTTTCCGCTCTGGTCAGCCGACAGCCATCGTCTTACAACGGTGCCGGCATTGGGCGTGCTCGCCGATGGACGGACCGGTATTGTCCACTACATTGTCCTCCAACTCGACAAAGACCTTGGACAAGAAGGACCGAAAGTCCAATTCAATGAGATCAACCTGGGCGGAGGTTCACTCGTCAGCGAGGATTGGAAAGAAGGGGTCAAGCAAGCCGTCGCTGCTGCCACAAAAGCGGTGGGAGAGGACGGACGAGAGTGGGTGCTCACGATTAAGAACCGGTCATACAGTGCGCTGACCGAGGGAGTGAGCGCCAGCAGCGCCGTCGCAGTCGGCATCGTGGCAGCCTGGCGAGGCGATGACGTCAAGTCAGACGTCGCTCTGACCGGAAAAATCTTGCCAAACGGTCAGATCGAGTCGGTGGGTGCACTTCCCGTTAAAGTCGAAGCGGCGGCCCGCGCACAGTTTAAAACCGTACTGGTGCCTCGCGGGCAGCTATACACGGCTGACTGGGATCTCTCTCAGCTGGCAATCCGATGGAACATCAAAATTCTTGAAGTGGCAACGTTGGAGGAAGCCTACCAGCTCATGACGACGGCAGGACGCTAGCAGGCTGTTGAAAAAGTCCGCCAGCGGCGTTCTCGCATCGCTCAGAGGCTCAACGTACGGAACAAAAGTACGTTTCGCCTCTTCGCTTGCTGCGGCCTTGCTGGACGGCCTTTTTGAACAGCCTGCGGGTTCTGCTGGAACCGTCCGTGACTTCCTCCAGCTCTGTTTTGCTCCGGAACTACAACAGCTCTTCAACATCCTGTTAGCAGCTCATTCCGCACCGATCTGCACTAAAAGCCCCATCGCCTGCTGAATCTGGGCGCGCGAACCGAGTAGCACCACAATATCGCCCGCCATCAATCGAGTCCTCTCCGACGGATTCGATTGCGTCACCCCAGCTCGCGTCCAGGCGATCACTGAAGCGCCCGTGCGTGGACGGAGAGAAATTTCAGCCAATGTCTTTCCCCGCGCAGGCGAATCGTCGTCGATGCGGCAGGTTTCGACTTCCGCATCGGTCAAGGTCCCGCCACGAAGATGATGCGCGAGTTCCGGCAATTCGCTGCGACGAAGCAACGCATATCCCTCACGGCGAACTTGTTCAGCCTTTTGCATCACATAATCCTGCGGCAGTTTGTAGGTACGGAGCACCAGGGCGAAGATCTCGATAGAGGTCTCGAATTCTTCCGGCACCACATCGTCCGCGCCGAGTTGGTGCAGCTCTTCCAATTCGCGCAGGTAGCGGGTCCGCACGACGACGTGCACGTTCGGGTTGAGTCCCTTGGCGACCTGCACGGTCCGCCGGGTGACAAACGGATCCGAGATGGCGACCACGAGCACCTTCGCGTCCTCGATCCTCATGTGCCGCAACACATTCGGATTCGTGGCATCGCCATAGTAGACGGGCACCCCGTGTTTCGCTTCGCGGCTGACGGTATCGCCGTCGAGATCCAAGGCAAGGTAGGGGATCTCCGTGTCGCCGAGGACGCGGGCGAGATTCCTCCCGTTCAACCCATACCCTACAATAATGACGTGGTCCTTCATCCGAATCTGCTTCCCCTGGGCCCGCAGGGCGTGGGCGGTGGTACGGCTAGGCAGCCAATGACGAAGCCGCTGCCATGCCTCTGCGCGTCGGGCCAGGTGCGGCGACCATTGCATCAGAAAGGGCGTCACGATCATTGAGAGCACCGAGACCGCAAGAAAGACCTGGTACGGATCGCCTTGCAGCAAACCGTTCTCCTGCCCCTGTTGCGCCAGCAAGAAGCTAAACTCCCCGACCTGGGCCAGAGCGATGCCCACCATGATCGCCGAACGCGGGGGAACCTTCGCCAACAAGACCGCTCCGCCCCCGGCGACAAACTTCACCAATAGAATCGTCACCAGTAGTCCAGCCACCGGAAGCGGATGTCTCAATAACACCCGCCAGTCCAAGAGGATGCCGATCGACACGAAAAAAAGACTATTGAAACTGTCGCGGAACGGCAGTACTTCGGCCATGGCCTGATGGCTGTACTCCGATTCAGAAATGACCAACCCGGCAATGAATGCGCCCAACGCCAAGGAGAGACCGCCGAGCGACGTGAGCCAGGCGATGCCGAGGCACAGGACGATGATCGTCAGCAAGAACAGTTCGCGGCTGCGGCTGCGGACGATATGTTCCAACAGCTTGGGGACCAGATACCAGGCGGCTGCAATGACGAGTACGACGACAAAAATCGACTTTCCCAAGGTAAGCAGAATCGCCGACCCGCCTCCATCCGATTGGCTGGCAAGAATCGGCGTCAGCAGCATCATGGGTACGACGGCCAAATCCTGAAAGACGAGAATTCCGATCGTGGCTCGGCCATGGATCGAGTCGCTGTCCCCCCGTTCGGCCAAGGTCTTCAGCACGATCGCCGTGCTGCTCAGGGAGAAGAGAAAACCCCAGAACAGCCCCTGCTGCCAGGACAGTCCGGCGAGCATCGCCCCAAGCCACGCGATCAATAGCACGCCGCCAACCTGGATCGGTGCGGCCAGAAACATGAGGCGGCGCAAGGAGGCCATCTGCACCAACGAAAATTCGATGCCGATCGTAAAGAGCAGCAGGACGACTCCGATCTCCGCCAACACTTGGACCGCGCCGATGTCCGAAATAAGGTTCAACCCGTGGGGGCCGATGAGCGCGCCGGCAACCAAGAATCCTGCGATCGAGGGAAGCCGGAACTGGTGGAATACGAAAACCACGGCGATCGACACCGTGAAAATCACGAGCAGATTTGCAAGCACGCCATAGTCAGTCATAGGAAGACAAGAACCGGTGAAGCTGGGGCGGAGAATACCCCAGCGGCGAGGATGGCACAAGGCAAAGCTGCTTGTTCAACCGAAGCCGTTTCGCTACAGTGGCGTCACGAAACGAGCGAGGCCAGACCATGATTCGCGCCATCATATTCGATTTCAATGGCGTCATCGCCGACGACGAGACGCCCCACCTGCGTTGCTTCCAACAGGCGTTGGCCGAGCACGGCCTGTCGCTCACGAAGGATGCCTACTACGGCACGTACCTGGGTATGGATGAGCGCACCTGTGCCGCGGCGCTCCTCGCCGCACGCGACGGCAGCTGTGATCCAGACCTGCTGCGGACGATGATGGACCGGAAGGCGACGCTCTTCCGGGAGTACCAAGCCTTCCATAAACCGGTCCTCTTCCCCGGCGTCGTCGAATTCGTGAAACGAGCCGGAGCGCACTATCGATTGGCCATTGCCACAGGAGGCCGGCGGGAACAGATCGACCACGCGCTGCGCGGGACAGCGATCGAGCGGGACTTCGCGGTGATCGTTTCGGCGGACGATGTCGCCACCGGCAAGCCCGATCCCGCAATCTATCATGCGACCCTCAAACGCCTTACAGCAGTGGATCCCCATCCGCCCCTGCTCACCGCTTCGCAATGTGTGGTGGTCGAAGACTCTAGAGCCGGCATCCGCGCCGCAAAAGCGTCCGGCATGAGAGTCATCGCGCTGGCCACCACCTATCCCCCCGAACAACTTGCCGAAGCTGATCTCGTCCTGCCAAGTTTGGACGGTGTGTCTCCCGAATCGATCGAGTCATTAATCTCGGCTAATCGGCCAGGTGAGCCATCCGGCCACGTCCCACGTCGGGAGCAAGACCCCCCTCGAAAGATGAATAGACGGCTTTGTCTGGGATGGAATAGCTTGTCAGTACCAACGGGGGAGTACAATTTAACATGGGTGAACGATGATACAAACTCTGTCTGTTCCACTGTCTCAGGGGAGGTGCTTTATGCAGCCCGCCTATGTGTTCATGATCGCCGGAATGTTCCTCACCCTGTCTTCAACCCCGGCGTTTTCAGATACCGCGGTTACTTTCGATCCGCTACAGATGCGCGAATGTCCTCAGGCTGACGGAAGCAGTCTGTATACGAATAAGGACCTGCCCGGTTGCACCCTGATGACCCTCAAGCCCCTGTCGATCGTGCCCTCGCTGGATGACATGCCAACTTATCGCCCCACCGTGGTCACGGCCCCTCACTACGATATTCCTCCATATCCAGACCGCAATCAGACTGGTACGGCTGGCGGAGGAAAGTCTGTCCCCGATTGGGCCAGAGATTGGCACGCCAGCACCGCCTCGTCCGAGTCCGTTCAAGCCGAAGTCTGCTCGATGTATGGAGAATGGCTCCTCCTCAATCAGAAAAGCCGCGGCGGGTTCTTTTTCGGGGCTGATCCCTCGTATGGCGGAGATCTTTCCGGAAGAAATCAGCGGGGTCCGAGCTATTCGTTCTACGACAACGCGCGCTTCGTGACTCTCTCGAGAATGTTCGGGACAGGATTCGTTCCGATCGGTTGCCCCTATTGAGTCAGTCCAGGGCGAGAAACGGAGGGGTGCCAGACTATCGGAATGGTTTGGCACCCCTTATGTTTTATAGAACTCCCGATACCACTGCACGAACCGGGGAATTCCCACCTCGATAGGCGTCATCGGCTTGAACCCGACATCCCGCGACAGGTCTTCGATGTCGGCATAGGTGGCAGGAACGTCACCTGGCTGTATGGGCAACAGTTTCCTCTTCGCCTGTTTTCCAATCGCCTGCTCCAACACCTCGATAAAACGCAGCAGCTCGACTGGCTGATGATTGCCGATATTGTAGATCCGGGCCGGCGCTGAGCTGGTTCCCGGATCCGGTCTGTCACCGGACCAGTCCCGGTTCGGCGTGGCCGGACGGTCGAGGGTCCGGATGACTCCTTCGACGATGTCATCGACATAGGTAAAGTCGCGGCGCATCTTTCCGTGGTTATAGACCTCGATCGGTTTGCCCTCCAGAATCGCCTTCGTGAAAATGAAGAGGGCCATATCGGGCCTTCCCCAGGGCCCATAGACCGTAAAAAACCGCAGACCAGTGCAGGGAATCCCATAGAGATGCGCATAACAATGGGCCATGAGTTCATTGGCCTTCTTGCTGGCCGCATAGAGAGAAACCGGATGATCGACGTTGTCATGGATCGAAAACGGCATCTGGGTATTGCCGCCGTAGACGGAACTCGACGAGGCATAGACGAGGTGCTCGACCTTCGCATGCCGGCAGCCCTCCAGGATGTTCAGAAACCCTTCGATGTTGCTGTCCGTATAGGCATGCGGGTTCACCAGTGAATAGCGCACACCAGCTTGCGCCGCCAAATGGATCACCTTCGCAATCGGCTGCGTGGCAAAGAGGCGGCGCATTTTCACTCGGTCGGCCAGATCGGTCTTGGTGAAGGTGAACTGCTTAAAGGGTTTGAGCTTCGCCAACCTCGCCTTCTTCAGCCGCACGTCATAGTAGTCATTGACGTTATCAAGTCCGATCACCCGCTCGCCCCGCTCCAGCAATCTGGCCGCTGTATGAAAGCCGATGAATCCGGCGACACCGGTGACGAGGATCGGGGCTTGCTGCGTGTTGCGCGTGGTCATTGTCGGTCCTTATCGATCTATCGAGATGGTGTGGTACGGCTGCTGGCTTTCATAAACGGAGGATCGCCGTGATCAAGCCGGTAAAGCGACAGGGGTGTCAGGGCCTGCCCGGTCGTCAGCGCTTCCACCTGCCCGTCGGTCGTGCGACGAAACAGATCCAACGCATGGCTGTAATGATACCTGCATCCGTTCTTGACGAGAAGTTCTTTGAGGGTTTCCGGCCGTTCCCAATGGGCCGTCAGCAGCGCGGTGCGAGCGGGGTTCCGTTGGCTGAACATGAACGAGAGATGGTCCGGATACCACTCTGCGCCGCCGGTGGCATAGGACACGAAAAGCTTGGCCTGCGCCGCCGCACACACATCGGCAAGATACGCATTCGTGAGATAGCCGTTTTCCCCCACGTCGAGCCATTTCCCAGGATGAGACAGGGGCGCATGGGCCGCATGGCCGCGGACTTCGAGCAGCTGTTGTTGGGAGGCAAATACCAGCGGGATCGGTCCGTGCTTCTGCACAAGTGATTGGATCATTCCGTCCTTGAGGGCGGACTTTCCGCTATTCGTCGGCCCGCTGTCTGCATGGACGAGCACATTGTAGCCGCGATCGGCGATGAGATAGCAGTTGCGCGGCAATTCCAGGTCGCAGGGATCTTCGCCGTAGAACGGCACGGAGTACACGGCCCCTCCTTCGAACGCCCAGCTTTCTCCATGCGCCAATTCAATCACGTGACCAAATCCCAGTTCACGCAGGAGCGACAGATAATCGTAGGAGAGCGTATGCCGATTCCTTCGGCTCGGCACGATGACCGGCGTGTCTTTGGGCAGATGCAAGAGCGTGCGAGGATCCACATGATCGTCGTGATCATGGGTCAAGAAGACGGCAGCCGGTTTCGGCAGCAGCGATCCCCAGAGCGACGGGACAGAGGATTCCGCAAACCAGGGGAGCAGCCAGGGATCGAACAACAGCATCTGGTCCTGTTGCCGATACAGCAACGCGGCATGGCCGAGATGAACCGTATCTGTATCTTGTAGCGTCTCGAACCAGCGGGACCTGACGGAGGACGTGCTCGAGCCGACCAAGCACTCATATTGGTGAAGGGACTCGATCAATCGCGTGAGCAGACGTTCTCCGTCTCGCCCCGAGGTCGTCACCACTGTTTTGATTTCGTCGGTCTTATGAGTGCCGTCCAAGAATCCCAGGACCTTTCCCACCAGCGGCCCCAGCTGTCGCTGATCGAACCCGATCGGAATCGCCTGCCGCTTCACGGAGTGGAAGATCCGAAGGCCCCCATTAGTGACCGTGGCGGATTTGGTGGGATCGGCCGGAAATTCCCATTGAAAGGTCCCGTCCGCCTTCCGCTGACAACGGATGTGCTGCTGCAAGTAGGGGCGGGCGCTGATCACCTCCGCATACGCATCCTCCAATCGCCGTTGGCGATCGGGATCGTCGAGCGGAGCTCGCTTGGAAAAGACATCGCTAATGGCCGTATCGATCGCGCTGGAGAGGAGGCCATGGGCTTCATGGAGACTCGCGACGACTTCAGGAGCCACCCCTGCGATAAAGGGGAAGGGCCCCGGGGGTTCCGCGCTCTCCAATTGAACCCAGGCCCAGGGCGCGAGGCTGAGGTACTGATGTTTCGGCAGACTGTCCCAGATCTTCATATTCGTTAGGCGTGAGGCGTCAGACGTAAAGAAATCGCTTCACCCCTCACGCCTTACCCCTTACGTGTGAATTCCAGTGTACTGATCGTGGGTTCGTACAATGCTTGAATGACATTCCCATCTGGATCGGAAAAGTAAAAGGAATAGCTGCCGTCGCGATGTTGTTTTGGCGGTTTCACAACCTGTCCGCCTAGCTGCTGCAGACGCGGTTCGACCTCCCGATACATCCGATCGACCGTCTCAGGGCTCTCAAGGATCACGCCGACGTGATCCAACAATTGTCCCTTCAAGGGTTGATACGAAGCGAGCTCGGACGGTGAGATCTGGTGTAAGGCAAAATTGTCCGACCCGGAGCTGAAATACACATTGTCTGAATCCGGCTCCCACACCACCTTCATCCCCAACAACTGTTCATAGAACATGCGAGAACGCGCGAGATTCATGACGCGTAGCGCCACATGGCGTAGTCCTCGATGGAGCGGAGCACTCATCGTCATCCTCAATTGCGTGTCCGTATAGTAGGGAGCCACCTCGGCTCCGTCAATTGAAAATCCCTTGGACGCAGACCAAGGCCCGACTCGCCTCGAGCTAAGAGGTGGCTGCGCTTCCTCTCCCAGCTATGATACGATACTTACGCGACGTCCGACCTTGAACAAGGAGTCCACTAGTAGAATGTATGTTCGACCCTTTCTTCTTTCGACCGGGCTCTATGCCTTGATGAACATGTCCCTGCTCTTCGCAGCCGACCAACCGCCTCAGGCCCCCCTCACGCCCCCGACAGGCAAAGACGGCGCACCGATGGTCGTAGTCCCGGCCGGTTCGTTTCCAATGGGTGTCCCACATGGAGACAGGGATGGCGGACGCGATGAGTACCCGCGCCATGACGTATTTGTGGACACATTTTTCATCGATACATTCGAAGTGACGAACGGCCGCTATCTGGGATTCGTCAAGGCCACAAGCCATCGCGTCCCACAGAACTCGAAAAACCCAACGCGGAATCTCTGGCAAGGAGACACCATCGCTGATTCATTGATAGATCGGCCCGTGATCAATGTGGATTGGTTTGACGCCGAGGCCTATTGCGCCTGGGCAGGAAAACGTTTGCCGACCGAAGCTGAATGGGAGAAGGCGGCAAAGGGAACCGCCGATCGACGATTCCCCTGGGGCAATGTCGAACCCACGGTCAAACATCTCAACTTCAACCAACAGTGGGTCGGCGAAAAGACCCTCATGCCCGTCGGGAGCTATGAAGCGGGCAAGAGCCCCTTCGGCGCCTACGACATGGCCGGCAACGTATGGGAATGGGTCAACGACTGGTACGACGCCAACTATTACGAGAAGAGCCCGGAGAAAAATCCCAAAGGTCCGGACAGGGGCACGAAGAAAGTCATTCGGGGCGCAGGATGGCAGAACGAAACCCCCACGGTCCGCATCTTTACCCGCGTGGACAGCGATCCGACGATTCGGAACGAATCAACCGGTTTTCGCTGCGCCAAGGATGCGAAATAACCGTTTCGAATAAGCGGGTTTCAGACTGTCATGGTACAACCGGTTCATGACCGATTCCCAACAAACGGAACAACTCAGGACCAAGGCCAAGCAGTTCGCCATCGGCATTCTGAAGCTGTTCGGCAGTCTCCCGAAAACACCTGAAACCCATGCCATCGAAGGACCGCTCGCCAAAGCGGCTACGACCTTGGCGGCTGATTGCCGCGCCCTCGCTCGAGCCTGGTCAGAAGATGACTTTCTGACGAAGCGCGGCATCGCCGCCGGGGACGCCGACGACTGCGTATTCTGGCTCGAACTGCTCAGCGCTGCAGCAACCGACCACGAGCAGCCCATTCATGCGCTTCTCGAAGACGTGGCGGACATCGTCGCGCTTCTCTCGATCTGCGGCGATTCAGACCAGCCTGCATCGCCGACCGCATCGTCTGATGCCTCATCCGTCCCGGTCACAAGTGAACCTCCGCCGCCCATCCCAACGGATTTTCATGGCCTCCGCGTCGTGTCGTTCGAAAGTCGCATGGCACCGGAAATGAGACGGCTGATTGAACGAAACGGTGGGACGGCGGTTGTGGTCCCTGCCTTACGGGAGCTCCCGATTCCCCTTCAGGAGAATGGAGCCGTCTTCCGCCTGGGTGTCAAACTCATCCTCGAACAGATCGACGTCGTGATTCTCCTTACCGGCACCGGCACCACAATCCTCTTCGACCTGCTGCAGACTCGTTATCCGCGGACCGACCTGGTCGAGGCATTGAAAAAAACCTTCGTGGTCACGCGAGGGCCGAAGCCAGTCGCAGCCTTCAAGAGAGCGCTCGATCTGGAACCGAACATCACCGTGCCGGAACCGAACACATGGGTCGAGGTGGTCTCCACGCTCGACGAGTACCGTCCAGTCAAGGGTCTCCGCGTCGCCGTGCAAGAATATGGCATGAGCAATCCGCAGCTTTTGGAGGCCCTGAAGCAGCGAGGTGCAGAAGTCTTTCCCGTGCCCATATACCGTTGGGCGCTCCCGGAAGACACAGGCCCATTGAAGCGGGTACTCGGCGAGATCATCGCGGGAAACACGCAGGTGATGCTGATCACCAACGCCGCGCAGATCGATCACGTCATGCAGTTACTCGAACAGGAAGGCACAACTGCGCAGTTCAAAGAGGCCTGCAGAAAGATGGTCGTGGCGTCCATCGGCCCGACCGCCAGCGAATGCCTCCGCCACTACGATCTGCCCATCGACTTCGAACCCTCCCACCCGAAGATGGGCGTCCTGGTCAAAGAGACCAGTGAGCAAGCTCACACGCTTCTTCAACCAAAGCAATCAGCGTAAACTGGTTTCTGTTGACTTGAGTTCCGGCGTCTCTCCCGTCTCTTTCACATTACGTGCGCAGCGAAAACCGAGCCAGTTCATTTTCGTGTTGGGATCAGCCCCGTTTCGTTGAGCAGGCCGTACGGAGGGCGTACTGTCGATCCACCCGCCACCGCGAAAGGCTTTTTGTGTTCCCCGTTCCGGCCCTTTGGGATTTCGGTCCGACGCCGTCTTGTAATAGTTCTGGTCGTACCAATCGTTTGTCCATTCAGCAACGTTGCCAGACATTTGATAGACCCCATAAGGGCTCACCGCGTTTTCGTACTTGTCCACGGAGACGATCGGCGGGTAGAGTAGAAGCCGTTCCGGCCGGTCGCGGACCGGTCCGGACAATCCCGTGCGGCCGAAGTTAGCCCGGCTCAATCCCGCCGGCTGATTCCCCCAAGGATAGATGCGTCCATCTTCGCCCCTGGCGGCCTTTTCCCACTCTGCCGAGGTCGGCAGGCGCTTCCCTGCCCATTTGCAGTAGGCATCGGCGTCATTCCACGACACGTGCATCACAGGATGGTTGACCATGGTCTCCTGGAAGTTGCCGCCGTCATACTGCCAGTCGATCAGCGGGGGCAAATCCTTGGCGAGGACGAACTTCAGATATTGCACGGTAGTCACTTCGAACTTGTCGATCTCGTAGGCATCCAGGTAGACCTTCCGCTGCGGGAACTCCGCCTGATAGGAATTGCGATCCACCTTCCTGTCACTCCCCATGATGAACGAACCGGCTGGAATGAGGACCATTTCGTCGTGAGCCGGCAACTTCGCCCGCTCGGTCGCAATTTTCTTTCCTTCAGGGGTCCATTCCCTGACAACGTCGGCAACATCCAACGCATACACCAACCCGCTTACGGCAATCAGTCCTGTCATCACAGTGCCCGCAATGATTCCGAATACTCGCACGATACTAGCCTCCTTGTTACGTTACATCCCCGGTCCGGTGGGTTCCGGTGGCTTCTTGTTTCTCGAAATCTTCCAACGGGTGAAAGTTGAGCGGCAGGTTGAAGAGGTAGTCCGAAACCGACCGTAGCTTCACATGCTGGTACTCCACGATCCAGCTCCCGTCTTTCTTCGCCAGCTTCATCGGAAAATGAATATCCGTGGCGATCCACTGATAGTACACCTCGACTTGCTCCCCTTGCTTCGTCGTGACTTCATACAGGATCGTCGGATGTCCTTCCCGCACTTCCTTCCCGATCTCCTGCCGCGACACCTCTCCGTCCAGCTTTTCACTCACCCTGAGATCCTGCTCCGGACCATAGGGCATCGTTTTGAAGTGTTTCATCCGGGAGAGCAGCAACCAGACGACCTGTTTGTCCTTGCGCACGATACTCACGTTGACCGGCCCCATCGAATGGTGCTCGATGCGCCACATCATATCGCGATAGTAGATGTTCGCTTTGTGCGATCGGCCATCGATCTTCGTCACTTGATCGGCAGTAAACTCCAGCGCCCAGGCCGGAAGGCCGACGAGCAGTAGACTCCAAGCACCCCAGAGGACGAAACAGGTCTGACGCATCGCGAGAAATCCTACCATAGGCCCATGCTTATTTTCTTCCGATCAGCTACGAAAGGAGAAGCACCCCGGCTCCCGAATAGCGTCCGGCTTTCAATTCTTGCAAAGCCCGATTGGCCTCAGCCATGGGGAACGACAGGGTGTGGGGTTTGATCGGAATCGCAGCCGCCTCGCGCAGGAAATCGAGGCCGTCCTGTTTCGTGTTGGCCGTGACGCTTCGAATGACCCGCTCTCCAAAGACTTCGCGATCGTAGTCGAGCGAAGGAATCGGCGTCATATGAATACCGGCGAGGGCGAGCGTGCCGCCGCGTTCCAGCGCGCGCAAGGCCAGTGGAACCAATTCCCCGGCCGGCGCAAAGATGATCGAGCCGTGGAGTTTGTCCGGCGGCCTGTCTGTCGCACCCCCCACCCAGACGGCCCCCAATTCACGTGCGAGACGTTGATGCTCCGGTTTCAACGAACTGACATAGACCTGACAGCCCCAATGACGAGCAATCTGGATGGCAATGTGAGCGGACGCTCCAAACCCATAGAGACCGAGCCGTTGGCCAGGTTGGATTCCGCTCAGACGCAATGCGCGATAGCCGATGATCCCGGCACAGAGGAGTGGGGCCGCTTCTTCATCACTGAAGATCGGTGGAATCGGATAGGCAAATTCCGCCGGAACGAGCGCATACTCCGCGTACCCTCCATCGACCTGATAGCCGGTAAACCTGGCGCGCTCGCACAGATTCTCGCGCCCGCTCGTGCAAAATTCGCAGACGCCGCACGTATGCTGCAGCCAGGCGATGCCGACTCGCTCGCCGACCGTCCGCCCACTCGCACCGGCGCCTACCCGACTGACGACTCCGACGGCTTGGTGGCCTGGAATGAGCGGAAGCCTAGGATTGACCAACTCGCCTTCAATAACGTGAAGATCCGTCCGGCAGATCCCGCAGACGGTGATGCGAACCAAGATCTCCCCAGGGCCTGGTTCTGGCGTTGGAAGCTCACGAAGCTGTAGCGGGGCGGTTTCCACATCCGCTGTATGAGCCAGAACCATCGCTTTCATTATCGATTGCCCTCAAGAAGATGAGACGCGATGAGCAGATTGATGGTCCGCATGGGCTATACAACAACGGAACACTTTCGCAGGCTGTTCAAAAAGTCCATCCAGCAAGGCCGCAGCGAGCGAAGAGGCGAGGAGGTACATACCGCACTTCGTCTGGGCCGTTCGCCCCTAAAATGGATCTTGGCGAACGGAAATGCCCCTACAGCATTTCCGTTCTCCGAGAAGCTCCTCCTCGACGTTGAGCCCCTGAGCGATGCGAGAACGACGCGAGGGAAAAGGCGCGTCTCGGCGCGCCAGGGTCGGGCGGGTGAGACGAGCGACTTTTTCAACAGCCAGCTAAGGTTTCGCCTTGATACATTCGATATCAAGCCGGATCTGTACCTCGTCGCCGACGACGAGCCCGCCGCTATCCAACGTCTTGTTCCAGACCATACCAAAATCTTTGCGATTGAGTTTTCCTTCCGCGTTGAAGCCAGCCCTGGTATTGCCCCAGGGGTCCTTCATCGCCCCATTATAATGGCCCACCAGGGCGATTTCCTTGGTCACTCCGCGCAACGTGAGGTCTCCCACAGCCGAGTAGCCTTCTGCAGTTTTCTTATAACTCTTCATTTTGAAGGTCATCGTCGGATAGTGTTCCACGTCGAAAAAATCGGCATTCCGCAAGTGGGCATCCCGTTTTTCGTGATTCGTATTCACCGACCCGGTCTTGATCGTGGCTTCAATGGCCTTCACAGTGCCGGCCTCGGCATCCATGTCGATAAACCCGGCATAATCCATGAACCGCCCCGTGGTCTTAGATACGACCATATGTAAGACGCGGAATTCGATCGTAGAATGTTCAGGATCCACGTTCCAACGAGCTGGTTCTGCGTGGACCATTGTAGGAACGCACACAATCGCTCCGAGCCACAAGAGCACGCGCCAACTCTGCCCTCTCCTCTTCAGCATGAAAGACTCCTCCTTGGGTAAATGTATTGCAGGCGAGGCCTGAATGGTTATGAGCTATTTCTTCGAAGGTTGGCCGGATGAATCGGGCTTGCTATTTGACGGACTCCCGACCGACTGCACTTCGCGAGACCTCGTTCGACTACCGATTCGCATCCGGACATGCACGTCCACCACGTCATCCCCCAACTCAGTGGGAAACGGCAGGAACGGTTGGGCATTGACCACCGCATAAATTCCGGCTTCGTCGATTTCGCGCGCACCTGAGCCTTTCTCAATTTCGATCAACTGGGCTCGGCCGTTGGGAAACATCTTGAAACGGACCTTCACCGTTTCGCTGCTCGCCGTACGCCGGATTCCGCGAACCTGGCGGGCCCAGCTCCGGCTGATGAGATGACTCACATGCTGCCAGTACGCCATCCCTTCCCCCGGGGAGGCAAATGGGACCAGATCCTCCTCGGCTACGTCGCCGGCTTCGACCGGCGCCACGGCCGGTTTCGCTTCATCCAGGATGACATCCTCGCTCTGCGATTCCTCGGGACGAACAGGCGACAATTCGCTATTCTCCTCGGCCGGCTCCGAACGATCCATGGTCACATACACGATCCGCCGCATGAACCGTTCGAGTTTGTCCTGGCGGGGTCGAGCAAACGTCACTTGGACTCGCGCCGCCTTGTGTGGCACAGAAGTCCGGCTCATCGGGATCGGTTCGAGCGTTATCGTCCCCTTCAACGCCATGGACTCTGTATCTGGCTCAAGCGTGACCGTTTGGGATTGAAACACCATCGATTCACAGGTCGCCACCACCGGAGTATTACCGGCTGTCACACCTCCAAGAAAAATCGTCAGCGTGACGGGCTTGCCGGTTTGCGGATCCCCCATCGAGTCTGCTTGGTTGAGCTCGAACTGCACCCATCGCTTCGTGGGGCTGGACGAGGAAGCGGTCTGGGGTGGTGAGGCAGCGGACGCAAATAAGCTGAGAAGGGGACAGAAGAGCACCGCACAAGACATTCCCGTCAACAGCACAAGGCCTCGATGGTACAGAGCCTTCATAGGTCGCATCCTACCGAGCTTGCGGACCGAGGCGCAACCCGTTTTTTTCTTGAACCGGATAGGCGGAATTGAACACCTGGTATACAATGGGCCTATGCATGCGCTCGTCAAGACATCGGCACAACCAGGGTTGACCGCCACCGAGCGGCCGGATCCGAAACCGGGTCCCACCGATGCAATCATCCGCGTGACGGCCACCTCTCTCTGCGGAACGGATGCCCATATTTATAATTGGGATCCTTGGGCACACAGCCGTATCCATCCTCCCCGTATTATCGGTCATGAAATGTGTGGCGAGGTGGTGGAGGTCGGGGCCGAGGTCACGTTGGTCAAGCCGGGGGACTATGTCGCAGCGGAGTCTCACTTGACTTGCGGCCATTGTTTTCAATGCCGCACCGGACAGGCGCATGTGTGCAAGAATTACCGCATCCTCGGAGTTGATCGTGACGGGTCGTTCGCGGAGTATGTCGTCTTACCTGAAACCGTGCTCTGGAAGACTTCGCACGCCATTCCACCGGAACTCGCTTGCGTCCAAGAGCCGCTCGGCAACGCTGTCGATGCCGCCTTGGTCGAAGACCTCACCGGACAGACGGTCCTGATCACCGGTTGTGGCCCGACCGGGCTTTTCGCGGCTGCCGTCGCACGAACGGCCGGCGCCGCCACGATCATCGCCACGGATGTCAGTGCGTACCGCTTGGACCTTGCCAAACAGGTGGGCGCCGATCACCTGCTCAACGCCAAGACCGAGACAGCGGACCATATCGCCGCCGCCATTAGCGAGATGACCGCCGGCGAAGGCGTCGACGCCTCACTCGAAATGTCGGGGAACCCTGCGGCATTACATCAAGCCTTCAGCGCCGTGAAGAACGGCGGACGCGTGACGCTCTTCGGCATTCCAACCGGCCCGATCAATTGCGACCTCGCGAACGACATTATTTTTAAAGGGATTCGCGTCTACGGGATTACAGGCCGCCGACTCTTCAAAACCTGGTATCGCTTGGCCGGGCTCTTCCAGGCCGGACTCAATATCAAACCGGTGATTACCCATACGTTTCCCATGAAGGATTTTGCGCGGGGCTTCGAGTTGATCAATTCCGGCCAGTGCGGGAAGGTGGTCTTGATTCCATAACCAACGCACGATGGGCGGGACATGCGAGAAACGCGCAAACGCCTCCACTCCATTTCGCGCACGTCTCGCCAGGCACGCGAGTCTCGCGACTAGGATCCATGGCCTACCATTCATTCAAAAAAACTGTTTCTGACCGACTTGCTGAAATCCGCGCGGCAGGCCTTTACAAATCTGAACGGCAGATCTTCGGTCCACAGGGGGCCGAGATTCGCGTGGCACAGGGCGAGGTCCTCAATCTGTGCGCCAACAATTACCTAGGGCTCGCCAACCACCCTGACATCAGACAGGCCGCCACCGCAGGACTGCAAGAGCATGGCTACGGTATGGCCTCCGTCCGATTTATTTGCGGCACGCAGGATCTCCACATACAACTCGAACAGACGATCAGCACCTTCCTGGGCGCCGAGGACACGATCCTCTATAGTTCCTGCTTCGACGCCAACGGGGGGCTCTTCGAGGTACTACTCGGCGAGCAAGACGCCGTCATCAGCGACGTCTTGAACCATGCCAGCCTGATCGATGGTATCCGACTCTGCAAGGCCACCAGGCTCCGCTATGCGCACTCCGATATGGCAGATCTGGAAGCGAAGTTGCGTGACGCGGCTGCCTGCCGGCTTCGGCTGATCGCGACGGACGGGGTCTTCTCCATGGACGGCGATCTCGCACAACTCGATCGGATCGTCGAGCTGGCGGATCGGTATGATGCCGCGGTGATCGTGGACGACAGTCATGCGACCGGTGTGCTCGGACGCAACGGGCGCGGCACGCCGGACCATTTCGGCGTCGCGGACCGGATCGAGCTCGTCACCAGCACGCTGGGAAAGACTTTGGGCGGCGCGACAGGCGGGTTTACTTCCGGACGAAAGGAACTCGTTGAACTTCTGCGGCAGCGGTCGCGACCCTACTTGTTTTCCAATTCACTCCCCCCGATCATCGCCGCCGCGGCTCGACGGGCCGTGGTCCTCGTAGCCCAAGGCGATCAGTTACGGGCCAGGCTGCGCGAAAACGCAGCCTTCTTCCGCGCGCAACTCACCGCCCTCGGATTCCGGCTCGTTCCTGGCGAACATCCTATCATCCCGATCATGTTGGGCGACGCGTCGCTCGCCACCAGGATGGCAGAGCGGCTGTTGGAAGAAGGGATCTATGTCGTGGGGTTCAGTTACCCGGTTGTGCCGGAAGGTCAGGCACGGATTCGTGTGCAGATGTCGGCGGCCCACACACACGAACAGCTAGAACGAGCCAGCGCCGCCTTCGCAACAGTCGGTAGGGAACTGGGCGTGATCTCATGATCGACGAGAGGCCGGCGGCTCGAGGCAAATGGAGAAAACTCCCTCGCCCCGTTCTCCAGCCTCTAGTCCCTCGCATCACTCCCGGATTGCCCTTGCACGCTTCTGCAGATAGGCGTTGCGGACGGCGGTATAGAGATCGAGGGTGGCTTCCTCGACCCCCTGAAATTTTTCAAGGTTACGCGAACGCTCATTCACGATCTCCTCGACTCGGGCGCCGAGCTGGACGAAGGTAGAGGTCGTGCGATTCTTGTGGGGAATGACCGAGGGAACGTTCTTAACCTCGATGATTGGGGCGACCAGCCAGTTGATCGGGTTCAAAAAAATGTCGCCAACGAAGCCGGTGAAGTCTCTGACAGTAAACGGAGGGAGAAACGGCAACACCAAATAAGGCCCCGGCTTGAGGCCGTAAAACCCGAGTGTCTGCCCCATATCTTCTTCAGGCGTCTCCAAACCCAGATCCTTGGCTGCGTCGATGAGCCCTGCCCCGCCTAACGTGGTGTTCACTAAGAACCGTCCCACCTCAATGCCGGCCCCCTTGAACTTGCCCTGAAACACATTATTGAAAAAGCGTGGTGGAAAGCGCAGGTTATAGTAGAAGTTGCTGATACTGATCTGGACCCAGTCCGGCAAGAGGAAGTTATATCCCTTCGCGACTGGTTTGAGCACAAATCGATCCATCTGACGATTGAACTCGAAGATGTTCAAGTTCAACGGTTCCCAGGGATCATATTCCTCACCGTCTCCCTCATCCGCCTTGGCAAAAGGATCGAACAATTCGTCTTGAGCTGCGCCTTGCCGTGCCGATAGAGGCGGCACAGGAAGCCTGTCCGCGGTTTGGCTCGCATCGCTCAATTCCTCCGACTGCAATGTGCGCGCTTTCCCTCCACAGCCGGTGGCAAGCATCATGATGAAACCCAACAGACTGATTGCTAGCAGACGAGCGGGAATCACCACCCCGGCCTCCTTAATCCACATTGTTCATGAGGGCCTGGACTCCAACCACCATCAAGCCTGTTCCTCTGGGCAGGGGCTTGATGACTCAGCTGGCGCGCACTGTAACAAATGTCGGGGCAATCGCCAATCAATTTTTATGAAATCGTGGAATGTTCTGCGAAGAGCGCGATCCGCGTGACGTGCGAAGCCTATCCATGCCTGTCGGGATTTTCCTGCAGGTCTCTTGCCCGTCTCGCGTGAGCACGGACTAGGATCGGATGGCGGTTTGAACAAACTCGGCCCATCGTCGGAAATAGGCCGTGCCACCGACCTGGTAGGTGTTGTTATGCTCGGCGCCCTCGATAAGATAAAAGGACTTGGGTGGTTTGGCTGCATCGAAGACCTGCTGGCCCAATTCGAGCGGGATAATATCGTCTTGGTCGCCGTGAATGATCAGCTTCGGCAGCGAGAGGTGTGGAAGGCGATCGATCAATTTGAAATCTGCCCCGAGCAGCCAATGGACCGGCAATCCGCCATAGTGAAACTTGGCTACCGATTCGATGGATGGAAACGCGGATTCGAGGATCAGGCCAGCGGCAGGCTTCTGCACAGCGAGTTCCCCTGCGACTGCCGCTCCGAGCGAGCGTCCGAATAGGACAATGCGCTCAGGGCGAACCATTCTGGTTCGCGTGAGATAATCGTGCGCCCCGAACGCATCCTGATAAAGCCCCTCTTCCGACGGCCGCCCCTGGCTCCGACCGTAGCCGCGATAGTCGAACAGGAACACCGACAGTCCAAGGCGGTAGAGTTCGCGCAGATTCTCCAGCCGATTGATGATGTTGCCCGCGTTCCCATGACACCACAAGATTATGCCTGACGTGGCATGGTTCTCGACATACCAGCCAAAGAGCTTGGCTCCATCAGCTGCTGTGAACCAGACATCTTCCAGTGGCAAGCCGCTACGGGCCTTCCAGTCCTGATCCTTCCAGGGATCCGGATGATAGACAAAGAATTGATCGAGGATACCCATCGTGTCTTACTACAGAGAACGACGAATTAGAAACGCAGCCCGATGCCAAATAGGGCGCACTGGGAGTGGAAATCCAGTGCGAGCTCTTTCCAGTGATAGTCGGCCGAGAAGTACTTGTACTCGCTGAACAGATACACCTTTTCGGTTAGATTGCCTTGCAGCCCCCCAAAGAATTGATAGCCGAACGTCCATGAATCTTCAAAATCACGGTCCGAACGACCCGGAATATTGCCATGGGTGAGGACTCCGCTCGAATAACCACCTCCGACACCGATGTAAGGGACAAACGCCTTCCCGGGGTAGCGAAGAGTCAGATTCACCATCGTACTGAAGACCCAGAGGTTTGTACTGGCAGGAGACCCTGCGCGCACCGGCGAAGAAAATCTGATCTCACTCCCGTGACCGAAAGATTCTAGCCCAATCCCAATGATGTTTCCCAAATAGTGCGGGAACACCACAGCCTTGATACCGGCTCCAGCCCCATTGGCAATCCTGGTATCCGAGGGGTTGTCTCCCTGGGCAACGAGGCCTTGATTTGATGGAAATGCACCCAGTGCGTACAGGCCAACATCGATGTCGGCGGTCTCAGCGGCTGCAACCCAGTCAGGTTCCAGCAATGCAATCATGAGGACAAGCGAGAACGGAAGCAAAGCCGGAAGCACCAGGGCGAATGGCCTCATCTCATGCCTGCCCTACACCTCATTGGTCAGCAGCGCCGACCAAAATAAAAGGGCCTCTGGGGGGCTCCTACCCCAAAGGCCCCTTCGATTGCGGACGTTCGATAATCAGTGGCCCTTGACGATCGTGCACCATTCGCCGTAGACCCCCAATATATTCTTGGCGTAATGGTCCACTGACGTGACTTTCGTGATTCCACCAGCGGCTTTGGCAGCAACAATACTAGCATCACCCTGGGCAACCGCCCCCAAAATCGACGTACCGCAGGCTTTCCCCTCTTTGGTCGTATCGGTTTCAGCCGTGGCTATGTTACCGAATTTCGTCTCGTTGAAAGTTGAGCCACGCATCGGTGAGGCGACGATATCGCAGGCAGCCAGGCTAAACGCTGCCGTTGCAATCCCCGCGAGTGTCAAAGCGACTTTTATCTGCTTCATGTGTCCTCCTGATTTTGTGGTGATTGATGCGGTTATCCCCGAAGGATGACCCCATCAGAGTTTTGGCGCGCAGTATAGAAGAGAGCAAGATACCTGTCAATTGAGCCTAGGGTAAGATTCTCAGATGGCTTGACAAGTTGAGAAGTATGCATGACAGGATCGGATTACATACCTGTTCGACATCTGTCGATATCGAACGGGATTAGAAAAATGCCTGCACCGAGAACATGACGTCGTTATCGTGGTCGCGATGGTTGTACTCCAGACGGAGCGCCCAGTTTTGAGCGAGGGTGTACCGGGATCCGACGAACCAGCGGAAGTCATCTGACTTATCTCCGAGTACATATTGCAAGTATGAACTGGTCGCCATCAGTTTCCATCGGTCGGTGAGATCGGTCAACATGCCGACGCTTCCTCCTCCGCCGACGCGATGGTTCTCTTCATAAGCATGACTGTAGTCGGCCTCTGCCTCTGCGAACGCAAAAAAGACCTCCCGTTTCAACCAGTGAGACTCGACCGCCGCCCCGATGCCACCATTGACCACACCGTTGCTGCAGAGCTGACAGCTGCCAAAGCGAATCGTGTTCATTCCCACATTGATCTTCCAGGACGGTGCATGAAACACCGAGTCCATCGGTGAGAGCGAGACCACGTTGGCAAGGGTCGCCCGCTCGATCCTCGTCTGATCAATGCGGTTGTAGTGGCGAAGACTGATCGAGGCCAGCTCAATCTGCGCATCCGGCGTATACCCGATCTCCGGATCGAGCAGATCGTGATAGCCAGCCCGCACCGTGAACTCTTCGAATGTATCGTTGTTCCGCCAGCCGGCCCCCACGCTGGCCCGCGATGTCTTGTGACCCAGTTCCGGTTGTTCGGCGAATGGAACGACCGTGAAAGGTTCCGAAGGAATTCGGAGTTGGCTGCGAGCCGTTAACACTGCTCGATTACGTTCCTTAAGGTCCTGCGGAGGTGAATCGGTCGTCTCGATGCGATAGCGCAGATAGTCAGAGGCGAGATCGAGCAGGAATGCCTTCCTCTCAAGGCTCAGTTGGGCAAACTCCGGCGACGACACTGCCCCAACATCCTGGGCGATACGATCAGCCTGAGCACGTTCGTGGAAGGTCAAAGATTCACGTTTCCGCCGGATCACGTTGCTGCGCGAAGGACGGTACGCAATGTTGGAAACCAGCCCTGGTTTCGACGCAATCAACCGAACTGTGTCTGCAGGAACGGTCCACAAAACAAACTCGTCGGTGAGATGAAGGGTGGGGTCGGCATAATCGAGCAGCGCCAGGAGATGATAGGAGCAGTTCTCTTTGAAAAAGAAATAGTCAAAGGAGGCATTCCCGAATTCCCACGAGTGCATCAGCAACCGCTTTACCTGGTCTTCCGAGAAATTGAGGCGATATTCCCAGATATCCCGATTTTCGATATCCCGATACTCCTGTACCTTCACGTAGTAGGGATACGTCGAGAAGTATCCGCTGTATCCGCCGAAAATGCCAAGGATCGGATAGGCTATTCCAGCGTCAGGAGGGACGTACGCCGCAAAGTTGATCGTATACGCCAGAATTCTGGTCTGTTCGGTCTGGCCCTTCTGATCAATCCGAAGAAACGTATGACCGAACATCGATGCGGGATTGTTCAAGTAGGCAGAAGGGAAAATGAGCGTGATCGATTGGGCCTGAAAGTCATTGAACCAGCGGTCAAACCGTTCACATGCCATTTTCGGCAAACGGGAATCGTCGAATTGCAACCGCTCCCGCAACCAGTGGTACCGGGCGATAAAGGCGCATTGAGCTGGCTGCTTCGAGCGCCCGACGAGTTCCTCGGAGAAGAATTGCTTCAGCGTCGCGTCGAGTTCTGCCTGGGGATCGGTTTTCCCATCGGGCGACATGAAAAATCCCGGGTCGTCCTGCTCGCTGGTAAAGCCGCCGAACAGATTCTTTCGGTAATGGAGCAGAAGATGCCACTCTCGCTCGCTGGCGACCTTGGCCTGCAGACCCTTGTTGATCAGTTCGGCAAGATAGGCATTATCGGGAGACACACCAGCATCAACCTGCGAGGCTGGAACGAAGAACAGCATGAACAGCAGCAGAGCGATGTACAAGCGGGGAGCCAGAAAAACACAGGGCTTCGGCCATAGGGCCGAAGCCCTGTGTTGATTATTAGCGAGCTGAAACCTGGGCAAGGACTGGATGCGTGGCAATTGCGTCGTTGATTGCTTTCACCATCGCCACCGGTGAGGCTTCGCCCTCACGGATAAGGGCGGTGTACTGGTTCTGGGTCATGGCAAAAAACGCTGGCTGTTGCTCGGTCGGCACCCCCATCAAAGTGGCAAGCGAAGCAAGATGCTCGCCCTGGCCCTGCGCCATTTCCTGGGACAAGTTCTCAAAATTGAGCTGAGCAAACATCGTCGTCTTGTGCTCAGACATTATCTTCCCATCATTCGTGCAGCCTGAGGTCCCCGAGCTGATGCCGAACGTTCCACTACCGAACGTGCCATTGGTCGTGGCCATCATGACTTGAGGCGCGATTTCCTTCTGCCCCTTGTAATCACCCCAGGCGAGCTTCCCGAGCCCGCAGCCAGGTCCTGTGTCTGGATTGGCCGCCATTGAGAGGCCTGCCTGCATGCCAAAGAGCAACGCGACCGATAGCATGAGCACTTTTTTCGACATAGATCCTCCTCCTGTACGGTTGTATGAGAGGTTCCCCCTCGTGCGTGTAAGATACTATGGTTGCATTATAGCTGAAAATGAACGTTCTGGTGAGAAAAAATATTTGTCGCTTCTCTACGCTTCTACTAATGGGTTGCAACGCAATATATTTCCTCAACTCAGAATGTCAAGAGACCCAAGTCCCGCCGGTTTCACCAAAACCGTGGCACATGAAAACGATCGATAACCTTATCCGAAAAATCTAACGGGTCCGTTGATTCCCCCATCAGCTCCTGTAACTGACGTATCGCATTGCTTTGGTCAGATTCCGGCACCTTCAAAATCACCAATAGACTCGAGAGATATTCTCCCTGCCCAACGGCCAAATTTTGTTGAATCTCTGAATAACCTATCAGCGTGAGATGCCTTACTGTCTTCATTCTTGTAACCTGCTCTTTTTGTTCACGGGAAGCCTTTCTCGGATTCAGCACGATGTGATAGTGATGTTTCAGGAGGAGATTTTGGTCTTCATATCCCTCCTTCTTTAGAGTCAGAAAAGTATTCGGTGTTCGTTCAATTGTTACATCCAGAAGCGGGGTCTCGCCGAGAGGTATGGAACCCATGAGGAAAACCTCTGCACCGGGAGGATCTGAAGTAATCTTTATTTTCCGGTCCAGTCCCCCTTTGCTAGCCATGGAGACTGCGTTCGTGCAACCTGTAAAGACGATTCCCATTACAGCCAGGCACAATGCAGCTCTCATTCTTCTCATCATTTTTCTCGTTCCTTCTGTCAGGAACCTCAAAAATGCGTGCCCGTAGGCGGTGAACACCTGATGGGAATGACCAGGCAAGAGAGGCCAGCTTGCAGTTACTTGGGAGACCTTTGCCAGGGTAATTTCGGCAAGACTTGATTCAAAATCAGGAGGCTCTGCTCAGAGGAAACAAGGGAAACTTACGTGAAAGCCTGACCTACCGCATCACCATCTTGCCGGTACCTATAGCCTGCGATGCTAAGTATAGGTTCTCGATTTGTCAATATCCTCCCATCAACTGTGAGCCTCACTGAATCCTGTTCTTCAGTCTCCCCTGTCTTCCAAGAATAACAGCGTCAAGTATATAATCTTGAACGGCATCACTCCCCTTCGGATACCACCATTTCCCCTCTTGGTCCTTGCACTTTTGAGTGACGCCTTCTTACAATACGCCTCCCTGCGAGGCTCCCATGCCCCTATCGGTTCGTCCCTACCGCGCTTCCCTGAGCAATCAATGCATCTTTGACCCCATCGTGAAGAACATACCTGAGAACTTGATGGAGCACTGTCGCTACAAGTATGTCGTGAGGCTCATGGCCGGTCTTGTGCTGGTAAGTACTCTAAGCGGATGTTCGATCGGCATGGCGCTCAGTGGGCATAAGGATCCTAATCTGCAGAGCCTGCATGTTGGCTCGGCCAAGGAAGAGGTGGAACTGGAACTGGGTCAGCCCAAAGAGTCACACCCGACCAGCTATGGAGCGCGGACTGACATTTACGAGTACGAAGTCAATAATGAAGCCAGTCCAGCTCGGGCTGTTTTGTATCTAGTTTATGACGTACTGACGATTGGGATCGCTGAGATCATCTTCACTCCGGCAGAACTGATGATTGGCAAGACGAATCGTCTCCCTATCTACTATGGAGTAGACGGACGTGTGGCAGGAATCAATGAGACTGCTCCAGAGATGCCGGTGATGCTTTATGAGCCAAGGCCTCATGTAGTTAACCTTGGACCTATGCAGGCACAGTTCAAGGACCTGGCTGACCAGCTTTCAATTCGAATGAAGGGGCACCACGTTTCTCGGCTTGCCATCTTGCCTCTGGCTGACGCTGCCCAGAATGCGAACACACCCCTTGGCAACTATCTGACAGACAAGCTTACGAATGAAGTCTACATGACCTCCTCTGCGAAGGTCATCGAACGCTCACAGTTGCAAAGGGTCATGGATGAACAACATTTATCTTTGAGGGCCATGTTCGATGATGCATCGGTAAAGAGAATTGGCGGTCTTCTCGGTGTTGATGCAGTCATTATGGGCACGTATGCAGAGTTGGGTCTGGATTCTATAGAAGTGAACGTCAGAAGCGTGGCGGTAGAAACGGCAGAAGTTATTGGGGTAGGAACAATTCTTATTCCCAGGGCTTCAGTTGAGAGGTTAATACGATGAAGAGGAGCCCGCATGACAAACGGTTCCGCTGCAAGAATCCCCCTGCCAGTATTCCTGAGACCGCCTTCCCTGAGCCATGCTTGCTCATGAGACCGAGAACACGATCATCGACGGCATCTTGGAACTGCTCAATACGCACGGGCTACCCTCGCATCAGTCAACGAACCTCCCCCCACTTTCACGGACACTCCCATAAGGGTAACCCTGAAGCAAAGACCGGAGACATTCGTTTCCGATCCTCAAGTGATCTGTCCATTTGGAGGTGTCGACCAAGATCGCGAGCTGCCCGAATGCCGACGCATTGCTATAGTTTTTGCTGATCAGGCCGTCCATTCGATCACTGATCGGTCTGCTTCCATCTAGGTTCTTCTCAGTAACTGGTCTCTCCTGCGAGTGCCATCAATTGATCGGGACTCCATCGTCCGACCACCTGGCAGTCGCGATCGAGGAGCGTGACGCTCCCATCCTGTCTTTTTTCCGCCTCCGCGAGCAAGACTCCGGTTTCATCGATCAAACGATAGCCCGTTGCGCTCGTCTCAATCGTGGCGCGCCGTTCGACGATTCCGTTCCGTTCGTAGGTCACCGTCGCGCCTTGATCACTCTCGGCCACCTTCACGGTGACCCCGCCCAGCCGGACGACGCGGGTCGCTCCATCGCCCCCCGCATCAGTGCCCTTGACGGGATTGTCTCCTGTCCAGAACTGAATGGAGTTGAAGACGAAGGCGTCGAGGAGCGTAGCGAACATGTACACCGGAATAATGATCATGCCGAAGAAGACGAACTCCTTCATCCATTTGTCGCTGACTTCTCCGCTGCCTTTGATCCCGCTGTTCCAGTGATAGACATTTCTGGTCAGATTGAACGGCCCAAAACAGGCCGTCGTGACCGTCAGGAAGCTTCCCACAACTATCGCCGCTACGATCCTGTTTATCAGCATCTTTCCCTTCATGTCGTTCCTCCATTTTTCTTGGGCAACCTCGCACCCGTGGACCTGTTTCGTTGATTCGCTTTATCGCTCAAGCGAATCAGCTTGGGTAGGACCCTTTCCTTCTGAATAGTCAGGATCCCGATCCCTCGTGGGAGTGAGAATCGCTTGGGGCCGGCGGACCCTGGGTTGAAGAGCAGCGTCAGGCCGTACTGTTCAATCGTCGGACGGTGGCTATGGCCAAAGACACAGATGTCGGGCTGTTCTCGATCCAGCCACGACTTCGCCTCTTGCGTCAATTTTCCCTTCTCGTACAATACGTGGCGTACGGCGATCTTCCTGTCGTTCCGACGGATCACGATCTGCCGAGGAAATCCGCTGCGCTCATACTCATCGACATTGCCGGACACGGCGAAGACTGGGGCAATGCGTTGCAGCGATTCGATCACCGTTCGATCGCCGATGTCTCCCGCATGCACGATCGCGGTCACGCCGGAAAAATGTTTTTCAACCGCCGGATCATAGAGCCCGTGCGTATCGGCAATCGCACCGACTCGAATGGCGCCACGTTTCTTCACGGCGCCATCACCGGCTGAGCGTCGAGTGACTCTTGAATCTTCTTCCAGTCGAACGTAAACGGTTCCGGGGTTCTCTTCGGCAGAGACGCCAGTTCGGCCTTGAGCCGTTCGGCCCGGGCTGTGCTCATAGGGTGGGTGGACAACCATTCCATCCGACCCTCGTCTTTCTCCGAGAGCCGTTCAAAGAACCGGATCATGCCGGAGGGATCGATCTTCGCCCGCTGGAGCAGTTGCAGCCCTGTCAGATCGGCCTCGGTCTCCTGCTCCCGACCGAATTTAAGGGTGAACAGCTCGACACCGAGTTGCTTCATGATTCCGACCAGCCCCTGTTGATCACCGAACACAATGGCCACCACTGTGAGAAAACCAAGATTCTTCACGATCCGTTCAAGCCCGTGCCGCTGCAGCACGTGGTTCAGCTCATGACTCAGCACGCCCGCCACCTCTTCGCCGCTTTCTGCTTTTTTCATGAGCCCGGTGAATACCACCACATATCCACCAGGCAGCGCGAAGGCGTTGACGACGTCGCTCTTCACCACGGTCACTTCAAACTTGTAGGGACTGTTGTGAATCTGCTCAGTCAGACGTTGCGTCATCTCTCCCAGCGCTGTGACCGCGGGACCGTTCTTCATCACCTCCTGATGAGTGAGAAAATCCCGATAGGCCGATTCACCCAGCTTTTGTTCCCATTCCACCGGAATCCGACTCACGGCGAGCTCGACCAAGAGATCGGCTCCGAACCAGAGTCCCAGTACCGTGACCAGGACCACCCCGACGACCACGCCCCAGACAAGCCGGCGCCGGTGACGCACCTGGCGCACCCGCTTCGCGACCTGTGCAAACGGAAGACCGAGATGGTCGGGGGCCATTTCCCGAAAGGCCCGAATCACGTCAGAATTCTTCAGATACAACGTCCGTTCCCCTCGTATGCTCTTCCATTTCACTACGAGATGGTCATGGTCGAGTCCTCCGGCAGACACGGTGAACGCAGAAAACGGCACGGTCTCTTGTGCCCTCTCGGCTTCTTCATGTCCGTAAGTAATCGTCAGCCCGTCCCCAGAGACTTGCACGAAAGAGGGCGACCCGCTGGCGGGAAACTCGTCACCGAAACAGAGAGCGTTGGGCGTGATAGTGGTCATCTAGGTTCGTACGACGGCTCAAAATGGTCGCGAATGAGGCCGCAGGCGAGCAGAAACCGGAGGCGTACCCTCCGGGGTACGTTGAGGATTTCCTGCGAATCGAAGACGAAGTTAGCGGCCATTTTCAGCCGCCGTTATTCGGAAACGGGAATGAACTGTCGTATCCACGCACCAAAGCTCCCAGGATTCCGGCTTTGAATGTACACGAGCCCAGGGCCTCGGAACCGGCAGACAAATCCTTCGCCTGAAGTAAAGCTGGCAACCCAGCCAGAGGTGGCTTTCTCGATGTTGTAGGAAGTTGTGGCGGACCAAGCAACCAGATGGCTATTGTCGACGATGTATTCCTGATCGGGCTTCAACTCGATCTTGTGAATAGCCCCGAAGCTGTTGAGGACGAGCGTCCCTTTCCCACTAATTTTCAGAATGAAGAAGCCTTCTCCACCCAGGAGACCACGGCTCAGACTCTGCATTTTGCTTTCAATGAGGATCGCGTCGGCGCCTGCGAGAAAGCCGTCCTTTTGTACCATGTACTCGTTCACGCCATCGAGTTCCAAAATGACAATTTCGCCGGGCACCGTAGGAGCCAGCAACGCCTCGCCAGGACCACGACTGGCACGCAGCGTCTGGAAAAAGAACTTCTCTCCCGTCAGGAACTTTCTCGACAGGGCTCCGAGAAAGCCGCCTTCCATTTTGCTTTCAATGTCGATGGTCGGTGAGCAAGCCACCATCGCGCCCGACTCGGCCTTTATATGCTCGCCCGCTGCCAGGTCCACCCGCACCATTGGAAACGCTCCGGGATATAGAATTTCGGTTCTCATCAACCCTTTCTCCTCATGTCTTAGTGAACTCGGTTGTCAATCTCTCTAGGTTCTGTTTCCGCGCCTGGAATTGGCACCCTACTTTTTGCAAGCCGCCCATCTGAGAGCGTAGCTTCTTCATCACATCTCTCGCGACAAAGGCACCAGGGGTATCAGGAACGGGCGGGCAGGTATCTCTCCTAACCTGCTGTCCATCCATAGGCCCGATGACTCGGTTCTGGACCTTCTTCCAGATAACTCATCCTAATCTTGCCCAAAACGTCCATCGGCAGTTCGTGGCGTTTCGCACTCACATCGATGCCAAATACCCGCGCGGCATTGAGGCCAAAGATTTGTTCCTTCACCCGCCGTGTGAGGGACGGATAGCGATACTTGTCGAGGAGTTCGTCGGGAATCTGAAATCGTCGGAACGCTTCGATTTGCCATTGCGGCGTGCCGTACCAGATGGAGTCCGTTCCCCAAAGCACGTGATCGACCCCGAATGCGCCAATGATCTGTCCAATCAAATGCGCGCAGACCGCCGGATGGGTTGTAACGAGTTGCGCAAAGGTCGAACCAAGTTCCATATAGATATTCTTGATTCCAGGTTGAGCCTCTTTCATGCGGCAGAACTCGGTGGTCCAGGGAATCTCGCCCGTCTTTGCAAACACCTCGTCGACCGTCGAAGCACTCTTGAATCCCGAGTGGTACACGAGAAAATCGATGTCCGGAAAATCTTTGGCCGCCTTGACCAGATCTTTCGGGTGGTTGTAGTCCTGCACAGGGCCGAGGGGCAGTCCTTTGTGGACACAGACGCGTTTAATGTTCAACTTGCGCGCCTGCTCCAGCATGGGATAGGCAATCCGCTCATCGTCCATCCACCAACCACGATCGAATCCCTTCGGACAAGAGCCGGTGTAACACTTCCACGCATCGACTTTCAGCGTCTCCGCTTGCATTGCCATAAACTCCAAATCGGCTGCCCCCATTTGGGGCGTCACCAATCCATGCGCGAGCATTCGTTGGGATTGGGCGAGGCGATTGATCTCGTCGCGGATGTGCGCCATCTCGTTCGGTGGCACAACCGCTTCCTGCGGGTAGGGTCCCGGCGGCGTGCTGATAAGGCCTATTGTGGTCTCGCTGTCGAGAAACACTTCTTTCACGAAATTCTTCCACGACAGGTCGTCGATAGTGCCTTGATCACCGGCAAGTTTCGGGTTGAGTCCTGCTTCCCGTATCCGTCGCCTGAGCGCCAGCAGCGCCTGTTTGGAGACGGCCCCCTTTCGATTGTCTTCGGCACCGTTCGGGTCGTAGTGCGAACCGACATAATGCGTCTGCACATCGAAGATAAAGTAGGGTGAGCCCTGCTGCTCGGCAAAGGCTTCCGCCTCAAAAAGCTCACCCTCGCCAACGGTGAAGAACCGCCCGAAGACGGAATTCATGGCCAGCAAGGCGGCCGCCATTCCACCCGTAGTCTTCAGAAAATCCCTACGCGTGACACCTCGTCGAGCTGCGGTCCGTTCCACAAGCGCTACGGCGAGTTCTTCAACCCGGGCTTGATCCGCTGTCTGGTCGAAGGGAGTAAATTCTTCATTCGACACAATCTGCGTCGGGATGGCGGATCGAAAGGCGGCTCCTTGTCTAGCCGAGGGAAGGCGTGGAAATGGTGATGGGAAGGACGGCATGGTGCCTCTTCTTGTGAAATGGTGTTGCCGTGATTCTGTGTAATACCGTGGGCGCTGTCAAGCAACCTGCGCGATGGGCCAGTGCCCGGTCAAAATGGCCGCTGGCAAGGTAGACGGGGAACCGAGTGATTCAACGGGTGAAGGAGTCAGAAATTCTTGACCATGGAGGGTACGGTGCGCTACTTGGACCGGGGCGACGCCACAGAGCGGGTGCTCTCGATCCCCACAGATTGAGTCTTGGGAATTGTTGCGACTACATCGTGCAGGGGATCACCTTCTTGATCTTTGCCGTCTTGCCCGACACTATACATCACACCTTTCTGCTGATTGACCAGCATAGGGAGGCCGGTAAATGGATCGTAGTAGGCCTGTCCAGCCTTTGCGAGACGCGTGAGCACATTTTCCTCTTGTGCCCCTCGTCTGATCCAGACTTGCAGGCTCGCCAGACGAAGCCGTGCGTCGGTCTCTACCATACGCCCGACATAGGGATCCCATGAGGGGAGTGGTTCGATCCCGATGATGTGCTCGATCGGATTCGCCAGGTAGTCCACCACGCTGACAGCTGGAGTGCGAATGAAACTGGACGGTTTCGGCAAGCTGGTGTAGCGCCCTTCCGCCACTGCTTTGCTCGCCGCCTCGTAATAATCCGCATAGGCATTGGATCGCCGCTGCACGGGAAGGGGCATCGCCGACGCCAGGGCGACGTGAAGAGGACGCTCGCTGGCCTTGTCGTTCTTCAGGCTCGTCGTCACGGTCTTAGCTGCCCACACGAAATGGCTCTGCATCGGCCATCGGAGGGACAACTCAACCTGATCAAGGGGGCGAACGATTTTGCCGAGTCGGCCGATCACCGGCCCATCAAGTTCCGGTCGGATTAAGAGCCCGGACGCGATTGCGACATCGTCCTGTACTGCCGTCGCCGCCAATACCTTCACCATCAACGTCTTCGACTGTCCCAACGCAGTGCGCCAGGATCCCATATCGGTCTCAAGCCGTTCGAGACCAGTATTGAGATCCTGGGCAAACCCTTCTGCCAGGTACAACCGATGGGCGAACAGAATATGGGCGCAGTTCGGGCTCAGGACTTGTCCGTATCCCACATCTTCAAACGGCATCGAAAGCCATTGTTGGTAGCGCCTGAGGGCAACCGATTCTTGAGCCGCCCATGAACGTACTGATTCGGTCTGCCGTTTCAACTGCGCCACCGGGTCGGTACTGGTGAACCACCCTCGGACCACGTTGGCAGAAGCCCCGGCCGTCGTCATCCCTTTCCCCTCATCACCAAACATGCAGGCACTCGCAGCCTCGAAATCGCCTCCTTCCGCTTTGCGATCGTAACCAGCTTGGACCGGATCCAGTTCCGCAGAAGTGTCGAAACCGAGCAGCAAGAAATAGCCGTTTTTTCTTGAATCATTGGAGGCCCGCGGAGGACTCGTTGTAAGGTTGTGATAGACCGATGAAGGGGGTGCTTCCATAACCATCCAGGCTAGCCCAACCGCCACGATTCCAATTACCACCAGCGCAACGGAGGAAAGTGCCAACCCCAAACACAAAAAGGCAATTGATCGCGTCGTCGAAAAACAGGACCCGATAAACGAGGAGATACCAATACGGACACGAGCTATTCGAGCGGCAAATCGAGGACGCGGTCTTGGCGACGCCAAATGATCCTGCGCGCGAACCTGGCTTTTCTCTCCGGTTGAGTCAAAAAGGACATCAACAGCCGACGCAGCGACCGAAAATGCAGGATCTGGTTTCGAATAAGCGGATTCGATGCCGGAATCCTGCCACGGTGCGGAAGACGATGGAGGAAGATTCACAAACGTGATCGATTCACTCGCCCGAACCCACTCTGGTCTCGTATCTTCCTGAAGCACATCCTTTTTCTCGGCGGGGGCAACTGCCTCCGAGGGAGCCGATTCCCATCCACGTGGCGGCGCGGCGACCGGTTCAGGCTCCTCCGCCGCCAATGGCGGAAGAGTCGGCGAAGCGGCTGTAGCCTCCCCCTTCTCCTTGTCCCAGTTTCGTTTCTTTTCAGACGGACGATGTGGCTGAACTTCAACTTCGCCAGTGCTCCAATGCGACGGTGTATCCTGTGAGGCGGGAGATATCGATTGCGCATCGCTTGTCGCTGCGGAGAGCGGAGGAGCCGCGGCGGCCTGGAATAGATTGATAGGTATTTCATCGTGCTTTGTGGAAACCGGTTCAGGCACGTCCGCGGTCACCGCTGGAAATGACGGCTCCTGAGCGGAGGCTGCGGGAGCTGGCACCACGGGCTGCAGGTCCATAAAAGAAGGGAACGAAACGGGTTCAGATTCACGAGCGGTTTCGATCTGCTCTGGCAGAGGCGGCACCGGAAGGTCCATCTTGAATGAGCTTGGAGGATCGCTCGATAAAGTCGTTGGTCCCTCTGAACGCGAGGATTCTTCCGAAAGAAGAACCGTAGGTGGCAGATCGGACTCTCTGATCGAATCTGTTTCTGCAATCGATTCGCCCTCTTTACTCAGGATCGATGGATCAGGCGATGGCAACGGCTCGGGGTCACTGAATGAGACAGGCGGATTTGGAGTTGATGTGGTGAATGGGACAGAGAGCTCTGGTTCTGGCGCTGATTCTGTTTGAGCTGATTCTAATTTTATCGCATCCTGTGAACTCGCATCCGGCTTTGAGAATGCGGCAGGCGAACTGGACGACGAAGTTCCTATGGCAAACTTCCATGCGCCGTCAAATATGGTGTTCCATGAAAATGGGACCGTGGAAGTGGAGTCAGCGGCGGATGGAGCTGGAACTTCGGGCTGTGGAAGCACGGCGGGACTCATCGGCGGATCCATCGTAAGGATCGATTCACTAGTCTCCGGCACTGGAGTTGCTGGAGCCAGCTGATCCAATTCCGATTCAGGCTGAGATGTGACGGAGAGGGCAAGAACGGATCCATCGTCAATTGGAGGTGCTTCCTCCAATTGAGATGATGGAACCACCGACGGCACTGCTTCCTCAATCCTAATGGTGGAGTTCTCTATTTGCTCCCAAGGCATGGGAGAGGATAATCCCGGCGATCCCACAGTGGAGGTGATGGCGATCTCAAGGTCCGCGGTTTGCTCCTCTGAAGAGTTGGGGATAAGCTCCTCAACCTCAATGGATGAAGGTTCCACAATCGGGGTTCCTATACCAGCATCACGATGTTCATCAGACTGAAGCCGCGACTCAGTCAATTGTGGAATGGCACCCTGCCCCCCTTCCGAACCCGGCAGATCCGACATCGAGGGCAGAATACCCTGCCAAGAGGAATTGGCCTCCAGGCTTGATCCAGCTGATTCGGACGGCGGAACCTGCTGTTCCTGGGAAGATGGAACGACTGGTGTCGGATCTATCTGAACGTCCGGAACATTGAGCGATTCTATGACAGGGTTCGACGAAGGGGGTGTCAGAGCCTCGGGACTCGGAGGAGGTCCATCAAACTGCTCCCAAGGCATCGCTTCGGAAACCCCAGATTCTTCAGTCGTCGCGAGAATTTCGTTCTGGGGCTGTGAGCTATCGACATCCAATGAGGTCACTGCAGAGGGAACCACAGGATGAGGCACGAGAAACTCACCGGTTTGTATGTCGAAGAGAGAGGCAAACTGAAACGCTACTGAACTGGCCGGCGCAAGCTCCCTCACCTTGGCATAGAGTTGAGAGGGTTTCTTGGGGTTTTCAGAGTCTGGATCTTCTATGAGAATGTCAATTGCCTTGCCTAATTCGGCCACCGCGGCCATGGTATCCCCCTTTTCCTCGTATACATGGGCCAAGAGTTCGAGGAATGGGACACAACGAGGTCCGGCAGCCAGGTATTCGCGCAACAAAGATTCAGCCAACCAAAAGTCTTGTCGCCCGATCGCTTCATTGGCGAGAGATTCAAATGCCTGTCGAGCCGTGACGAGACTACCTAGACGCAAATGGAGAGTGGCAAAGAGCCGACGAGCCTCTGTGTTGTGAGGATCAAGCGCGAGCAGTTCTTTCAGGGCAGCAGACGACCGGCCATACTTGCCGGCATTCATGTGAGTGATGGCTTCCTCTAGAAGCGCGCTTTTCTTGCTGTAGCCGACAACACCCCGTTTATGCACTCGGGAGGGAGTCTTTTTGTCAGCTTTTTGAGGGGGGTTCTTGTCCGTCCGCACGTTACAACCTTAGCAGATCATCGAAAGATGCGAACTGGCTCCTCTGGCCATTTTGAACCAGATTCGCTCCCCTGTGGCTTCTCAGAATTTTAAGGGGTCAAACTGGACGGAGAAGTGCAATCCTAGTGCCACGATAGTACTTCGCACCGAATCTGAACATCCTTGATTATTCAGGCGTTAGCCGAGGCTCTCCCCCCTTTTCAAGGCTTCTCCTTCAAAAATGAACAAGACCGTCAAGAATCGCCGTCGAGAGAGTCTCCTTGCTGAGCGACTACGGAGGCTACAAGCATGTGAGCAGGTCCTCTGTGTAAAAACCCACGAACCAAAAACCGGGCCCCTTTCTACCTACTCACCCCCTTGAATGAACAGGAAGTCGGGCAACTGAGCGTCAAGCACGGCCGTCTCGTTTAGCCGGGGAATTCTTGTGCTAAGGGTCACTTTAATAGCAGCTTTCATGAATCAGTTGTGTCAATGACGAGCCTTATGGTACCGTCCCCTGTACCCTATTCATGCTCGACGTGGTCCGGGGGATGATCGGTCCCTGCGTATACATTGTTTGTGAATCATGGATTATTTCTCTTTCGGACAATTTAAGCGGATCAGGCAGGCCTCTCTTGTCTGTTTGTTGGTCGCACTGAGCGGACTTCTGTTTCCCCTCACAACCCGGTCTGAAACTGGGGGGAGCTTCTCTGGACGCGTCTCCCTCGACTTCAATGATGTCGACCTCTCTGTTTTTGTACGTTTCATCAGTGAGTTGACCGGCAAGAACTTTGTTTTGGACGATGTCGTCAAGAAGGCCGGGGGAAAAATTAGCGTATATTCCCCGACAAAGGTCACGCACGACCAAGCCTACAGCATGTTCGTGGCGGCGCTTGAGGTCAGTCGTCTGGCGGTTGTCCCGAAAGGGAACGTCAATCAGATCGTGGCGATGGGAGACCTTCCTCCGGAGCGAGGGGCATTCGTCTACAAACTCAAACATGCCAATGCGACCGACCTTGCCGCCATCCTGACCAATCTCGTCGCCCGATCTCAGACCGTGGCACAAACAGCGCAAGGCACACGAACACTTTTCAGGCCCTTGAGCGAATTCGAAGCTCCCGTCCAGGTCTTTGCGGACAAAGCCACGAACTCGATCATCGTCAGTTCGACAAAAAACGCCTATACCAAGTTGCAGTCCGTCATTCGAGACTTGGATACGCGCCGGAAACAGGTCTATGTCGAAGCCGTGATCTTGGAGGTCGCGGTGAGCCGGCTCAAACAGATCGGGAGCGACCCTCTTCAAGTAATAGGTGTCGCCAAGAGCGGTGATGTGCGAGGCATTGTTGGATTCAATACTGCGCCAGAAAATTTGTCAACTCTCTCGCAGACCATTAGTGGGGTCGCTGCGGCCGCTGCAGGCGCCGCTGCAAGTGGAGGAGTGTCGTTCCTCAACACTGTCAACGTGCGCGCATTCCTAAACCTGTTGCTGAACCTTACGGACACGAATGTCCTGTCGACGCCACAAGTGCTCGCCGCAGACAATCAAAAGGCCAAAATCGTCGTGGGTGAAAATCGTCCGTTTCCGACCGGTCAGGCCCAGGGAATCACAGGCGGGACCCTCGTCACGATCGAGCGAAAGGATGTCGGCGTCACACTGGAACTCACTCCGCAGGTCCTGGAGAACGACCTGATCCGATTGGAAATCAAGCAGGAGATTACCGCGATCGAGGACAGTGTCGCGCAAACGATCGGGACCGGAACGTCCAGCGTCCCGGTCGGACCCTCCACGACCAAACGCTCGATGGAAACAACGACCATTGCGAAAGATCAACAGACAATCGTGATCGGCGGACTCGTGCGGGATAACATCACCCTCAACGAACAGAAAGTCCCTTTCCTTGGTGATATACCATTTTTAGGGTGGCTCTTCAAAACCCAAACCAGACAAGTCGACAAGCTTAATCTGCTTGTGTTCCTGACTCCGACCGTGGTCAGGGATGAAGTGGACATGGTGGAACTGAATGCCCGCAAGTCTTTGGACTTGGGGGCCCTGCAGCGCGAAAACCGGATTGAGGAACCCACGAGGCTCAAGCAAGATGTCTTAGAAAAACTCGAACGTCCGAATGGAACTCCTCATCCCCCTCCGAATACAGATCCAACCCCACCGCTCCAGTCACCCGCACGACCTGAGTAATCTCTGCTCAATTGGCGTCGGTGATCTCTGCCTTGGCCCGCGCCACATGCGGTCCCATCATCCCCACTCTCTTTCAGAAAGTAGGACCCTTTAAGATGGTCTGAACACACCGTGGCGTCAGCAAATCAATTAAACAAAGGTCAAGCTTGGCCAGTGGAATGGAGTGAGTGCCGGATTTCGAATTTTATCTGATCCTGAGCCATTCATGCTCTGATGAGATGTCATTGTGATTGAGGGTCCGAAACGAATTTGAGATCGAGGTGGTGAGCGTCAACTGTCGGGATGATGTAACACGCGTATAGCACCAGCTCCCACTGAAGGTCGCCTCAATCTTATTGAAGCGATGTCTGGAGTTCATCCAGCGCGTTCTGAGCTTGCCCCTTCAATGAGGCGAGGTCCGGGGTATTTGCGTGGAGCAATGCAAGCTGGTAAAGAGTCGTCGCCTCTCGGATCTCACCTGCGTCCCGTATCGCTGATCCCGCCAAGAGGCTGCAGGAAGCTGCTAGTGCATCAATATCGACGGATCGGCGAGCATGCAATCTCGCCCCGTCATCAGGCTGCAAGAGAACGGAGTGGTGCAACAATAAAGCCTGACCCTTTTGCTCTTCCAGATTAGTGGCTCTTCGACAATGGTCATAGACCTGCCATAATCGCATCGTAGGATCCTGATTGAGGCTGAGTTCACCGGCATTTCTTGGCTCCGGGTTACACGCCAGAAGAACAGCTACTAGACCGCAGACCCCAAAGACAAGGGAGTAGGTTCGGTTCTTCATGTGGAGAGATTTTTCTTGCCAACCCTTCATGAGATTCTACAGGCGTGTTGTGAAGGGAGCGCGACGTAATAGGTCGAGCGAGCCAAGCAGCGAAGGAATAACCGGCCATCTCTGGACATTCGATCGACGGCAAAAATTACGTCACTCCAGCTAAAATTCGGAAGCTGCATGACAAGATCGTCCAGGAGGCAGGGGCCATTTTTTTCGAGCAATTCAATCACGACCTTTTCCGCAGACTCCTTAATAGGCCTCATGACATAAGGACCTCCGGCCAAATGATGTTCTCACTCACACCCACAGTAATGCATATAAATGCACGAGGGACCTAGGGAAGTTCCTAGAATTGTGCCGAAATCATACTTAGATATACGTTCGCAACTTGGAGCAAGTCGCGGCTTTGGTAGCGCTGGGACAACCGTACACTCATAATTCTCACCATAGCATTCGAGCGTCTTCGCTCAATGCGCACGGTCCGCATTTATCATCTTGGTGAATGAATAGTTTTAGAAGTCAGTTGTTTGAGGGATGGCTCAATCTGGTCGAGAGTGGCTCTCAGGACAAATGTAGAAAAGGTGATAGATTTGCCTCATGGGGAAAAATTTTCGCCGGGTGCACTCGTTTAAAGTTGGGTAGTTTCACCCGAGGAGAGAAAAGACATGATGAAAATACTAAGCCTCTTTCTCATACTTGTATTGGGTTATGCGCTGACCCCGGACTCGGCAATGGCAGCACAACAGCGTGTTACGATTAAACTTAGCGGGAGGTACTGCAGATTCCATATTTTTGATTTAACAGAATCACTGAAACGCGTGTCGGGAGTTCTTGGCGTCGATTTCGAAACGCTAAATGGCAACGTGATTGTCGTGATGGATGCAGGGAAAGTTAATCCGGATCATCTTCTTTCCGCGATCCACCGAGTCAAAGGAGATGGCTACTATTGCAGTGGGAAGTTCAATGGTGAACCAGGAAGAATTGAGTATTAGATATTAATGGGGAAGGGTCTGGTTGAGTCGGATCACTCTTCGATCCAGATCCTGGTAGACCGTTACGGGCATCTGTTCTCGGACGGAAACAAACAGGCCGTGAATCCTGCGCGATCGTATCCAATTTTTGCAGTCCCGATCGGTCTCAGTCACCTACGGACATACACCGCGATTGCGGTTTCAGATGACATTCCTCGGAAGTCAGGAATGTCGTGGGGCGCTGGTTCAAGGAAGAAGCCAGTTCACTGGCCCTGGAGTTTTGCCAAAAGCAGGGGATCCAACTGCAAGGATCAGATGTTGGCGTGGAATTCTTGCATGGTGCTGGCAACTAGCCCCGACGGCACATGGAGCACCGATTGGAAGATTACTAAGGAGCAGGCGCAAAGCAGTTATCGCGAGAAAATATGGGGGTGAGTGACGGGTTTCGAACCCGCGACCTCCGGATCCACAATCCGGCGCTCTAACCAACTGAGCTACACCCACCATACTGTGAAGACAAGGCACACCTGCCTCGATGGCGGAAGAGATTCTAGCAAAGAGAGAAGAAGACCCGCAACCCGATGTCGACTGTCTAGCCTCGCGCATCGAAGGCCGTCTGCATTTCCGTGAGAATTGCGGCGGCAGCAGCAGCAGGATCCGAAGCATCTCTAATGGGTCGGCCGATCACCAAATAGTCGGCTCCCGCCGAAATCGCCTGAGTCGGCGTGGTCGCCCTGGCGTGATCATCGACATCTTTACCGGCTGGACGCACGCCTGGCGTGACGATCAGAAATCGCGGACCGACTTTGGGACGGAGGATCGCCGGTTCTTCACCTGAGGCCACAACTCCATCGCATCCTACCTCCGACGCCAACAGAGCACGCGCAGTGACCAAGTCCTGGACGCTCCGCTGAATGCCCATCTCGCGGAGGTCCTGGCTGTCAAAGTTGGTCAGCACCGTCACCGCCAGCAGTTTCAATGCGGATTCTCCACGGCCTTGGACAGCCGCGGCCAACGCCTTTCGGTTTGCATGAACCGTCAAGAACTCCACGCCCATCGCCGCAACCCGCGTAGTAGCCCGGCGGACGGTTTCCTCGATATCGAGGAATTTGAGATCCAGAAATACCCGCTTGCCTCGCATGATGAGGCGTTGAATCATCTCCGGTCCGGCGGCAGTATAGAGTTCGAGTCCGACCTTCACAAACACGATCTGATCCTGGACTCGATCAAGCAGCCGCTCGGCTTCGTCACTCGAAGGAACGTCGAGGGCCAAGATTAAGCGGTCACGGGCATTGATAATTGACACAGGCTTTTCCTTTGAAGAATGGCTCACCTTGACGCTTCATTGAGTCATATGGTACAAGTGCGCTCTTTTTCTATAGGAGTCTACTATGCCGGTTGTACACAAATCGACGATTCGCCGTGCCCGCCAAGCTGTAAAGCGGCACGACCGCAACCGCGCGACGCTGGGCGCGGTCAAAAGCCTCGTGAAGAAGGTCCAAGCTGCGGTGGCCGAGAAGAAGGTCGAAGATGCGAAGACCTCCTTGCGCCAAGCCACGTCGGCCCTCGGCAAGGCTGTGACCAAGGGTGTGATGAAACCAAATACGGCCTCGCGCCGGATTGCTCGCCTCACACTGCACGTCAACTCCTTGTCCGTTTCCCGCTCGTAATCGTTCGTACGTTCGACAGGGTTCTCGCCCTCGCCGGTTGCGGCGCTTCAGAGCCACGATTCGGCGAGGATGGCAGCACGTTCGGTTGCGCACGACTACATAACCGCAACAGCACGTCTTCAAGAATTCGCGCTGGACGTCCGCCACTTCCGCCCTTCAGCTTGGCATCGGCATCCAGGAATAACCGGAGCGCCTCATGCAAATGGGCGTCAGGAAACTGCTCAAGAAACGCTCGCACCTTGTAGGGATCCATGCGCAACGTCCGAGCAGCCTCCCCTTCGCTGCCTCCCCGCCGTACGACTTCCTTGACCTTCCACAATCTTCGATATTGCCAGGCCAGTGAGCCAAGAATTCTCAGTGGAGCCTCCCCCGCTTCCAAATTCCTTGAAAGGATCGCCAACACTCGCCCGCGATTTCTCCCGCCGATGGCCAACGCCAGATCAAATACCGAGGCGCCAGGCTCCGTTCCGCGCAAGGTGGCCACGTCCACGGCTGTGACGGCCTGGCCGGGCGAGACATACGCAGCCAGCTTTTCCAGCTCACGCCGAACCGAATAGAGCGAGCCGCCACAGGCCTCTTTGAGCAACTCGATGGCCTCCTCGTTGAGCCGGATCCCGACCCGTTCAGCGTCCTGTCTGAGCCAAGGAAGCCACTGCGCCTCTCTGAGAGGTGAACAATCGACCGTCACCGCGGTCTTCGCCAAGGCCTGCGTGAATTTAAGTCGCCCATCGAGTTTCGGTGCAACAAAGATCACGGCCGTGGAGTCATTCGGCTCCTTCAGATAGGGAAGGATCGCGTCGCACTCCCGGGCCGGAAGCTTGTCGGCCGCTTTCACCACCACCACTCGCCGAGCCGCAAACACGGCCACTTCCGAGGCACAGGTGACAATCTCTGTCCCGCTCACGTCGTCTCCATAGAACTGATCGCAATTGAAGTCGCTTTCGCCCTCTCCCAATAATGCAGTCTTCAACGCACCCACGGCAGCATCACGAAGCAGGTCCTCCTCGCCGATGACCGCATACAGCGGCGCCACTGTCCCTTGCGCGAGCAGGGCCTTGAGTTGAGCCTGAGAGATGGCCGACGCCATAGTGGGTATCCGATTCTATTTTCCGTCCGCGTTGCTCGATGCCGGACGCGCAGCCGATTTTGCCAGCTGACCCGATTCCAACTGGAGCAGAAAACGGGAAGCCAGATCTTCAGCGATGAATCGGCCGGCTTGTTCCAAAGCCCGGTTCTGCAGGGCGCGGTTGAATTGCAGATCGGTCGTCACGAAGAACTCCGAGGCGCCCTTCGACGTTTGCGACCATACGAGGCGTTTCGTCCTGGTCTCCTCCACCTTGACGATCACCACGACCTCTGTCCGGCTTTCGAGCGTGGTGGTCTGGGTGAAACTGAGCGTCGGAACAGTGACCGAGAGAATTTGGCCGGACAGCACAAGATCGGCCGCCTCCGCCTCCGGAACGACCTGAGCCCCACTCCCAGAGGAAAATTCATGGCGCAGATAGTTGGTATAGCGGACCTCCAGGTTGGGTTCGAAACTCTTATTCTCCAAGGTCCGGACTACCAACCGCGGTGGCGGTGACGTGGAAGGGGATGTCGCCGTTGCACTCCCGATTGTGGGCCCAGCTCCCTCTACACGGAATTGATAGCCGCAGCCGGCCAAGAGCGCGAGACAAGCGAGAAACGCGAGACAGGCAAAAACAGGCCTGGCTTTCCACCCTTCTTTCACATCTCGCCCTTCTCGCTTTTCGCGCATGTCCCGCCCTTCTCGCCCGCCCTGCCTAGTCGCTATATCACAAAGTTCATCAGTTTTTTTTCGACATACACAATCTTCTTCGGCTCCTTGCCCTGCAGCCACTCCGCGATCTGCGCACGAGCCAGCCCTTCGACCTGTTCGCGAGTGGCGTCGGCTCCCACGTCGAGTTTGGTCCGCAACTTACCATTCACCTGGATCGGAATGGTCAACCGATCACTCACCGTCAAGGTCGGATCGAAGATCGGCCATGGCTGCTGAGAGACGCTCGGCTGATGACCAAGCACCTTCCACAATTCTTCCGCCAGATGGGGCGCGAAGGGTGCCAGGATCAGGACGAAGGGTTCGAGTAAGGCCCGTGGGCGCTGCTCGGCCTTCGTCATCTCATTTGTAAACACCATCATCTGCGAGATCGCGGTATTGAACCGCAATGCTTCGATATCCTCGGTCACCTTCTTGATCGTTTGATGGAGCAACCGTTGGTGTTCATGAACAGGAACTGTCTCCACCACGGTACTCGAAAGCCGGCCTTCCTCATTCACCATAAGTCGCCAGACCCGTTCGAGAAACCGCGTGATCCCTTCTACGCCCCTCGTACTCCAGGGCTTCACGGCCTCCAGCGGGCCCATGAACATTTCATAGAGCCGCACCGCATCGGCCCCGAACTCGTCCATGATCTCATCGGGGTTGACGACGTTGCCGCGGGACTTCGACATCTTCTGGTTGTCTTCTCCCAGCACAATCCCCTGATGCACCAGTTTCTTGAAGGGTTCCGGCGTACTGACCACCCCGATGTCGTACAGAATCTTGTGCCAAAAACGCGCATAGAGCAAATGCAGCACGGCATGTTCGCTGCCGCCGATGTAAAGATCCACCGGCATCCAATAGCGCTCCTTTGCCGGATCGACGAGTTGGTGATGATTTTTCGGATCGATGAATCGCAGATAATACCAGCAGGAGCCGGCCCACTGAGGCATCGTGTTGGTTTCACGGCGTGCCGGCACCCCGCTGTTCGGATCAATGGTCGTCAGCCAGTCCGTTAAATTCGCGAGTGGGCTTTCGCCGCTCCCCGACGGTTTGAAATTGCTGGTCTCCGGCAATAGCACCGGCAACTGCTCTTCTGGAAGCGGAAGGGCCCGGCCATCTACCCACACAATAGGAAAGGGCTCGCCCCAATACCGCTGACGGGCAAACAACCAGTCCCGCAGCTTGTAATTGACCGCTTTACGACCTTTGCCGTGCGATTCTAACCAGGCCGTGATTTTCGGAACTGCGTCACTCGGTGTCAGCCCGTTGATGGTAAAGCTTCCATCTGGCGTCGTGGAATTGACGACGGTACCCTTGTCGGTCGCAACGAACGCCTCTTGTTCAACCTGACCGCCCGCGATCACTTCGCGGATCGGCAGGGCATAAGTTTTGGCAAAAGCCCAGTCGCGCTCGTCGTGCGCAGGCACAGCCATAATGGCCCCGGTCCCATACCCCATCAACACGTAGTCGGCAATCCAAATGGGCAGCGGCTCGTTGTTCACCGGATTCATCACATAGCCGCCGGTGAAGACCCCGGTCTTCTTCTTCTCGAGGTCCTGCCGTTGGAGATCGCTCTTTCTGGCCGCCGCCTCACGATAGGCTGTAACCGCAGGGCGTCGGTCGGCAGTCGTGACGACCTCCACTAACGGATGCTCCGGCGCCAGCACCATATAGGTCGCGCCGAACAGGGTATCGGGCCTCGTCGTAAAGATCCGAACAGCGCCAGGGAGGCCGGCCAAGTCAAATTCGACTTCCGCGCCGATCGATCGGCCGATCCAATTCTTCTGCATCTCCAAAGTGCTGGCCGGCCATTCGACCAGCTTCAGATCTTCGAGAAGTCGATCGGCATAGGCCGTGATCTTCAACACCCACTGGCGCATCGGCTTGCGCACCACATCGAACCCGCCGACTTCACTCTTCCCATCCACAATTTCTTCGTTGGCGAGCACCGTCCCCAGCGCCGGGCACCAGTTCACCGGTACTTCCGCCACATAGGCCAGCCCTCGCTCGAACAGTTTCAAGAAGATCCACTGCGTCCAGCGATAATACTCGGGATCGATCGTACTGATCTCACGTTCCCAATCGTACGACAGACCAACACGTTTCATCTGACGCTTGAATGTGGCGATGTTTTCCGCCGTGGTGATGGCAGGATGGACGCCCGTCTTCACGGCATATTGTTCAGCAGGCAGTCCGAACGCGTCCCACCCCATCGGATGCAGCACGTTGAAGCCCCGCATACGCTTATAGCGAGACACGATGTCCGTCGCGGTATAGCCTTCAAGATGACCGACGTGGAGGCCCGATCCGGAGGGATAGGGAAACATGTCGAGACAGTAGAACTTTGGCTTGGTCGGATCGTCAGCGGCGCGAAAGGTTCGGTGCTGCTCCCAATAGGCCTGCCACTTCGACTCGATGGCGTGATGGTCGTAACCCTTGCTCATAGTAGCGACTCAGGCGGTACACCGGTGTAGAAGCGGAAGAAAAAGACGAAGGACTCTAACATAGCCCACCCATCGCCACAAGATTTGCGGGCACTCACCACGGCTTCCTTTGATATACTGACAGGCACGAATGGGATGGTATCGCGAGCACATCTTCCCTCGCTTGATGGAGTGGGTGATGGGAGGCGAAGAGTTTCAGAAACAGCGCTCGCTGGTGCTTGCGCAAGCCTACGGCACGGTACTCGAAATCGGCTTCGGCACCGGCCTCAATCTCCCTCACTACCCTGCATCCCTGTCGAGCCTCCACGCCATCGATCCGGCCCATGTGTTGCCCCGGAAAGTCGCGGAACGTAGCGCAGCTGTACCCTTTCCGCTCCAGATCCAACGGACCAGCGCCGAGATGTTGCCCTATGACGACCGTTCCTTCGACTGTGTCGTCAGCACCTGGACCCTCTGCACCATTCCTGATCCTGTCAAAGCACTCCGAGAAACCCGTCGAGTCCTCAGGCCTGACGGAGTATTTCTGTTTCTGGAGCATGGCCGGAGCGAGGACGAGAAAATCGCAGCATGGCAGAACCGGTTGAATCCCGTTCAGAACATCATTGGCTGCGGCTGCAATCTGAACCGCAAGATCGACCAAATCATCGCCCGGGCCGGCTTGAAGATCATGACTCTCGATCGATTCCAGATGCAGGGCGTGCCCAAAGTCGGAGGCGAGATGTACCGAGGTTCAGCAACCAGACTGGACTAGATCACGGGCGCCCCGTTGAGGAGCGAAGAAAAACTGGGGACCGAGACGAACTGAGCGAGCGGAGCGGGAGGCAGCCGAGAACTCGACTTGGCACTATGGATGAGATGCGCGATGCCAAATTGTTTTGCCGCAATCAGACAGCCCTCATCATCATCCATATAGAGGGACCGTGTCGGATCGAACCCAACCAATCGCTGGCAATTAGGCCAGTACTCCGGACGCATTTTTAGATACCCCACTTCGAATGCATTCACGATTCTCTCGACATGCCGATCAAGCCCGGTCTTCGCGACTTTGATGGCCACGCCTGATTCATGGGCATTCGTCACGATCGTCACCCTCTTGCCCAGCTGCCGAAGACGTTGCAGAAACTCCTCCGCACCAAACAGGAAACCGATCATGTGATCCAATTCTTTGGTCATCGCCACGACATCGATTCCCACTTGCTGCGTCCAATAGGGGAGATCGGTCCAGGCCAACTCACCTTCGACTGAGCGGTACATCGCCATAAGTGTGTCGCGAGACACCTCGAGGTCCAGACCGTGGAGCGCGGCATAACGACGCGGCAGTTCCTCTTCGAAAAAGAAATTGTCGAAGTGACGGTCCAGCAGGGTCCCGTCCATATCGAGCAGGACGTCGTCGATCTCGTTCCAATTCAGCTGAAATGGCGTCATCTTGGTGAGAGTGTACCCGACGACGGTTGTGTTTGCCAAAATTCTTATGTTACGGTCGAAACACGATTCCCCATGCCACGCACCAAAAGCATTCCCTTACAGACCGCACCGGTACCGCCAACTACGACGGCTCGCCCACCCATTGTGGCCATCATCGGTCGCCCCAATGTCGGGAAATCGACGCTCTTCAATCGCATGCTCGGCAAGCGAACGGCCATTGTGGACGACGTCCCGGGTGTCACACGGGATCGTAACTACGCCGACGCCACCTACCGGAATCGGCCGTTCCGCCTGGTGGATACAGGGGGCCTGGATCCGTCCGCCTCGGAAGGCATGTTGGTCCTCATCAAACGTCAATCGGAACTCGCCATTGCGGAAGCGGACATTTTGGTCCTGCTGATGGATGGCCGGACCGGGCTGACGGCCCCGGACCAGGAAGTTGTCCGTCTCTTGCGCGGAACGCCGAAACCGTTGTTTGTCGTGATTAACAAGATCGACACGCCCAAGGTCGAAACGCTCGTGTCAGACTTTTATCAACTGGGTACGGATACGCTCTATCCCATCTCTGCGGAGCACGGCATCGGAGTCTCCGACCTCCTGGATGCAATTTATCCACTCCTCCCGGTCCCGGACGAGAACTCCGAGCAGACGGCGATGCCCCGCATTGCTGTCGTGGGACGACCGAATGTCGGCAAATCCACGCTGGTGAACGCCGTGCTCGGGGAAGACCGTGTAGTGGTCAGCGATGTGCCGGGAACCACAAGGGATTCGATCGATTCGATCGCCCTCCATCACGGACGGCGGTATCTCTTCACCGATACAGCTGGCATCCGTCGGCGCGGAAAGATCGACCGGGGGATCGAGGGCTATAGCGTGGTCCGGTCACACTTGGCCATCGGCCGGTCCGACCTTGGGATCTTGTTACTCGATGCCACGGAAGGCGTCACCGAGCAGGACACCAAGATCGCCGGGATCATCATCAAGCAAGGACGGGCCTGTTTCCTCCTGGTCAATAAATGGGACCTCCGGGAAGGTGACAGTCAGGCCAGGCAGGAAGTCGAACAGGAACTCCGGCGGCGCTTTCCCTTCCTGACCTGGGCACCGGTCCTCTTCGCCTCCGCGGCCCACCCCGATTCGCTTGGCCAGCTCTTTCCTACCATCGATAGAGTATTCGCGGCCTTTTCAAAACGGATCCCGACCGGAGCGTTGAACAAGTTCCTCCAGGAGATTCTCGCCACCCACCCCCTGCCGGTGCGAAAAGGCAAACCGACGAAGATCACCAAGTCTGCCTTCATGACCCAGGTTGCAACACAACCACCGGTCTTTGCGTTGTTTGTGGGCCATCCGGACAATATCACGCCCGCCTATCTCCGCTTTCTCGAGAACCAACTCCGCGAGAATTACGGATTCGAGGGGGCCCCGATCCGAATGCTGGTTCGGAAGAAATAAAAAGGTTCAATTTCCGCCGCTCCTCGACCTTATTTGTGCGGGATCTGGCGCTGGATACCACACTATGGTCGGTATTCGCAGAATAGTCGCACTTCCTAAATCCCCTGCCATAGGTGCAACTCTTGCACAGTCCGGAGAGCATTTCTCAGAAAGGAAACACGTGCCACGATCATTGTTGCAGAACCATGCCAGCTCTTCGCGGAATGATGGCGCAGGAATAGACCAGACGACCCCCCACAGGACACAGGCGATGCAGCAACCCCTGCTCTCCTCGCCCGATTCGGGCATGATCGTGTTTTCTTCATCCGCTCGTATCCTGCACATGAATGGGCCAGCTCGTGCACTGATGGCGCTGTTCGGCAAGTCCCATGAGCTCTGGCCTCAAATGGCGCCCGAATCCATGCCGTCCATCCTCACGGAGTTCTGTCACGACGTGCTGGCACAACTCCATCGTCGAATCGAAGCACATGACTGGGCGCAGTTCGAAATGCGCCGCATCTGCCATATGGTCACGCCATCCCTCTTGCTCACAGGGTTCGGTGTGCCGAATTCAACCAACCGTGAGCTTCGGGTCATCCTGACTCTCAACCCCCTCTCTTCACTTCTTGCGCAAACACGGGCTCACGGCAATTCCACCTGCCAGCCGACGAAACCGCTTCCGTCAGTGGCGCAATTTCGTAAGGGCATCGCGGTTCGACTCACTATGGTGGCGGCTTTCGCCTTGACTCCTCGTAGACATCATGTTATTCGCTCAAGGTGATGAGGCATTCCGCACATATAGAGACTCATCCCATCGCGATTCGGGACAACCAGCAAAGCCCCGGGATCCGCGATTCCTACTTTTGCAAGCCGCGGCAACATGTGATCGAGATCCTCTGCGCCGGGATAGTCGTCCTCACCCTCTTCTGCCCCGTCCGTGCCGAGGAACCACCAGCGCCAGCCGGAATGCCCTCGCCTCCACCCGCTGAAACCCCTGCTTCAACTCCTGCTGCCGTTGACCCAGTCACGATTGATCCTTCCATAAAATTACGGGGATCGGTATGGCGGACCAAAGCCGGGATCGTCTTTCTCAAAACCCCGATTGGACTGCTGACTCTCAGTTCCAAAACAACGCTGAAGGATCTCAAGGCCTCGCACGAAGTATTTTTTGGGGTGCATGGGCGCTACTCCGTCGTCGAAATCCGAAAGAGGGCCGATGGATCGTTAGTCCATCGTTACCTCAGCGGGCCAATGACGCCTGGAACCGATGCTCCGGGAACTTTACATTGGTGGGGTCCGGACGGTGATCAGATTGTCCATGTCGGTACTCAGGAAGAACGCCTCAAGAACAATCGCGAGGGAGATCCGCTGACTGTCGAAGTCGATGAGACGAATACTATCCGAGGGGTGCACGACCTACAATTCGACCTGCAGATAAGCCAAACCCCTCCGGCCGGCACTGATGTGCAGCTCCTCCTCTCGGGAACCGTGTCCAAGATCAAATCCAACTTCATTTTTGTCCGTTCTCCCATCGGCCTAGTCATGCTCAATTCGAAAATCGGGATCCCTCGTGTGAAGGTGGGACAACCGTTGACGCTGCATATCGACCATGAGCATGTGACCGTCACGTTCCCGTCGACTGAGACCGCAACTCCCCGACGCAACGCCTCGCCAATCCCTTAACCGACGGCCATTTGGACACAGCGGCCTAGACAGATTGACAGGCGGCCACACCCTCCGGTGGTTTGCTTGACAGGCCTCAGCCAAGCCCCTAGACTTCGCCCCAGCCATGCGACTCCCTGCTTCCAAGACGCCTCCCCAACGCCCAGCCATGCAAGAGCCTGATGGATTTGATAGGCTGTATCGAGACCATGTCGATCTGATTTATCGGTACGCATACCGCCTGTGCGGCGAAGCGGAGTCGGCGAAGGATCTCGTCCAAGAAACCTTTCTCAATGCCTACCGAGGACTCAAAGATTTTCGAGGTGAGGCGCGAATTTCCACCTGGCTGTATACGATTGCCTCACGGGCCTGCATACGGATGCGGCGCAAGCGCAAGGGAGAACCGGAACATGAGCTGTCACTCGAGGAGTTCGTGCCCACCTCCGAGGGAGAATTTCGCCTCCAGATCCCAATGGATGGACTCAGTCCCGAAGAGGCGCTGGAGAACAAGGAACTCCGGCAGGCCCTCGACCAGGCGATCGATAAACTGCCGAAGAAATATCGAATGGCCCTGGTGCTCCGCGATATGGAGGGGTTGAGTGCCAAAGAAGTCGGCGCGATCATGGGCCTAAACGAGCGCGCCGTGAAATCGAGGTTGCATAGAGCACGCTTGTTTGTCCGACGGGAACTCAGCGCCCGCGGCATCACAAACCACGATGACCCTTTGTCGGGAGGTTTGCGCTCATGACCAAGAAAAAGACGGCGGCGCCAAAGAAAAGAGCCCGGCAATCAGCTGACAACCATACGCATGGTCGAGGCCATTGCATGGATCTTCTCCGTCAGTTGTCCGCCTATATCGACGACGAACTCCCGTCAGACATTTGCCGGGAGATACGCCGGCATCTGGGAGCCTGTCCGAATTGCGAAGTCTTCATCGCCTCCCTTCAGCAAACCGTCACGCTCTGCCGGCATCGTTCAGTCCCACAGTTGACGTCGGTCGACCGGATGAACATGCGCCGCGCAATCCTCAATGCGGCCAACGGACGGTGAGAGGAACGGTCGGGCTCATGTGCCTGGCTGTCATTCTGGCGACTCCCACAGGCGTGCTCCCAACCGAAGGCGATGTGGAATCGGTCACTGTAGAGATCCGCGGGCGGATGTTCATTCCGAACCACGTCCTGTTACATCATGAACAAAAGACCGTGCTGCGATTCCACAACCAGGATACGGAACTCCATGCGGTGGTGGCTAAGGAACTCTTCCTCGGCGTCAACCTCAACGTGGGAGGCAACGGCGCTCCTGAGTTCGGTCCACACGGACTCAACCGGGTGATCATCCCGCCCGAGGGCCTCGTTGAGATTCAGTTCACACCGGCACGTACCGGAACCTTCTCCTACCTGTGCGACATGCCGGGTCATGAAATGCGGGCGGTGATCGACGTCGAATAACAAGGAGACGGGAGTCCTGCGATGAAAAGTCCGGTCGGTCTCTGGGCCATCATCGGCAGCATTGTTGGCTTGATCGGTCCGTCGTTCGCGACCCCGCCGGCTCCAGCCACGGTCGAACAGGGGCGCGTCATCTATGAGCAACGTTGTCTGGACTGTCACGGACCCGAGGGTCGAGGCGATGGGACCAGGGCCATCTCTCTGTCCCCTCGGCCGGGCAATCTCGTGTCTGCCCACACGTCGGCCAAATCCGATCAAGAGTTGCTGAAGATCATCGCCAATGGCCGCCCGCATACCGCGATGCCGGCCTGGAAAGGCCGCTTGTCGGAAGATGAGCAACAAGCAGTCCTCGCCTACGTTCGCTCACTGGTGAAATTTACTCGTTCCGCAACCCCTCCTCCTCCCGTCCCCTAGCCGGTGGATCGGCCTCCCTGGCCCTCTTTCAGATCGTGAAAGCAGCATGGTACAGTACCGCCTTCTTCTCGTCCTTCATACTAGGGGAGCGTACGACATGATGCGCCTGCAGATTCTCAAACGTGGCTGGTTCACGATCCTGTTCCTCTCCGCAACTCTGTCGATTGTTACTGCGATGACCCTGATCGAAGCCTCATCGGCGTTCGCCGCTCCGAAGAAGTCGAAGCATGCCGTCACTTCAGCTGAAGCGACGGCTCAGCGTTACGCCGAAGCCGTGGGAGCAGGGAACAAGGTTGGCGCCGGCCAACTCGACTTCGCCTGTCAGTATCCTCTCGTGGCTACGGCCCCACATGGCATCAAGACTTATCCGGCCGACTCCGACCCTGTCTATGATTCCTGCTGGCAGCGCCTGCGAGAAGCTCAAGCCGCTACTCTCATCAGAAGCGATGTCGGGATGGAGGTCTTGTGGCCCAGTAATGGTGATCTGGTCTTTTTCAGTGAAGACCTGGACCGCTATCCCGCCTCGGCCTTCGTGAGCGACTCGCTGGGTCTTACCCCGCCGGGAACCGGATTCCATATTCACATTGTCGGAAGCGCGCCACTCCCTTCGGCTTCGTTCCGCCTTCGACCGAATAGCCCGGTCGTGGCAGTACCGACCACCTTGGTGAAACTGTCCATCCGTTACCAGGATCCCCTCACGGCCCCGTTGACCTATGCCGCCGGCTCGGTCAAATGGACCAGTACGATCAAGCGGACCAGGCGCGCGCTGAAGGAAATCACCGTGCAGTGGGTCGTCCTCTCCGGGCTGAAGAAACACGGCTTCGCAGGCGACACGGCGGTCGTGAATCTTCCCGTCACCGGCGATGCCAACTCCAGCAACGTAGTCCAGGAGAAGATTCCGTTTGCCACGGAAACCAGCCATGTCCTCCCCGACTCGCTGGTATGGTGGGGACCGACGGATGTTCCGGGACTCTTGACCGCCGCCGCTGCCCGTGCCGCCACTTTTCCTGAGTTACGCGACCGCGTGGCCATGTTGAATCGTGTGCTCATCATCGATCCCAACCAGGCCGACGCCCTCATGGTGCTGAGCAGACACCTCTATGCCGTCGTTCTGAACGAGGCCATCCCGTTCCACAAACTCATGGTGAAGGATCCGGCGCTTGCCTTGGTGGTGAACGAACATTTTTGGAATATTTATGCCCAATCGACACGCATGAACCTGTCGCTGGGAATGGAGATGGGTGGGTTCGACAAACCGACGACCGCCGACTATTTGTACCGGATGCTTTCCGCCATGCGAACCTTGGCCGAGGTACGGCCAGAGCAGCTCGATAACCGATTTCGACTCGGAGTGGGCTACCGTTGGAACAACGATCAAAATGCCGCGATCGAAACCCACCAATCCTTGGTCAAAGCTATCCCGGCTGAGCGAAAAAATGCCAGAGCCGAAGCCCTGCTCCAACTCGCCTGGTCTCGCATCAGCAAGGTGGCCTGGAACCGCATCTTAGACGACTCTGATATTCGGGTCGCCTATCAAGATGCCGACGAGGCGCTCGCGCTCGCCGACCTGCCGCTCGATAAATTCATGGCCGAGTACACCAAAGCCTACAGCCTGCTCTTCACCCCGGACCGAGACAACCGGGCAATCTTGGAACGGTTGACGGAAGCCAAACGCTGGTTCGCGGAAATTCCCGGACAGACTCCCGACATCTGGCAATTCTTCATCGGGGCAGAATCCTTGAAATCCCTCCTCGATGCGGACCCGATTTTCCAGCCTTTGCTGGCGTTGTCAGAAGAGAAAAAATCCTAGCGGGCAGCCCGCAGGCTGTTCAAAAAGTCCGTCCGCGAAGAGGCGACGCGTGCTCTGTGCCGTAGGTTGAGCCTCTGATCGCCGCGAGAACGCTGCCCAGAGAAAGGTCCGTCTCGCATCCCGGAGGTCTGGCGGGCGAGAAGATCTACTCTTTCAACAGTCCGATTGATCCGCTTTTCCTGTCGGATGTGGTATGGCAGGATGTTCACACTGAATCCTCGCAGCGACGATCTCCGTTTCCCGCCGGCGGAATCTGCCTCGCCTGAAGGCCTGCTCGCCGTCGGCGGCGACCTGCGATCAGAACGGTTACTCGAAGCCTACCGCCACGGTATTTTCCCCTGGTACAGTGACGATCAGCCGATCTTATGGTGGTCGCCAGATCCCCGGACCGTGCTCTTTCCCGACAAGCTTCACATCTCACGCAGCCTGAAAAGAAGCCTTCGTCCCGGCATTTTCCGCGTCACGCTCGACACCTGCTTTCGCGACGTGATGCGGCATTGCGCGGGACCACGACCGCAATATCCAGAAGGCGGCACATGGATCACTGTGGAGATGCTCGAAGCCTATACGCGCTTGCACGAACTCGGATACGCCCATTCCGTTGAAACCTGGCAGGAAGGAGAATTGGTTGGCGGACTCTATGGCGTGGCGCTGGGCGGGGCTTTTTTCGCAGAGTCGATGTTCACCCGTGTCTCCGATGCCTCGAAGGTGGCGCTCGTCTCCCTTGTGCGCCAGCTGCAGATCTGGGAATTTCGCCTCATGGACTGCCAACAATCATCCCCGCACATCAAAATGCTCGGCGCCGAAGACATTCCCCGCCGCAACTTTCTCGATCACCTCGCCACCGCGCTCAAACTTCCTGACCGGCGTGGACGATGGAGATTCGACTCCCAATAGATCTGCTTTAGTTCCTACCCATTGTGGCCAACTCTGCAAAATAATGCGCGAAGGCCTTCATCCCGCCTGAGGCTTGGCCCCAGTCGAAGTATTCGTTCGGCGCATGGTACCCATGCTCGGGCAGGCTCAGTCCCATGAACAGGATCGGCACTTTCCAGGCTTTTTGCATGGTGACCACAGCGCCGATCGATCCGCCTTCGCGGATGAACGCCGGTTCTTTTCCAAACCCGGCTTTCGCTGCCCGCTTTACCGCTTCGACATAGGGGCCCTCAAACAATCCTTTGAACGGCTGAAGCATTCCTTCCCGCTCTACCTTCACGTTCGGGTTGATCTTGGCCACGTGGTGCTTGAGCAACGCAAAGGCCTTTTCTGGAGTTTGATTCGGCACCAACCGCATACTCACTTTGAGTTCGCCATGGCCTGGCACGATCGTCTTCACCCCAGGCCCGTGATAGCCGCCGGTCAGGCCATGCACCTCAAACGTCGGCGCGGCCCAGATCCGGCGCATGATCTCGGCCGGATCCTGCGTGCGCAGCGTCTGAAAGCCATAGGCCTGCTTGAAGCTCTTCACTTGAAAACCTGACGCAAGGAAACTCTTGATCTCCGCTTTGGTCGGTTCGACCACATCCTGATAGAACCCGGAAATCTTCACTTTGCCGGTCTTGGCATCGACGCAGGCTTGCGCCACCTCCATCAATTCCGCGAGAGGATTACGCGCGGCACCTCCGGTCACACCGGAATGGGCATCTTTCGTTCCAGTGCGCAACGTGAGACGCGCGCCCAGCAGACCACGCAGGCCATAGGGCATGGCGGGCTTTCCTTTTGCAATCCAGATGGTATCCGACACGACCACGGAATCGGGGCATGGGATGGCTTCACGATTCTTCAGTCCTGCGGAAAAATGCGGGCTGCCGATTTCCTCTTCCAGTTCCCAGAGAAACCGGACGTTGATCGGGAAGCCCTGCTCGATCGCGTACCGCGCGCCGAACAAGGCCGACAGCGCCGGACCCTTGTCATCCGTTGCGCCACGGCCGTGATACAGTCCGTTCTCGTTCTTGAACGCAAAGGGTGCCTGCTTCCATTCGGGCTCCTGCGCCGGTTGCACATCCATATGGTTATAGATGGTGACCGTCGGATGCTGAGCTCCGGTGATCCATCCGCCGGACACGATTGGATACCCTCCTGTCTCCACAATCTTGGCCTCGGCACCCAGATCAGTGAGGACCTGCCGGGCGAAGTCCGCCATGCGCCGGATATCGGAGGCCTTAGACGGATCCATGCTAATCGAAGGAATCTCCACCATCTGGCCGAGCAGTTCTTCAAACCGTCGGCGGGTATCTGTCACATAGGTGGCCAGCTGCCGTTCATTCACGATCATTGTCGTTCCTCCTGAGAGCAACCGCGGATTATACCGACTGTACATTTTCTACGAAAGGGACCTTCCAATCTATAGAATGCAAATCGGTATGCGCGAACCATGACGACAAGAATGGTAGAATGGCACCGCTTATGACAGTTGACTGGCTCCGCAGACACATGCAACCGGTTTCCATCTTCATCGGTCTCTGGCTCGTCTGGGCTGCACAGCCTTCTCTTGCCCTAGCCGCTGATCCCATCACCGTGAGAGAGATCCTGGACGAACCTGCTCGTTTCCACCTCCGGCAGGTGACGCTGCAAGGAACCGTTCGGAACGTGCAGCCACTCGACCCCTATACTATGCCGGCCGGCACCACCTGTTATGGCGCCTACCTGTTTTATTTGGAAGACGAGACCGCCTCGATCAACGTCGCTTCGTTTGGCCGATGCGGCATCCCCCTGGTCAAAGATCCCGATGTGGAGGAGGGCGCACGCATCGAGCTCCACGCGACCGTCCAAGCGCCGAGCCATGGTGGATACTATCTCAGTTTCCAGGGGCTCAAGGTGATAGGAGAACGAGAGGGTGTGGTGCAGGCCGTGGCTGATCAGATTATCCCACTACTCGACGAGGCAAGGCCCCAATGACGAGGGCTCTATACAGAGTCGCTCCAGGAAGGACCAGAATCGGCTGGATCGGCGCCGGTGTGATGGGGTCGTCGATGTGTGGCCATCTGTTGCGAGCCGGATATCGCGTAACTCTGCACAGCCGCACGAAAGCCAAAGCCACACCGCTACTCGACCTCGGCGCGACATGGGCCGAGAACCCACGGAACGTCGCGAATGATTCCGATCTGCTCTTCACGTTAGTGGGCTTTCCTCAGGATGTGCGTGCGGTCTATTTCGGCGAGACTGGAATCCTGGCTGGTGCACAGCCCGGCATGGTGCTCATCGATATGACGACCACGGACCCGGCGCTCAGCCGCGAGATTGCCGAACGTGCGATGGCCAAGGGTCTATCTGCGGTTGATGCCCCGGTATCCGGCGGCGATATCGGCGCGCGCAACGCCGCCCTCTCTATCATGGTGGGAGGCGACCGCGACGCAGTGCAAACCGTGATGCCGCTCTTCGAGCTATTGGGAAAGAAGGTTGTGCATCAGGGAGGGCCAGGCAGTGGGCAACAGGCGAAACTCTGCAACCAGATCGTGATCGCCGGCACGATGATCGGTGTCTGCGAGAGTTTGCTCTACGGCTACAAGGCAGGGCTCGATCTGAACCGGATGCTGGACTCCATCCGTGGCGGAGCCGCAGCCTGCTGGACCTTGGACCATCTCGCTCCCCGTATTCTTCAACGAAACTTCGACCCGGGATTTTTCGTCGAGCATTTCGTCAAAGATATGGGCATCGCGCTGGAGGAGTCGAAACGTACGGGCCTCGTACTGCCCGGTCTCACCTTGGTGCACCAGCTCTACCAGACCGTCCAAACGCTCGGGCATGGCCGGAGTGGAACCCATGCGTTGATCCTCGCGCTTGAAGAACTTTCACACGTCCATGTCAATGCATCACCGGCATGAATCCAGTCGCCTATATAGTACTCGCGCTCTTGTCCTTCCTATCTGCCTGCGCAAGCAGCCAAGGGTTGCATCCGGATGTGCTCCGACAGACGTTGCAAGACGAAGAGGCTCGATTCGCCGGTGCTCCATCATCAGAATCGAAGACGAACAGTTCGACCAGACAAGGCATCCCGAAGTTGGGACTGTATATGATACCAACCGGGTTCCTTCGTCATGAGTTCGACTGGACTGATGCTGATCGGGAGTCCCTGCTGGCCTGGGCAAATGGGTTGCAACGCGACGGCCTCATCAGCGGCGCTTCCTTCATTCAGAACTCTTCGATCAAGGGGAACACACTGGCACAGTTGCGCGAGTCTGCCGCTCGATACGGCGCCGACATCTTGCTCATCGTGGACGGTGCAGCAGCTGTCGACCGCTACAACAACTACAAAGCCCCTTTGTTGTACTGGACGATCCTGGGCGCCTTCTTCGCAAACGGCACTCAAAGCGATGCGCTCTGTCTCGTACGAGGCTCATTGTTGGCTGTCCGTGGAGACACCAAGCTGTTTGGGGAAGAGGCGCAGGGATTGTCGAAGATAATCGGTCCCGCCGCACGAGTGGAGGATCGAGAGGGGGTTACCGCGGCACGCCGACAAGCACTCACCCTGCTAATGGAAAAACTGCGAGATGATTTCGCGAGGACCCATAGCGGACGCTGACGCAGGCGATAACGACTTCTGCATGTGTGGCTTGTTCATGTAAGAAGTCGTAAGAGAAGATCGGCGGTGAGGTCATTCCGTCCGAAGTCGATACCCCACTCCCAACTCCGTCACCAGATAGCGTGGATGGGCCGGGTTTTTCTCCAGTTTGTTTCTCAACTGGCGCATGTACACTCGCAGATAGTGCCCTTCCTCCACGTGCAGCGGACCCCATACCTCTTTCAGGAGCTGACGGTGAGTCATCACCTTGCCTGCATACCGGATCAATGTCGTAAGCAGCTTGTATTCAATCGGCGTAAGATGCGTTTCCTTCCCCGAGACAAGCACCTGCCGCCGGCCGAGGTCTACCTGAATGTCGCCGAGGGTAAACACCGGCTCAGCCGGTTCTCCCGGCGGTCCGGTGACATGGCGAAGTGCGGCACGCATCCGCGCGAGCAACTCGTTGACTCCGAACGGCTTGGTGACATAATCGTCGGCGCCCAAGTCGAGCGCGGCGACCTTCGCCTGTTCCTGCTCGCGCGCCGACAGCACGAGGATCGGGGTGGTGGACCACTCGCGGACTTGCCGAATAACCTCGGTTCCGTCCACATCGGGAAGACCCAGATCGAGCAGGATGATGTCAGGATTTCTCGCCTTCGCCTGCGCAAGCCCATCCGTGGCAGTGGTCGCTTCATAGAGCCGGTAGCCGTGGGCTGGCAAGGAGGTCCGAAGAAATCGCCGGATCTCCGCTTCATCTTCGATAAGGAGGACGGTCGCCTCGTGAGTTGCCATGACAGTTCAGGATCCTTCCATCCTCTCACACAACCGGATGGCGTTCGGCCTTTTCCGGCTCGATCGTCGGCTGAGCCTGCTCGATCGGAAGAGTGAACCGGAACAGGGCGCCGCCACCCGGACGCTTTTCAACCCAAATCCGCCCGCCATGAGCCTCGATGATTCCGCGGCAGATGGTCAAGCCGAGACCCACTCCCCCCTCACGGGCCGGACCGGCCCGATAGAACTTATCGAAGATGCGCTGTTCATCGCCGGGTGGAATCCCGGGCCCTCGATCGGCGATCTCAAAAAACAGTTGGTGATCAGAGACCGTTGCAGACAGCTCGATGGCCGTGGAAGGAGGCGCATACTTCAGGGCATTCTCGATCAGGTTGATCAAGACTTGTTCCATCAATACACCATCCAAGAGCACGAGTGGCAGGTCTGGATGGAACGTGGTACGTACTTGATGTCCGTTCAACCGACTCTCCAAACGAGTCAATGCCGCTCCGACGATCTCTTCGAACGGGTGCCATTCTTTTTGCAACCGGACTGCGCCTGACTCTAACCTCGTGATGTCCAATAAATTTCGCACCAGCCGATCCAGGCGATGTGCTTCATCATAGATAGACTTCGCCAACTCATGCCGCGCTGCGGGGCCAAGCTGGTCTTTCTCTTCGAGGAGGCCGCTGGCGGCTCCGGTAATCGTCGCCAGGGGAGTCCGGAGGTCGTGGGAAACGGAACTGAGGATGGCGTTGCGCATCCGTTCCGTCTCCACCGAAACGCGGGCCTGCTGCGCCTCTTCTGCCAGGCGCGCTCGCTCCAGCGCGAGGGCGATCTGATTTGCGAGAACTTCCAAGAGATGCAGTTGCTCCAGATCCAGGAAACGCGTCGCGAGAGTGGGACGAACCGCCAACACGCCGATAGGACCCTTTGATCCAACCAATGGGAGATACAACGCACTGGCGCCTGGCAATGTATCGCTGCCCAGGCCGGCCCGCTCGCCATGCTCGAGGACCCATTGCGCCACTCCCGATTCTTTTGGATCGAATTCGAAGAACAATTGCTCGCCCCGTTGAAGGACCAGACGCTTGTTGAGATCCGCCACAAAAATGGCCGCCTGGCTATCGAACACCTCTCGAACGTGCTGCACGGCCAATTGTGTGAGGGTGGCCAGCCCACGGTGGGTGGCCAGCTCACGGCTCAACGCATAGAGGACCGCGGTACGCCGTTCCTGATGACGAGCCAGCTCAGCCTGTTGCTTGGTACGGACAGCCAGTCCGCTGATCGTAAGGGCAACGACTAACATGACCGCAAACGTGAGGAGGTATTGAATGTCCGACACGGCGAAGGACAAATAAGGGGGGACAAAGAAAAAGTCGAACGCGGCGACACTCAAGACTGATGCGAGGACAGACGGTCCTCGCCCATACCGGGTCGCCACGAGCACGACTCCCATCAAGTACATCATGATGAGATTGGCCAGTCCGAAGTACGGGAACATGAGCCACGCCACGCCCGTGGACAGGCCTACTCCCACAACACCCAGTCCGTAGGATGACCACTCACTGCTCCGCTTCACAGCCTGCGTCGCCAACTGGCGGCTTTCACCGGCCTCGCCCGTGATCACATAAATGTCCGTTTCTCCGCTCTGTTGCACGAGCTCAGCCACCACCGAACCGAACACCCACTCCTTCCACCTGGCACGAACCGGCTTTCCAACGATGATCTTCGCCACATTTCTCCTGCGGGCGTAGGACAACAGTTCCTGCGCGACATTGGCTCCGCTCAGCACCACCGTCTCGGCGCCAAGCAGCTCAGCGAGCCGAAGTGTCTGGTTCGCCCGATCACGGTCGGCTTGAGGCATGCGCAGATGTCTGGGCGTTTGAACGTACACGGCCATCCATTTCGCATGGAGACCCGTCGCCATCGTTCTGGCAGCCCTCACCAAACGAGGTCCCCGAGGCTTCATGTTCACACAGACCATGATGGTTTCGGCGGCAGGCCACGTACGGACCACTGCATGGTCGCGGCGGTACACCTCCATCTGCTGGTCGACCCGCTCGGCTGTCCGCCGGAGAGCTAATTCGCGCAACGCGATCAGATTCCCCTTGCGGAAGAAATTCTGGATGGCATGTTGCGCTTGCTCCGGCATGTAGACCTTGCCGTCTTTCAGACGTTGCAGAAGGTCGTCGGGGGGAAGGTCGATCAGCTCGACATCATCGGCCTGTTCGAGCACCGAGTCCGGCACCGTCTCGCTCACCCGTACTCCAGTGATCTGAGCCACCACATCGTTCAGGCACTCCAGGTGCTGCACGTTGACGGTCGTATAGACGTTGATGCCAGCCTTCAAGAGTTCCTTCACGTCCTGCCATCGTTTTGGATGCCGAGAACCGGGGGCATTGGTGTGGGCCAGTTCGTCCATGAGAATGAGCTGAGGACGACGGACGAGCGCTGCGTCAAGATCGAATTCCCGCAATGTCGTTCCGCGATGCTCGACCACGCGTGGCGGCAGAGTCCTCAGCCCTTCCAGCAAGGCTTCTGTTTCCGCACGACCGTGCGTTTCGACCCACCCGATGATGACGTCCACACCGTCATTTTGTTGCTCGTGCGCCGCTCCGAGCATGGCATAAGTTTTCCCCACACCGGCCGTGGCACCGAAAAATACTTTGAGCTTGCCGCGCGTCTGCTCGGCCTCTTCAGCCTGCACGCGTTTGAGTAATGCATCCGGGTCAGGCCTTTGGTTACTCATGCTCCCTTTATAGAGGAAATAATCTTCCAGCTCTGCAATTCAGATGGATCACAGTGGATTTTAACGCCGTCTTGATGGAAGGACCGCCTCTCTTGAGCCCATTTTGACATATTCCGTCTTATATTGTGAGTGACAGATCGATCAGGCCACGCAAAATAGGGAGGTGCCCCATGGACCTATCACTTGCAATTCTCCTAGGCATTGGTGGGCTAGGGACAGTTTTGTCTGCATTGTGGGTATTCGCCATTTGGAAAACAGGTGGGCTACACAATTTCTTTATCTTCGAGAACGGAGAAACAGTGCCGAATGGATCCGTGCTCTCTTCCCTCAAGGAAACAGCGACAAAGAAAGAGTTCTGGCAGTAACAAGCTGGACACGAAAC
>CAVSOJ010000002.1:0-20139 GCA_963729585.1 Nitrospirota bacterium
CTGACCGTAAAATCTGATTGACATAAGATTTCCTCTACAGATAGATGGATCGAGTATTTGCCAAACCTTTGACTGAAAGGAGTTCTGTGATAATCGCTGCATCTACGCCAGGAAATCCACGGAACAAACCGGAGTCGATGAGGAAAAATCCGTCACTCGGCAGATCGACCACGCGAAGGTTTATGCCGAGCGCAAGGGCTGGAGGTCGCAGAGGAATACATCTTCGTAGATGATGGTATTTCCGGTGCTGAGTTTGTAAAACGGCCGGGCTTCCTGAGACTGATGAATGCGCTTAAACCTAGGCCAGCATTCGATGTTCTTATCATGTCTGAAGAGTCTCGCCTTGGCCGTGAGCAGATCGAGACAGCCTACGCGCTCAAGCAGATTACCGATGCTGGAGTTCGAGTGTTTTTCTATTTAGAAGACCGTGAGCGCACATTGGACAGCGCGCTGGAAAAAGTCATGCTCTCACTGACCAACTTTGCTGCAGAAGTGGAGAGAGAGCGCGCTAAGCAGCGTACCTATGACGCCCTCCTTCGCAAGGCCAAAGCAGGGCATGTCACAGGCGGCCGTGTCTATGGTTATGACAATCGCGAAATAGTTACAGCGGACGGCCAGCGACTGCATGTGGTTCGAGTCATTAATCAGGAGCAAGCGGCCACGATTCGTCGGGTGTTTGAAATGTATGCCTCGAAGATTGGCCTGACCCGTATTGCGAAGACACTCAATGCTGAAGGCGTACCGTCTCCGAGGGGCAAGGCAGGCTGGGCGCCGTCCGCGATTCGAGAGATGCTCTATCGGCCACTCTATAGGGGCGAAATCGTCTGGAACGAGTATCAGAAGATCGAGCGCGGCGGGACCAAACGACGACGCCGTAGAGAAAGTGGTGAATTAATAAAGCTCGATGCCCCTGATCTTCGCATTATCTCTGACGAGCTGTGGCAGCGGGTGACCGCTCGGCTTAAGCAGGTTCAGAACGTATTTGTGCGAAGGTCATCGGCAGATGCGAAGGGTCAACTCCTGGGTCGTCCCGCGATGCGGGATTTCGACTCACCATATTTGCTGAGTGGTTTGGCTCGTTGCCGCAGTTGTGGTGGTCCGATCGATGCTAGTGGTAGGGACAGTGGGGAAAAGCGCCGGACTTACGGCTGTGCTTACCATCGAAAACGAGGCGCATCAATCTGCAAGAATGCCCTGAGGATCGAACAAGATGCCTTGGATACCATCCTTCTGCAGGCAATGAGTGAGGCTCTAGATGAAAGATTGGTCGAAGTCGCGATTGAAAAGGCGCTTGCTCGCATTCGTGCAGGGGACGAGACTCGACTTAGTCGAAAGTCTCTGGTCGAACGCGAGCTATCGCTGATTGAGGCGTATGAAAGCAACTTGGTGGATGCGATAGCCAGAGGAGAGAATATGGACCCCCTTCTGGCTAAACTGAGGGCAGAAGAAAAGCGAAAAAAACAATTGATTGAAGAACTGTCTCATCTCATGAGGCCCGCAGGGATTGTGGAGATTGATGAAGTGCGAATAAAACGAGACCTCCAAGATCGTGTGAAAGATACAAAGAATCTTCTTGGTCGCCATCCGGCTCAAGCTCGTCAGATGTTAAGGAAACTTCTCGAAGAACCGTTGATGTGTGAGCCATTCGAGGAGAACGGACGAAAAGGCTACAAAGTGACTGGAAGAGGATCTTACCTGCGACTCTTACCAAGTCAGCTTGCTACCCCTTGTGTGGTGTCCCCAACGGGATTTGAACCCGTGTTACTGCCTTGAAAGGGCAATGTCCTAGGCCAGGCTAGACGATGGGGACGAAACAGAAGCCGTAAAATGACCGGAATTCTTACCATACTTCAGACTCATGTGTCACTAGAGGACGCAGGAGCCCTCACGGCACCCGATCGCGTTTCCAATTCGAATTCGGTAGGATGTAAGATATCGAGCGCATTGGATCCTCGCATGGTAGGGACCTGGGAGCACAATTGATGACTAGACCACGACTAGCGGCGTATACGTCAATGGTGTTCGTTGCCTGTGGCCTGACACTGAGTTGCGCCCACGATACCTACCAGGAGCGGGCGAACTTGATTAAGGACCATGCCGACGCATTCTATGACAACTTGAAGGCCAACCGCGTGGAATCCGCGATCCGGGACAATGAACAGATTGAAGCGATGGCGAGCCAAATGGGAGACACGGTCCGAAAACGCGCCGGCCAGCAAGGCACCACGTCGGTCGAACGGGAGTTTGCCTTGATGAAAACCGCCAATGAAGCCGCAGCCACAAACTGGCTCGCGTTGGGACAATACTTCACCATCAAACGCCAATACCCCCAAGCCCGCGCCACCTATCAACGCGTGATCGACACCTACACAAATCCCACAGACCGACCTTACCGCGAGCAGGCCCTGCGTGCCTTGAAGGACCTGGACATGCTCAATCCGCCCACCCCGACATCAACGAATCCGTGAACGGCGACGGTCTCCTTCGCCAATCCTCTCAAATATTTCTTAGCGGGCTCTTGTTGCTCAGTTGGGGTTGTGTCCACCGGATTCATGTTGCCCCTGCACCCTCAGCCGTTTCGGCGGACACCATCCCTCAATCCTTACAGGTAGTCGTGCCGTTCCTCGCACTGGAAGGAGCAGATCACATGCCCGGCATTGATATGCTTGAGTGGCCGGCAAAGGATCTTCGTTCCGCCGCGATCGAGTACATCCAATCGCGGCAGACCTTCGCCTCGGTAGGCGACAAACCGGCCGATCTCACCTTAACCATCAGTACCTGGCTGACCATGCGATCCCGCGGGAACTACTATTATAAGCTGCACCTGGAATCCGCCCTTGGTCCGTCGGAGAAGCCGCCGATCAAATCCTATCTGGTGGAAAAAGAAACGGTAGGGTCGAGCGTTCGGTGGGTCACGGCTTCGGATCAGACCCCCATTGCAGAAGCGGTTCAAGCCGCGCTGGATGATCTATTCACGCAGATCGAGGCCGATCGCCTCTTATATCGAAAATGACTGCGCTGAAGAAGATTGAGGCTAGGAGATTTGAGATTGTCGGTCTAACAGGCGCACAGCAAGACATCCAACTGCCACACCCACCGCAAACATTACGCCCAGTGCCAAACCGGAAGAGAAGCTGCTTCCCCTCGGTTCACGACGGCGGAGTTCCCGACTCAGATTCGGCATGTGGGATTCAGGCCCGAGCCAGTCATGCTCCGGTAAGCGGGTCGAGCCTTTCTTGAAGGGAATGGTTGCCAAATCCCACCTGACCAGCCGGCGCAACGGACTCTAGGCTATACGTGAACTCGTGAAGTTTGCCCAGGCCTCATTGACCTGTGCGGTCGAAGCCGGTTCGTACTCGTGGCAATCTAGGCGGAGCGAACGATCACCGAACGGAGCGTTCACATAGTCGCAGTGATGCGGCCGATCGGCGTTATCGTGTTGATTGGGGCGAAAGTAACGGCAGGACACACACATCCTCGCGACAGAAATCTCGCCCTGTTCTTGGAGACTACGAATGACCTTGACGAGGGACGTGAGAAGGACGACCTGCTCTGCTGCTGAGATCCCTTCCGTCGCCGTCGCCAGCCGATCGGGCATTGTGGAGGTGGGCCCGCAGGACCGATTTCCTTTTGCCGTCAAGTAGGCCATCACGACCCGGCCATCCCCCGTATCGCGACGCCGTCGGATCAACTGCTTCCGTTCGAGCGTAGCGATGACTTCTGACGCAGTCGGAAGCCTGACTGCCAACTCGTTCGCCACCGTAGAGACTTTCGCGCGTTGCCCGGGCTTGGACCGAAGGAGAGTGAGGACCTGCCGTTGTAACGGGCCAAGACCTGCCCGACCTTCTCGTCGCCATGTCCGGCTTTTCATCGCAAGGCCGATCTTTTCCAACCCGGCCACCAGCTGAGTGGTCAACCCAGCCGGATTCTGCAATGTCGGTGCCTTCTTCCCACTATTAATCACCCGTAGCTCAGCCATAGGAGCCCCTCCATAAATACCAGTATTTTGTAAGTTTAGTGTCCCCTCTATCCTCACGTCAAGGTTCCCGATGGCCCATTGAACAGATTGATGGCCGAATTGGCTCCAGCCCGATATCGAGATCTGTCGTGGCCGTATACAACACCTTACGCAGGATCAGATTTTATGGGGAAACAGAGGAACGGTACGAAGTGTCCAGGAACGGCGGAGGGTCGATGCAGCGTCTCTTCGGCGAGCCGGCCAATGCATATGGCCGGTCTGACTAGGCAGGCCTGCTGAGCTTGTCGCATCAGCCGTACCCGCATCGGCCGTACGCGAGGGATTGCGAACGGCATACCTGCGCCCCCCACGCTAGGGGCGTTGCATATCCCCCATGGCACCGGCTGGGATCGAAGGGGCATAATTGGCATCAATGGTGTCTTCCCAGACCGCGTCATGGCCGGACTGAAGACCCCACCCACGCACATAGATCAGGGAAAGCATCGGTTCTTTCCCCGGCGTCAATCCAGTGATGCGCCCGACAACAGTCATGTCGGCCCAATGGTGGTACGAGGGCGGAAAGCTCTGATGGTTCCCGACGATGACCCAATACCACCCGCCTTCAGGATCATCCACGCTGGGAGGGAGCTGCGGCCGGTAATCCTGATCGAGCGGTCGATTCTTCGCATGCAACCATAAGCGTCCGTCCCGCATCTCCTCCTCCAGGATGACGCCGCCGAGGATGACGAGCCTGTTCTGGTAGAGGTCGGGAGCGGCGACAACTGTGGTGAGCGTCACGTTGCGGTCCGTCGCGCGCAGATATTTCTTTGGCACTGCACTGCACCCGACGGCAACGCATAAGGCCAAGAGCAGAATCGTGCAACTACGCCAGGTCAGCCAAGTTTCAGTGAACCATTGCATATGAATGTGTCTCCTACATTCGAATGGCCGGCCTGCACGCCGAGATCGACGCGCGTGCCGGATTCCGTCAATGCCGCATCCAGCCGTTCACAGGGCGCCGGCTGCCTGCGCACTTTTCATGAACTGCTCGATGCAGTCCTTGATACCTCGCTCGATGAGCAAGCCGCTCTTCATCCAATCCCTCACTTGTTGCAAGTTGGACCGGCAAGACGAGGTAAAGACCGCGGCGTCCATTCGATTAACATTGAATGTTGCCAGAATTTCGAAACGCTGCTCGGCCTGTCCAACGTATTCGAGAAAGAAATGCTCGATCGTGCCTGACACGATCCGCGCCTCGCCGGACTGCATGTTATAGCCCGAAAATGCCAGCTCCTTCCTGACCGCATTTGTGAAAAATTCTCCGATGTCCTCTGACAGATACAGGGCCTCGACGTGACGGGAACTCGACTCCAACTCATTCTGCTTCACCAGCCCGGTCGGATTGCCTGCATAGAGGAACGGCGCAACTTGTACCGGCCCAGTCCCCTTCAACGAATTGGAGGGCTGATAGTCCAGGTGCAACACCCGGGGGCAGCCGGAACTCAGACAGGCCATGATGAACAATGCAGCGACAGGCCATCGATGTTGAAGAGTGGTCATAAGGAATCAGTATTGACTGCGGCACTAAAACGGCCGAATGGATCGAGCGAGCGTGCCTCAGCGAGAATGCGCCGAGAGCCTACGGAGAGAAGGAGCGTCTGTCAATAGCGAAGTCGGCGGCCTGGTTGATCCTCCCCTGTGCTCGCGCAACGCGCGGTCTCAGAAGGCCCTCGTTGGACGCGCGCAGTGGGGGATCAATCGTGCTGACATCGGAAACTCCACGGTGGCGGAGGGAAAAGTGCCAGGCTCCCGTTTGGTGGCGCCCGGCGTCCCAACTACCGGAAGTTGACACCTTCCTCTCTGAAACGTAGCCTCTCTCAGACTTCTTGGTCTTCGTGCGTCAGCGCGGAGTTTTTATACGACTATGAAGCCACGGATCACGGTCATTACTCTTGGTGTCGACGATTTGGAGCGAGCGCTAAGGTTTTATCGGGATGGAGCTCGGTCTGCCGACTCGGGGAATCGTTGGCACGGAGTTCGAACATGGCGCTGTTGCATTTTTCGATCTCCAACATGGCTTGAAACTGGCCATTTGGCCTCGCAAAGACATCGCCCATGAGGCCAAGGTTCCGTTGGGGCCTCGAAGCGCCACTGAATTCGCGCTCGGCCACAATGTCGCGAGCAAGGCCGAAGTGGATGCGGTCATGGCACAGGTATACAAGGCGGGCGCGATCATCACCGACCCGCCGCACGATGCTTTCTGGGGGTGGCTACAGTGGCTCGTTTCAGGACCCTGATGGGCATCTGTGGGAGGTGGCATGGAATCCGGATTGGGAACTTACCGATTAGAGTAACTCCACGCCCATGAAGACATTCGGGCTCTCCATACTGGCGGCCATAAGTGGATACCTTGTCGGACTCTTTGGGGGGATGGTACTCATCGAAGCCGTCTCCTCCAACACCCATGACCAGTCAGTGGAGGCAGCGATGACCGGAGCCTTTGTCTTTGGACCGTTCGCAGCCGTACTCTCCGTCATTATCTTGCTGGTCTTCCGCTCGCGTCACTCCGCCAAAGGCTAGCCTCTGGGTGTGCGGCACGCGGCAGAGTTTGGACCGCGGTCCTCTTCCGGGGATCAGGCGGACTCCTGATCAGAAGGCAATGGTCCTCAATTCCATCAGGCCCCGTTTTTTTGAGGCTCACGGCTTCGTGGAAACCTTTTCGTCCCGCCAAAGAGGTATACGTTTCTCACCTTTCCCCGGCCGGATGGTCTGCCAATGCCGGCAAGGTTGCCGGCGGTCACTGCATGAACCTTGCTGCTCTCCGTCGGGTTTTCATCCGTATGGGCCATCTCTGCAAGGAGCTGCTCCTGAACGCGGATGAGGCGTTGCAGGCGGAATAGCCTCGTCGCCACGCGCGTGAGCTCCTCTTTATCCGCGAGAAGTTCTTCCACTAGTCTGGCATGTCCTTCGACTAGTTCATGACCGAGGTCTCGTTCCCATGGCGACGATAGACGCAGAGAGCGTCGATCAGTCGAGTGCATCTTAAGTTGCGACGCTGGAGGGTTTCCTGAGGACTGCCGGGCAACCACCCGCAGCAAACTGAGCCGAGAGGGCATCATGCCCGTTGCCGGATTGGAATTTCCGAGGTTAATAAGACCATACCAACCGCTCCTAAAGGGCCGTGAGAACCATCCTCTCAGCACCTCTCTGTATCGTCCTGTTCGTGCCCGAATCGTCAGGCATTGCGACTGGTCATTGATAATCTGTTGCCCCATCTGAATCTGCCGGCGCCACCATGTGGCTAGGGCGAGACCGGTATTCTCGGCAGCCAGAAGGATTCTCCAGCACCATACGAGCAAGAAAGATGGCCGAAGCGAGTCGGGATATTTCGACGACAGGTCAGTAGGCATCACGCGGACTCGTTTGATTGGCTTGCGCCGGAAATAAAATTGATAGTGCATGGAGCGCCTCCTTGACGTTTAGGTCCTTCGTGGTGATACGTATGTGCCTCTCGCTTGGGAGGGGCACCTCAGCACCATGAAGACCGGCACGTGGAATGGGTCCTGCGTTCTCGTTGGATTGTGACTAGGACGCGACGTCGTGCGGTTCGACGTGGTGCAGTACTTAAGCCTGAGACGGCGGGTCGAACCCATGCCGATACCGAGAACACATGATTGGCAAGGACCGAGTCGGCCTTTGATCGGTAGGACTTCGAAAAAGGACTGTCTGGTGTTGTCCGCCCATGCATTATTCTGACTCTCTCCAAAATCTATAGTCAATAGCCAAGGGATCGAGCAATCTGCCTTGGTTTGACGATTCCGCGAAGGCTCTCTAGACTTCAGGTATGGTCAGCACTAGACGGATGGACTCCTGGGTTGGAAGAAATCAGCTCCGGACTGCGCGGCGGCGGCTGTCGTCGAAGATGACCTTTTTCAACAAGCGCATCTTCCCAATTATTTGGTTCAGCATTCCAGCCGAAAGATTTCCCTGGTTTAGGGGTTCACTGGCTTCGTGTTACGAAGACGACAATGGAACGAAAGTCTTTTCTGATTGCCGGTTCTGTCTTCTTACGTGCGAGCCTTTTCGAATGCTACCGCACCGTCCACTAATAAGTAGACAGCAAACAGGATCAGCACGGTTCCGGCGGCAAACCAATTGAAATCTGGTGGTCCAGCCATCTGAGCGGTCGGCGGCAGCGTGAAACCCAATACGCCACAGATGCAGCCGGCTCCTGCTAAAACGCGGGCGATGAGCGTCCGTTTTCTTCCAGGCATCATAGATCACCTCACATGTGAGAAGTCCACTTGACCCGATTGATCCTCACCATCGCTCCTTATGATGCTCCGCCACAACCTGATTGTTCGTCACCGCAGGCATCACGATATTGTTCATCACCGCCGTCCATGATTTGAAAGATTGAGTGTCGGAACGTGCAATCATACATCGCCAGGGGAAGAAATGCTTCGGCGCCGTTTCGCGGCCCGCAGCGTCCCAACTTTGTCCGTACAATCGAATAGCTCCTCAACCGGCTTCAGCGGTATGATGGACATCCGTGCTGCTGCTGATTGAGTGGTACGACGTCTGCTATGCTCGCGCTCCGGGAGCTACCGCTGGCGCGCTTGAAAGAAGGAGAACACCAATGACGCATGAAGACCGACCTGCAGGGCGTCTCCTTTCCCGCCGTGAAGTTGTGGCATTTCTCGGTGCCACTGGTGCGGCCTGGCTTTTGGCCGGAACTCTGATCCCGAGGCGGGCTCTGGCAGGCTTATCTAGACCTTCCTGTGTGGTCCGACCAGAGCAAACCGAAGGTCCGTATTTCGTCGACGAGCGCTTGAATCGGTCCGACATTCGGTCGGATCCGGCCGACGGACGGGTCAGGCCCGGTACGCCGCTGGCTTTGACGCTCGCGATCTCGCGCCTCAGCGCCGGAGACTGTCTGCCGCTGCCGGGCGCTCAGGTGGACATCTGGCACTGCGATGCGCTGGGCGTCTACTCGGACGTGAAGGATCCGGCTTTCAACACCATCGGCCAGAAGTTCTTCCGCGGCTACCAGATCACCGACGCGCACGGCGAGGTCAAGTTTCTCACTATTTACCCCGGCTGGTATGAGGGCCGGACCGTGCACATTCACGTCAAGGTTCGCACGGCGGCTCAGGCCGGGCGGAGCTTCGAATTCACGTCACAGATGTATTTCGACGACGGGCTGTCGAACCGCGTCTACGCCGATGCACCCTACGCAACGAAGGGAAAGCGCACCGCGCGGAACCAGGACGATCGCATCTTCCGGCGTGGTGGCGATCAACTCATGCTGGCTCCGACCCTAGTGGACGACGGCTATGCGGCCACGTTCGCGATCGGCCTGCAGCTTCCTTGACACACCATACGGATACGGCGCGTATCGATTGCGGGCCTGAGTATTGACACTCTTGTCTCAGGCACGTAGCCTGTGCGCCATTCTTCCTGCCTATTTATTCTACAGTCTTCATTTTTGCGACCGCTTACGCACTGAATGGGCTCTTCTTCTGTGAGGTGACGATGAAACTTCCACGGAAACAGGCCGCGTTCCTCCGCGAATCAATCGAGCAATGGAAGCGCGACGGCCTGCTCGCCGACGCGCAGGCGACTCAACTGACTGGTACGATCATTGTGCAACCTTTCGATTGGCGGCGGCTCGCGAAGTATTCGTTCTGGATCGCCCTCTTTTCAATCGTGTCGTCGGTCAGTGCGGCACTGTCCGATCAATGGCTGGTCAACTTGCTCGAGCGACTTTTCGACGCACCTGCCGGCGCGAAATGCGTGGGGCTGTCCCTCCTGGCGGCGGGTCTCTATTGGTGGGGCGTGCACCGACGGGCGTTGGATCCGGCGCAGGTGTATCGCAATGAAGCAATTCTCTTCTTAGGTGTCCTGGCCACAGCAGGCGCCATTTATCAGTTGGGCATGGCACTGGATACGGGGAGTGGGCATTTCTCGATCCTGCTACTGCTGTCCTTTCTCGTCTATGGCATGCTTGGCATAGCGGTGGAATCGAATCTCATCTGGGTGTTTGCCCTCGCTTCGCTAGGGAGTTGGATGGGGACAGAAACCGGCTATATGTCCGGATGGGGAGCCTATTATCTCAGCATGAACTTCCCATTGCGCTTCGTGCTGTTTGGCGGGATCCTCACCGCCGCCGCGTTTACCCTCGAAACGCATCCGAAGTCGCAACGATTCTACCGCAGCACGCTGACGATGGGACTACTGTATCTCTTCATTGCGCTTTGGATTATGTCGATCTTTGGAAATTATGGTGACATGCAGGCGTGGGAACGAGCGAAACAGATCGAACTGTTTCACTGGTCGATCTTGTTCGGGTTGGTAGCCTGCGGGGCCATCTACCATGGATTGAAGTATGACAATGGCATCACCAAGGGATTTGGCCTGACCTTTCTCTTCATCAATCTCTACACGCGCTTCTTTGAATTCTTCTGGAATTCCATCCACAAGGCCATCTTCTTCGCTCTATTGGGGATCAGCTTCTGGTATCTCGGGGCAAAAGCCGAGAAAATCTGGAACCTCGGCCGAAGCCCTGCAACGTGACGTGCGTGTGGTGAGTCTGCACCGATCGCCAGCGGAGAAGTTGTCTTACGCTTCGCCGCGGACGGCTGCTCACCATAGTAAGATTTCTTCACTTGTTCTTCTCCGGTACCGCTAGTAGTATTGCCGCGGCACGCTTATTGTTGTTCTTGAAGAAAGGGCCTCATCATGGCAGATCGGTCAGTGAGCGCATTCGCTGTTATCGCCTTGTTGGGATTGCTCGTTGGTGGTTGTGCGAGCGACGGGACGATGGGATCGTCCGACACGTCCAGCACGTCGGGCGCGTCCGGAGCGTCCGGCACAGGCTCGGCGTCCGCCGGTGGGACGACACCCGAGAAGACGAAGACGATGAACGTCGACCGTGTCGCTTCCGGGTCTGTGGAAGATACCTTGGATGCCTGCATGGCGCGCATTCCCAAGGACGCGACTGCGGGTCAGAAGATGTTGGCGGATCAAAGCTGCAGCCGCGATCAAGCCGGCCGCCGATAAGTCACGCTCTTCTCTACATCCGGGAGACGGCTCGATGCTGTCTCCCGGACGTAGCTCCTGGACTTTCCTCCGACCTCTTTGCACGCGTTGACTTCGCTTTTTTCCCGCTCCACACTAGTCGCCTGGTTTTACTGAAGAGGCTACTGATGAGCGAGGAACAGGAAATCAGACTGCTCTGTCACAACCTGTTGAACTCCTGGAATCAGGGCAATGCGAGCGCCTTCGCTGCTCTTTTTGTCGAAGATGGACAGACGGTCGGATTCGATGGCAGCACCCACAACGGGCGAGCCCCGATCGAAATCGATCTGTCCCGCATATTTGCCACCCATCAAACGGCTGCATTCGTGGGGAAGGTGAAAGGCGTTCATTTCCCATCGGCAGAGGTGGCAATCCTGAGCGCGGTCGCCGGCACGGGTCCATCCGGGAAGTCCGACCTCAATCCGACTGTCAATGCCATTCCGAGCTTGGTGGGTGCGAGGAGGACCCAGCGTTGGTTCATTACGCTGTTCCACAACACACCTGCCGCGTTTCACGACCGCCCCAAACTAGCCGAGCAACTGACTGAAAAGTTGCGTCAAGTGCCGCGTACGCGAAAATCTTAAGAATAGGCACAACGGATAAGACCATGAAGCCCCGAATCACATTAATTAGCATAGGTGTGGATGACCTGGAACGATCGCTGAAATTTTATCGTGACGGAGTTCGAGCACGGTGCGGTCGCCTTCTTTGATCTAGAACGTGGTTTGAAGCTTGCCATTTGACCTCGCAAAGATATCGCCATGAAGCCAAGGTGCCACTGGGACTCCGAAACGCCACTGAATTCACACTCGGGCATAATGTTGCGAGCAAGAGAGAGAGATGGAGGGTGTGTTTAACCGGGCAAGAAAGGCCGGCGCGTTGATTACCGACCAGGAGCATGATGCATTCTGGGGTGGCTACGCAGGCTCGTTCCAAGATCCAGACGGGCATCTGTGTGAAGTAATGTGGAATCCGGAGATGGAGATTGAGAAATAGTGTCTGACCCGGTTCTTTGGCCCTAGGCAGCCTCGCTGAGAACATGGAAGCTGTTTCAGTGCGTGCGGAGATTCGAATCCTGTGTAGGGACCTCGTTGCAAGAATCGTCGTGGCTTTCCTACAATCCTCTCATGGTAGTGCTGCTCTACAGTCTCACTGTCCTTCTCGTTCCGGTAGTGTCCGCGGCCGACAGTCCCGGCAGCGTGCTGCTTATCCAACAAGCGGACGGGTTTGCGGTGGGACCCACCGAAGAAGACCTGGAACAGGACTTCAGGCGGACACGAGACGTGCTGCGGGCCTCGTCGGAGTTCCAGGGCGACGGCGCCGACGCACACTATCGATTGGGCAAAATCTTGCATCATCGCGGCGATATGATCGGTGCCACGGAAGAATATGGTCTAGCCGTGCAGCGCAATCCTGATTTCGTGGAGGCATACCGAGATCTTGGTACGCTCTTGCTCGATCGTCATGACTATGTCGGCGCGGTCACGGCGCTTGAGAAGGCGGTGCAGCTGGGACGACAAGATGGGGAGACCTATTATTGGTTGGGACGCGGGTTGATGGGGAAGGGTGATTTGACCAAGGGGGCTGTCGCGCGGCGCGCGGCGACCCGAATCAAACCGAACGATGCGGAGGTCTATGCAGATTTTGGTCTCGTGTTAATGGCGGAAGGCGACGTTGCGGGCGCCACGCAGGCGCTCAGAACATCGATCGAGTTGAAACCGGATAATGCGGACGCGCACGCGCTGATGGAGACGCTGACCGCTCATCAGGCCGATCGCGACCAGGTGATGCGAGCGGCTCAGAAGATCTTGGCGGCGCTCTTTGCTCGATAAGCCTACCGTCTAGGGCACCCAATCGGGGTTGCTGTCGGTCCCGGCAAGGATGACGGCCTGTATATAGAGTTGGTGGCCATCCGGTTGTTGCCACGATTTGAGCAGCAGCATGTAATTCTCACGCACTTCTATCCTTCCGAGTGACACCCATCCCGGCGTGAGCGGCAGTTCCCCTTTGACACAGGTTTTCCCGCAAAGATTCACCCAGGGATGTCCCGGTTCGCCCGCACCATAAACTCATACAGCATACTGGCCGCCTGGCAAACGAGAGACGGCTCGAATCGGGGACACACCAGGGAGGGGTTGCCGAAACATGACGACTCGATCGGATTGTTCCCTTGGTACGCCGCAGCGTGTTGCAGTCGCGTACACCCAGAGGGTGTATTCACCTGAGTTGGCCTTGCACGCTTCAAAGGTCCTCTCGGACCCGCTTTTCCAATCAGAAGCGCGAAAAACTTGCGGGGTTGCCGGGGCGGGTTGAGGATTGTCCTCCGCAGACAGTTGGTTCGCCGCAATGAAGGTCTGCGGTATCCCGATGGCCAATGTCAGCACGACTGTTAGGTGTCGTCGCTTCATGTTTCCGTTGAAGCCAACTCCTAGACCGGCGCAGGAATTTGTGGCGCAAAAGCGGGCATAGCTTCCCGAGGTCCTCGCTGAGCGCCGAATTCAGGATTGCTCTACGGGTGGGCCTTTTGAAATGCCACCGCCCCGTCCACTAACAAGTAGACCGCAAATGCAATCGACACAGTTCCACCAGCAAACCAATTGAAGTCAGGCGGTCCACCCAATTGAGAGGTCGGCGGCATAAGGAAGCCCAAGAGACCGCAGATGCAGCCGAATCCGGCCATAAGACGGGCGATAAGCGTCCGCTTTGCTCCAGGTATCATAGATCACCCCATTCTCCTTTTTCCCCGGATATCCACGCGCCGCCATAGTAAAGGGAGCACACCCTTCAACACTCTCACTTCTGCTTCGCAACGATCTTGTACTTCAGCTGCTCATAGGTCGCTCGAGGAAGAATTTTCTTTTGGACCAACTCATCTTTCCTGGTGTAGGGCCGCCCCTTGATGATCTTCTCCGCGTATGCGTCCCCTATACCAGGCAATGTCTTGAGTTGATCGGTCGTTGCAGTGTTGATGTCGAGCAGGTCTGGCTGCTCGGCTGCCTGGATCATGGAGGAACGGTGCACTGCAGAGGGCAACAGAGGGAGAGCTAACAATACAAGGCTCGCCAAGCCTGTACCACACATCCACTTTATGAGTCTCGATCGCATGATAACCTCCTTCGTAAGCGCGTTGTATGTCTCGCCATCTTCCATCACAACCCTGGTCGGTAGCAGTGCTGGCTGGACGATACGCCTACCCCCAAAGGATGACAAGTCTGCTATCCCCTTACCCATCGATTCCCTGCCCTCCCATTGACACATCATTCTCCGGGCCGTAGCCTATCTTTAACTCTCAATGTCTCGAAAACAGATCGTCATTATCGGAGGCGGGTTCGGAGGCCTGACAGCCGCACAATCGTTGCGGGACGCCGAAGTCGTGCTCATAGACCGCACCAATCATCATCTTTTTCAACCTTTGCTCTACCAGGTGGCCACCGCCGCTCTGTCTGCGGGTGATATCGCCTGGCCGTTACGTACCATCTTTCGGGGACAACCCCATGTCCGCGTGACGATGGATACGGTCCTGTCCATCGACCGTGCCGCGCGCTTGATTCGACTGCAGGGTAGCCCGCCCATTCTATTCGACATTCTCATCGTGGCGCCTGGTTCGCGGCACTCCTATTTCGGACACGACGCGTGGGAGCACTCTGCGCCGGGACTCAAGACCTTGGCAGACGCGGTCCAGCTTCGAGAAAAGATGCTGCTGGCGTTTGAAGAAGCGGCGCGACGGCGAATCGCAAATCACGCGCAGGATCGTCTCACCTTCGTGATCGTCGGAGGAGGTCCCACCGGCGTGGAGCTGGCCGGCGCGCTGGCGGAGATCGGTCGGAAGGCCATGGGGCCTGATTTTCCCACCATGCGTCTCGATGATCTCGCCATTCTGCTCGTGGAGGGCGGCTCTCGCATTCTGCCCGGCTTCAGTCCCGATCTTTCGGCGAAAGCCGCAACCGCGCTCGAACGCATGGGGGTTACGGTCAAACTCAACAGCCCAGTAAGCGATATCCGCAGCGACGGCGTGATGATCGGAAACGAGTTCGTTCGATCCACGAATATCATCTGGGCGGCAGGCAATAGGGCTTCGCCTCTTCTGACTTCACTCGAAGTTCCCCAGGACGGGTCGGGTCGGATCAAGGTGCGACCGGATCTGACGATTCCAGGCGATCCTTGGATCTTTGTCATCGGCGATGCCGCCCATTGCGTCGGGTCGGATGGGACCCCACTGCCGGGATTGGCTCCTGTCGCCATGCAACAAGGCCACTATGTCGCGACGGTCATTCGAAAGGAGACTCCTCCGGAGCAACGCCGGCCGTTTGTCTACGCGGATCGCGGCATGTTGGCTGCCATCGGGCGTGCACAAGCCGTGGCACAAATCGGCCCGTTACACTTTTCCGGACTTGCCGCCTGGTTACTCTGGTGCGTGGTGCACATCTTCTTCTTGATCGGATTCCGCAATCGGGTGCGGGTGATGTCGGAATGGATGTGGTACTACCTCACGTTCAAGCCAGGAGCGAGAGTCATTTACGAGTTACCCCAACCACCCACCGAGGAAGAGAAGTCGTCCCAGACACGTTCTGCAGCAGTTGAGTCGAAAGAATGAGTCGATGCTTGGAGAGGAAGAGCAGATTAGTCGACGTCGAGCCGGACTTTGCCTTTAAAGGCACGATGAACATAGACCTGATAGGCGAGAACGAGCGCGAAGCCGCCCACAAACCACGTGAGTCCTGCCGCCAATCCATAGGAATCTGTGGCCGCATTGAACGCGGTCAGGCTGAGCGCCGGATCAGTTGTCGAGACCAGGATGTACGGGTACATGCCGAAAGCGACGCTGCCGAGCATCGTCAGAATGAATAGGCTGGACGCAAGGAAAGCGGCCATGTCACATTTCCTGCGGCGGAAGTAGAGCGTGGCGCCAAGCGCCAACACTCCACCCACCGGCAAGAGATATTCGCTCGGATGACCGGCAAAGTTCAAACGCAGCTTCGGCTGGACGAACGGCACCGCGATGACGGTCAGGAGGGTGAACCCCACGGAGACCCACCCCACGAGAGATGCAATAGAGTCTGCCCGTCGGTGGAGCTCTCCTTCGGCTTTCATCGCAAGATGACAGGCGCCGTGCAGCGCGAGGACCGACGCGCTGGTCAGTCCCGTCAGAATGGTGAACCAGTCCAGGATGCCCGGTTCCGGTCCTGTCAGAAAATCGGTCCAGAGCGCGACGAAGAAATAGCCTTCCTGATTGAGCGGCACGCCGCGAATTAGGTTGCCCAATGCGGCGCCGAACACAATGGCCAGCAGCAGGCTGGCGCTTGAAAATGCCGTGTCCCACAGCTGCCTCCAAAGTGGATGATCGAGGTGCGATCGCAGTTCGAGCGCGAGCCCTCGGGCAATTAACAGCCATAGCACAATGATGAGTGCCAGATAGAATCCGCTGAACCCCGCTGCGTAGGCCTTCGGAAAGGCGAAAAAGAGCAGCCCGCCCCCCGCGATCAGCCAGACTTCGTTGCCGGTCCAGACCGGCCCGATCGAAGCCAAGGCTCTGCACCGGTCCGCGTCGGTTCGTGCCACGAAGGGATAGACGATACCCAGGCCGAAATCGTATCCGTCGAGAACGACATAGATGGTCAGCATCAGGGCGACGGCGGCGTACCAGAATGTTTCCATCGTGCGCGCTCCGGCTAGCGAGAATGCCCGGCCGAATGACTGGTCGGCCCGTGACGGATGGTTTCGGCGATAAGGAACAGAAAAAGGATCCCCAAGAGTAGATAGAGCCCGAGAAAGCCGAGCAACGTAAAGAGCGCGTTGCCCGAATGGACGAGCGGGGAGGCCCCCTCACTGGTGCGCAGTAAGCCGTATACCAGCCAGGGCTGGCGACCGAGTTCGGCGGTCATCCAGCCGGCCGTCGTGGCGATGTAGGGAAATGGGGCGCAGAGCATGAGCAACCAGAGCAGCCAATTGGCGGTGAAAAGTCGCCCGTACCATAACCAGAGCAGTGCCAGTCCCATAACGGAGACCAGAATCGTTCCGAGCCCGGCCATGATGTGATACGAATAGTAGAGCAGCGCCAGATTGTCTGGCCAGTCATTACGGGGGAACGCATCGAGGCCTTTCACCTGAGCGTAGAGTTCGCTATAGACGAGGAAGCTCAGCGCGGTAGGAATTTCGATCGGGTTGTCGATGGTCATTGTTTCGAGATTGGGCTGGCCGACCAAATAGAGACCGGCGCCACGTTCGGTCTTGAAGAGCCCCTCAAAGGCCGCACCCTTGATCGGTTGGTGTTCAAAGACCTGCCTGGCGTTTCCGTCGCCGGTCGGGAAAATGATCAGCGCAGACGCGATCGTACCGGTCACCACGCCAGTCTGTAAGAATGTCTTGGCATGGGCCAGATGCTGACCGGACAGGAGATAGAACGAGCCGACCGCCGCCATGACGAACGATCCCGTAACCACGGCAGCCGTCATGTTGTGCGCGTACTGCCAGAAGAGCCACGGGTTGGTGAGTAACCCGGAGAGGCTGTTGACGAACAGGCGGCCATCCATTCCAGCCTGGTAGGCGACCGGATGCTGCATCCAGGCATTGGTCGCAAGGATAAAGTAACCGGATAGCCAAGAACCGAGAAAGAGCATCAGCGCGGCGCACCACTGGATGCGCCTGCTGAACCGCGGGTCGCCGAAGAGGAGAATGCCGAGAAAAGACGATTCTAGAAAGAAGGCAAACAGGCCTTCCATCGCGAGCGTCTGACCGATGACCCCGCCGGCGAAGGTGGAAAATCGTGCCCAGTTGGTGCCGAACTGAAATTCCAGGGGGATACCGGTCACGACGCCGAAGGCAAAGCTCAACGCAAAGATCTTCGTCCAGAAGCGCGCGACTTCGTGATAGTGCTCGTCGCCGGTATGGAGAGCCCGGCTCCTGAAGTAGAGCAGGAGCAGAGCCAATCCCATCGTCAATTGCGGGAAAAGATAGTGAAACGTGGCGGTGACGGCGAATTGCAGACGGTCAAAGAGCAGTGCACTCTCCATGAACACCTCGTACAGGCCTGTTGAGCAACGGGGCCCCCATGCCCCATACGGGATTCGGTCGTAAAAGGGAAAACGATCTTATTGCGTGGCCTTCTTCGTCTCACTGAATTCGATGGCATAAGAAGAGTTCTTATCCATTGCGGACGTTCTTAGCACAGATTAGGCACGGGCGGAAGGGCGGGCACTGGCGGTTGAGATCGTTGAAGTCTTTGAGGGTCCGGGCCTCGACTAAGCCGATGTGAACAGGTTTCTGAGATTTGGCAGGTAATGCCTGTGTAATTTGCATCGCTGAAAGCTGAAGGGATAATCGCCATCATGTGGCTTACGATACAATCAAAAGAGGGCCCAGCGCAGCAAGTGCTGGTGCCCTCCCCGTTAATGGCTATCTCATCAGACAGAGGATCTGGATGATTTCGGTCATTATTCCAACCCTCAATGAAGAAAAGGCTCTCCCGGAGACGTTGCACCACCTGTTGGGGCAAGCCGGAGACTTCGAAGTCATCGTCGTGGATGGTGGGAGCGTCGATCGCACCGGTGAGATCGTCCGTGGAAAACCAGGGGTGCGTCTCCTAACAGCACCCAAAGGCCGCGCCTCCCAAATGAACACTGGGGCTCAGCATGCAACTGGCGACTGGCTTTTGTTCTTGCATGCGGATACGTTACTTCCGAAGGGTGCCCTCGTATGCCTCAATGCCTTGGAAGCGGACGCCACGGTTCAGGCGGGCGGGTTTCTGCATCGGTTCTCCGGAACAGACTGGCGACTACGACTGTTGTCCTCCCTCAATAATGTACGGTGTCGATGGTCCAAGATCATATATGGAGACCAAGCCATGTTTGTGCGTCGAACACTCTTCGAGCGGCTCCGCGGCTTCCCGAACGAGCCTAGGCTAGAGGATGTGTTGTTCAGCAGAAAGCTGGTCCGCACCGTCATGCCGGTGCTGCTCGCGCCGCCTGTCGTCACGGACTCGCGCAAGTTTGTCCAGATGGGCATCTGGCGGAGCGTCTTCCGTGCCTCTCTCATTCTGCTGTCGATTGAACTGGGTCTCCCGTTTGGCTCGCGTGCCTTCTTTCGGGACATACGCTGAGGAAGGAGAACTTCAGCACTTGCTGGCCCGACCGAAAATTATGGTGCAACATTTGTCGAGTCTTCAATAAGCGGAGGGCCACGTCAAAACCCTAAAACCAGCCACTTCTCGGGCCTAGAGTTGGAGAGTGGGTTTTGACCATTGTGCGTAGAACGACTAGACAAGCGGAAAAAGACTGAAATTCGTTTTGAGTGTTCTGCCTGTTGTACGAAGTGGTGAGCTGGTTGCGACTCAAACCAGGGACCCTGGCCTTAGAAGTGTGAAAGAGAGCTGTTTAGCAGCGGTTTGATTTTATGAAGGTTTCCCCGTTTTTTGTGTGGAATCAGAAAACCACACGCGTCGACAATTTCCGAATGCCGCTAAACGAATCGAATAAACTCGCCCACTAGGCTCTTTGTCTCAAGCTGGGCTTAAGAACCGCGAGCTTCTGTGCATGGTTCAGAATCGGTTGTCCACACACTATTCTCTCAGTTATACGGTCGCGACTCGCCGTATGACCCCTTCACGTTTCTACCGTGAAGTCGTCGTCCTTCCACCACCGCCATCCACCATCCAATTCCATGACCGGATAGCCCTGGGCGGCAAATTCTACCGCCGCCGCTGCGGCGAGGTGACAGACTTGGGAGTAGCAATAGAGGACATTCGTCATATCCTTGCGAAGGCCTTTCAGCGTCTGCCACTGATCTTTGGGCAGATTGACCGCGCCAGGAATGTGCCCTTCGGAATAGTCTTCGGCTGCGCGGACATCCACGACATTGACCTCGTTATTTTTCATCATGCGTTCGAGTTCCACCGGGCCGGTGGTGAACGCCATCTTTGACTCGAAATAGGCCTTTGCCTTGGCCGGATCCTTGATTGTGACTTGTGTCGCCATGGTTATCCCTCCATTCATTGAACTTCCGTGGACGAATTGAATGACTGTCGCTCACAAGTTGAACTGATCACATATTGTATTCAACATCCCGTCGTGACGAATGTCCAATAACGGAGTTCTATTTGAGGTTTT
>CAVSOJ010000003.1:0-411678 GCA_963729585.1 Nitrospirota bacterium
TGTACCGTGGCGCATCCTTTCCACAATTGAATAGCAAATCAAGGATGGAGACGCCGTGGGCGAATTCTCCCCATAGCTGGGGATATTCGGCGTAGCCCGAATAATCGAACCAGGTCAGTTTGATACCGCGCTCTGCAAAGTGATGCTCTTCAATGTAGCCCTTAGCCGCGGGACCGGAAATGTATTCTGCCCCCCCTGCCTGAGCACATAGATCCGCAAGGCGCTCCGTTTTGCCATCGATCAGAACATAGTCCCAAGAATTGCTAAGCTTTGTCGGAATCCCCAGGTAGTCACAGACGGCTTCGATGAGTTCCCGGTTGAGTGCGGATAAATGGGTGTACTCGCGCTTGATATAGAGCGGTTCGAAAAGCTTGGCTATTTCCTCGAAGTGCGGAGCGCGTCGGTAGTTCCGAACGAACCCTTCCCAGTGGATTGACGCCCAGTTTGCTCCATCAATTTCAGTTTCACGAATGGTCTGGGAATACTTCCCCTTCACCTTTACTGGAACAGTGAGCCACTGCAGTCCTTGCGGAGTCTTGATGAGGTTCCTGTTGCGCCAATCTCGTCTGGTGTACTGCATGTCGTCATAGAGAATGAACTCGTCCACCGCGGCGATCATGTCAAAGTAGCCTTTCCACGGGATGTAGTTCGACTGGAGAATCGCGATTTTCTTCACAAGGTTTCACACACGTTGATTTGTCAGATGAAGCTCTATCCCTTACACGCTAGGTGTGCACGACGCGCGCTTAAGAGGTCCGCGAGTTTTCCAACATCGTGTTAGACCGGCACGACATCCGCAATATCCATCTCCACTGCTGCGGCTTGCTGAATGAGTCGAACACCCAGCACCAAGCGGTGACGTTTTTCTTTACGCAACAGAATCCCGCGGACGCCTTGCAACGGACCTCGAATCACTTCCACCTGCATGCCTTCGTGCAGGTATGGATGCGGGTCATAGGGCAGCACACTCGTCATGAGAGTCTTGATCGCCACAATCTCATCGTCCGGGATCGGCTCGGGACGGTGACGATTACCGACAATATCGACCACTCCTATGGTCTTGAGCACTGGCAGCTTGTGATCCGATGCAAAGCGGACGAAGCAGTATCCTGAAAATAGCGGGACTTCAATTTCTTTCTTACGGTCTTTCCACTGGCTCAGACGTTTAACCGTTGGCAGTAATGGTTCGATTCCCTGACTCAAGAGTTCGTCCCGTACGACCTTCTCATGCCGCGACCGAGTGCGAAGGGCATACCAATGAAGATCGTTTGTTTGGTTGATCTGGTTTGTCTGGTTCATTTCGTTGGTTTGTTTCATTTATCTGGATTTTCTCCTACGGAGCCAGACAAACTTTTCATCGAATAGGCCAGATCCGGACACAGCTTCGCCCTTTCACTTACAGATCCAAATCCCACCCATCTCACAAAACGTCGTTGACGCGAGAACGCGCCGCGCTTTACACGGGCGGGTCCAGTCTCAGCACCTTTTCTCGTGGCACTCCCGACTGTACCAACTGTTCTTCACAAGCCGCCGCATGCTCGAGATCAGTAATCAACACCCGATCAAATTGCCAACCACCAATCATATCCGGCGAAGAAACCGGACAAGAGAGGAACGACTCACGCGAGCTTCCATCAATGAATCCGACACAGTCGATATTCATCTCTCGAAGCGACAGATAGGCCAATTCGGCTAACTCGGTCGTGCCATAGATCACCACCCGTTGGCCATTAGAACCGTCGAACGCCGCCATCATCTCTTTTAACCGCGTACGCATGCCGCGGTAGTACGAGAGGGAGTACTGCATGTACTGATAAGTGAGACGTGACTTTTCTGTGAAGCCCTGTGGAGTCAGGAGATACCTGATTCGATTGCGCGGGATGGTCGTGATCTTGATGTAGCCCTTGCGGGCCAGACGCTTGAGATAGAGATTGGTCAGACCAAGCGCGACGCCCAGCGTGGAAGAGAGCGATCGCTGTGTTACCCCGGCATCGCGCTCGACTTCCGAGAGAAGAAGAAGATCTCGTTGACCTTGCACGTTCATTTGCTCAACCCCAATAGGACGTTGCGTTCACGATATGAACATACAAGCTATTGTGAGTCAAGAAGAATATCAGTCCCCAGGCCGCTGAGGAGCCCTGAATGGAATTGGACATGCCGCACAACTATTTAGATAAGGCTACGATGAGAGAGAAGCCTCACGTGTAGAGACTATCAGTGCTTCGAACACTCCGTACACATTCGCCACATCTGAAATCCCCCTTCATGCCTGTATGACTCGCTCATACACACGTAGGGTCTCTTGCGCCGTCCGCTCCCATGAGAACTGCGCTGCCCGATCGAGTCCTTTCTCGCGAAGCAGGCGACGTAGATCCTCGTCAACCAATACCCGCTCTAGATGCCTCGCAAATCCATCGCTGTCGGACGGGTCCGCCGATAATGCGGCGTCACCAACCACTTCGGGGAGCGAAGCAGCATTGGACGTGATCACCGGGCACCCACATGCCATCGCTTCGAGCACCGGGAACCCGAACCCTTCATACCGTGAAGGGAAGACAAACACCCTGGCATGCTGATAAAGAGAGACCAGCTGGGCGTCATCTACCATACCGGCAAACTTTGTTTGGGCCGCAATGCCAAGCCGGTCTACTCGATCACGCACATCCTGACGTCGCCGCAAGTCTCCCACTAATACCAGATCGTGTCCCTCACGCAGCTCACGTGGAAGCTGTGCAAAGGCATCCAAGAGTGTTTCAACATTCTTCGTGGGATCGGAACCCGCAACGCAGAGGATGTAGGGACGAGGAATTGATTGAGATGCCATTGAGAAATCTGGCTTGAACTGATTTCGGTCAATGCCCGGGTAGACCACGCTGACGCGTTCCTTCGGAAAGTGCAGGCGTTCCGTAATATCGCGCCGAGAACATTCCGAGACAGTCAAGACATGATCCGCCTGCTCTTGCCGGTCCGGGATCAACAACCGTTCGACGAAATTGTTCAACCCGCGACGAGGGCGCAATGTCCCAAACAGGAGCGGCTTCACGTCATGGATGGTGATGACGAACTTGCCTCGTTTCCAGGCCAGAGAGGAATCGTGTGGGAAATGTATCACGTCGTAGCGGCCAACAAGTTGAGGAGCAACTTGCTCCCACACACGGCGCTTGAAGAGGGGAAACCGGATGACATGATAGTGAACATTTTTGAATTCAGGAAATCGATAGGTGGCCGCCGGCATGAGGACATGATACTCGTTGTCTTTGTCGACCTGCCCCAACGCAGTAATCAGCCCCCGACAATACCGGCCGATTCCGACGTTGAAATCCTTGAGATACCATGCGGCTATAACGATCTTCATGTCCTGTAATCAGCAGGATTGGAAATAAGCAAACCACAGTGATTCATCAACATTTTTTTCACCACTCGTATGGTGTGCATGCCACGATGCAACGGTGACAAGACACTTTCATCGGCAAGCGAACCCAGTTAATATACTTTACCTCACACTCAGCATAGGTTCATATGCCTCTCGTCACAACAGTCATTCCAGCATACAACGGTGCCTCCAGGTACCTGGATCAAGCCATCGAAAGCGTGCTGGCCCAGACTGTTCGCGATCTCGAGCTGATCGTCGTGGACGATGCGTCTACGGATGACACCGCTCGCGTGGTATTGCGCTACCCCCAAGCTCGTTACGTGCGGCGTGCAACCAATGGCGGACAAGCCGCGGCCCGCAACGACGGTGCGCGACGAGCCACCGGCCTGTTCCTCGCTTTCCTGGATCAGGACGATCTGTGGAAGCCCACCTTTCTTGAAGAAACAGTTCCAATCTTACAGGACCACGCCAACGCTGCGGTGGTTCACTGCGATGGCTACCAAGTGAACGAGGTGGGCGAAATCCTCGAATACGACGGAGCGATGAAGCACACACGCAGCATCACACAAATACTCCGGGGCGGACACGATGTCGCCACATCAGGATCCCTGTTTCGCAAAGCCAGTTTCGATGCCGTTGGCGGCTACGATGACCACTTGTTCCTCTGGGAAGACATCGATCTGGCCATCCGACTGTTCCAGCGATATGAGGTCCTCCATCATCCTCACCCGCTCTACTGCCATCGCCTGTATGGGCATAATGTCTCGCGGGACATTCCGTCCGAACGGGCGTTGATCGGCCGTCGCCGATTCATGGAAAAACATAGCGCCTCGTGCAAACCCCACACGCCGGAAGCGCAGGCACTGAACCTCGACTGGGCACAGTATTTTGGGGATCTTGGAAAGTCCCATCTGAAGATGGGACGACTTCGTGACGCCCGCCTCGCATTTTGGCATGCGGTGCAATACCATCCCTTCAACCACAAAACAATCCTTCGACTACTGCGATCTTATCTCCCTCGCCTCCGTACGACACAAGCAACATCACCACATTCTGCCCCGTGAGAACGCTCCTCTCCCATTGCCACCACCGTACAAAATGCTCTCCGCCGACCCAGGATTTACTGACTACGATCCAATACAGAGAACTCCTCCACAATCATGACCGCATTGCAGGTATGTTTGACGGAATGAATCGAATATGCGCCGGCAAGCCAATATCAGCGGTGACGCTTATGAGAGGAGAACCCGCATGAGGCGCGTATACCCGCGCAACCGGAACGGAGCTTTGCGAATGGCATGGAAATACTGTTGCCGTGCTTCGGCCTTTTTCGCGCATCGTTCCGCGGCCAAGCCGCTCATCAGAAAGAAATTCGCCCATTCGCGATCCAAGGCCATCCGTTGTCCACAGGTCAGCGCAGGCCGTTGATTGAGCCGTTCCAAAAATCGTCGTCGGCTCTCGAGGATTTTTTTGCGATGACTCATCTCGTCAAAAGCCATATCACGATAGCCGTGCCCTCGCTGGAGTTTACGCACCAGCACCCGGTCGACACACTCGAATTCCGTGACGTCATGGAGCCGAATCGTCAGGTCAGAATCCTCGGATCCATACAGTTCGGGATCGAGAGCGCCGACTCGATCCAGCACCGAACGCCTCATCAGCAGCGTCGAGGGAAGCGCCGTGTGACCTCCGGCAAACGCCACGACAAGGGGTTCCTGGCTGTGTCTGGCCCGAGCCAGTTCCTCCACCCGTCCCTGTTCATCCACCACTTCATAGTCCGTGTGAACCACGCCCACCGCTGGTCTCGCTCGCATGATGGCGAGTTGAGCCTCTAGTTTGCCCGGCAGCCAGACGTCATCGCAATCCAGCAACGCGATGAATTCACCCGACGCTTCGCTGATGCCTCTGTTCCTGGATCGGGCCGGCCCTCCATGATCCTGCTGAAACCATACGATCCCGGCTGTCGTCGCTAATTCAGCCAATACCGCCTGCGTGCCATCCGTCGACCCATCGTCTACGACGATAATTTCCACGTCTGAGACGCCCTGCGCCAAAATACTTTCCACCGCCTTGGCCACGAACGGCGCCCCGTTGAAAATGGGAATGACGACGCTGACGATTGGCTTACGCGCACCCACTCACACACTCCTTCTTGTCCAGCATACGTTGCGCCGAAGCATAGACCGCATCGACAGTGATCAACCTCATGCAATTGCCTTCGCCCCGACGACAAGTCGGGTGAAAACAGACACGGCAATCCAGTCCCATATAGATGACATCCGCAGGACCACCACGAGGGCCCCACTCGGCGGGATTCGACGGACCAAACAACGCCACCAGGGGAGTGCCCACTGCAGAGGCAATGTGCATTGCGCCGCTATCGCTTCCAATGAAGAGTGCAGATTTTTTGGCGATGGCCGCGAACCGTTTAATGGTTGTACGGCCTGCCATGATGATGGGTCGACTCTTCGCCATCTGTCGAATCTGTTGCGCAAGATCAATATCCTGATCGCTGCCTCCGATCAATACCTGGCAACCATTCTGGGACGTAAGACGATCGGCCAGCTCCGCGAACCGCTCCGGAGGCCAGGCCTTAAACCAGTACCGGGCGCCGGGCTGTAGTATCACAATCGATTGAGATCGCTGGACACCGAGTTGATCCAACAGTTGATCCCCGCTATTTTCCTCTTCCGGCGTCAGCCAGAGTTGAGGATCCTTTGAACCGGCTTGGATGCCCAGGGGCTTGAGGGCCTCCAGATCCCGGTCAACGCGATGCCGCATATCGGCCGCGGGCCGGACGACCTCTGTGTAGCACCGTCCTCGCCAACGATGCTCGTCATTGAATCCAATCCGAACCGGCGCTCCGCTGATCCAACTCAGAAACGCAGACCGGTCTCCATCTGTCAAATCGATCACCGTGTCGAATCGCCGGCGACGCAGCCCGACTATAAGCCGCCATTGTGCCGCCAAGGATCCTTTGTCGAGGACCAGGACCTCGTCCAGGTCCGGGTTCCCGAACAGCACGTCTTCCGACCCGCGATTCACCATCATCGTCACATTGAAATCCGGTCGTGCAGCCTTGATGGCACGCAGGGTCGGCGTCGCCAACAAGACGTCACCGATGTAGCGGAGTTTGATGATGAGAACGTTACGCAAGACACTCTCGCTCAGATCTGTAGCAATTCAGGAACACAACTCTTTGTACAACGCAACGGTCTTAGCGGCAGCCTGCTCCCAGGAAAACTGTTTGGCTCGATCGAATCCTTTGACCTTCAAGACGGCCCGAAGCGGCTCATCCTCAAGCATACGGACCATGGCTTCTCCGAGCGCTCGCGCGTCTTGAGGATCTACCAATAAGGCCGCATCACCCGCCACTTCCGCCAATGCGGTCGAACTGGACGTGAGTACAGGCGCCCCACAGGCCATGGCTTCCAACACAGGCATTCCAAACCCTTCGTACAACGAGGGAAAAACGAACAGATCCGTAGAAGAATACAATAGCTGGAGATCGATCGTAGACATTCGCCCTGGACAGAGCACCTTTTCCGTTAAGCTACGCCTTCGAGCTGTCTCCTCATAGCTCCCGAACGGATGGATAGGCGAACCAACAAGCACCAACTTTCTCGATCCCAGCTTCTTGCGTACCATCTCTGCCGCCTCAAGGAATATCTGGTGATTCTTGCGTGGGTCTGCCCCTCCAATAAATAAGACATAGTGCTCGGCCGTCAGACCGATCCGTTTCCGCAACTCTGCCATCGCCTGATCATTCCGACGTGGCACGAAATCTTCCGACACTCCGTTTGGAATCACCCTGATGTGCTCACGCTTCAAACCATAGAGCTCCACAAGTTCTCTGGAAGAAAACTCAGACACCGTGATGACTTTTCTGGCTCGCAGCGCGGTCTGTCTCGTCTTGAACGCCGACGGCCATTGCCCCAACATCTTCTTCGAGTACTCGGGGTGGCGATCCAGCCAAAGATCGTGAATGGTGACGACTCCGCCATACCGCCCGACAGTCTGCATCCGAAAGTTTGTCCCATGGTAGAGATCCAGCCGATCTGACGAGCCCCGCTTCTGCATCCCCCATCGGCTCGAATTCATCCACTGGAGCCGATCAACACCCGGCCATGACCCCACAGAGCCGGGCTGACCAGCGCCCGGCTTCGCATAGGCTATAAAATCGATTTTCTCTTGCTGTGCCAACATCGTACGGAGCAGATGATAGCTGTGCCATCCGACCCCACCCAGATCGCCCACCATAGGATTGGCATCAAAACCGATTCTCATCCTTGCCCTTACCTCTTCCCTGGGTAAGAGGCAGTCTGCCTGGTTGACTCCCACAGCTTGGCATATTTCACAAAGGTGTACATGCTGGCAAACACAGAGACAATGAGTCCGCGTACCCCATCGCGAAACCCCTGTTTCAACAGATACGTCTTGCACCACACCACCAGGGGGCGAAAGATCAGGTCACTCCAGCGAACCGTGCGAACTCTCTTGGCCTTCTCCTGTGCCGCCAGCGTGGTATAGAGCCCGAACTTTTTGAAGTGATCCTGAATACGCCGCTCAGTGTAATGATCGAGATGTCCGACCAGCGTCCCAATTTCCCCATCCACGATGAGATTCTCATGCACGGCAACATCGTTATACTGAGCAATCCCTCGTCGAAACAGGCGTACTTGATAATCGGGATAGACCCCGGACCCTCGCACCCACGCACCATAAAAAAAGTTCCGCCGGGGAATCCGATAGGCAACAGGAGCGCCGGGCTTCCATCTCTCAAGGCAGGCCCGCACCTCTCCACGCAGTTCTTCGGTCACTCGTTCGTCGGCGTCAAGGATGAGAATCCAGTCAGATGACGCCTGTGCCATCCCGAAATTCTTTTGCAGGCCGAAGCCGGGCCAGGGGCGCACGAATACTTTGGCGCCACAATCCCGGGCCAGCTCCGCGGTCCGGTCGCGGCTTTCCGCATCGACCACGATGATGTCATCCGCCCATCGAGCCGACGACAGACAATCAGCAATATTGCGTTCCTCATCCTTCGTGATGACAACGCACGCCAGAGTTGGCTTACTGAGAGTCTCAGTCACAAACCGAACCTCCTCTATACGAGGCATGCGGCAGTGGTTTGCACTTAGCCACGAAATCCTCGGCGAGCCACTTCCCGGTAGAAATTCCAGTTGAGCCATCGGTTCCGCCTGGCTGCCCAACGCTTCGCTGACTCAAGACGTGTCCGCATGACGAGCGGATGCGTACCACCAAATTCCTTCAATACGGCATAGTCTTCAAACTGAAAACCGTCGTGGGCAAGTTGCTTGGCTTCTGCGGCAGGAACGTCGCCTCCATGATAGACCGTCACTTGTTCCCGTTTTTTTTCCAGCATCGTTTTCGGGTCCTTCACCCACCCATAGTGAAAGACGCGCCCGCCGGAGGAGGCAACCCATTCCTTCGGTCCGCTCTGGAGATACTGCTGCGTCGCCTTGAGATGAAACCCCACGGCATCGCCGCAGGACTCGACTTCACCGTTGTTCCGAACGATCCGCACGGCTTTGTGATAAAACCAGGGATTCGTCGACCAATAGTCCGCGATAAAGTGCAGATACCGAAACAGGAGCCCCTTCACCTCAGGATTGCCGAGCTGACGGCGCATCGCCTCCTGGATCATCGGTAGATCGTCTTCGTGCACGACCTCGTCGGCTTGAATGTAGAACGCCCAATCCCCGGTACAGTGTGACAACGCGATGTTGGTCTGTTGAGCATAGATCAGTCCGTCTTTTCGTAGCGTCTCGTCCCAAACCGACTCCACGATTCTGATCTTCGGGTCGCCGATCGAGCGAATCAGCTCAAGTGTGCCATCTTCGCACTGCCCGACATTTACGATGAACTCATCGACTACCGGCAAAATAGAACGAATCGACTCCACGACCGGATAGTCGTATTTCACCATGTTTCGCACGAATGTAAATCCGCTGACTATCATGGTTTCTTGTCTATTCGGTCCGTTCAGCCTGTCTGGTCTATCTTGTCTCCCAGTTGCACGGATCTAAAAGACTGAATGGACCAGACAGACCTCTGCACTAGACAGACACTTTGTCCTTCGTGATCTCCCAGAATTTCGCATACTTCATGAACGTGTAATAGGCATAGAGCCCGGAAAGAATCAAGCCAGGCATGCCGTCGAGAAAACCGGCCCGCTGCACATACATCTTTAGAAATGCCCCGAGCGGATGGGTGATCAGTTGATGGGAGGAGAACCGACGGCCCTGCTCTGCCATGCGACGGGCCATCAGGTCGGAGTAGCGATCCTGCTTCGCCACATAGTGATCGATGTCCCGAAAGGGATACTGCAGCGCGGGACTCTTGAGATATCCGACCGGTCCATCACAATCAAAGCTCTCATGGACAAGTTCTTCGCGATAACGAAACCGTCCCTTTCGAAACAACTGCGGTTGCCGATAATCGGGATACCAGCCGCAATGTTTGATCCACCGCCCTAAAAAATAGTTTTTCCGTGGCACAAAGTAGGCATCCGCTTCCGGTCCGCGGTCGAGCACCCGTCGAATCTCTTCCCGCAACTCGGGCGTCATCCTCTCATCGCTATCCAGACTGAAGACCCAGTCATGGGTCGTGAGTGCGACTGCCTCGTTGCGCAATCGTCCGAATCCGTGAAAGTCGAGTTGGTACACCCTATCGGTAAACTCCCTGCTGATCGCCGCGGTCCGATCGGTGCTGTGCGAGTCCACGACGATCAACTCATCACCCCAGCCTGCCACAGACTCCAGGCAAGCCCGCATATTGGGCTCGTCATTGTAGGCGATGACATAGACCGAGAGCTTAGACATGGAGTACTCTCAACGGGGAAGGATTTCCGGCTACCTGGACCACGTGCTGTGCAACCGTTTCCACCGTGAGCCGGTCGAGACAGTCCCAATAGGGACAGGCCTCGTAAATACACTTTTCGCACGTCGGCACATCAGGACGCAGAACCAGTCCCTTGCCGAGCGGCTGCCAACGAGTCGGAAGATTGTTGCGCCGCGGATCGAAGAGACCGACATTTGGAACGCCGCAGGCTGCAGCAATATGGGCCGGACCTGTGGCTCCGGAGATCACCGCATGACTCGCTGCAATCACCGCCATCAACTCACGCACCGATAATTGTCCCATGAGGTTCAGGACCGATGCAGGAAGTGGCTCCTCACTGATCGCGTGCTGGTTGAACATGTCTGCTTCCGCCTGGCTTCCGGTCAACACCACCCCTATTCCCTTCCGATGCAATTCACGCGCGAGTGAATAGTAATGTTCGATTCGCCAGCGCCTGGCCGCAAACCCGCCTGGATGGAGCACGACCCTGGGTGTCGCCATCCCGCGCAACCGCTCTTGCCCGCGCGTTCGTTCTTCATCCGTCAGGACGAGATGCGGTGGAGACACGATGCCAGGTTTCAATCCAAGCCCCGCGAGCATACCGACGTTGTACGCGGTTTCATGCTTGGAAAAATCCTTCCGATGTTCATAGACCCGACGATTCGCCAACAGGCTATACCAGCGATAGCCCGTCGCCACTCGAATCGGAACCCGCGCTAAAAAGGCTGCCCACATCAAACGCTTGAACGGCTTGAGAAACACCACGGCATCGACGGCCCGGCGAAACAACGATACCAGCTCGCGTAGGGATTCCCGGCCCGTGACCGTCCAGACCTCGTCGAGATCCGGATGGTGGCCCAATAGTGGAGCGGCGTACTCGCTGGACAGGAAGGTGATCCGAGCCTCTGGGAGAAGTGTGCGCAACGCGGAGGCGACCGGCAGACACAGGATTTCATCTCCAATCCCGTCAGGCCGGACTAAAAGGACATTCATCGGGGAACCATTCGAAGAGACCGCTGCGTTCGAGCCGCCGCCAAAACCTGTTCGGGCGACACCGTTCGTAAGCATTCCAAGGCTAACGTATTGTGGCACGTCCGACTGAAGCAGGGGCTGCAGGGCACATGTCCCGTCAATATAGAATGACCCACCCCATAGGGGCCGGTTCGCGCCGCACTCGTCGGCCCGAACAGAGCCACGACCGGCGTACCGGCCGCCGCCGCGATATGCATCGGACCCGAATCGTTCGTAATCAGCAGCGAGGCCCTACTCAGGAGTGCCGGCAACAATCCCACTGATGTAGCTCCGGCCAGATCAACGACACGCGTTTTCATCATCCCGCTCACAGCAGCAACATCCGCTCGATCATCAGGGCCGCCGATCATCACCACTGCGCCGAACCCATCTTGCTGCAGCCTGTCTGCAACTTCAGCGAACGACGCAGCCGGCCACCGCTTGGTCGGCCACCGGGCAGAGACATTCATCGCCACCCAGCTTGTTCCAGGCGTTAGACCGGATCGGCTCAACAGTCGATCGACCTCATCATGGTCGGTTTGCGGGATGCGAAAATTGAACTCAGGCTTGGCAGGCTCCTCGGCCCCCACTGCCTTGGCGACAAGCAGGTAGCGATCGACCGCATGCATCTCCATCCGTGGAACCGGCACGCGCTTCGAATAGAACCAGGGACTCCCCTCTCGTCCATTGGCAAATCCCACAAGCAGAGGAGATCCGCTGAGCCACCCGATGGCAGCGCTCCGAAAGAGACCTTGAAGATCCACGGCGAGATCAAAGCGTTCTGCACGAAGAGGGAACACTTGGGAGAGCCACCCCGTAAGAGTCGATTCCACCGGCCAGACACGATCCACTCCGTCAATCCGTTCAACGAGACCAGCCCACTCGCGCTTGACCAGCCAGGTCAATCGAGCCTTGGGATAGCATCGACGAATCGCCGCACAGGTCGGCATCGCATGCACGATATCGCCCAGTGAACTCGGCTTGATCAATAAGATGTGGCGATAGTCGGACATATATTTTGCCGTCAGCTTGTTGCGCGCGAGACTGGCGAGTAAAGCGAGATTTGCAAACTCCTTGAGTCTCGCCCGCCTTGCCCTTCTCGCCTCTTCCCGCTCGCCTCGGCCTTCCCCCCCTTACCTCTTGCCTGTCATGGCCGATAGCTGAACCCTCTTCGCAGCATCGGCGAGGATCCAATCAACCGCGTCGGCCATGGACTTCGCTACGGCATCCGGCATGGCCTGTTCGACCTTGAGCATGTCCAACGCCTGCGCATCTATCGGTCCGGGTGTAAGGAGAACGGCCTTGGCGCCCACCCTCTGTGCCAATTGTATGTCGCGTGCGTGATCGCCGATCAAATAGGAACGTCGGAGATCCACATGCAACTCCGACACAGCCCGCTCCACCATCCCTACCTCTGGCTTGCGACAGCGGCAGCCATCGTCAGGGTGGTGTGGGCAGAAGTAGATCGCGTCCAGTGCCGCGTCCTCCTGCTCCAAAATACCCTGCAGGCGGGCATGGATCGCTTCCAGATCCTTGAGGGAAAAGATCCCGCGACCGACACCAGATTGGTTGGTCACGACGACCAATCTCGCTCCGGCCGCTTTCAAACGCGCCAGGGCTGGCCCGACCCCTGGCAAGAGTTTCAACTCAGCCACGACTTTGAGATAGCCTGGATCGTAGTTCAATGTTCCATCTCGATCCAGAAACACGGTGACACCGTCCAAGAGGGCGAGGGGCAATGGGCTAGGGGCTGGAACGGGAGACTCCGCCACGTGCCTCTTGCCACTCGCCTCCCGCCCAAGATGTATCAGTTGCACTGCATCCTCATACACCTGATCAATTGTCACCCGCGTCATGCATCGATGGTCGATCGGACATTCACGCAAGAGACAGGGGGCACAATCGACCGGCTGCCGCACAATGGCATGGTCGCTCCCAAAGGGCGACGTGGTTCGCCAATCGGTCGGCCCGAAAATCGCGACGACCGGTACCTTGAACGCGGAGGCGATGTGCATGGGACCCGTATCATTCGTGAGGAGCATGGTGCACCGTTTCACCGCCGCCATCAATTCACGGATCGTCGTCGTCCCGGATAAAACCAGAGACCGAGACGATAGACGGGCAGCAATCTCCCGGCCCAAACGCTCCTCCCCCTTCGCCCCCAAAATGACCACACTGACCTGTTGTTCACGAGACTCGCGAATCGTGCGACAGAGTCGTTCCGTGGCCTCGGCAAACCGTTCGGGCAACCAGCGTTTAGCCTCGCCGTACGTCGAGCCGGGGTTGATCCCGACGACGACATCCGTCGTGGTCAATCCGCCCTGAACAAATCGCCTCGCCATCGCCTCTTCCTCCTCAGGAAAAACGACGAGTTCCGGTGCGGAGGGATCGCCCGTGAGGCCCAGCGGCTTTAACAAATCCCAGTAATAGCGGACTTGATGGACGAGCGAGCGGCGATCCGGCGGGGCGACTGGATGAGACAACAGTAGACTCCGTCCGTCTGTTGCATACCCATAACGCCGCGGCACACGAGCCAGGAAAGTCAGGAAAGCCGCCTCGAACGCATTTTGAAACAATACCGCCAGATCGAAGCCTTGCTTCCGCAACTGCCCGGCCAGGACCCATTTACCGGAGAGCCCCGCATGACGCCCCTTGGTGTCATAGGTCAAGACGCGCGTCAATGCCGAATGGCCCGCGAACAAATCGGCCACAGCCGGTTTGACCAACAGCGCGATCTGGGCGTCAGGGAACAGCCTCCGCAATCCACGAAGTGCAGGCTCGCACATCACCGCATCGCCAAGCCAGTTGGGTCCACGCACAAGAATTCTCTTGATGGCTTCTCTATCCACACGCCTCCGCCGGAATGCTATTTGGTTGGCTCAAGACGAGTTGCTTGAGCCGATCTTCCCCGACTATCACGTCCGTGGTCAGCCGGACTGCCCACCAGCAATCGGTGGGATGCAGCAGTGCGGCCAACTTGCAGGAATCTTTCTCCGTCGTCACGACCAGCTCAGCCTGGAGTTCAGTCGCTCTGGCTCGCAGTTGATCGACATTTTGACTCGTATAGGCATGGTGATCGACATAGACCATTTCATCCAAAATCTTGATCCCTATTCGTCTCGACGAGGGAGCGAAATGACCCGGCATGCCCCACGCCGCTACAGAGCAGCGCTGTCTTTCCCTTGGACCAGGAGAGCGGCTGCGATGCTCCGGTCGCCACCGACACGAGACTCTCTGGACGAAAGACCACTTGGATCGGATCCGGCATCGTACCGATCGCGGCCTGCAGCCTGTGACAGACCTCTGTCACCTGAGCCGGCACGTCCGCTCTCGTGACCACGATCGCAGTCGCACGCGCCGCCGCCTGAAGCGGCTCCCTGAGTCGACCGGCCGGCACCAGGGCCGCAAGTCCCTCCGCATCCGTCGCATCGACCAGCAAGAGATTTACGTCGCGATAGAGCCCCAGGTGTTGAAATCCATCGTCGAGAACCAGGCAATCAATCGGAAATCGATCCAAGACCCAGTGGCCGAGCTCATAGCGATCAGCGCCGACCGCAACGATCGCCTTGGGACAACGCTGCGCCATCAAGAATGGCTCATCGCCTGCTTCATTCGGTCCCACCAGCAGGCGCTCGCCATTAGACACTAACAGATATGGATCCGTACTTGTGCGTCGATAGCCCCGGCTGAGAATCGCCACCCGTTTCCCCTGTGCAAGCAGCCAATCGGCGAGTCAAAATGACCACCGGCGTTTTTCCCGTCCCACCCAATGTGAGATTCCCGACACTCAGCACCGGAACCGGTAATCTCCGTTGAAGCGAACCAGCCCTTGTCATACAGGAGCGCGCGGAGCCGCGCAACGACCCCATAAGGGATTGCGGCCCATATCAGCCACGACCTGACCTTTGTCCCAGGATTCAACACTTCTTTGCTATCGTCCAGCCATGAGGGGAAGCGACCGGTCTGCGAGCGGAGACCCGCTGGTACCTTGCTGCGGCGTCAGCAGCCTATCAATGGCCTCCAGTGTCTGCTGCAAGGCTCCCTGATTCTGTTCGACCACCTGACGAGCCGACCGGCCCATCCGCTCCCGCTCCTCGTGATCAGAAAAGAGGGCCAATACCTGTTGGGTGAGATCATCCGCGTGGAGAACTCGACGAGCCCCCTCCCGCCTGGATCAAGAGGGCTGCAATTTCCGCACAGTGGTCGGTGTAGGGACCGAACAATACCGGCTTCGCCCATGAGCCGGCTCCAGCAAATTGTGTCCACCAATCGGAACGAGCGTGCCTCCGACGAACGCCACCACAGCTTCCCGGTAAATCGCAGCCAATTCGCCCCGCGAATCAAGCAGCACCACACGGGGACCGGTCGACCACGGCATACCCGCCTGCCCGATAGTACTGCGTCGCTGCACGTCGAATCCGCGCGCCCGAATCATGGCCTCCACCGAGTCCACCCGTTCAATGTGTCGAGGAGCCAATAGCAAGACGGCTGAGGGACATTGTGCCACGAGCGTCCGATAGCACTCCACGAGGGTTTCTTCTTCACCGGGATGGGTGCTGCCCGCCACAAAGAGCCGTTCCGTATCCTGAAGCCCAAGATGAGCCCTCGTCGACCCACCCTCCGTGACGGCTGGTATCGGTTGATCGAACTTGATATTCCCCGTCCGGCGGACTCGAGAAGGCCTCTGCTCCCAGCGCAACAATACGCTCGACGTCTCTATCCGACTGCATCAGGCAGAGACTGAGCGTCTGTAGCATCGTCCGGTAGAACGACCGCACAGGCGCCCACTGCTGCCGCGCAAAAGATCTGGTGGAGAGCCGGCCATTCACAAGAACAGCCGGGACTCCGCGCCGACTCAGATGCCACAAGAGATTCGGCCAGAGTTCGGTTTCGACGAAAAGATAGAGGCGGGGTTGCAGTCGTTCTATGAAGCGGGAGACGACCCAGGGAAAATCGAGCGGCGCATAACAATGGGCTGCCACACCGGCCAACCGTTGCTCTACGGCTTCCCGTCCGGTCTCGGTCACGGTCGAGACTACCAGGCGATACTCGGGATGACGCCGATGCAGCTCGTTGACGAGGGGTGTCACCGCTACCACTTCACCGAGAGAAACAGCGTGGATCCAAATGACTGGTCTGTCTGATTCGTCTGGTTTTTCTAGTTGGTCTGGTGTGTGAGAGGGACCAGAAGGACCGGATAGCCCGGACAAACTATTTCCTAATCCCAGCCGTTGGAGCAATCCACGACGGCACCGTCGCTTGGCGAGCAGGACCGCCACAATGACCGGCGAAACGATCAGGAGCACAATATTATAGAAGAGACGCCACATATGAGCTGTCAGCGATCAGCCATCAGCATACTCTTCTGACAGAGTTAAATGCTCTGAAAGCCGGCAATTGACGGCTAGGCCTTACAGGCGTCGTCCGCCTGATCCGTCAGTCGATTCAGGATCGTCTGTAGCTCCAGGCGAGCCGCCTCCAACGCCTGTTCATCAGAATCTCGCGGAATCCAGATGGGGGAGCCCCAGAGATAGAGGCCTCGAGACCACGGATAGGGGACCATGAACCGGTCCCAACTCGCGAAGAGTTTTTTTTTGAGCAACCAAAGGCCAGCGGTACAATCGGAAGTCCGGTTGCTCTCGCCAATTGAACCACCCCGAGTTTCGCAATCTGACGGGGCCCCTTGGGACCATCGGGAGTCACCACAAGATCCGCACCAGATCGCCCAAGGCGAATCAGCTCCCGCAAAGCAAGCGCTCCACCCCTGGTGCTCGATCCACGGACTGCCCGATGCCCGAATCGAGAGATGATGCGCGCGATGATCTCACCATCTTGATGTTGACTGATCAACACGTTCGCTTCTGCACCTCGATACCCTATGGGAATCATGAGCTGCTGCGCATGCCAAAACGCGAGGATGATGTGCCGTCCCTGACGATACAAGGCGTCCACCTGCTCGTGGCCCTGCGAATCCAACCGCATCGACCGCCCCAGCGCTCGAATCACCGAAGCCCCGATCGGAGGGAGCACAGAAAGCTTCAGCCACTTCTCGACTCGCGTTATGGAGGAACTACGCATCGGGCACATCCTGGAACTGCATCGCGTGGAGGCGCTGGTACTGGCCCCCGTGGCGAAGTAATTCGTCGTGCGTCCCCACTTCGACGATCGAGCCTCGGGCCAGAACCATGATCCGATCGGCCCGTTGAATCGTGGACAACCGATGGGCGATGACCACAGTCGTTCGATTTTTCATCAAATTGGCAAGCGCCAGCTGGACGACCCGTTCTGACTCGGTATCCAACGCCGATGTGGCTTCATCGAGAATGAGCAAGGGTGGATCGCGCAAGATCGCGCGGGCAATGGCCAAGCGCTGCCGCTCCCCGCCTGAGAGCTTCACCCCTTTCTCTCCCACGACCGTTTGGTATCCCTGCGGAAGGCGCTCGACAAAATCATGGGCATAGGCCGATCGCGCCGCCTGAATAATGTCTTCGTCGGTCGCGTCCTCCCGTCCGAAAGCGATGTTGTTGCGAACGCTGTCGTCAAACAGGATCACATCCTGCGACACCATGCCGATCTGCGATCGGAGCGACCGAAGGGTGTATGACTGAATATCGACCCCGTCGATGAGAATGCGACCGGCCGTCGGCTCGTAAAAGCGGGGAATCAGATTGACCAGCGTGGTCTTCCCGCTTCCACTGCTGCCCACAAGCGCGACCATTTCCCCGGCACGAATAGTCAGGTTGATGTCATTGAGCGCCGGCACCGCCTGACTCTCATAATGAAACGTGACATCGTCAAACGTCACCGACTGCGCAACCCGCGGCAACTCCAACCGGCCCCGCTCGCCATCCTGTTCGGTCTGGAGGTCCAGGACGCTAAAGACTCGTTCCGCGGCGGCCAGGGCCTGTTGAATCGAATTATTGGACCCGGACAACCGGCGAATCGGCGTATAGGCCATGAACATCGCGGTCAGAAACGAGAAAAACGCTCCCGGTGTCATGGATCCGTTGATTACGAGGAAACCGCCATACCAGACTATCGCCGCAACCCCTACCACGCCGATCACTTCCATGTGCGACGACCCGAGGGAGGAGACCTGAATCGCCTTCATTGTCGTATTAAGAAACGAGCGGTTGCTCCGTTGAAATCGTATCTCTTCTGTTTCTTCTCGCCCATAGGCCTTCACCATGCGAATGCCGGAAAGCGTTTCCTGAAGTGTGGAGGCCATGTCTCCCATCCGCTCCTGGCCGCTCGCCGCCAGCGCCCGCAAACGCTTCCCCATCCGCACCATCGTGAACACCGCCAAGGGAATGACAATCACTGAGAGACCGGCCAGCCGCCAATTTTGATAGAAAATCACGCCCATCATGGCCAGAAACGTGAGTCCCTGTTGAAAAATATCTTTCAGCACTCCCGACACCGCATTGGCCATCAACGTGACGTCGTTCACCACGCGGGACACCAATCGTCCGGACGTATTCACGTCGTGATAGGGAACGGGGAGCCGAATGAGCTTCCCAAACAGTTCTTGTCGGATATCGGTGATCACCTGATTCCCGACATAGTTCATAAGATAGTTTTGCCCATAGTTGAAGGCGCTCTTGAGTGCCGACACGATAAAGAGCGCGAGCGGGAGGATAAGCAGAAGACTTTCGTTCTTGTTGATAAAAATCTCGTCGAGGACCGGCTTGACGAGCCAGGCGTAGGCGCCGGAGAATGCCGCCACCAGCCCCGAGCAGACAAACGCCGCACCCAACCGGACCCGATAGGGCTTGAGGTAGCGGAACAATCGTATCAGGCGATCTAGAGTCGACATTCGGACAACGCGACCTGCGCGGCTCGGCTGGAGGCACCAGGCTCCCCCAATGATTGCCGAACCAGCCTGAGGTTTTCTTTCATGTCATTATATGCCGAAGCGTCGCGCAAGAGGTGCAGGACTTCCTGACACAACCGCTCGGCCGTCGCCTCATCCTGAATGAGTTCCGGCACGATTGATCGGCCGGCCACCAAATTGACGAGCCCGATCCATTTCACATTGATCAGCCAACGAGCCAGCCGATATGTCACCGGCGATGTCTTGTACAGTAACACCATGGGAGTCCCCACCACCGCCGCCTGCAAGGTCGCGGTCCCTGACGCAATGAACAACACGTCCGACAGGGCCATCACCTCACTGGCCTGATCGTGCGCCACGCGAACTGGCACAGGGCTGTGCTCCAGCAGGGTCTGAATCAGATTATTGTCAATTGAAGAAGCCTGCGCCAGGATAAATTTCGTTCCCGGTTCGGCTACGACCAGTTGAGCAGCCGCCTCGAGCAGCACCGGCAGAAGCATTTCGACTTCGCTGACCCGACTTCCCGGCAATAATCCGACGACGCGGGCTGACTCGTCCAAGCCGAATTCCTTGCGAAGCTTCGCACGATCATAGTGCGGCGCCACCACATCAAGCAGTGGGTGGCCGACAAATGTGCAACGCACTCCTGCCCGGCGATAGAGTTCCAGCTCGAACGGGAGGATGACGACGACATGATCGACTCGACGCTGAATCCATTTCATGCGGCCCGGCCGCCAGGCCCACACTTGTGGGGCAATATAGTAGAGCACTCGTCGGCCGGCGGCCTTGGCAATCCTGGCGAAATGAAAGTTCAGCCCCGGATTATCGATCAGCACCACGAGATCCCAGGCCTCTGCCTTCAGCACCCGGCGGATGGCCAGCACGCGCCGGACCATGGGTGGGATGGCGGATAGCCCGAACAATCCCATGAGGTCCAATTGCGGGATACCCGGCACAAGGCTCACGCCCGCGGCACGCATCGCAGCCCCACCAATGCCGACCAGCTCGGTCTTCGGCTCAAGAGCCATGATCGCTTTGGCTAAATGAGCTCCGTGGAGGTCACCTGAAGCTTCGCCTGTGACGATTAAAATACGCATAGATTCAAAGAGGGGGTGGAGGGATACCGGGGTATAAAATAGTAAAAGGTCTGTAACTTCTATCCCAACTACCCCGTCATCCCGTTACCCTTTTTTCCCCGCTATCCCCTTCTTCATGGCGCGCTGCAAAAGCAGCAATGGCCTGCAACACCTGATGCGCAACCTCCACTGCCGCCGCGCCATCCTCCCCCGACACCATCGGTTTCGTGCCAGTGCTGGCTGCATGAAGAAACGATTCAAGTTGAAGCTTCAAGGGTTCTTCGTCTCCTCCCTGCAGCTGTTCGACCTCGACGGTCGGCCGCTCCCCTTCCTTGGCACTACGTCGGCAAACCATCCCCTGTCGCGTCTGGAAATCGATCGACAGATAGTTGTCTCGTTGGAAGAGACGCAGCCGGCGCATCTTATTCGTCGACACCCGACTGGAGGTCAGGTTCGCCACGCAGCCGCTCTGGAATTGAATACGCGCATTGGCAATATCGATTGCGGGGGACAACACCGCGACCCCCGCAGCGCGCACCTCTTCAACAGGACCAGGACTCAAGGACAGCACGAGATCCAAATCGTGAATCATCAAGTCCAATACCACATCCACATCCGTGCCTCGCTCGCTGAAGCTGCTGAGACGGTGGCATTCGATGAACACAGGCCGCCCGATATAGGGACGCATCAGCGCCATCACCGGATTGAACCGTTCGCTGTGGCCGACCTGTAAACAACAGCCCCGCTGTTTGGCCAGCTGTACCAACTCCTGTGCTTCTCCGGGCAGGACCGCGATCGGCTTTTCGACCAGGACATGTTTGCCCGCCTGCAGACAGGTTTTTGCAACGGCATAATGACCCGAGGTGGGCACTGCGACGCTGACGACATCGACGTGCGCGAGCATTTCACCGGCCGTACGAAAGACGCGCACCCCATGCCGGTCTGCGACTGTCTGTGCCCGCTCGACCGACTGATCCACCACGCCAACGAGCTGCGCCCCGGGCAAGGAGGCATAGAGACGTGCATGATGCTGCCCCAGATGTCCGACGCCAATGACGCCTGCCCTAAAGGGTGTCATACATCGAGGCTCATTTCCCGCTTGGTTCGAGTTTCGTGATCCCGACAATGGCGATGCGGGCGGACCGAGCCTTCTCCAACATGATCTCGCGATCCAACAGAATGGTCCGACCGGCTTCGATCGCCAACACAGAGGCCTTGACCGATGCCATCACTTCGATGGTTCGAGGTCCCACGGCCGGAAGATCGAACCGCAAGTCCTGCTGCGGCTTCGATCGCTTGACCACCACTGCCCCCTCTTTCACCAACTCACCGCCGCGCTTGATGGCTTCGTCGGTGCCTTCAACCGCCTCGACGGCCACCACCACGCGATCCTTGATCACGACGCACTGTCCGATATCGAGACGACCAATTTCATGGGCCACTTCCCACCCGTAGCGGATGTCCTCCCACTCTTTCCCGGACGGGGTACGTGCGGTCAACGTCCCTTCTTCCACGAGAATCCCTTCCAGTCCGAACGTCGACTCACAGATGGCGATCCCTTCTCGCTCAAGCTCCTTCGCGAATTCGCGAAGAATATCGTCGTCTTTCCAGAGTGCCAAACGAGTCGCCATCGCCAAGGTGCGAAAATCTGGGCGCAGGGTGGTAAAGACATGGGTTTTCTTGATCCCGCCTAGCATCACCGCCTGATGGACCCCGTCTTCTTTGAACGCTTTGATCAGCTTGTTGAGCTGGCCGATCTTGATCCAATGGATCCGATCCACATGGCCTGCCAACTCCGGTTCCGTCTCGCCTTCATGCGCCACGGCCGACACGTGATAGCCAAGCTTCCTGGCATTGTCCGCAAAGATGATCGGGAACCGGCCATTGCCGGCAATCAGCCCAATCCGCTCGCCCTCGGTGACGTGAGGCAGGTATGCCACGGTGCCTACTCCTCATCCTCTTGATCTTTGCCGACCGACCGGCAGATGCCGCGTTTCGTTCCCTCCAGGAACCCCACGACCGTCATGACGTCTGGCTGGTCTCCGAACTCGATCTTGGCGAGCCTGGCGGCTTCAGCGGTTCGATGACCCGATCGGAAGAGCATATCGTACGCCCGTTTCAGTGCCGAGATCCGATCGGTTGAAAACCCCTGCCGGCGCAATCCCACCGAGTTGAGGCCATACATCCGCGCCCGATACCCACCCGCAGCCCGCATGAACGGCGGAAGGTCCTGCCCGAGGGCGCAACAGCCACCAACCATGGAGTACGGCCCGATTCGCACATGTTGATGGATACCGGTCAGCCCCCCGATGATGGCATGGTCGCCGATGGTGATATGCCCGGCCAAACTGGCGGCATTGGCTAGAATGAGATGGCTGCCGAGATGACAATCATGGGCGACGTGCACATAGGCCATCAGGAAGTTCTTGCTGCCGATGGTGGTCGTCCCGCCGCCTTGCACCGTGGCGCGGTTGACCGTGACATATTCCCGAAGAATGTTGTCGTCTCCGATCACCACCTTCGTCGGTTCTCCCTTGTAATTGAGATGTTGGGGTGGGGCGCCGATGGAGACAAAGGGGTGCAATTCGCACCGTGCGCCGATCTCCGTCCAGCCATCGATTGCGACGTGAGAAACAAGACGTGTCCCTTGCCCGATGGTCACGTGCTCGCCGATCACACAATAGGGACCCACGACAACGTCAGCGGCTAATTGTGCGTTGGGGTGGATAATCGCACTTGCATGAATCTGCACACACACCTCCAGATAAACGTCATCGGTCCATCATCATTCGAGATCGAGCCTTACTCTCCACGGTTGACGAAAACTGCCGACTATTGACGCGTTTCGGCCTTTTCTTCTGTCACCATGGCAGTCACTTCGGCTTCACAGACGAGCTCATTCTCGACAAAAGCCTTGCCCTGCATCTTCCAGAACGACCCCCGTTTCTTGACCACGTCGATCTCAAACCGCAATCGATCCCCCGGCACGACCGGTTTTCGAAACTTCGCGCCATCGATACCGGTCAAATACACCACCGGACGCGTCACGTGTCCCATCGACTTAAACGCCAGAATCGCGCCCACTTGAGCCATGGCTTCGAGAATTAGCACCCCAGGCATGACCGGGCGTCCAGGAAAATGCCCTTGAAAAAAGGGTTCATTGACCGTCACGTTCTTGATCCCTACGATCCGCCGGTCGGGGTCCAACTCCTGAATGCGATCGACCAGGAGAAAGGGATATCGGTGAGGCAAGAGGGACTGAATTTCGGCTTGTTCCATCACGGACATCTGCGGAGCCTCCTCATTGGTCAGAGTTTCGATTCTGGGCCCACTACTTGTTCACTCGATCGAACTCCTTCACGACCTGATCGGTCAAATCCAGCGCAGGTTGATGAAAGAGTACGATCTTGATCATCGCCTCGTTCCCCTTGTCGATGATCGCAATGTAGCCGTTCTTTTCCCCTACGGCTTGCGCGGCTGCTTGCACTTTTTTCGAATATTCCACCACCATTTCACGTTGTTTCTGTTGAATCTCGCGATTGAAGTCGGCCAGGCGATGTTGATAGGCCTCCAACTTGGCCTGGAACTGATTTTGTTTCTCTTGCTTCGCGCTGTCGGTCAACTTTCCATCCTGAATCGCTTGTTCCAATTCCTTCAGCTCTTGATCATCGGCATTGATGATCTTTTGCCTGGTCGAGGAGTAGGCCTTGAGCTCTTCCAAGGCCCGCTTACCGGCCTTCGACTGCTCAATGACCACTTGTTGGTCCATCACCGCAACCTTGACGGTTTCAGCCGACAATCCTGGCGACACCATCGCCAACCACACACCCACCACACCGATCAGACACATCACCATCGTCCGCTCCATAAGAGTCCTCCTCTTCTGCTCACAAGCCCCACATCCTCCGCATGGACCGAGCAGGATGCTGAAATCCCCCGGGTCGTTCTTGCTTCACTCGCTGTGACCTTGCCGAACGGCCCTTTTGTTACATTGGCAACGTTTCCTCGCGACTCCGACATGCCGACCAGCGATTTTCAAAAGACTCTCAACTATGTCCCTGCAGCCTGCTAGGGATACTGATGGTTGAACTCATCGATCACTTGGCCGGTAATATCGAGCCCCTCGTCGCTATAGATGGTGGGGCCGCCTTTGCCCTTGTCCATGACGAGCTGTAACCCCAGGCGCTTGGACACCTTTCCCACGATGAGTTCCACCTTCTCACGGAACCCTTCGAGCACGTCTCTTTGCTTTTCCTGAACCTCGCGGTTCATTTCGCTCGCTTTCTGCTGATACTCCGCCATCCGACGCCGAAACTGCTCTTCGCGTTCCCGTTTTGCGGTCGCGCTCAATACACTGGCCTGCCTCCCAAAATCTTCTTCCATGCGGCGGAGCTCTTTCTCCTCCATCTCGATCAACGCCTGACGATTTTTGGAGAATGCGCTCAAAGAATCCTTGGCCTTCTTCCCCGCATTCGTCTCGCTGAGGACCCGGGTCTGGTCGACGACGCCCACCTTTCCCTCAACCTTCGCTCCGCCGGCTGCGCAACCGGTTACCGTGACAAGGGAGATCAAGAGACAACCGGCACATAACATGTTTCGCATGAAAGGACGGATCTGAATCATACGGCCGTTCATATTCTATTACCCTCGCTAAAACAGGGACCCGATGGTGAATTCAAAGACCCCTTTATGTTCTTGCGGGGTGGGATCCAGATTAATCCCATAGGCGGCACGGAGGGGACCAAAGGGTGAGATCCATCGCCCCTCCAGGCCGGCCGCTGACCGCAGTGGGAATGAAATAGTATCACCGGCGAACCCTTTCCCATAGTCGAAGAAAATCACGCCGTTCAGTTTCGCCTCGGACGAGATTGTAAAAATAAAGTCGTTGTTGAAAATCAACTCCGACGCCGCGCCAAGGAGCGTGTTGCTTGGCGTCACCGGTCCCGCCTTGCCGAAGACAAACCCGCGCATGGTATTGATGCCTCCAACGAAGTAGAGTTCGGTAAGAGGAACCGGTTTATGTTCGCCGTTGGTATTGAGGCCCCGTGCAACACCATAGCGAGCACGGACCGCAATCCGTGTATCATACGGAAGGGGTGTGTACTTCATGACATCGAACGTGTATTTAACGAAGTCATTGGTCCCACCCAGGTATGGCGTACCAAAATCAACTCCGACACCTGTTCGCCACCCGGTGCGGGGATCCACATAGTAGTCTCTCGTGTCACGGGTTAGCGAAGTGCGAAACCCCGTGGTCGTCTGATTTCCCAATTGGGTGGTGATGAGCGGCGGCGCATCTGCCGTCGGATTGCTGTAATTGATCTGTTCCGCGACCAGAGCGATGCTCCCCGATACGTACTCGGAGAACCACCGGCCGAATGTCACGCTGGCCCCGGCTTTCTTCTCATAATAGGTGACGTAGTTCGTCTGGCTGTCATAGAGATCGAGCTGCATCGACACCACGGAATCGTTCAAATAGGGGTTACGAAACGTGATCAACCCTAATGTCCGTTGCTGTCCCAACTGACCGCGGATTCGTCCCATCCAGCCATTCCCACCAAGATTTCCCTCCGTGATATCGGCAATGGCCACCAACTTGTCCAACGTGCTGAATCCGCCGCCGATGCTGAACTGGCCGGTCGGCTTTTCTTTCACGCGAACATTCAGATCGACCTTATCCGGGCCCACCTGCGCGGGAAGGATTTCCACCGTCTCGAAAAAGTTCAGGTTGTTGAGACGCTGAAAGCTCCGCTTCAGCGCGGGGGTATCGATGACATCCTGCTCATCGACACGGACTTCACGCCTGATCACATTGTCTTTGGTCTTATCGTTCCCATTGATGTTGATCTGACGGATCCGCATCATCTCCCCTTCTTTAATGGTGAAGATGATGGTCGCGGTCCGGTCCTCCATGTTCGGAGTCACACTGGGCGTGGCTTCAGCAAACGCATAGCCTTTGCTTCCATACACATCGGTCAAGCGGGTAATCTCATCACGGATTTTCTGGCGCTGAAAGATCTCCCCTTCCTTAATCCGAAGTCCCTGGCGAAGCTCCGGTTCTTCGAATACCGTATTCCCACGAAACCCGACTTCGGCCACGGTGAACGGCTCCCCCTCCATCACCGCATAGGTGATGACGAACCATTTCTTATCGTCACTGAGTTCCACAGTCGGCAACCCGACCTGAACGTTTAGATAGCCTTTGTTGAGCATGATCTCTTTAATCCGCTCGACATCGTTGTTCATCTCTTCCCGTTTCAAGACGCCGGCATCCGAGAGAAACGACGGCAACTTCAGCTGCGTAAACAGACCGTACCAGGGAATCCATTCTCGCGTCGCCATCACCTTGAACATCTCGTTTTTCGTCGCCGCGTGCAGACCGTCAAAATTAACCGTTTTGATGCGGGCCTTGTCCCCTTCTTTCACGAAAAAAGTCAGGCGCTTCCGATCCTCATCCAAGGTCTGCACGATCGGGATCACCTGGCAATTGAAGTAGCCGTCCTCCTGGTAGGCCAGACGAATCTTCTCCGCACTCTCTTTGGCCTGCGGCTGATCGAGAAAGGCCTGGCTCTTGATCGTGATCTTCTCTTTGAGCTTATCGTCGCTGAGTTCTTGATTCCCATCAAACACGATCTCGGTGATAAACGGTTTCTCGCGGACCAGAAACGCCACGGCCACTCCGCCCGCTTCCGACTCCGTCTCCACCTGGACATCTTCAAAAAACCCGGTTCCATAGAGAATCTTGATCTGTCCACGGACATTCTCAGGGGTATAGGGATCTCCGGGCTTCAGCGTCAATCGGCCGGCAATCGCCGGCAACTCGATCCGCTTGTTCCCTCGAATCTCAATCGACTTCACTTTGACCTCACCCTGTTCCGCTACCACCACGAGCACCGACATTAGGCCACACGCCAGGGTTACGAGCACCATGACGAAAAGCCAATGGAACACCGCTGAACAGCAAGTTACCCTCACTGGATCTGCGTTCCATAGGCAGAGGAGGACGATGACAACATCATGGAAAATCCTGTCTGGCTGCGAGCGCACACCGTGCACCTGTGATCTAACCACCCACCACGAATACCGGGAGGGCGTGATGATGGCGGTAGAGGAGGCTGCGGGCGTGAGAGGCCAACGCGCTCAGCGCAAATGTGTCATCCACGGCAACATCCGTGCAAAACTCTCGAATTATATTGGGCAAGTATTTGAATGTAAAGCAGACAGCCCACATTATTCGCGTAGGTTCATCGCAACACGTACAGAAACCAGGCAGAGAAGTCGGAACGAGCGGTTAGTGGCACGAGATAATCATCCCTTGGTCCGTTGCTCACCCGGCGCAACGGACATATCATGAGCCATGCGGGCGACACCGCGGTTGCACGATTGTCTCATGCCGCTTATGAGCTCCTGCATTCCTTGACATCCCCTATCCCATCACATAGTATCGACTGATGTCACGCTTCGAAGTGCGCAAAGCCGTGATTCCCGCCGCAGGCCTTGGCACTCGCTTCCTCCCCGCGACGAAAGCCTCTCCCAAAGAGATGTTGACGCTCGTCGACAAGCCACTCATTCAATATGCCGTGGAAGAAGCGGTCGCCTCCGGGATCGAAGACATTATCATCATCACGGGACGGGGCAAGCGCGCGATCGAGGACCATTTTGACCGGTCGGTCGAGTTGGAAGAGAACCTCAAAGGAAGCGGCAAGGCGCAGCTTCTCAGCCAAATGCGGCACATCTCCACGCTCGCAAACTTCTGCTATGTCCGTCAGTCGGAGGCCCTCGGCCTCGGTCATGCGGTCCTCTGCGCCCAACGACTGATCGGTGACGAACCCTTTGCAGTCATTCTCGGCGACGAAATCATCGATGCGCCGTTGCCCGGCCTCGCACAGCTGATTCATGCCTACAAGAAACGCCACGGCGCGGTCCTCGGCGTGCAGGAAGTGCCTCACCACGAAGTCAACCGCTATGGGATCGTGGCGTCTCGGCCCGTCTCGGCGGGGTTGCATCGTGTCGGAGGTCTCATTGAAAAACCGACGCCGGCCGAAGCTCCGTCCAATCTGGCGGTCATCGGTCGCTATGTATTACCGCCGGAGATTTTCCCAATCCTGAGAAAGACCCAGCCCGGGAAAAATGGCGAGATTCAGTTGACTGACGCGCTTCGGGAATTGGCAAAGAAGTCCCCCATGTATGCGCTGGAAATACAGGGACAGCGATATGATGCCGGGGACAAATTAGGATTTCTCATTGCGACCGTCGAATTCGCGCTCAAGAACCCTTCCCTGGGAGCGGACTTCGGCGACTATCTGCGGAATCGGATGCGGCCATCCGGAGAACGCCGCTCGACACAATCGCGCAAAGCCTAGCAAAGCCTAATCGCGGCGCTCAACGAAGGCACGACTTCACAATCTCATTCATAACCGGGCACAAGGCTGAGACTATACGATGAACGACTCGATCGAACAAGACTTGCAGCCACCCCAGAACATTGAAATCCCCGACCAGCTTCCGCTGTTGCCGGTCCGGGACATCGTCGTCTTCCCCTATATGGTCCTCCCTTTGTTCGTCGGGCGGGAGATGTCGATCAAAGCGATTGAAGCCGCGTTAGCCGGCAATCGCATGATCTTCCTGGCCACGCAAAAAGCCTTGGACGTCGAAAATCCCACGCCGGAGGATATCCATACCATCGGCACGGTCGGTATCATCATGCGCATGCTGAAATTGCCCGATGAACGCATCAAGATTCTCGTGCAGGGGCTCTCGAAAGCCAAAATTGCAGGCTACATTCAGACAGATCCCTACTACTCCGTGCGCATCGACAAGCTCACCGAGCAGAAGCCGGCGAGTGCCGCCCTTGAAACCGAGGCTGCCATGCGGACGGTCAAGGAACAGATCGAACGGATCGTGAGTCTCGGCAAAGTCCTGATCCCTGACGTGATGGTCGTCATCGAGAACCTCGAAGACCCAGGACGTCTTGCCGATATGGTGGCGTCCAATCTCGGCCTCAAGGTCGAGGTTACCCAGGCAGTTCTGGAGGTCATCGATCCGATCAAGCGGCTCCGGCACGTCAGTGAGATCCTGGGCAAGGAGATCGAAGTCCTCTCCATGCAACAGAAGATCCAAGCGCAAGCCAAGGGGGAGATGGACAAGACCCAACGCGAATATTTCCTGCGTGAGCAACTCAAAGCTATTCAGAAAGAGCTGGGGGAACTCGACGAACGCGCGGAGGAAATCACCGAATTTCGCAAACGGATCGCAGAAGTGAAGATGCCGGAGAAGGTGCTGAAAGAAACCGAAAAGCAGCTCAAACGCCTTGAGAAAATGCATCCGGATACGGCCGAGTCTGCCACCGTCAGGACCTATATCGAGTGGATCGTGGAACTGCCCTGGTCCAAGAAATCCAAGGACAACCTCGACCTCAAGGCTGCCGCCAAAGTGCTCAACGAAGACCACTACGATCTGGAGAAGGTGAAGGAACGGATCCTTGAGTATCTCGCCGTGCGGAAACTCAAAGACAAAATGAAGGGTCCGATTCTCTGCTTCGTTGGGCCACCGGGCGTCGGGAAGACCTCGCTCGGAAAATCGATCGCCCGCGCGCTCGGTCGCGAGTTCGTCCGCATCAGTCTCGGCGGCGTCCGTGATGAAGCCGAAATTCGCGGCCATCGACGCACCTATGTCGGCGCACTCCCCGGCCGCATCATTCAGGGCATGAAACAAGCCGGCACGAACAACCCGGTCTTCATGCTGGACGAAGTCGACAAGGTCGGGATGGATTTTCGCGGCGATCCCTCCGCAGCCTTGCTCGAAGTGCTCGACCCGGAACAGAACAACTCGTTCACGGACCACTACCTGGGCGTGCCCTTCGACCTGACCGACGTGATGTTCATTACGACGGCGAATCTGATCGATCCGATTTTGCCCGCCTTACGCGACCGGATGGAAGTCATCGGGATCCCCGGCTATACCGAAGAAGAAAAGTTGGGGATCGCTCAGAAATATCTGATCCCCCGGCAGCTCAACGAACACGGTATCACCGAGAAACATGTCCGCATCGCCGAGCCGGCGGTGCGGCAGATCATCGCCCACTATACGCGTGAAGCCGGCGTGAGGAACCTCGAGCGCGAGATCGCCAATGTCATGCGAAAGGTCGCGAAGAAAGTGGCGGAAGGCAAAGGCGTGGGATTCCCTGTCAATCCAGGCAACCTGCACAAATACCTCGGCGTTCCCAAGTTCGTGCCCGAAGAAGAATTGAAGATGGACGAGATCGGCGTGGCGACGGGATTAGCCTGGACGGAGTCCGGCGGCGACGTGCTCTACATCGAGGCCACGGCAATGAAGGGCAAGGGGCAATTGACGCTCACCGGCCAGCTGGGTGACGTGATGAAAGAATCCGCGCAAGCCGCGTTGAGCTACGTCCGATCACGAGAACGTACCCTGGGCATCAATCCCGATGTGTTCACCACACAAGATCTCCATATCCATGTGCCGGCTGGGGCGATTCCCAAGGACGGGCCGTCAGCAGGCATTACCATGGCCATCGCCATTGCGTCGACGTTGTCGCAAATCCCGGTGCGCCGCGACTTGGCGATGACAGGCGAGATCACTCTTCGAGGCCGAGTGCTCCCCATCGGAGGATTGAAGGAGAAGATTCTGGCAGCTAAACGAGCCAAACTCACCACCGTGATTCTTCCGAAACGCAACAAAAAGGATCTCGACGAGATTCCCAAGCACATTTTGAAGGACATCCACCTCGTCTTTGCCGACACGATGGATGATGTGATGAAGGTGGCTCTCCGGCGGGACTCGAAATCCACACGTCCAACGGGGAAGTCCCACATGCCGCAGCCACAATCAAAAAAGCACGCCTCCCACGCGAGGACAGGGCGAGCCGCTCGCTCCCTGCCGGTGCATGCAGCCATCACGACAACACCTCCCATACAACTCCACTAGCAGGATGGTGAAAAATTCGCTCGGCTCACCCGTCCGATTCCTGCGCGCCGAGACGTGCCTGTTCGCGGGCGGCGTTCTCGCTGTACTCAGAGACTCGACGTACGGCACAACGTACGACTCACCTTTTCGCTGGCTGCGGCCTTGCTTGGGACAGGCTTGTCGGAGGGCGAAGAGCCTGTCCTGGAAAATTCAGGGAGGCAGAGTGAAATACAGCCGGGGTCGGGCGGGTAAGAAGGACGGATATTTTGACCATCCTGCAGGAGCATTTCCACGTCATCTCGGATATCCTGGTCGTTGATTTCCACATCACTCACAATGGTATTTCAGGAACCTGCTAGCATGGCTCCCACGGCCAGCACGAAGACCCGTCCCACGATCCACGAATTTGATCTCATTCGAGCCATCCAGCAACATCATGGCCGCCGCACTGCCTCAGTGATTCAAGGGATCGGCGACGATGCCGCCGTCATCACGTCACGGGCCGGCCAATGGACGGTTCTCACGACCGACATCTTAACTGAAGGGGTCCACTTCGACCTCCGAACCGCCACGATGGCTGATATCGGCTTCCGCGCCGCAACGGCAAATCTCAGCGACATCGCGGCGATGGGAGGAACTCCGCAGTATCTGCTCGTCTCCTTGGCCATACCCCGCACCGGAACGAGTCACCAAGTTCTTCAGCTCTATCAAGGGATGATGGCCGCCTGTCGCCCGCACCAAGTAAGTCTCGTCGGCGGAGATACGTCGGCTTCGAGCGGCGGATGGTTCCTGAGCGTGACGCTGATCGGAATGGTCCCTCCCCACAAGGCCCTATTGCGAAGCGGTGCACAAATCGGAGATCTCCTTTACGTGACCGGTACAATCGGCGACGCATTGGCCGGCTTGAGACTTCTGAACGAACGGCCAGCCCGTCCAGCACGCCACCACCCTCGCACTCCACTCTCAATCAGGCACCGGAAATTCTTGATTGGTCGACACCTACGCCCAACCGCGCGTATCGCGGAGGGCAAATGGTTCAGTACCCGCCGCTTCGTGACCTCCGCAATTGATCTTTCAGACGGCCTCTCCGGCGACCTCCGTCACATCTGCGAAGAAAGCCGTGTCGGGGCGAGCCTCGATCTGGGCGCACTCCCATTGTCGCCAGCCTGCCGGGCCTATGCGGCATCACGCGAGCTTGACCCAGTGGACCTTGCACTGACCGGAGGCGAGGATTATGAATTGCTCTTTACCGTATCACCTCGACAACGCCTACGACTGGAGCGCACGGCTCTCGAGCGAGGTTTCTCCCTGACCTGCGTTGGAAAAATTCACCCTCTTCGATTCGGAATACAGGCCGTTTCCGTTGACGGCCGGCGTCATCGGTTGGCGAATACCAGTTACAACCATTTCACATAACCAGCGTCATCTAGGGCGGCCATGGCCACAATCCCCTCATTTCGACCATTGCTGAAACAAGTTCTCCATCTCCAGGAATCACCCCAGCGAACGGCGCTGGCCTTCGCCATCGGGGTGTTCATCGCCTTTTCCCCAACCTATGGATTCCATACCGTCATGGTGCTCTTCTGCTCCTGGGCATTGGGATTGAACTTGCTTGCGCTCATGGTGGGCGCTTTTATCAACAATCCCTGGACCCTGGTCCCTATCCTTGGTGCCACCTACTGGGTCGGGGCGCTCTTGCTCGGCCGATCGGACAGCCCGTCCTTCGACTGGCATGATGTAAGTTTCAGCGCGATCTATGAACAGGTCATGCCCTACGCCGTACCCTTCTTTCTTGGCGGATTGGTCTTGAGCTTCCTCGGTGCGGTACTTGCTTACCCGCTTGCCTACTACTTCGTGGCCAAACATCGACAGGCGCACCCACCGGACCAAGTACAGCCATTGCCGCCCCCTCAAGATGTAGGCTAGGATGCTTCATTGCCATGCCTGAACCCGGTCATCAATCCAAGGCTCCGTACGATGGATCGGCGTTGATCGCCGACCCGATCCACCACTATGTCTCCTTCACCGTCCCCTACTCAACCGCTGACCCGCACGAACGGACGGAAAAGGACCTGATCGATTCTCCCTGGGTCCAGCGCCTCCGGTACATCTATCAACTCCAAAGTGCCCGGTGGGTCTACCCCTCCGCAGAGCACACCCGCTTTGTCCACTCACTCGGCACCATGCACGTGGCTGGCCGATTTGCGCGTCATCTCTATCCGTTTCTCAAGAAAGCGGTAAAGGATATTCCGTCAGCGAACTTTGTCGAGGAATTCCTCCGCGTCACGGCGCTCGCGCATGACATCGGCCATGGACCCTTCTGCCATTTCTTCGACGACAACTATTTGCATGCCCTCCATGCCAGTCACGAAAAACTCGGGCAGATCATCATCCGCGACCATCTCGGTCCGATCATCCGCAAGATCCGACGCAGCCCGTCCGGTCCCTTCGCCAAAGGAGAAGAACTCAACCCCGACCAAATCGCCCATGTGATTCTCAAGGAAAAGGGCAAAGACAATTCCCGGATTCCGCGCTGGCTCAACATGCTCCAACCGGTCATTTCCGGGAGTTATACCGCGGACAACCTCGACTACGTCCTGCGCGACTCCTATATGTGCGGGGTTGCGGTCGGCCCGGTTGATTTAACCAGACTCATTCACTATACGATCATTACGGACAAGGGATTTACGATTCATAAGACGGGCCTTCCTGCCCTGCAGATGTTCCTCAATACCCGCATGTACCTCTATTCCAACGTCTACTATCACCGGACCACACGGGCCATCGATATTCACCTCCGCGACATCTTTGGCGACACCATGAAGCTCCTATTTCCTCACGATCCCCGCAAGAAGATGGATGAGTATCTGACGCTGACCGACTGGTCCTTGCTCGAACAGGTGCGGGGTTGGAAGACCTCACGCAATGCCTCCGAGCGGCGCCTGGGCATAGAATGGCAGCGGATTCTCGGACGCGACGTGAAATGGAAAATGGCCTACAGCACCGTGCTCAAGGAAAAGGGCCAGGAACGCGGCATGGACTTCCCGAGTCATGCGCACTTCGAAGAGCAAATCAAAAAAGAATTGCCGGCTCGACTCAAACACGTAGCATTCCGTGTCGACATGGCTCCCCTCGACCCAAGGCCGGACCCAAAGGACCGGCGCGGCAGTCCCCTCTTTGTATACGACCCCAGCACCAAAGGCATCTCGACTGACCCGTTGGAAGAGTTCCTCGACCTGCTTCCCACCCGCTTGGTCCAATTCCGCGTCTATACACTCGACCATTCGCACGACGAAGCTCTTTCGCGCGCCACCGCAACCGTACTCAACAAGACCCCTTCCAGCCTCGAGTCGAATTTTTAGAATCTACTGACAGACCGCCTACGTGCTGCAATACTGCTGGTGTGAGTGCAGCTGGTGACATCACCCATTTGCTTGGAGGATTATCATGCGGATATTCGTAGGTGTTTTGTCACTCATCCTCTGTCTGGGACTGAGCAGTTTTGCACTCACGCAAATGCCGACTGTCGGTCAAAGCCGAGCCGACATCCTCAAACTGCTCAGCGAACTGCCACCAGAGACGATGAATAAGGTTGAAGCCTTGGGGAAGATTCTTCAACAGGATTTGAAAGAAGGGAAGCTGACCGATGCGCAGATGCACGAGGAATTGATGTCGGGAAATCTTGAGCAAAAGCTAAGAGGGCTCAACCCCGAAGCCGGCCCACTGCTCGACGACATCGGTCAGGCTATGAAGAACCATCCCAACGCGGAGAACCTGCCGAATATCCTGAATGGAATGATGGGAATTGGCCAGTAGAAGGAAGGCGGGTTGTATCGGACGGTTTCGCTTGCATGCCTCTCGGAGCGACCCATTCTGGCTCCGCTCCACCGCGTCCGCTAGGATCGATCCTGCGCACCAGAGTGGTTGACCCTGGCACAGTCTGAGATCCAGCTACTCCTTTACTGGTACCGTTTGCGGGGCGGGAATAGATTCGGAAACGGGAGCGAGAACCCCACTCCCCGGCAAAGAGCCGTTCTTGAAAGGTAATTCGAGCAGCATATAGGGATTCACGCGGGCGCCGTTGAGTTTGACACCCCAATGAAGATGCGGGCCGGTTGCGCGGCCGGTTGCGCCGACTTTGCCGATGATTTGTCCCGCTGTGACCAGGTCTCCGTCTTTGACCAAAACCTCAGAGAGGTGAAAATACATCGAGTAAAACCCCAAGCCGTGGTCCACATAAATCCCTCTTCCTGAGAATATATGATCGACCGTGATCCGGACGACGCCGTCATTCGTCGCCACCACGTCCGTGCCCAACGGTGCGCCGATGTCTTCGCCATTGTGAGGGTTTCTTGCCTGGCCATTCATGATCCGGACACTGCCGAAAATTCCCGTGCGTTTGCCATTCACCGGCTCCACGAAGTTGCTATGCCAGAGTTTCATCGCGAATTTTCTGCCAGTGCCTGCTGTACCAATTGTTGTTCGGCTTTCCAACGTGTCACGTTCTTCTCGTCCAGATCGACTTTCTCTTTCGGCAGCTTCAGATGCTCGATCGCAAACTTTTCCTTGGCCACCAGAACATTAAAGCTCAGCTGCTTCACCTGTTCACCCTGTTTCACTTCGACGGCAAGTTCATGAGTCCCTGGCTCGTCCTGCATGTCGATCCCGAGCAACCCGATATAGCCGGCTGGCTCCCCAGGCCTGAACTCACGGAAGAAGGGGATTGTCCGACTCAGAAACGTACCCTTCACCTCTGTCGCCTGCTCTTCGCCCGGCACTTTGACCACCAGCACCTGTCCCTGTTTGCCGCTGTATTGCCCATCAAGGCCCTTCTGCGCAGGAGGCGCGTTGGGAAACAATCGACGGGAAAGACGCTGGACAACAACACGACGGCCGTAATCAATGTTCGGTCCAGTCGTGAGATCCGCAGATGCGCCTGTTTGAGAACGGTCATCATCATCGGTAGAACCGCCCTCCGGACACTTGCGAGATCAATTCTTCCACCCGCCGATTCACCGCACTGAAGGGATCCATACAGAGAATCGTTTCTTCCCAGTACCCATTCAGCTTCAGATACGTCCAGTCCACCGTATAGGACCGATTCTTGGCCCGGGCAAACCGGATAAAATCTCCGCGAACCTTCGCCCGCGTGGTCTGCGGCGGAGTCGACATCGCCCGCTGCACCGCTTCCTCCTCCACGACCCGTTCGATGAGCCCTCGAGACTCCATCAGATAATACAACCCTCGTGTTCGTTTCACATCATGAAACTGCAAATCCAGCAGGAACACCCGCGGATCGTCCCACCCGCAATCTTTCTTGTCGACGTACGACTGGATCAGATGTTCTTCGTCACCCAATCGACCTGATGGACGAGTTGCATCGGATCCTCTTCCAGCTGATCCAGCACCGTCGCCCATCGTTGCCACACATCGTCGAGGATTGGATCATGCTCCTGTTGAGCCAGATATTCCTCGCCCGATTCAGATAGACCCGCTGGATTTCGATGGCGGTCATCTGCCGGCCATCATCCAGCTTGATCTTTTTCTTCAGGGTCGGATCGCGCGAGACCTCTCGGATCGCTTTGACAGGATCTTCGAATTCCATCCCATGAACCGCATACCCGTCTTCGATCATCGACAGGACCAACGTAGCGGTGCCGACTTTCAGATACGTCGCGTACTCCGACATGTTGGAATCGCCGACGATGATATGGAGCCGCCGATAGCGTTCCGCATCTGCATGGGGCTCGTCGCGGGTATTGATGATGCTCCGGGAAGAGGTCGTCGAGGAGGAGGTCTTCTCGTGAATATGTTGCGCGCGCTGAGAGATGAAATACTGCGGCTTGCCCGATACTTTCAGTACTTTCCCCGCTCCGCTATAGATCTGCCGGGTCACGAAAAACGGAATGAGCTGCTCGGTGACTTTCCAAAAATCGACATCGCGCCGCATGAGGAAATTTTCATGGCATCCGTAGGTATTCCCGAGCGAATCCGTATTATTCTTGAAAATATAGATTTCCCCGGACAGCCCTTCCTCTCGCAACCGTTCTTCGGCCGCCGGCAAACAGGCTTCCAGAAATCGCTCCCCCGCTTTATCGTGGATGACGAGATCGAGGATATTGTCGCACTCTGGCGTGGAATATTCGGGATGACAGCCGGTGTCTTGATAGAATCGCGCGCCGTTGACCAGGAATGCGTTCGACGGCCAGCTGTTGGGAATCAGTCCTTCAAAGATGTACCCCAGGACTTTCTCCATCGGAAGATAGATCCGCCCGTTCGGGGAAAAGATGAGGCCGTACTCGTTCTCCAGGCCGAAGATCCGTTGTTTCATGGGACCGGGTTGCAGCATGACGTTTACAAACAGAATACCAGCCGGCTTTGCGATCTGCAACAGAAGGAAGCGATTCGGCGAGGAGTCAGGCTAGGTCGCGAGGAGATGTGTCGAACATCAGCAAGCGAAACCGACGGAACTTCGGCCGCGCGGGTTCGGTCCAGAACCGCGACTTCCAAACTTTCCAGCGGCAGCTTTTGATTGGCCGATCTGTTCCAGCGCCGCGACACAGAGCTCCAGGGCATCCGCTGTTCAGGCGGCTGACGTCAGGCCCTTTTCCTTTAACACGGTCTGCACCGCCTCGGACTTGCCGCCGATCACCGCAAAGTTCTTCTCGTCGATGATGCTGCCGTCGAATGAAATACGATAGATTTCGTTCGCATGACTGTTGGCCCGACCTGCACCACAAGGATCTCCACCTCAAGCGGCTTCATTTCCTGACTGAAGACGGTCCCCAGGCTTTGAGAATACCCATTCGCCAGAGAGCGGGCCGTGACATCTTCCCGGCTGTACATGAACCCTTTGAGGTCAGCGTGACGGATGCCGGCCTTCCGAAGATTCTCGAACTCGCTGTACTTGCCGGCTCCCGCAAACGCAATGTTGTCGTAGATTTCGGACATTTTGTGCAGCGACGCGCTCGGATTATCCGCGTCAAGAAGAATGCCGTCGACATACTCCATCGCAATGATCGAGCGGCCTTTGGCGATGCCTTTCTTGGCATACTCCGCCTTGTCCTGCATCATCTGCTCAGGCGAGACGTAGTAGGGCATCGGCATGATTACGTCTCCTTTGAACGGCGCGCGGCCATCACGCGTCATAGATGCCACGGATCTGCTGCTCGGACACATCGGTGATGCCGGGCCGTGACGATCTTCGCCGTGGGATAAATGCCCCGCACGAGATCAGGTCCGCCGGTCCCGACATCGTCATCCGCGGCATTATAGAGCGCCAACAAGGCCAATTTGAGCGCGTCCTCCTCAGGCAAGCCGTTTAAAATGTTCGCGCATCGTGTTGCGGGCATCTTTCCCGCCGGAACCGATCGCATGGTAATCGGACTCTTCGTACCGTCCGCCGGTGATGTCGTACTTGAAGATGCGGCCCTCGCTGCGCTTCAGGTCATACCCGACATACAGCGGCATGACGACCAGTCCCTGAAACACCATCGGAAGATTGGCCTTGACCATCTGGCCCAGCTTATTGGCCTTTCCTTCACAGGAGAGCGGCACGCCTTCCAGTTTTTCGTAATGCTCCAACTCGGTCTGAAACAGCTTGGCCATCTCGATGCAGGGCCCAGCCGCCCCCGCGATCGCCATGGCCGAATAGTCGTCGATCTTGAAGACTTTTTCGATCCGGCGATCGGCGATTTGAAATCCTTCCGTGGCTCGGCGGTCTCCGGCAATCACCACCCCCTGCTGATACTTGAGAGCCAGCACGGTCGTGGCAGGAAGGCACAGCGAGCCGGCCCCGCGCACGCTCGGCCGGAACCGGCCGGCATGAACCACTGGCTCGGTCGCATGCCAACTCGGGATGATGCTGGTCAGACAAAGTCGAAGAAACTGGAGTCGTCGTGGTCAGGGAGAAAGGGCAGCTTCATCGTGTAAATCGCGGAGGCTCCGTCGTTAAAGCCTTGAGTTTCTCGATCAGGGCATCGACTGAATCGAGTTGATCAAGCAACTCCTCGTCAGGCCTGCGTTCCTCGAAGAGGGTCCATCAGCGGCACTTTTTTGATCGTCGTTATTGCCGACGTCGAACAGCACCGATGTCCAACTGGCCCCATAGAGCGACTTCGCAAACTTACTGACACAACGCCCACGAAAATAGGCCCGCGTTCCCGTCGGAGGGTTCAATTCCGCACGCTCAATCTCATCTTCCTCAACGATCCGCTCGATGAGATGACTGCGTTCCAGGGTATAAAACAATCCCTTCTCCGGACGGACATCATGATATTGGAGATCCATCAGCTTCACTCGCGGATCATCCCATCCGCAGCCTTTACGCTCCATGTAGGACTCGATCATATGCCGCTTGGCGACCCAATCCAACTCACGCACCAACAGCCGCGGATCCTGATCCAGCTGGTCCAGGACCTCCTCCCAGCGACGCAATACATCATGCGTGATTAGGACGTGATCCTGCCAGGCATAAAAGTCTTGGCGGCCTTCAGATACGCTCGCTGGACGGCAAGAGCCGTGGTCGGCGTCCCACCGCTAAGTTTCAGGGTCTCCTTCACACCCAGATCGCGCGACACCTGCTTGATCGCGCGGACCGGATCGTCCAGCTCGAGCTGGGGAAGATCGGCTCCGGCTTCCAGCAAGTCCAAGACAATGTCCAACGTTCCGACCTTTAGATAGGTGGAGAGTTCCGCCATATTGGCATCGCCCGACGATGACATGGAGCCGCCGAAACCTCGCCGCATCGGCATGCGGTTCGTCCCGCGTGATTGATGATCGGCCGCTTGACCATCGTATTGAGATCCACGAGACATTCGAAAAAGTCGGCACGCTGCGAGATCTGATATTCCGCCGGGCTGGTTTGATTTTCTGCTCCAACTTTCCCTGCTCCGGCAAAGATCGGTCGTGTGACGAAAAACGGCGTCAACACCTCGAGCAATGCGGTCGAACGGACACGGCCCGCGAGACTAAATAATTTTCGTGGTACCCGTAGCTGTTGCCCTTGCCGTCAGAATTGTTCTTGTACAGCGACACAATGTTCGCTCCCGTGCTCGCCCGAGTCAGTTCCTGAGACATTTGGCAAGAATGCGTTCCCCGACTCGTTCGAACGCCACCACTTCTCGGGCGTTCGAGCACTCCGGCGTGGAATATTCGGGATGCGCGCCATCGACATAGAGACCGTCCGCCGTTCGCCAGCACCTTGTTCAGCTGCCGATTATAGTCAGGATTGGGCCGTTCCCGCTCACCATCGACTTCAAATCCACGCGCATCCAGCGAGGGGATTTTCGTTCTCGTAGTCCCAGACGGCCTTGGAGCCGGCAAGCCTGGATAATGTCCGATGACGGTGATGGAGTTCGGGCACAGGGTCCGCCGCAGAAGGATCGCTTGACGCAATGCCAAATTCGGTTTCCGTGCCGAGCACGCGAAGCGATTCGTGGCGAGGTAGGTTCTTGCATAGGTGTGACGCTAGAGATAGTGGCCGGTGTTGACGGTTTCGATCTGGCGCGACTCGCTCGCGGCCCGCCGCTGATCGTCCGGAGATGAACGATTTTCTCGCCCTTCTTTCCGGCGACCTTCGCCCAGTCGTCCGGATTCGTCGTGTTGGGCAGGTCTTCGTGTTCCTTGAACTCCTCACGAATGGCGCGGATCAAGTCCTCCGAGCGCAGACCGGCTCCTTCTTTCGCAATCGCCCGCTTCACGGCAAATTTCTTCGCGCGCGAGACGATGCCTTCGATCAACGCTCCACTGGCGAAATCCTTGAAGTACAGCACTTCCTTTTCGCCGTTGGCGTAGGTCACTTCGATGAACTTGTTTTCCTCCGTGGCGGCGTACATCGTCTCAACGGTCAGCGTCAGTCAATCTGATTCCACGAGCGCCTGGCGATCGCCGCCATGCCGTTCCAGGTCTTCCGGCGGCAAACGGCAGATCCGTCGAGACGTACTTCGAGAAAATATCCTTGGCCGCCGTGGCATCGGGACGACCCACTTTGACCTTCACATCCAATCGCCCGGCGCGAAGCACTGCCGGATCGATCAAATCCTGGCGATTGCTGGCCCCGATGACGATGACATTGCGCAACCGCTCCACCCCGTCGATCTCCGAGAGAAACTGCGGCACAATGGTCGATTCGATATCGGAGGAGATCCCAGTCCCACGCGTCCTGAAGAGCGCATCCATTTCGTCGAAAAACACAATCACCGGATGGCCGTCATCGGCCCGTTCCTTCGCCTTTTTAAACACTTCACGCACCTGCCGCTCCGACTCCCCGACATACTTATTGAGCAATTCAGGGCCCTTCACATGCAGAGAAGTAGCTCCGCATTTCCTTCCCTGTGAGATGGCCCAAGTTTCTTCGCGATCGAATTGGCGACGGCCTTGGCAATCAAGCGTCTTCCCACAACCCGGAGGGCCATAGAGCAAGCACCCCCTTCGGGGCGCTGAGCTTATATTCTGAGAACAGTGCGGATGAAGGAACGGCAGTTCCACCGCATCACGGACCTGTTCCAATTCTTTCTGGAGGCCGCCGATATGCTCATAGTCGACATCCGGAACCTCTTCCAACACCAGCTCTTCCGCTTCGGACTTCGGCAACTTTTCAATGACATACCCGGAACGGGGATCGTAGAGGAGGTGGTCGCCGACACTCAGTCGCTCAGCGAGCAATGGGTCACCAAGCTCGGCCACCTTTTCCTCATCGAAATGCAGCGTGACCAGGGCCCGATTCCCCTCCAGCACATCTTTGAGTCGAACGACTTCGCCCTGGACTATCGAACCCCTTCACCTCAATGACATTCAGCGCTTCGTTCAGAACGACTTCCTGCCCCTTCCGCAACGCCTTGCTCTTAATCGACGGGATGCAGACTGACCTTCATTTTCCGTCCTGATACATACACATTGCCCGTTCCATCAGTATTCAGGCTGGAAAAGATGGCGTAGGCCGAGGGCGGCGCGGTCAGCTTCTCGACTTCGGCCCGCAAGGCTTCGATCTGAGCTTTGGCTTCCTGGAGCGTGCGACAAGTTTTTCGTTCTGTTTGGTCGCTTGGTCGAGTTGGTGGCGGGACTGATACAGCCGACGGATTTCTTCTTCCATCGACTGGATTTGAACGCGAAGTTTGTCAACCTCGCGAGCGTGTTCGTCGTTCTTGTGATCACTTCCCTTTCTCCCTCGGACAACCGCTTCGTAATATGCTTGACGGAATCTCGGAGGGACCGGAGTCGACTCGGACTTTCTTTCTTGACGCCATGGCACCACTCGAAGAACGTGAAACCACTTACTGAATCGTGCATCCGCGTCTGCTCGGATTCTAACACCCGACCTGGAGGTGGTCAACTGGACGGCGGCATCCTGCAACGCGAAGCCCTTGCGTGACGCACATGACGGTTAGATTGTTACGGCATCAAGTAATTCGCGCGTCGCCAACTCTATATCGGCTGCGGCGAGAATCGCTGCCGATCACCGCCACACCGAATGCCCCGGCACTGCGCACTCTCTCGCGCGCGACGCCGTCACTCCGCCGATGGCGAAAACGGGATGCGGACCATCCGGCAGGCATCCGCAAGAGTGCGAATCCGAGCGGTGGACCGAATATCGCTTCGACGGCGTCTCATAGATCGGGCCGAGGACGATGTAGTCGGCCCCTGCGACTCCGCTTGCACCGCCTCCTCAACCGAATGCACGGAAAACCCAAGCAGACGCCGTGATCCCAGCAACCGCCGTGCAACCGAGACCGGAAGGCTATCGCTGCGCAAGATGGACACCGACTCCAGTTCAGCGCCAGCGCGAGATCGACACGATCATTGAGGATCAACGGAACTGCCCGAGGCCGTCACGGCCTGCACTTCACGCGCAAGCGGCACGAGTTCCCTAACTGAGAGATCCCGCTCACGAAGTTGTATCGCCGGCACAGCGGCTGCAACCACCTGTTGCAGAAGGGGGACCAACGGACGTCCGTTGGTCAGATGGCGATCAGTGACCAGGAGCAGCCGCGACTCAAGCTGTGGCATATGAAAACATTCGGCGAGCCGGCGCCACTCAGAGCATGCCCTCGATCGGGCTACTGGCCGTGGCATAGAGTTTTCGTGGGATTCGGCCGGCTTTGTAGGCCAGCCGACCGGCATACACCGCATATTTCATCGCCTCGGCCATGGCGATCGGATCCTGCGCGCCGGCAATGGCCGTGTTCATGAGCACCGCATCCGCCCCTAATTCCATCGCAAGCGCGGCATCAGACGCGGTCCCGACACCGGCATCCACGATGATCGGCACCTTGACCATTTCCATGATGATCTTTAGGTTATATGGATTGCGGATTCCGAGTCCCGACCCGATCGGTGCAGCCAACGGCATGACGGCAGGGCACCCGATGTCGACGAGCTTCTGCGCCACGATGGGATCATCATTCGTATAGGGCAGCACGATAAAACCTTCCTTGATGAAAATCTTCGCCGCCTCGATCAATCCCGCCGTATCAGGGAAGAGGGTCCTCTCGTCGCCGAGCACTTCCAGCTTCACCAAATCGGAAATGCCGGCGGCCCGAGCCAAGCGGGCATATCGCACCGCGTCTTCCACCGTGTAACAGCCGGCCGTGTTGGGAAGAATGGTGTACTTCTTCGGATCGAGATAGTCCAGAAGATTCTCTTTGGAACGATCGGTGATATTGACGCGCCGCACCGCCACCGTCACCACGTCGGCGCCCGAAGCCTCAATCGCTTTTTTCGTTTCGGCAAAGTCCTTATACTTCCCCGTCCCGACCCACAGCCGAGACCTAAACTCACGGCCGGCAATGATCAACCGATCATTCTGCATGGACGAAACCCCTCCATTTGCCATGAGCATCCACTGGAGCACCGCCGCCGATGAAGCTCAAGATCTCCACTCGATCCCCTTGTTTCAGACTTCGGTGATCGAAGTCTTTGCGGTCCAGGATTTCCAAATTCAATTCCACCGCCACTCGCTCAGTTTTGATAACGAGTTCACGCAGTAAATCCCCCACCGTGACATCAGCCCCACAGTTTCGCTGTTCTCCATTCACCTGAATCTGAATCGTGTCCGCCATTGTCCATCATCCTAGGGGACCAGAAATCTGGTTGTCAACAAACCACGTCTTGCCTATCCCCTTGCCCTCAGGTCCATGACCGCGGCAGAATAGCGCCATCACGGCCTATGATGTCTATTCCTCAACACAACCAACACATCGCAACTATCTTTCGATCGATCGCCGAGCGCTTAGCCTCACTGCGGGAGAACCCCTATCGAGTCAGAGCCTACCGGAAGGCAGCGGATGCCATCCAGGCCTTGGAGGAAGACATTGCAGACATTGCCTCACGGCAGGCGCTGGAAGACATTGATGGAATCGGCCGGGACTTATCGGGCAAGATCGAAGAGTTCCTCAGCACTGGAACGATCCAGGCCTATGAAGCCTTACAGACACCGCTTCCAGACGCCGTGAAAGCCTGGACACAACTCCCAGGGCTATCCGAATCACTCGTGGCCTACCTCTACACCCGTCTGAATATCACCACATTGACGGATCTGGAGCAGCTGGTACGATCGCACCTGCTACGCACCGTACCAGGGTTTCCCGTAGGGTCGGAAGACCGCCTGCTGGAAGCCATCATCGCCTTACAACGGCAGCCTCCCATTTAAGAAGCGCGAGGAAGCTCCTTGAAGATCTTCCAAGTCTTCAGCATCTCGACCGCCTTTTGAAGTTGAACATCCTGCTCGAGCAAGGGGTCACCCGAGGCATCAACGAGAGGAAGCTGAGGCATGGTGCCGCTCTTCGGAGTGCCTTCGTCTTGTCCTTTGCCATTCTGAGCCGGTTGATCTTTCCCCGGCACGATCGCAGGCTTTGCCGGTTTTGGCTCCCCTTCCTTTTCACCAGGCTTCGTGTCGCCTGCCTTGGCAACAGTGGTTGGTGGTTGGGGCTTCACGACGATATCAGGCGAAATGCCGGTCGACTGGATCGAACGCCCCTTCGGCGTATAGTACTTCGCCGTCGTGAGGCGGAGCCCGGACCCGTCCCCCAGCGGAAGAATGGTCTGCACCGATCCCTTGCCAAACGAGGTCGTGCCGACGATCACCGCCCGCCCCCAGTCTTGTAACGCCCCGGCCACGATCTCGGATGCGCTCGCCGACCCTTCATTGACCAGAATGATCATTGGTGAATCATCCATCTGGTCTTTGCCCTTGGAGATCCATTCGTCCTTCTTGCTTTCGCGTCCTTTCGTATAGACCACCAGCTTCCCGCCGGGAAGAAATTGCTCGGACACTTCAACGGCCGCGGTCAGCAGGCCGCCGGGATTGTTGCGGAGGTCGAGGATCGTCCCTTGGAGCTTCTGCTCTTTGAACTGTTTGAGCGCCTTGTTCAGATCCCGCCCCGTCGATTCCTGGAATTGCGTCAGCCGAACGTACCCGATATTATCCAACACCTTCGACTTCACGCTTTCGATCTTAATGGTATCGCGGACCAGCGTAAACTGAAGTGGATCGGGAGTCCCATCCCGCTGAATCGTCAAGTTGACTTTCGTCCCTTTGGGGCCACGCATCTTCTGAACCGCATCCATCAACGTGAGGTCTTTGGTCGTCTCGTCGTTTACCTTCGTAATAAAATCACCCGATTTGATCCCGGCCCGGTGGGCCGGCGTGCCTTCGATGGGCGCGATTACTGCCAAACGATTCTCCTTCACGCCGATCTGAATGCCCACGCCCCCGAACTCACCCTTTGTTTCAACCTGCATTTCCTTGTACATATCCGGCGTCATGTAGGCCGAATGCGGATCAAGGGTTGAGAGCATCCCTCGAATGGCACCCTGGACGAGGTCTTTCACCTTCGTTTCCTCGACGTAACTCTTCTGAACTTGAGTCAATACCTCGGAGAACGTCTTCAATTCTTCGTAGGTTTCTGTGGCATGCCCGGTTCGCTCCCATCCCTTGCCGAGCAGCACACCCAAAACCAGCGCCACTACCACCATCGGGCCTAACATCCAGAATCGTCGTCGGGGATACTGTTCCATAATATGATGTCCTTTCCTCTTCCCGTTTCCTACCGCTTCGTCAACCATTGGAGAGGATCAAGCGGCTCCGCCCCCTCGCGCAATTCAAAGTATAAAGTATTTTCACCAGTCATGCCCGTATCGCCTGTTTCACCGATCGCCTGGCCGGTTTCTACCTGTGCGCCCACCGCCGCAAGAATCTTCGAGGCATGGGCATACAGCGAAAAGAACCCATTCGCATGATCAAGGATTATAACGAGTCCATACCCTTTCAACCAGTCTGCATAGACGACGGATCCGGGCATTACCGCGTGAATGGCGCTTCCCTCGGCAGTCTTAATTTCGATGCCTCTGCGCTGCACGTAGGTGTTGAAGGTCGGATGTTTCTGACGGCCGAAGAAGGAGATAATGCTCCCGTCAGCCGGCCAGGGCAATGCTCCCTTCACCCCACGAGGCCCCCCCCCGGTCGGAGGCCGAATCGCTGCTGCGCGACGGCGCTGCTCCAACTCACGCAACAGGCTGTCGATGCGCGACGCGGACCGTTCCAGTTCCTGAAGGGCATGCTCGTAGGACTCCTTTTCATGGGTGATCTTGGTGAGATAGACCTTCTTTTCTTTCTTGACCGATTTCATCTCAGCGAGCTGCTTTTCGGTATTTTGCTTGTACGACAGCATCCCGACCCGCGCTTCTTCCCGCTGCCGCTCCGCCTGCTCCATACGAGTCATATCGAATCGGAACGTCTCCATAAGAGCATAATCCCGCTCGGATACGGCGGAAAGATACTGGAGCCGCCGTTGGAAATCCCCATACGAGTCCGAGGCAAGCAACGTTTTCCAATATCCGAAACGGCCTTCCATGTATTGAACCCGCAACCGAGCCAGAATGGCGTCCTGACGCTCCCGTACACTGACACGCAAACCGGCTAGCTGTGCATTGATGATCTCGATCTCTTGGTCTTTCTTTCGCAATTTTCGACTAATCTCCTGATGCGCTTGTCGGTAATGCAACACCCGTTCGTCGAGTGTCTGAATTCCTTGCAAGAGGGACTCCCGCTTTTTTCCTGCTTCATCGGCCTGTTTGCGTTTCGCCTCGATTTCATCCTTGAGCTGTTCAAGGGCCTTGCGTTCTTTCTCAATCTTGTCGGTAATCGGGTCGGCAACCGCAACCGGTGACCAAGGGAGACCGACCAGCCCCCAGATCATGACTCCGACCATGAGCCCCGTCCAGCACTTCATGCCTTGGCCTCGCCGAAACGCCGGATGGACACGAAGCTGCCTGCAAACCCGAGCCCCATCCCCACAGCAATCAGGCCAAGACAGGCTGACGCGGGAAAGAATGCCATGAGGTTGTCAAGGCCGGCAAATCGTCCCGTCGTTCGCATTTGCTGCCGAAACAATTCGTAGAGGAACTTCAGCATGACCAGCGAAAGTGCACTGCCAAACGCACCAAGGACGGCGCCCTCCAACAAGTATGGAATGCGAATAAAACTGGTCGTGGCCCCGATCAGACGCAAGATCGCAATCTCATCCCGTCTCGCGAACAGTGTGAGGCGTATGGTGTTGGCGATAATGGTCACGGCAGCCGCCGAGAGAATGACGCCGATACCGATGGCCACCAACTCGATCGATCGAATCACAGTCGCAAGGGCGTCGATCCAATCTTGATTGTAGTCAACCTTGGAGACGCCAGCGACCCGCCTGACCCGTTCTGCCCATCGCTTGACCGCGTCCGGCGAACGGAATGACGGGCTGAGTGCCACAACGAAGGAGGCCGGTAAGGGATTCTGGCCCAGCCCCTCAAGCAAATGAGACTCTGAAGGAAATTGCGCCTTGAACTCTCCCAGCGCCTGCTCTTTCGAGATAAATAGCAGTGATGCAACCGCAGAATCCACTCGCAATTGCCGCTCCACCTCCGCGATTGAGTCGGAGGCGAGTCGATCATCAAGGTACACCATGATCCTAATATCGTCCTGAAGCCACCCGGCTGCTGCCCGTAGATTGACATAGAGGAGTAAGAAGATGCCGACACAGGCCAATGTAAAGGCCGTGGTCAAGATAGCGACCACCGTCGTCGTCCGATTGGTCCGCATATTGACCAAGGATTCTCTAAGGAGATACGAGAGCGTCCTCACGTCATCACCGGCTGTTCCGGCAACAGCCGGCCTTGTGACAATGTGAGCACCCGCCGATTCACTTGCGCCATGACGAGGGGATCATGCGTCGCCACCACGACAGTCGTGCCTCGTGCGTTAATGAGTTTAAACAGTTCGAGGATCTCGGCCGTCAGGGCAGGGTCTAAATTGCCCGTCGGCTCATCCGCCAACAAGACAACCGGGCCATTCACAATCGCACGTGCGATGCACACCCGCTGCTGCTCACCCGTCGAGAGGCCCGCGGGAAGCTGGTCTCGCTTGTGCTCGACACCGACCGCCCGTAGTGCCTCCGTGACTTTCCGACGAATGTCGGCAGAGGAAATTCCTTGCACCAGCAAGGGCAGCGCCACATTGTCAAAGACGGACTTCTTCGGCAGAAGCCGAAAATCTTGAAACACCGATCCCACCTTGCGCCGCAGATATGGAATGTCAGACGACTTGAGCATCGTTACGTTTTTCTGGTGAACGAAAATCTGTCCTTCATCGGGCCGATCCGCTCCGATGAGCATTCGCAACAGCGTCGATTTGCCCGCTCCACTGGGCCCCATGAGAAGGACAAATTCTCCCTTACCGATCTCGAGGGTGACGTCCGAGAGCGCCGGCTTTCGGTCGTACTGTTTCGAAACGTGAATTAATTGAATCATCGCTGTTCTACCAACGAAGATCGTCTCCGGATACTTCGAAGGCGTTCTCAATATGCTCGATCTGCGGGGCTGCCCCGTCTGTGCCTTGCAGCAAGACAACATCGAATCTGCATAGCCGATCCTTGACGTGGTGGCGGGCCAAATACTGGGCCGCTAACTGAATCAATTTCTCCTGCTTCCGTGGATGGACGGCATGGATGGCTCCGCCGAATGCGTCGGTCCGACGCGCCTTCACTTCAACAAAGATCAGCGTCTGTCCGTCTTCAGCCACCAGGTCCAGCTCTCCCAGGGACGAACGCAGGTTGCGTGCCACGATCCGATACCCTTTGTGTCGCAAATAGTGCTCTGCTGCCGATTCCCCTTCCTGTCCAAATAGCCTTCGGGGGTCCAGGATGGTCACAGAGTCGTCCGTGAAGGTTCGCCTGGACCCGTCCGAGAGAGAAACCACCTCTCCCCCTGGCCGCTCAAGAGCTGTGCGACTGGAGCGAACGTACGCCGATGAATCGCGCAGGGACCATGTTGAGCAAGCCGTTGCAGATGCTCTTCCGTCCCATACCCCTTATGGGAGAGAAAATTATAGTCGGGATAGGCCCAGTGATATGCCACCATCATTCGATCACGCGTGACTTTGGCCACGATCGATGCAGCGGCAATCGAGATCGACAACGTATCACCTTTAATAATAGATCGTGAAGGGATGGCGAGATCCAGCAATGTCACGGCGTCGATCAAGAGGCAGTCCGCCTGAGGAGTCAGCGATGCAAGCGCACGACGCATGGCTAGGCGAGTAGCTTCCAAAATATTGAGGCGGTCGATCTCCTGCCCTGTGGCAACCCCTATGCCGACAGCACGTGCTCGTTCGACAATAATCTCGTAAAGTCGCACTCGCTCGGACTCGGAGACTTGTTTGGAATCGTCAACGCCAACCAGGCGGCAACGAGTGGGCAGGATCACCGCCGACGCGACGACAGGGCCTGCCAGAGGGCCCCGTCCAGCTTCATCCAACCCGGCAATACAACGATAGCCGCGCCGCCGGGCTTCCAATTCAAATTCGTCGGTAGGTCCCACGATGTGGCCCCGCAATGCGTACGTTGAAAGGGCACCCGACGCTCGTGGTCGACGGAACCAGGAAATGAAACTAGGGCTTCGAAGCCGAGGCGACTTCGGCAGGCTCTTCGGTCGATTCAGCTTTACGACTGGATCCGGGCTGCCCCTTCATACTCGCGACGAACTCCCGATCTTCGACCTTGGCAAACTTGCCCTTCTTTCCCCGGAGATAATACAGCTTGGCGCGACGCACCTTGCCCTGGCGCATGACCTCAACACGCGTGACGATCGGCGAGTGAAGCGGGAAAATCCGTTCTACGCCTACCCCGTAGGAGACCTTGCGTACCGTGAAAGTCTCTGTGTTCAGCAGCCCCTTACGGGCGATTACCGCACCTTCGAACACCTGGATGCGCTCTTTTTCTCCTTCGACCACTTTCACGTGCACGCGAACGGTATCCCCAATTTCAAAACTGGGCGTCGACTTCTTCGTAAAAGACTCTTGTATCCGTTCCAAACGATTCATGAGACTACCCCTCCTCCCCACATCGAACAGGCGTACCCAACACGCCTTCACGAGTAAGTTCGTCTAGCAATTGTTGATCTTCGAGACTCAAGACCCGATCTTGCAGGAGATCAGGCCGTCTCTGATAGGTGCTTCGCAGGGCTTCCTTACGACGCCACAGACGAATGGCCTCGTGATGTCCTGAAAGCAAGACCTCTGGTACGGACAGTCCTCGAACCTCAGCCGGTCTCGTATAATGCGGATATTCGAGTAACGCGTCCGTAAACGACTCTTCCACGATCGACTCCGGATCACCCAATACGCCGGGAATCAAACGGGCTGCGGCGTCGATGAGCACCAGTGCAGGCAACTCTCCTCCGGTCAATACATAATCCCCGACGGAAACCTCTTCCGGATGCAAGGCGAGCCGCACCCGCTCATCGATCCCTTCATAGTGGCCGCACAGAATAACGAGTCGACGTGAATCGGCTGCCAGGTTTTTTGCATAGGCCTGCGTGAACGGACGACCCTGCGGGGACGGGAACAGCAACCGAATCTGTTCACCGGCCCGTGCGTAGTCGGCCTGGATCTGTTCCACCGCGCGCAAGATTGGCTCAGCTTTTAGCACCATCCCGGCCCCTCCACCATAGGGCACATCGTCTGCCACCTTATGGCGGTCGAGCGTATAGTCGCGCAAATTGCGCACGTGAACGTGCAGCAGACCCTTTTCTTGTGCTCGTTTGAGAATACTCTGGCCGAGCACCGGCGCCACCATGTCGGGGAACAGAGTCAGACACGTCACACAGCATGGCGATCCCCAACCAAGGCATCAATCCCACGAACTATCATCCTGCGGCGCGCGAGATCCACCGAGGTCACAAAGTTCTTCGCAGCCGGTATGAGGACTTCTTCCGCTCCCTTGCGAACGACGAAGACGTGATTGTCAGGTATCTCCAAAATTGTCTCCAGCACGCCGATTTCGTCGCCCCGTTCGTTCTCGACCGTGACCCCAATGAGGTCACATTCAAAATAGACGTCTGCGGGCAACGTTGCCGCTGGACGACGTGGTACTTGGATCAATCCACCACGCAACATCCCGGCTTCCTCTGGCGTCGTCACACCTGCAAGACCCATGATGTGGGTTGAGCCTGCGTGCCGAACATGAGTCACGGTCCTTTCGACCATCTGTCCCGTTGGCTCCAAGACCTGAACCTGCTTCAGGTGGTCCAACCGCCCAGGCACATCGCTCAACGATCGCACCTTGACCTCACCTCGCACGCCAAAGGGGCGTTCGATCCTGCCAATCGTCACAAGGTCTGCCTGAGTCGTTGCCACGTACTAGGCGCCCTTCTTCTTCGCCGCTTTCTCCGATTCAAACTGTTTCCAGACGCCACACCGGCGAAGCAACGTCCGGACCGTGACGGTCGGCTGGGCTCCCTGGCGCAACCAGCTCAACACCCGCTCCTGCTTCAGTTCCGGTACCGCCGGTTCCTTCAAGGGGTCAAACGTTCCAAGAATTTCCAGGAACTTCCCATCGCGCGGCTTCCGAGAATCCGCTGCCACGACACGGTAGAGCGGTCGCTTGTGTCGTCCCGTCCTCGTCAATCTCAAATGAACAGCCACTTACTTCCTCCTTCTGTACGAAACACCCGTGATGATTGCTATCGATCCTTACATGGAGCGTAGAAGTTGCGCAAGCTGCCGGCGCCCTCCCGACCCTGCCATAACCTTGGCGATTTTTCTCGCCGAAAGAAACTGCTTAATCAACCGATTCACCTCTTGCACGTTCGTTCCGCTTCCGCGGGCAATCCGCTTTTTTCGGTTTCCATTGAGGAGCGTATGGTCACGCCGTTCGCGGAAGGTCATCGAGTCAATCATCGCCGCGACGCGTTTCATCTCTCGCTCGGGCATCTGCCCTTCCATTGCCCCTTTGAGTTTTTGACCGCCGGGCAACATCCCTAAAATCTGGTCCAACGAACCCAAACGATTCACCTGCCCCAATTGAGCACGGAAATCCTCCAGAGTGAATGTATTGCTGGTCAGTCGCTTTTGTGCATCCTCCGCCTGCTCACGCGTAAAAGTCTCTTGGGCCTTTTCGATCAACGAAAGCACATCGCCCATTCCGAGGATGCGCGAAGCCATCCGGTCAGGATGGAACAATTCCAGCGCATCAAGCTTTTCACCCACGCCCAAGAACTTGATCGGCTTGCCAGTCACTGCCCGAATAGACAGCACCGCCCCGCCACGGGCATCCCCTTCCACCTTGGTAAGAATGATGCCGGTCAGCCCGATACGTTGATCGAACTGGCTGGCCATCGTCACCGCGTCTTGGCCCGTCATGGCATCAGCCACTAAGAGAGTTTCGTGCGGTTGAACGGCGGCTTTTATCGCCACCAGCTCTCCCATCAACTCGTCGTCGATGTGGAGACGCCCTCCGGTATCCAGGACGACGAGATCATACCCCTGGTCTCGTCCTCGTTCTACGCCAGACTGGCAGATGCGGACGACATCCGCCTGGACAGGCTGTGCCTGATCGACTCGCTGCACGTCGATTTCAAGATCACGTCCCAGGCTCGCCAACTGGTCGCCCGCTGCCGGACGACGAGGATCTGCACCAACGAGAAGGACCCGTTTCCCTTGTGCCTTGAAATACCGCCCGAGCTTGCCGCAGGTCGTCGTCTTTCCAGCGCCTTGGAGACCCACCATCATGACGACAGTAGGTGGATTCGAGGCTAGAGCCAGGCCAGCCCGCTCTCGCCCCATCATCTCCCGCAACTCGTCCCACACGACTTTGACGACCTGATGGCCAGGGGTCAAACTTTGGAGAACTTCCTGCCCAACTGCCTTTTCGCGAACCCGCTCGATGAAGTCCTTGACAATCTTGAAGTTGACGTCGGCTTCGAGCAGTGCGAGTCGAACTTCCTTCAAGGCCTCCGCGATGTTCTGTTCGGTGAGGACCCCCGAACCACGCAGCTTCTTGAAAATTTTCTCGAATTTTTCGCTGAGAGAATCGAGCATAGCGCCACAAAGAAAAAGGCAATCGAAGCCTTACCAGCAGATCTCCGATCACCTCGAAAAGTCTAGCAAAAGAGCACTGGGCAGTCTAAAGGACGAGCCAGGATGAAGTCAAGGGAAAGGGAAGTGTAGGCTCGGAATCAGTTTTGATGGGATTATTTTTGTTTTGTGGCAACTGCCTCACCGCAGACAATGCAGATATAGTTGCCCGTTAAACCGTTGTCACTCCATTCCAATTCCAGGTTGAGATGTTCGCAATTTGATGGATCAACTCGCAGTTTCCACTTCACTCTTAATTCAGCGGCTTGAATCGTCGTCATAAACATTCCCCAAGCTGACCCACTTCAAGAGACGCACATTTTGTTGACATGTTGTAGACCTTTCGCTATGGTCCTGCCGTTGCTCTCCGTGAGAGCATGTGGAGAATTGCGAGGCAGCTACCGTGAGAAAATCACCCTGGATTCTGCTCATTTTCGTTCTCATCGGTGGTCTCTTGGGCGGAGTACTGGGAGAAGTCCTTCGAGTCATGGCCCCACAAGGCACTATTCAGGCGATCTTCACCACCAATTTTACCCCCGGCATCAGCCCACCGCTAACCATCGATCTAGTTCTCCTCAAGCTCACCATTGGCTTCGCCCTAAAAATCAATCTCCTCAGCCTCCTCGGGATGTTCCTCGGCATCTATCTGTATAAGAACTTCTAGCAGGATGCTAGACCTCTGGCTTCAGCTCTAACTCCCTCATCCTCAACGCTCGAATCTGGTTTCGGATGGCCGCGGCCCGCTCAAACTCCAACTCTTTGGCTGCAGCTTTCATCTCCGTTTCTAGCCGTTTGATGATCTGCTCCGTCGCTTCCTCTGTTCCATAGATGGCCGGCGACTCCGCGACCAAATCCAGTTGCACATAATCCATTTCCGCCGCGGCATATTCGAGCGACAGGACGTCCTTCATAATGCTCGTAGGCACGATGCCATGCTTGGCATTATAGTCAGCCTGAATCGTACGCCGGCGCCCGGTTTCGTCGATTGCCATTTGCATGGAGTCGGTAACGACGTCACCATACAAAATCACGTGGCCCCGCACGTTCCTCGCTGCCCGCCCAGCCGTCTGGATCAACGACCGATAGGACCGAAGATACCCTTCTTTATCCGCATCGAGAATCGCCACGAGAGTGACCTCCGGGAGGTCCAGCCCTTCGCGCAGGAGATTGATCCCCACCAGTACGTCGAAAACCCCGCGCCGCAGATCGTGTATGATCTCAGCCCGCTCCAATGTCTTGATGTCAGAATGCAGATACCGCACCTTGATACCGAGATCATGATAGTACTCGCTCAAGTCCTCCGCCATGCGCTTGGTCAAGGTGGTGATCAGCACACGCCCCCCCTGTGCCACTTCGGTCCGCACTTCGCCGAGGAGATGATCCACCTGCCCTTTGGCCGGTCGAACCTCGATGAGCGGATCCATCAGACCAGTCGGGCGAAGGATCTGCTCGACAACCTCTCCTGCCGCATGACCCAGCTCATAGGGGCCTGGCGTAGCGGAAACATACACCACCTGTGTGAGACAACGCTCGAATTCGGCAAACGTGAGCGGCCGGTTATCGATCGCCGACGGCAGCCGGAATCCGTACTCGACCAAGGTGCGTTTCCGCGAATAGTCGCCCTCATACATCCCTCCCACCTGCGGAATCGTCGCATGGGACTCGTCGACGATCAGTAGAAAGTCTTTGGGGAAATAGTCGATGAGCGTCGGAGGCTGTTCACCGGGGGCACGGCCACTGAGGTGCCGCGAGTAGTTCTCGATGCCATGGCAGTACCCCATCGCTCGAATCATTTCCAGGTCGAACTTGGTGCGCTGGGCAATCCGCTGAGCTTCCACAAGCTGATTCTGTTTCTTGAAATGGGCCACGCGTTCGTCCAGTTCTTCTTCGATGCCCGTAATCGCCCGTTCATACCGATCCGGCGCAATGAGATAGTGCGTGTTCGGATAGATTGCAACTTTCGGAAGCTTCCTGAGCGACTTCCCCGTGAGCGGATCAATTTCGTGAATGGCGTCGACCACATCACCAAACAACTCGATCCGCACAGACACCGCTTCGTTTGAAGCCGGAAAAATTTCGATGACGTCGCCGCGTGCACGGAAGGTTCCACGATGGAAATCCATGTCGTTGCGGGCATATTGAATCTCGACCAGTTTGGCCAGAATCTTCTCCCGCCGAATCTCCATTCCCTCTTCGAGGAAGACCACCATCTCGTGATAGACCTCAGGCGACCCCAGGCCGTAAATACAGGAGACCGACGAGACGATCAGCACGTCGTTCCGTTGGAGCAGAGCGGTCGTCGCCGCATGCCGCATCTGATCGATCGCATCGTTGACGGATGCGTCTTTGGCAATGTACGTGTTGCTTTGGGGAATATAGGCTTCTGGCTGGTAGTAATCGTAGTAGCTGACGAAATACTCGACCGCATTGTGGGGGAAAAAGTGTTTGAATTCTTGATAGAGCTGGCCGGCTAGCGTCTTGTTATGGACCAAAACCAACGTGGGCTTCTGCACCTGCGCAACCACATTGGCCATGGTAAAGGTCTTACCGGATCCGGTGACTCCGAGCAATGCTTGGTGCCTCCGGCCAGCCGCAATCCCTTCGACCAACTTGTCGATGGCCTGGCCTTGGTCTCCGCAGGGTTTGAATGGAGCTTCGAGTTGAAACGGCGGCATGGGACGACCTTTCGGCCGTTATCTTACCATCGAAAATCGCACCGCGCACAACAGAGGGCGCACAGGTCAGATATTGACAGGCCCACGAGAAACCACCGGCTCCATCCGGAGTCCGGTGGCATTGGGGCCTCTCTTAATATCGTGAATGCCTCGACACACCGACCGAGGCTCCTTGTCTGTGAACTGACCCCCGGTTCTCACCCTCTCCAAACCGTCGTCCGGATGGTTCGGCACTCCGGCGGGGCCGCTGACGAGGAGCCTGCAGGTCACTGACCGGCATGGGGGCCGGAGAAGGGAGAGCAGCAAACACGGGAAGTGCGAGTTTTTTCGTCTCGATTCTCAATTGCCTCACCATTCGAAGATACTCTCGCTCTTCGGACTGAGACAGGATCAAGAAGGTCGCCCCTTCCTTCTCTGCACGACCCGTTCGCCCTGTCCGGTGAACGTACGAATTCGGATTTATCGGTAGTTCATAGTGAATAACCTGGGCCACATCCTGAATATCGAGGCCTCTGGCCGCCACATCTGTCGCTACGAGTGAACGAAGCCGGCCAGCCCGAAAGGCCCCGAGTGTCCGTTCTCTCTGCGCCTGGCTGTGATTGCCGGTCAACGCACCGACCGAAGCCGGTTCTCCGCCCAAATGGGCCGCCAAGCGTCGCACCTTATACTTTTGATCACAGAACACCATCGACCGTTCCCCACCCTTCATGGTCTGGAGCAACGTATGCACGAGTTGCGTTCGCATCTGATCCCCCGGTACGACATAGTAGGCATGCACAATCGTGGTCGGGCTATTGATCCCTGGGTCGACAGAGATGCGAGCGGGATCGCGCTGCATGCTGTGTGCGAGCGTCTGGATGTCCCCCGAAAACGTCGCGGAGAACAGCAGCGTCTGCCGCTCAGCCGGAAGGAGACGAATGATCCGTTGAATGTCCCGCAGGAACCCGCGGTCCAACATCTGATCGGCCTCGTCCATCACGAAGAACGTCACCCCACCCAACTTCAAGTGACCGGAACCGGCCAAGTCGAGCAACCGCCCTGGCGTACCGACCACCACCATCGGCGGTCGTTGGAGAGCACGGTACTGACGTTCAATCGGCGTCCCGCCGTACACCGATAAGGAAGTCACGGACACGGGGGCATATTTTCGCAGCTCCGTTTCGATCTGAAGGGCCAGCTCCCGCGTGGGCGCCAATACTAAAAACCTCGGTCCGGAAGAGTGGCTTGGTCCGGACTTGGCATAGGGACCAGGCGCAGCAGCCTCCCGTCGCATGACCTGCTCGATAATCGGGATTAAAAACGCCAATGTTTTTCCGCTCCCGGTTTTGGCTTGCGCCATAATATCCCGGCCTTCCAACGCCAGCGGAATGGCAGCCTGTTGGACCGGCGTGGGTGTCGTCAGACCAGCCTTTGCTATGCGCTGGGCAAGGGACTGGTGTAGATTCATATCAGCAAACGTGGACATAAAACTCCTTGTATAGGGCAAACTTCCTGGGACTGCACGGTCCGGCCTGATCAGAGGGCCAAGAAACGCATCGAGATGATGGGCAATTCTAGGAAGGAAATAGCGGGGCTGCCGGACAGGCAGCCCCGATGTGTGAAACTCATTGCAGCTTAATACCGGTCACCACCGGAACCGCCGCGGCCACCGCGGCCACCGCCTCCACCACCTGTACGTGGCTCCTGGGGACGTGCTTCGTTGACGGTCAACGTGCGGCCACCCAACTCAGTACCGTTCAGCGCGGTGATCGCCGCCTGCGCTTCCGAATCCGAGGACATCTCCACGAATCCAAAACCGCGGGACTGGCCGGTAAATTTATCTGTGATAATCCGGGATGATGTCACCGCTCCATGGACAGCAAACAAATCGCTCAGCTGCTGCTCGGTTGTGGAATACGGTAAACCCCCGACGTAAATCTTCGAACCCATTGGGCTCCTCCTTTGAGAATTTGTGTTGTCTTGGACTCGAGAACAAAGTGAGGAAGGAATGGGCCGAAGACGCAGACACCATGGCGGCTCAAGGCTGGCTTCCGATCAAATTCCCGGGCAGAACCAAAACAACATCTGTCTTAGGCCTTGTCACTCTCTGTGATATCATCACCAGGCCTTTCGCGATGATACACGACGTGCACTCTACTCCTCCTCCTCCTCAAATGCAAGCGAGGGCACAATCACGCACAATACGAGATGCCCATCTAGTAGGCGGCGGGAGCAGAAAGCGGACGATGAGAAAAAAGCGGAACGGCATGTAAGCTGTCGAAATCAAGTGTCGTTTGTCCGCGAACCAGGAGGCCGACTTGACCGATCGCCAGAGACTGGTCTTCAACCGTCACGACAAGCTGACCGTCAAAGAAAGCTTCAATAAAGTCCTTACTGATGATGGTATTCCGCTGGATTCGCAGCGTATGCCAGGGGATCGCTTTAGGCGTAATCGACGATCGCCCTAGACTCGTCTCTTTTCCATCAACCACCCGACTTACTTCCAACGTCTTCGTCGGGAGATCGACCGCCACCGCATAGAAGTGCGTGGCATCCTTCACGCCAAATACCACTCCGCCCGCTCCCGTCGCAGCCTCGACGGGGAATCGCATCCTGACCGACACATCCGGATATTCATACTGAAGCCCGTTGGCAACGATCAAACGGTAACAGGTCACGGCCTGGCACGAAGAATTCACAACGAGAACGTTGGACGCCGAGGGAGCGTCAGAGTCCGCCTTGATCGTCCAGTCCGCACCCGCCCCCTCGCCAAACCCCAGCATCGAGAATCCAGCAGGAGCCTCACCAGGTTTCTGCTGGTCAAAGGTCCAGCGATTAAACAACCCTCCCTGGACCTGATCTTTCAAATTGGTTTCCTTTTCCTTCTGGGTCTCCGCCTGAATGGCTTGGGACCGGTCAACACAGAAGCTCCACTCACCGACGATCACGGCCAATGAGAGTAAAACCGAAACCATGCCCATACGTCCAGGCGGCAAGCTTGTACGACGTTTTCTCACATCTATCCTCTCTTCTTACTTCGCTGAACGATTTTTGATATCAAGAATGTCTTGTTGGAACCGGTCGCGCGCCGCTAAGATGGCCTTCCGTCGTTGCCACCGATCCCAAGTCCACCATCGCAGGCGATCCCGAAACGTAACCATTGGTAGTGGGGCACTCCCACCGGGCGCATGCTGAAACTCATAGCCCTGGTGTGACTCGCGATTCTCGAAGAATCGGCGGTAGAGATGATCGTACAATCCTTTGCCTGAGTCGCCTATGCCCACGACACCCTCCCTACAGTAACAGGTCCAATTGATGACTCTCCGTCACTGGAGACGAACAGGTCTGACGCTGACAGACATATGCCGTAGGCTGCCCGTTCACAGTCGCCTTCCCTGCGGCAAACGGCAAGTCAGGCTCCCCGGCACGACGAGAGGCTTCGACCACCAGCACCGCACGATTCGGCAAATAGCGCTGATGGACCGTTGAAAGCAATCCCTCGGTCCTCACATCGCCACGAGTCCCGACAACCACAATCTCTTGTGGCGTCGTCAAATACCAATCCAGCGCGCATAGCATGGCCGACGAGCCATAACCGTTGTGTTCCATCACGCCCCGAAACACCCGGAATAGGCTTTCGACCCGGTCATGATACCCCTGCTCTCCTGTGAAAGAGAAGAGTCTCAACAAAACCATGGCGACAGTGGCATTGCCGGATGGAATCGCGCTATCGGTACCGGACTTCATGCGATGGAGGAGGACTTCATGGTCGCGGCTCGTATAGAAACATCCACCGGCCGCCTCATCCCAATATCGTTCCAGCAAATGGTCCGTCATCTCGCGGGCTTGGTCCAGATACCACCGGTGCGATGTCGCCTCAAACGCATCCAGCAACGCGGTGGCGAGGCAGGCGGCATCGTCCAGATATCCGTTCAAGCGCCCCTTCCCGGCCGTAACCGTACGATAGACTCGCCCGTTTTCGACCGCATAGTCCAATAGGAATGTGAGCGCCCGTTCCGCAGCAGCCAGATAGGCGCGAACCCCGAATGCAAGGTAGGCGTCGAAATAGGCGGACACCATCATCGCATTCCAACTCGTGAGAATGTTGTGATCCAACTGCGGCTTGATCCGTTGCTCTCGTGCCGCAAGCAACTTCATCCTGGCAGGCCGCAACAAAGACTCCGCTTGATCTTGCGCTTCTGGCGCGAGTTGCATGTTGCCGAGACAATTCAACACGTTCTTGCCTTCGAAGTTGCCGCTCTCCGTCACCCCATAGTACCGACAGAATTCCTCAGCCATATCAGCGCCCAGCACAGCGGCAATCTCCCCCGGCTCCCAGACGAAGTAGGTTCCCTCATGTCCCTCGCTGTCGGCATCCTGCGCAGCGAAGAACGCGCCGTCCGGATGCGTGAGTTCACGACGAACATACTCCAGGGTTTCTTCCACGACCTCACGAAACCGATTCTCTTTGGTGAGACGCCACCCATCGAGGTAGATCCGCACCAGCTGCGCATTGTCGTAGAGCATCTTCTCGAAATGGGGAATCAACCACTGGCCGTCCACTGAGTAGCGGTGGAACCCGCCGCCGAGATGGTCATAGATCCCACCGGCTGCCATGGTTCTGAGCTGTAAGAGCACCTGCTCTTGATGGGAAACGTCTTTCGTCCGGGACGACTGACGGAGCAAGAGGCTGAGTGGGGGGACCGTCGGGAATTTCGGTCCTTCACCGAATCCGCCGTGCACCGGGTCGAAAAACTGCCCTAAGTTCTTGGCTGCCTCATCAAGCAAACGATCCGTCAATGGATCGGCCGACGGCTGGGGTGTTCCTACCCGCAGCAACCCGTCTTTCACCTTCTCCACATTCTTGCTGACATCGTCTCGGTGATTGCGGTAGGCCTCGACGACCCCGCGCAAAACCTCGGGAAATCCCGGCAGGTTGTGGCGAGGCGCCGGCGGGAAATACGTCCCCCCGTAAAACGGTTCTTGGTCGGGCGTCAGAAACATCGTCAGGGGCCACCCGCCACCCCGTCCCAGAAATACCTGTGCAGACTTCTGGTAGATATCGTCCAGGTCCGGCCGCTCTTCTCGATCCACCTTCACATTGATGAAATGCTGGTTCATGAGCCCGGCAATTTCAATATTTTCGAAACACTCATGTGCCATGACATGGCACCAGTGACAGGCCGAGTAGCCGATCGACAACAGAATCGGCTTGTCTTCGTCTTTCGCCCGTGACAAGGCTTCCTCGCCCCAGGGATACCACTCCACCGGATTCTCCGCATGCTGCCGAAGATAGGGGCTGGCTTCCGTGATGAGCCGATTCGGGAAGCGGTCTTCTATCGCTGAGTCTGTCATTTTCGATTCACTATCCCTTCAATCTCGCATAGTACATTGGCCCGAAGCCGCTCTGCAATGGACCTATCCGGCTGTGTTATAGTTCTGCGGCACCTCGAAAGGATCGCGTCATGATCTACTCGACCCGCAGCTTCTCACCATTCTCTCTGGTTGTCATTCTCCTGGGAATCATCCTCATTTCCTTCCCCTTGGGCACCCGGAGCTTTGCGCAACCGGAGGAAGACCATCATGCATTCCTTCAAGCTCTCGACAGCCTATCGAGCGAGCGGATGCTCGCCGACGTGACAACGCTGAGCAGCCCTTTATTCAATGGCCGCCAAACAGGAACAGAGGACGATGCAAGTTCAGCGAAGTGGGTCGCTGATCGATTTCTTGCTTCCGGCCTCTCATTGGCGAGTGCTCGCCTTGACCCAGGTCAGACAGGGTCTATTAGTTCGCATTCTGGGTATCCGCCAGGATTTATGACTAAAGTGGTCGCGATGCCGATCATTGCACCGGACCCGCTGCTTCGTATTTCACCAGCCAGTGACTCGGTTACCCAACAGCTCGGGACGGACTATCTCCCCATCCTCGATTCACCCTCAGCTAAGGTTCAGGGGCCCATCGTGTTTGTCGGTTACGGAATTGTAGATCCGACACAGGGCATGGACGACTATGCCGGCATCGATATCGGCAACTCCATTGTCCTCTTTCTTCGCGGCAAACCCACGCACTACAAGGGAACCATCACCCATGCAGACAAGGTGCGACTCGCACACCAGAAAGGCGCTCTAGGCTATCTCACAGCCACTGGACCAGTGCTCAGCGCCTATGAGGCACGCCGCGGCGTCAGCGGGGAACCAAATGCCTTTTATGGGCTCTCTTCCCAATCAGAAACACTTCCGGGGGCCTGGATCAGTACTAGTCTGGCCGAAGAAATCCTTGCTTCCTCCGAGCAAGCACAACCAACTCGGCTGCATGAGATACAAGAGAAGCTGAACCGGTCGCCTGCTCTACAATCGGCCGGCACTGGCCGTCACGCCTCTCTCGATTGGCAGACTCGCTTAGAAGAGGGCGTCCTCACGAATGTGCTCGCCTTCTTGCCCGGGAGCGATTCGCAGAAGACAGATGAGGTCCTCATGGTCGGCGCACACCGTGACCACTTCGGACGGCAAGCCGGCTTGCTATTTCCCGGTGCCGACGATAACGCCTCCGGCACGGCAGTGATGTTGGAAGTCGCCCTCGCATTGGCCAAGACGGGAGCCAGGAGTAAAAGGACCGTCTTGTTCGTCTCATTTAGCGGAGAAGAACAGGGACTCGTCGGATCCCGACTCTATCTGGAACAGCCGATCGCGCCGATCGACTTGACCACCGCTATGATCAACATCGATCATGTGGGAATTGGAAATGAACGGCTGACGATTGGCGTAACGGGATTTGAAAAGAGCGTGGCGCTCAAAGCGGGACAGACAGTTGGCGTTGCAGAGAAGCTCGATCTCTTCGGATTCTTTCCCGGCGGCGACCACGTGCCTTTCAAGGAAGCGGGCGTCTCAACCATCACCATTGTCAGTGGTGGCACCCACCCCCACTTTCACCGTCCGAGCGATCGCGCCGGAACCGTTAATGTGGACATCCTTAAGACCGCAGCCCGCTATCTGCTTGCACTCGTCTGGCAACTGGCAAATGCCCCATAGAGCAGACGCCTAGTTAATAGACAAAACGGATCGGGCATGGTCTGTCGGATGTTCAGACTCTAGCCTCGTAACTGGATTTAGGGAATGTCGTCGAGAATAGTTGATTGGATCGACGGCATGGGCACGGTTTGGCGGGGAGGAGCCGGGAGGACGATCCCTGTACCGCTTTGGTTGGCACCTTGGATGAGTCCGATCGAGAGTTGCGGCCCGAGCGTCATCAGAGCTCCACTCCATGCCTGCCCAGTCGTGGGATTCCGAAAGCTGTACGATTCAAAATTATTTCCGGGAGCATACATAGATCCTTGCGTACCCTGAGTGTCGATATAGAGGTTCCCTATGCCGGTCACATTGAACAGAGGTGTGACCCCTCCATTGAATGAACGAACGCTGGAGATTGTTTGGCTCCACACTCGCGAGTCCAGCGGCGGGAGCAGGAGCAGGAGTAACGCGGACAGCACCGTCGGAATCATCGAGACCGGCAGGATGGCTTGCTTGACCTTTGGGCCCTGAAATCCCATTGCACTTAGTCCGTGACAGGTTCGTATGGTCTCATTATACTACGAAGGACGAACCCTTGTCGATCAAAGGAGGCGTTATGAAGCAGGGTGCGGGAACAAATAGTTGGTGGCGCTCGGTTGGCCATGTCGTCGGCATAGGCCTGTTCCTGTCACCTGTTCTTAGTTGGGGTTTGGATGAAAGTAAGACCCCGCTTGCCGAACGACGCGAAACCATCTCCCTTGCCGATGCGGCACTTCAGGCCCTGCAGCACAACTTGGACATTAATATCAGCCGCCAGACGAAGGAAAGTCGGGTGGCCGATATTACCGTCGAGCGAGCCAAGTTCGACCCGACTCTGAGCGCGAACGGCCAATACAACCGGACCGTGAGCCCGCTCAATCGGCCTGTGTTCGGCGGAACTACCGGCAACTTGACCGGGATTACCACCTTTGATCAACGTCTCACTTCCGTCACCTTGGATGCAACTTCAAACCTGCTTACCGGTGGCAACATCGATCTGAACTATAGCCCCGCCCGGACAAATGTTAACCAAGACGTCGCCACAGGCTTCCTGTTCAACCCCTCCTATACAGGCGGCCTCGTCCTGACGCTCACGCAACCTCTCCTCCGCAATGCAGGTATTGACATCACCAAAACTTTCATCCACGTCGCACAGAATAATGCCACCGTGGAAGAACATGTCTTTCGCGATCGTGTCCTTACGGTTCTGGCCACCGTGGAACAGACCTATTGGGAAGTCGTCTTCGCGAACGAGAATCTGAAAGTAGCAGAAGCCGCTTTGAAAGCCGCACAGCAGCTTTTGGGGGAAAATCGGGCGAAGTCCAAGGCCGGCGTCATGTCGATCGTCGATGTCTTGCAAGCCGAAGCCGCTGTAGCGACGCGGGTCGAGCAAGTACTGGTTGCGGATAAAACGATTCGAGACCAGGAAGATCAACTGCGCCGATTGCTTAATCCTGCGGAAGAGGACCTGCGCCAAGACTTGCGCTTGACTCCACTCGACCAACCAGTCGTGACCCTCGAACCCATCAGCCTGCAGGAAGCCATCGACACGGCCATTGCGCAGCGGCCGGAAATCGTCCAAGCGAAGAAGAATATGGAGTCGAGTGATCTCAACACCAAGTTTGCCAAAAATCAGATTCTCCCGACTCTGTCGTTTCAAGGCACCACCGGACTTGCGGGACTGGGGGGAAACTATCCCAACTCGGTGAACAATAACTTCAGCGGCGATTTCTACAATTATGGAGCGGGCCTCGTCTTGAGCTACCCACTCGGCAACCGCTCTGCCTGGAGTACCTACAACAAGCGGCAACTGGAAGCGAAAAACGCGGAAGCGTCGCTCGCGAGCGTGCGGCAGCAAATCATCGTGGGAGTCCGCGAAGCGGTCCGACGGGTCCAGACGGATTTCAAGCGAATCGAAACGACCAGATCAGCCAGAATCATGGCCGAGAAGCAGTTGCAAGCGGAGCAAGAACGCCTGAAGGTTGGGCTGAGCATCACTCGCTTCGTCCTCGAATTCCAGCGCGATCTCGCGACGGCCCAAGGGAACGAGTTACGCGCCACAATCGATTACAACAAATCGCTCTCCAACCTGGCACGAAACAAAGCCACTACGCTTGATCGGTATAATCTCCAACTGAACTGACGATCTCCAACCATGACGCCTGAGCCCGGGCCGCACGCGATACCGGCTCGGGCCGAAGAACGGGGAGCAATCCTCGCGCTGCTCCCCATTGCCGCGACCCTCAATTTCTATACGCTTCCCACCCCGCTCCAAGAACAGACACTCGTCCAATTCGTGCCACAGACCATCGCCTATATTGCCTTCGGCTTCTGGGCATTGCACAACCAACCCGTGGCCGTTCGAATTGGGCTGCGGCCCTGCGGAATCCTGGCTGGCCTACGCTGGGGAATGCTCACAGGGCTGCTACTCGGAGGTTTGAACGCCCTCATCATGCTCAGGGTAGTTCCACATCTGGGCTATGACATTACCTTCCTGAAGGCCACACCTCACGCCCGACTTCCGGTCTTCGTCATGATTCCCTGGTTCATCTGCGGCATTGCATTCTTTGTCGAGCTCAACTTTCGCGGCTTTATACTGGGACGATTGCTCGTATGGGGAAAGCAGTTGCTCGCGCCGAAGCTATTCCCATTGGTGGAAACAACTGCCGTGGGGATCAGCGCGATCACATTTGCGTTCGACCCCTTCATGGTGAATACTTTCCAGCACCTTCATTGGATCGCTCTATGGGACGGTCTCATCTGGGGAATCATCTGGTTGAAGACCAAAAACCTGTATGCAACGATAGTCGCCCATGCCGTGGAAGTGATGGTGATGTATTGTGCCCTCCGTGCCACCCTGATGCCATGAGCGACCCATGACCCCTTCATTCTCCAGTTATCTGGTGAATGACGTCTTCGGGGATCCCGGACTCTATGTGGAGGTCCGCTGGTCGAAGCGGGCTCTGCTGTTTGACCTAGGCCACAATGAAGGGCTGGGACCGACGAGACTCCTGCGTACCAACGACATATTCATTTCCCACACGCACGTGGACCACTTCATCGGCTTCGATGCAGTCCTGAGAGTGGCCTTGGGGCGAGGCAAGACCCTCCGGCTATATGGCCCCCCTGGATTAATCAATAATGTACATGGCAAATTGCAGGGCTATACATGGAATTTGGTTGATGGCTATCCACTGACCCTCGACGTCCAGGAGTTTCACCCCCAGGAAATCCGACGGGCACTTTTCCGCGCAACCGACGGGTTCCGCCCGGAGGAGCAACCGGCTCGCTCTCTCGTGCCGGAGCCAGCCACGGGCCAATTCACGGTCCTCAACGATCCCATGTTTACCGTGAGCGCGGTCGCCTTGAACCATCGGATTCCCTCGTTTGCCTATTCCTTAGAGGAACAGTTCCACATCAATGTGAACAAACAGAAACTCCACGAGGCAGACCTGCCGGTGGGTTCCTGGCTCAAGGATGTGAAACAATACATCTGGCAGGGTCAACCGGACGAGTTCCGCTTCACGGCTACCCTCTATGACAAGCACCGTCGCGAGGAACGGGAGCTGATATTGGGCGAGATTAAAGAACGATTCTGCACCATCTCACGCGGGCAAAAGATCGCCTACGTCGTCGACGCCCGGTTCGATGAAGAAAATGAAGCCAAAATCATTTCCCTTGCTCGCGGCGCGGACGTGCTCTACTGCGAATCACCCTACATGAACGTTGATGCCGAGAAAGCTCGCGACCGGTATCATCTGACAGCCAGACAGGCCGGCCTCATGGCACGTCAGGCCCAGGTGCGGGACTTGGTTGTCTTTCACTTCTCACCCCGCTATACCGGACAGGGTGAGACCTTGCAGCGAGAGGCGATGGAAGCTTTTCAAGGAACCTGAGGAGGAGCAGCGTGAATGACTTCGTGAAATATGCCGTGTATTTTCTGTTGGGCGGCACTATCGTCAGCGTCTCCACCTACCTCGGGTCTCAAGGGAGATCATTTCTCGCCGCCTTCGCCAGCACCTTCCCCGCCATCACGGGAGCGACGTTCATTCTGATTTATCTGAACGGAGGCAACGATGCGGTCGTCAGCTACGCAAAGAACTTGTTGTGGTTTGTCCCGCCCTGGATGGTCTACGTCGTTTCCATGATAACGGGCATCCCCCGCTTCGGCTTCTGGCCAGCGATGGTCGGCTCACTCGTTCTCTATATGGGCTGCGTAGGGCTGGTGAAGGTGACGCTGAGATAGACCGAACCCCTGACATGAGCGGCCACCAACGGATTTCAGGGTGACAGTCCGTTGGTGGCTTTCATTCCCGAAAAATCCGGGAGTCTGAAGCCTGGAAGCTCACCTTTGATCTTCTTGTACACTGGCACTAAAGAGACAACATAGCAGCACAAGAACCATATAAAGACAGGCCATTCTCGGCGCTCAGTCCTGTTCCGAGCGCCGAAGACAGCTCCACAAAAGAGTGGCAGCAAACCGATCGCCGAGAATAGCAGCCATAGAGCGGAACCAGCCAATACTCTCCATAGAAATCTGAGCCGCCCGACAACGACTAATGAGGAAACGTACAACCGCGATAATGGAAGAAGAGCTACCCCACATGCAGTGAACCACATGGCGGAAATAACATAGGGCGCGAATGCTTCAATCATGTGACGCCTGACCGTTGACTTTGTCGAATGGCAAAACGTTCCTTCGATTGAAAGTTCAGGGGCGCTCCGCCTCATTTTTCTGCGCAAGCAAGCACGCTCTAGGCGAGATGGCTGAAGTGTAACCGATTCATTTCGCTCATCGCCGACACCAGCCGGTCGATGGCGGCGGTGACGCACTGACTCGCTTCGTGCGAGGGCCCCTTGCCACCGGCCCAGATATCGGGAGGATGCGCGATCTCACACACATTCCGGCAAAACTGAGTAATGGAGTGTTTCCAATAGGTCGGGTCGGCGGCTTCGTCGAGAAAGTGTTCCCGATCTTTTGTAAAGGGCGCATCGAACTGCTTGGCCCGCATCTGCCACATCTGTTCCATCGCATTCTGCCGTTCCTGGCTAAATTCGAGCCCGGTGGCCTTTTCGTTCAAGGCAGCAAAGAGGCCTCCGATCACCCGTTCGACATGTGACTCCGGAAACGCGCCAACACAAGCCTGCACGACGAGGTATTTGTGAAAAATGAAGACCTCGGCGCTGATCCGGGACTCGTTGGCCGAGGGATCGTAGGCCCGAGCTAGCTCCTTCATCGCATCGGCTGAGGCACCCTCAAGACTCGCGCCCAGTAACCCCGCGAGTTGACGCCCGAGTCCCAGGTAATCCACTGGAGTAGACGCTTGTGTCATGCTGGATCGTTTCTTCCTGTGAGCACGCCCAGGCCGAGCGTAATCGAGGTCAGAGAAAATTGCCAGGAAATAGTCAGACGGCTCCCGGGTGAAGCCATTCTATATCGCCATCTCCCACATCCTCGATCCGTCCTTGAACCCATGTGAATGGGTTGTTACGATACCGCTTCATCCTTTCCTCGCAACCACTCTATGGCAAGCATGACACAGCCTCCTGTTCCTTCCCAAGACCTGATCGTCGAAGGAGCACGGCAAAACAATCTCAAGAACATCTCGCTACACATCCCCCACAACCAAGTCACAGCCATCACAGGCGTATCAGGATCCGGGAAATCCTCTCTCGCGTTCGATACATTGTTCGCCGAAGGCCAATGGCGCTATGTGGAATCCCTCTCCACCTATGCCCGTATGTTTCTCGATAAGGTCAATCGGCCCGACGTCGACCGGCTGATCAACGTTCGCCCCGCCATTGCGATCGAACAGAAGAACCCCATCCGCACCGCCCGTTCGACGGTCGGGACCACGACCGAGATTGCCGACCTCTTGCGGCTCCTGTTCGCCAAAGTGGGCCGTCCGGTCTGTCCCAATTGCGCAATTGATGCGCGCAGCTTTCACCCCGGCAGCGTCGCCGATGACCTCCTGACCCACTGCTCGGACGCACGAGCGATGATCCTCTTCCCGGTTAAAGCCCCGGCGCCGAAACAGGACCAAGCCTTTCTCCACTCGCTGTTGATACGGGGGTTTACCAGAGTCCAGTGCGGCGAGGAGGTCCTCGATCTCCATGAGATCCATGCCCTTCCCAAAACAAGGCCGGGTTATCTCGATGTGGTCCTCGATCGGCTCGTAATCCGGGAAGACAACCGATCTCGCCTCGTCGAAGCGATCGAAACGGCGTTTCACGAAGGCGAGGGCCTGTGCCGGGTAGAAGTCATCGACCAGGGATCCCGAACCTACAGCACGGACTTTCGTTGCCAACAATGTGGGCGAACGTTCGAACCGATTCGTCCGGTCCTCTTTTCGTTCAACCATCCACTCGGCGCCTGTCCTGAGTGCAAGGGGTTCGGCAATATTCTCCGTTACGATCCCGACCTCGTCATTCCCGACCACAGCAAGTCGCTCGCCCAAGGCGCGATCGAGCCCTGGAGCAAACCAAGCGGCGATTGGTGGCAGAAGCAAATGTTGCTCTCCATGAAGCGGCGTGGGATCGACCTCACCGTCCCCTACAAAGATCTGCCACAGAATATTCAGCAGATGCTCTGGCAGGGAGAAGGCAAGATGGAAGGCGTACAACAGTTTTTCGAATATTTGGAAGGGAAACGCTACAAGTTGCATGTGCGCGTACTGCTCAGCCGCTACCGAACCCCTATTTCCTGCCCAACCTGTGATGGGTCTCGCCTCCGACCGGATGCGCGCTATGTCAAGATTGCGGGCATAGATATCCATGAGTTTTCTTCGCTCACGATCGAAGAGGCGTCCGCCTGGGTCACATCCCTCACCCTCTCTCCCTATGACAATCAAGTCGCCCGCGACGTTCTCAGGCAGCTGAGGGCCAAGCTCGGCTTTCTCCTCCGCGTGGGGCTGAGCTATCTGACGCTCTCCCGTCAGACCCGTACGCTCTCGGGAGGGGAAGCTCAGCGAGCGGCATTGGCCAATCAACTCGGTGCACGTCTGGTTGGCACGCTCTACGTCCTCGACGAACCGACCATCGGTCTCCACCCGCGCGACACCGCGACGCTCGCCAGTATCCTGCGAGAGCTGGCAAGCCAGGGCAACACGGTCGTCGTCGTTGAACATGATCGCCAAATGATGCAGGCAGCCGACTATCTTGTCGAACTGGGCCCTTTGTCGGGCGAGAAGGGTGGTGAGGTGATTTGCGCAGCACCGCAGAGGGAATTCTTGACGGATCGACGGTCAATCACGGCACGCTACCTGCGTGGCGAAGACGAAATTGCGGCCCCGCGATCTCGGCGGAGGGGAAACGGAAAATTTCTTGTCATCGCAGGTGCGTGCGAACACAACCTCAAAGATCTATTCGTCAGAATTCCCCTCGGTATGTTGATTTGTGTCACCGGCGTCTCGGGGTCTGGCAAGAGCACATTGGTTGAGGACACGCTCTACCGAGCCATCGCCCGGGCCTTTCGTGTCGAATCACTGCCGATGGGCAAGTTTCGCGCGATAAAGGGAATCGAACATCTGGCCGGCATCAGGCTCATCGACCAGGAACCGATCGGCCGAACGCCGCGCTCGAATCCAATCACCTACCTGAAAGCGTTTGATGAAGTTCGTTCCCTCTTCGCTTCTGAGCGCGATGCGCTCCGGCGCGGCCTTACCCCAGGCCACTTCTCCTTCAATACCACCGGGGGCCGGTGCGACCGATGTCAAGGGAGCGGCGTCGAGAAACTCGAGATGTATTTCTTCGAAGATATCTATGCCACCTGTGAAGCCTGCGACGGGCGTCGATTCAAGCCGGATGTCCTCTCTGTTCGCTATCGCGGGAAAACGATTCATGATGTGTTGCACATGACTGTCGAGGAAGCCCTGGGATTTTTTAGCAGTTCGCCCAGGCTCACGGAAAAACTCCGCCTGCTCTCGTCCATCGGGCTCGGCTATCTCCGGCTCGGCCAGTCTGCAACGACACTCTCAGGCGGCGAGGCCCAGCGGTTGAAAATCGCCGCCGAACTCAAAGACTCGTCCGCGAAGAATGTGCTCTATATCATGGACGAACCGACTACCGGACTGCACGTCGAGGATATCAAGAAACTCCTGGCGATACTGCAGAAGTTGGTGGACAGCGGCAATACCCTGGTGGTGGTGGAACACAATCTCGACATTATCAAGTCAGCGGATTGGATTATCGACCTGGGGCCGGAAGGCGGCGCGGCAGGTGGACATATTGTGGCAGAGGGACGACCGGAACAGGTGGCGAGAGTCACAGCCTCCCACACCGGACAATTCCTAGCCCCCCTGCTTCCCGATGAAGAGAGAGCACACGAGCGTCTATAGCCCAGGCCTTTTCTCGGCCGTCAATGATATCTCTATTGGCTGGCCAACGCGGCGCACGTCCAGCTGGAGGATTTGCCCTGCCTCAACCTGACAGAGTCGTTTCGCTTCTCGCTCTGAAGACACACTAGATAATACCGCGCCGTTACAGGCGACGACTCTATCACCTACCTTGAGGCCCGCTTTATCAGCAGGCAGGCCGCCGCGAAGTTCCCGCACGAGGTAATATCGACTGCCCGCTAATTCCTGTAGTTCCCAGTTGACGCCGATCTGTCCAGACCCGAGTAGCCCGGTTTGTGAACCGAACCGAGCGAGAATGCGGTGTGCGATGACGCGAGCCAAGCCCTCGGGATCATCGGCTGTGGCGTCAGAACCGTGACCTTCCCCATTGAACAACACCAAGCCGCTCTCGACATCGATCATCCGTAAAGCGAGCGACACGCGGCTGATCTGCTCTCCCTCGGTTCTCTCCCATTGTTGGACTTCGCCAACTATAATCGCGTGCGCCCCGACGAGTTTCCCAACTTTCAACACATCCGCATCGTCGGCATGCTTCAATTGAATGACTTGCTCCTTGAACACTTCGTCGAGCTTGACTCGCTCGACCATATTGACGTCCAAGTCCAACATCAATGTCGTCACAATCCCCGCTACACGCGAACCGGATCCTGGGGAGGCGGGTGCATCGACGAACGGCATCACTGCCATCGTACGATAGCGATCGATCGTGTCTCGATTGATCGGGCCGATACCGGTGATGACCGGCTCAGGACGTCCGAGCATCCCGCCGGATCCCAAACCGGCAATGCCGGACGAGGCACAGGCGCGGCGCCGTTGCAGAATGGCTGACGGCGAGCCCCAGGCACAGAGTTCGTCATTCACCAACACAATGTGGTACGGATATTCGCGTTGATGGTCCGCTGCGATGTTGGTGAACGGGTAGAAAATGCAGCCGCCGATCCAGATCGAGACCGGGCAGAGAGCCAACTCATAGAGCCACTGTTTGCGGGCGGTGAGGGAATATTCCCAGACCAGGAGACGGCCATCGTCACGCAACACACGGTCCGGCCTGCCAACTTGCTCGATCACCTCGGCCTTCGTCATCGGCACGGCCAGCCGGTCTAACTTGGATTCCGACTTCACGACAGTATACAACACGCCACAGCCGGAACAGGCGCCGACGAGAAGAATCACCCCCACCCAACAGCCGACGCGTTTGACCATACTGGAGCCGCTCCAAGATGACCTAACTGCAGGACGAAGCAGGGTAACACCTGCACGAGACGGCTGCAATGCAATGGCCTGAGGAAGAAACGCGAGACCAACAAGCTATTGAACTCAGATGGGCACTCACTAAGAAACCCCCGCAAACAACTCACTGATGACGAAACCTCACGTAGGATGCTCAACAGGCCGGCAGCACGGCCACAGCGAACGAAGAGGCGACACGTACCCTGTTCGATACATGGAGCCTATGAACGAAGCGAGAACGGGCGTGGGAACAGGCGCGTCTCGGCGAGCGGGGGTCGAACGGATGAGAAGACCCACTGATCAGCATCCGGCTAATTCAGGGAAGGGTCGAAGGGCATATCCGCATAGTGGCGATAGTCGTCACCCAGGGCACTCACGATGTCTGGCCAGATACGTGTGGGATCCTTGTCGAACACCACGCTGGGATCTGCGGGAAGGGTGATCCAGGAACCAGTCTTCATTTCAGACTCCAGTTGCCCAGGGCCCCACCCGGAGTACCCGATATAAGCGCGAAACGCCTCGCGTCCCTCACCGGCAGTCAAGATACGATCGACAAGGTCTGTATCCCCACCGAGACTGATCCCGTCGACGACATGATGGGAGTTCTCAGGCCGTTGATCCAAGCGATAGAGCATCATGACCTGATTCGTTTGGACCGGCCCTCCTGAAAAGAGGACGTGTCGTTGGCCTTCGAGAATCGGCACTTGAGGTAACGCCTCCGAGACCGACATCGCCGTCGGTCGATTCACAACAACACCCAGCGCGCCTTCGGCCCCGTGCTCGCAGAGCAACACGACGGTCTGCCGAAAGTTTGGATCGCGCAAGGTTGGTGCCGCGATGAGGAAGATGCCTTTCCCAAGTGGTGCTTTCATACTTGTGATCCTACCGCGCCGACCTATGCTGCGCAAGCGGTACAGCGAACTGAATCCGGTGGATTGCTAAGCGAGACCGGAGAGAAGAAGCGACACTACGAGTCAGGGCTTGGACACCACGCGTATCATACCTGTCTTGTGTGGCGCATCGGAAAAGGCGTGTCGCCGCACGTTGAGGTCGGACGGGTGAGAAAACCGACTGTTTCAACATCCGGTTAGCGATAGAGGGATTCGCGCCGGTCTCGGAGCAGATCATTGTAAGCCGTGAGGGCTTTGTTCCGCGCGTCAGCAGGATCGATCTCGACAACACGGAGTTCCTCATGGTCCCGCGGAGCGCGATGCAGAATCGCTCCTCGCGGAGCGACGACTTCGCTGTTCCCGATAAACACCAGCGGATCCTTGCCACCTCGCGCCTCGCTCCCGATGCGGTTGCATGTGATCGCAAAGACTCGATTTTCCAGACACCGAATCGGCATGGAGTTTGGGCAGTCGGGCAATACAAGGTTCGAGGGATGACAGATGATCTCCGCCCCCTTGAGCGCCAATGTGCGAGCAGCCTCCGGATAGTACCAGTCGAAACAAATCATCACGCCGATCTTGGCCGACCCGATATCCCATACCTGAAATCCTGTATCTCCAGGAGTAAAGAACAACGTCTCCTCAAAAAACAGGTGTGTCTTGCGATAGCACCCCATAAACCCAGACGGACCGACGACTACGGCGGAGTTATAACAGACATCCCCGGCCTGCTCCGGAAGGCCGGCGATAACCACCATCCGGCGCCGCTTCGCAAGCTCGACCAAACGGCGCGTTGTGGGGCCGTCCGGCACCGGTTCGGCCAAACGCATAACTTCGTCCTGCGAGACGAACTGGTAGCCGGACGCAAATAATTCGGGCAACACAATGAGGTCGGCGTCAACCCGGTCGAGTGCTTCCACAACCTTATCAAGGTTGCGCAACACCTCGCCGAACATTGGAGCAAATTGAAAAAACCCGACACGCATGCTTGTGCTGTCCTCAGAACAAAACGGGCAGGGTCGCCCCTGCCCGTACACAAAGACCTCTGATCGGATGAGTTACTTCACTTCAGACAAATGGGTGACTGCGCCTTGCGCATGTTGTGTGGCCACATCGGCATGGCCGGCCTTGCCATGGGCGATGGCTTCGTTGAGTTCCTTGACCCCTTCATCAAGATGCGGGTTCTTCATATCCTTCTGAGCTGCCTGGGCATGCTTGAGTGCGCCCTCCGCATGCTTCACCAACACATCGGCATGTCCTTGTTTGCCATGCTCCACCGCTTCCTTGGCGTGCTCCAGGGCTTCACTCACGTGCTTGTTATCAGCAAGGGCGAGCCCACTGAACAGTGGGACCCCAACGAGCGCGGCAATCGCTGCAACGACCAGTACTCCGCGATGGATTCTCATTTTCATGGGCTCCTCCTCAATGGTTAATATTTGTTCGAGGGTTGAACGGTATACGCAGTACCCTCGAATCACTTCACCTTACATAGCCATTTTTTCACTGTCAAGAAGGCCTCACTTGGGGCTCGACGTTCAGGACATGCTGTAATCCCTTGGCGTCTTTTTCAACCGGACAGGCAAAGTCCCTACTCCACTCCCACCAGGATCCCGGATAGTTGCGGACCTTCCGATACCCGGCAAGTTTGAGCACAAAATAGAGCCAGGCCGAACGGACACCGCCGGTGCAATAGCAGATGACCTCTTGATCCTGCGTGAGACTCTTGTCGGCGAGACCTTCTGTGATCGTCTCCAAATCTTTTACCGTGGCGTTTGGTTGAATAAATCCGGTCCAAGCCAGATGAATCGCGGAGGGGATGTGACCGGGCCGCGGTATCCCCGACACCTCTTTCCCAAGATATTCCTCGAGACTCCGTGCATCGACGATCACGGTGCCAGGATGCGGCTGCTTCACGAGGTGTTTGAGTTCGTCTTTAGCCACGATGACGGCGGCCACTGGCTTGACGGTGAACGTCCCGGGCCTAGGCGTCACGCATCCATGTTCGAACGGCCGTCTTTCCTGCACCCACTTGACCCACCCGCCGTCGAGAATGCGCAGGCGCGTGTGTCCGAGATATTCCAGCATCCAGAACATGCGGCCTTCGTCTCCCCAGTTATCGAACGGATTGGAATAGATGACCACATCGCTGTCCTGACTGATGCCTAAGGCGCGGATCTTCTGTTCCATGCGCCCGCAATCGGGATCAAGCAACCCTTTCGGCACGGCTTTGGGATCGCTGTAATCATGCCAAGTCGAATGCACGGCCCCTGGAATATGGCCGCCGAATTCGTAGGCCGCCCGCCCACGCACGTCGATAATCACCAGGCCGGGCTGTCCTAAACTCTGCTGCAAAGTTTCGGTATCAACAAGCAACGCGTGTTTCATGTCGTTCCTCTTATAATGAACCTTCAGCTGATTGTCGCAGCTTCTTCCTGTAACATCTCATGTTGCTTATCGGACAAGATGTGATACTGCACTCGCATTCTTACTTTCAAGCCCTCTGCCAGAGCCGGAAGTTGATACTCAAACTGGTATTCCCGTCTGGCCAAGGGCAACAGGCGGTTATCATACAGTTCGAGGATGGCAGACTGCCACATAATCCAACGGCCTATCGTCGGCCTTTACGCTCGTCACGACCGGTTTGATCTCTGTCTAATACAGACGGATGAGCACGCCGCCAATGTACAACCGAGTAGAGATTTGACAGAAGTCTTCATGCGGCTAATAGCGTCTGGATGTGGCGATCAACCGAGGCAGCCAAGGCCCTCAGATGATACCCACCTTCGAGCGACGAGAGAATGCGACCTCTGGCATGGCGTTTCGCGATTCCAGTCACGAGGCTGGTTAGGTCCGCATAGCCCTCTTCCGTCAATCCCATGTTCGCGAGGGGATCGTCCTTGTGCGCATCGAAGCCGGCTGAGATGATCACGAATTCAGGTTTGAACGCATCGGCCGCCGGCACCAGCGATTTCTGAAAGATGGCGCGATATTCCTCATCACCTTCACCAGCTTCCATCGGCACATCAATCGTGAACCCTTCCCCTGCCCCTCTGCCCCGCTCCGACTCGCGGCCCGTACCGGGATAGTGCGGAAACTGGTGCGTACTGAAGAACAGCACGGAAGGATCGTCTTCAAAACTATGCTGCGTGCCATTCCCGTGGTGCACATCCCAATCGACGATGAGGACCCGTTGAATCCCATATCGCTTCTGCATATAGCGCGCGGCTATCGCCACATTGTTGAACAGACAGAAGCCCATCGCGCGCCCCGCTTCGGCATGATGCCCTGGCGGCCTCACCGCACAGAATACATGGTCCACTTGCTGGCTCATGATCGCATCGACAGCGGCCAATGCCCCGCCTGCCGCCAGATAGGCGGCAGTCAATGAACCGGGAGACATCGAGGTATCGGGATCGAGTGAGACCCGCCCGTTCGTCGGAGCGTGAGTCTTTAGCATCGCAAGATAGGAGGGTGTATGGATCTGCGTGATCCATTCGTCTTCAGCCTTTCGCGGTTCAATCCTGGCCAACCGAGCCGCCGTACCGCTCTGTTCGAGCTGCTGTATGATGGCACGCAGCCGATTGGGCGACTCAGGATGTCCGGCCCCCATGTCGTGCTCCAAATATGCCGAATGGTAAACAAGGCCCGTTTTACCCATAAACGCTCCATCTCACTTGCCCTGCAGGACGCTCAAAATGCCTGTCCGGCGAGGCCGCAGCGAGCGAGACGCCGGGGAGGTACAAACCGCACTTCGTGTGAGCCGTTCGCCCTTTGAATGGATCTTGGCGAACGGAAAACCCCTCCAGTACCTCCGACCTCCGAGCAACTTCCCCTCACCTTGAGGCGTTGAGAGACGCGAGAACAAAGCTAACAGGCTTTTTCAGCGTCCTGCCGAATCGTAACATGCAGGAAACAGCATAGACAATCGGCGGAATCGCATGCTACGGTCGTTCAAGCGATAATCCATCGAGGAGAGAGCATGCCGAATCCCCGCATCGAACCGCTCAGGAAAGTCCTGACGATTGATCCGAACGACGAGGTTGCCTGGTTTGGTCTCGGGAAGGCTTATATGGAAGATGCGAACTTCGAAGAAGCGGTCAAGGCCCTTCAGCAATGCGTCGCAGTGAAGCCCTCGTATTCAGCCGCCTACTATGCCCTGGCCCAATCACTGCACAAGCTGGGGCGAACGGACGAATGCCGATCCGTCTGCGCGACCGGCATCGATGTGTCCACGAAAAACGGCGACGCAATGGTCACGAAGAATTTTGAATTGCTCAAGGGCTCGCTGTCTGCCTGAAATTGATCTTCTACTTGGAACTCGCGCACTTCACTCACTTCACAAATTCAGCCTGGGCGCCTCTTCCTGTCGCTCATTCAACGGTACCGCATTGCGAATGTTCTGAATCAATTACCGGACGCACGACTCGCCATAGCTAGCCTGGATACCGCGCCCACGATAGCAGAATTCAAACTGGTTCTGCGCCTTCGTCATCGTCATCATTGGATGAGAGGCCGAGGACTTCCGGCTGGCGCTTGGCAATTTCTTCGTATACTTCATCGAGCCAGCGGCTCGCACAGCCAAGGATCTCCCTGACTAACGGCTCCGGTTGGCCTGTGCGTTTGATGGTCCATTGGCAAACATATCCCAACAGTACCTCCCGTTCGAACCGCTCCGTAGATTGCGTGGCCAGCAAAGTCATTTCGCTGAGTCCCGTCTTGAGAATCTCAGCCACCGCGTCGCGCCCATAGGACGTGCTGGCGGTGACATATTGGACTGCACGATTGAGTTCTTGGTCGGTCATGATGTCTCCCATCACTCACATCATACAGAGAATGTCCCCGCAGATGAAAGATTTCAGGCGAGAGAAATTTCTCCGACCGCCTCGGCTGGAATGGTATGATCGTGCCCGGGCAAGCCATGCCCGCATGATTCATAAGGACGAGACGAAGGAGATCCGACATATGTCCGTAGAGACCAGCAGGAAAACCTCGACCTCACGCAGCATCCTTTCCCCAAAACGGCAGGGGCATACATATTCCGAGCATTGGGATCTCTCACATTTGGCAGAGGACCCGGTTCAACGGTTTGAGACCCTGTTGGGAAAGATCGAGTCCAAGGTGGCGCAGTTTGAAGCTGCGCGTGTCCAGCTCAGTCCGACCATGGCGACATCTATCTTCCACCCGTTGCTGGCTCTCAGTGAAGACATCGCGGCCGCGTCGTCCCGGATCAGTGCCTATGCCTACCTCTGGTTCTCCGAAAACACGAAGCATCTTGCGGCGCGTTCGTTTAAGACCAAGGTCGAGGAGCGGCTCACAGCGCTCCAGAACCGACTGCTATTTTTCGACCTGTGGTGGCAGGGCGTTGATGAGGAGAACGCGCGCCGGCTCATGGCGGGAACGGGTACGCTCCGCTATCACCTCGAAACCATTCGCCGGTTTCAACCTCACACGCTGTCTGAACCGGAAGAGAAGATCATCAACATCAAGAACGTCACGGGTCGCAGCGCGGTCCATTCGCTGTACGACGTCGTCACGAACAGCTTCACGTTCACGCTCACCGTCAAAGGCAAACGGAAAACGATGACGCGCGAAGAACTGACGTCATATCTCCGCCATGCGCAAGGACGGATGCGTGAAGCCGCCTACCGAGAGCTGTACCGTGTCTATGCTGATCAGCACGATCTACTGGGGGAAATCTACAAGACCCTCGTCAACGACTGGAAGGCGGAGAATCTCCAACTGCGCCGGTTTACCTCACCGATTGCCACCCGCAACCTCGGTAACGACATTCCAGATGAAGCCGTGGCATCGCTCCTAAGAGTCTGTCAGAAAAACGCGGGCATTTTCCAGCACTACTTCCGAATCAAGGCTCGCCTGTGCAAGATCACGCCGATGAATCGCTATCACATCTATGCCCCGCATCGCACGGAGCAAAAGTCCTATCGATATCAGGATGCAATCCGAATGGTGCTGGACGCCTATCGAGGATTCTCTCCGCAATTGGCTGAGTTGGCGGAACGGGTGGTTCGTGAACGGCATATCGACGCGCGTACGAGGCCCGGGAAAATCGGAGGCGCCTATTGTTACAGCGTCGTCCCAGGCATGACCCCTTACGTGCTACTCAACTTCACCGGCGAGGCACGCGATATCGCGACGATGGCCCATGAGCTTGGCCATGCCGTCCACGGCATGCTCGCGGCGCGGCATTCCATGTTTACCTTCCATTCCACCCTCCCGCTGGCGGAAACAGCGTCGGTGTTTGGAGAGCGTATCCTGTCCGATGCCCTCATGAACCAGGAACGGGACAAAAAGGTAAGGCAGGGGCTCCTGCTCAGCCAACTGGATGACATCTACGCCACGGTGCTGCGCCAAGCCTATTTCGTTCAATTTGAGAATCAGGCCCACGAGATGATCGCCCAGGGCGCGACCGTAAAAGATCTGGCCAAGACTTATCTGGCCGAAGTGCGCCAGCAGTTCGGAAAAGGAGTCAGGGTCCCGGATGAGTTTCAATGGGAATGGCTAACCATTCCACACATCTTTGCCAGCCCCTTTTATTGCTACGCCTATAGCTTCGGCAATTTATTGGTCCTCGCCCTCTACCGGATGTATCAGAAAGAAGGGACGGCGTTCGTGCCCAAATATCTGGACCTGCTGAGTACCGGCGGGTCCGAAGCGCCTGAGACAATTCTCGCCAAGGTCGGAGTCAATATGGCTTCTGAAGATTTCTGGCAGTCGGGGTTCGATACGATCCGCGAGATGGTCGATCAACTGGAACAAACACTGTAACGCGGACCCGCTTTTCCAAGTCCCTATGAAAAGCGCCAGACCGGAAGACCGCGCGTATTTCCCGAGTAGAGTATCCTTCCCGGTTCTCGATGCCCAAGACCTATCAGATCGGAAAAGAAAGTGTGATCCACTCCAAACGGCTATCCAGGGACTGCTATCCCATTGGATAAGCCATGGAAGTCTTTGATTTTCCACCAATAAATGTGCTCTTGACACATGGAAAGGAGAGAGGTACTCATTAGATCAGTTGATAACGGTTATCATAATCGTTAGCAGCGCACGGGAACCCTGCTGGACCATAAAGGAGTACAGGCCCATGTACCTCTGCCTCTGCAAGGGAATTACTGATTCAGATGTCCGTGAAGCAGGACAAGAGGGCCTCGTCATGCCCTGCCAACTCAAAGCGAAGTTCGGATTGAAAGAGCCAGGCTGCTGCGGTCGTTGTTCGAAGAACATTCATGAGTTTGTCGAAATTGCAATGAGTACGCACCAGGCGCCTTTCCCCGGCAGCGTACGAAGTTAAATCCTCTCTTCACCTGCCCCCTGCCAGGATCCTGCTACACCTATCCCACTTGCCCTCAACGAAGACATTCTCCTCTCCATATGTTCACGGATCAGCATGGAGACAGTGATTCAGAAGCCGGCAAGAGGGAAGCGCCACACTTAAAGAAAGAAACGCACTCTGACTAGTGGGAAGGACCTCGCTGTACCATTATAGCGACTTCGGCCACGCGTCGGCCCAACTCCCTGGCGTCGGCCAGCTCCTTGTTATCGATGCCGGGACTGTCGCCTTCAGTGGTGGCAGACGCGCCGAATGCCCCGCCCCCACTCACTATGATCATCTGATTCCCCAGCATCGCGGCAAGGATCGTCAACATCGTCACTTCCTTCCCACTCGACACCTGACCACCGGTGGCAAAGGCCGCGCCGATTTTGTTCTTCATTTTGAACTCGGGGAACACACCGAATTTAAACTGCCAATTGTCAAAAAATGATTTCACCTCGCCCGACATGTTCGACCAATAGACCGGCGATCCGACCACAACCGCATCGGCGGAGAACAAGTCGTCCGCCGTCACCTGGCCGACTCGTTTCAACAGCGCCTCAGTGCCGGGGACACTCTTCGCGCCATCGGCCACCGCTTCGGCCATGCGCTCGGTATTACCGGAGAGCGAATGGTAGGCCACAAGTACCTTCACCAGTGGGGCCGGCTCGTCGGCAAATGTCTCGCCGGAGCCAATGGCCAGCACCAAAAGAAGGCGCACAGGAAAACAGGGAACCGATGAGGCGGAGGCGGAGAATAGAGGTGAGAGGCGGAAACATCGACTTACAAAGAAAAGGAACTGGCGCGTAGGTTTGGCTCCGGTTCAACGACGGAATGTTTCCTCTTCCATGCGCTCTTCGACAGAGACGTCCGTAAGTGCCCCACGATAGTCGCACTTGTGGCAGCGAACGCGCCATGCTTCGATCCACTTTTCTTGCACATAAGACTGACGGCACTGCGGGCAAACAAATACCCCTTTGACGTAATGGACTTTCCGCGTCTCTTTCATGCGCCCCTCCCTTGCTGGTGCCTCACGAGGATGGCATAGGCGGCGGCGCGATTGCAAGATACCCTGAGCCGGGATTATTCATGAACGCTTCTGGAGCAGCGCAGAGCCACTGCTTTGACAAGCCTTCGGTCAGCGGGCTCACGATGCGGCTTAGCGATTTTGCGACGAACCGTCATGGAGAATACGGGCTAGCCAGAATCGCCAATGATCCCATGCTGCCGCACGCAGCCTCCGGCTTGACTCATCTGCAATGGGCCGATAGGATGCCGCCGTGCAACAACGCCGATCACTCGCGCTTTCCTTCATTCTTCTCTTCTCGTTCCCCTGTTATGTCTTGGCGGGACACGAACCAGTTCCGCCCGGACTGATCCCGATCACCCTTCCAGGAAGCACGATCATCTATGCGGAGTTAGCCGACACGCCACAAAAGCGTGCGGAAGGATTGATGTATCGCGAGCACTTGGCAGCAGACCGAGGCATGCTCTTTACGTTTTCGCAGGCGCATGCCTGGGTGTTTTGGATGAAGAACACAAAAATTCCGCTCGATCTCATCTGGATGAATGAGAAAAAGCAGATCATCCATATGGAACAGAATGTTCCGATCTGCACGAAAGCAGACGATAGCTGCCCCCAATATCGACCGAACGAGGATGCACTCTACGTCCTGGAACTCGCGGGGGGCCGGGCTGAAAGTTTGAAGCTGCAGCGGGGATCGAAACTTCAGTTCAAACTTCCCTAGGTCTATGACCGTTCCTGCCAGGCCCGCAGCCGACGAGCCGTGATCACCCCTTCCACACGCTCGACAGCTTTGAGCACCTGATCAAGATGATGGGTGTCTGATACTTCCACGACAAAATCCAGCACGGCTTTCCGATCCTCCCGCGTCGTGATCTCTGCACGGCTGATGTTGGCATGACATTCAGAAATCGCGGATGACACGTTCGCCAGCACCCCGGTCTTATCGACGGCTACGATGGACATCTTGATCGAGTGCGTGCTGGGTGTGGCGGAGTCCCACTCCACTTCCACCAACCGCTCCTTGTCGTAGTCCAGCGCCTCAAGGTTCGGGCAGTCCACTGCATGGATGGTCAGCCCCCGGCCACGAGTAATATATCCGAGGATGCGGTCGCCGGGGACGGGATGGCAACAGCGCGACAACTGCATCAGCAGATCTCGAGACCCTTTGACCTGTACGCCGGTGCCGTCGCTCTTCCCGCCTATCGCTTTGCGCGGGGCCGGGCGCGCCTGAGCCGGTGCCTGCGCCCCGGATGACGGGGCCGTCAGCTTGCCGATGACCTGTGACGTCGCCACGCGGCCGAAACCCACCGCCGCGGCCAATTCGTCGGTGCTGTCGAATCCCGACTGGCGAGCGGCTTCCAAAAGCTCTGCAGATTTGAACATCCGGGCCGGCGCCATTCCCTGGCGGCGGAATTCCGACTCCAGTAAACGCCGGCCGATCTCGACACTCCGCTTCTGCTCCTCGAGCTTGATCCAATGTTTGATCTTGGTCTTCGCGCGCGAGGTGCGGACAAACTTCAACCAGTCTTTGTGCGGTGTTTGCGTAGATGACGTCAGGATCTCGACCGTGTCTCCGCTGGCCAGTTGGTGTTTGAGCGGGACGATCTTCCCGTCCACCTTGGCCCCGACACAATGGTCGCCGACCTCGGTGTGAATCGCGAACGCAAAATCGATCGGCGTCGATCCTTTCGGCAGCTCTTTTACGATCCCTTTGGGCGTGAAGACATAGACGACATCATGGAAGAGATCGAGTTTCACGGAATCCATGAACTGCCGGTTATCCACCAAGTCTTCCTGCCATTCGACGAACTGATGCAGCCAGCCGAACGCCTTGCTGTCACGATTGGCCACATCCCCCTGCTCTTTATACTTCCAATGCGCGGCGATGCCGTGCTCGGCAATACGATGCATGTCCTCCGTGCGGATCTGGAATTCGACGTGTTCCCCCTTCGGGCCCACCACCGTCGTATGCAGGGACTGATAGAGATTGGACTTTGGTATCGCGATGTAGTCTTTGAAACGCCCCGGCACCGGCCGCCAGAGCGAATGAATCACCCCGAGCAAGGCATAGCAGTTCATCTTCGTATCGGTCACGATCCGCAGTGCAGTCAGGTCGTAGACCTCCTCGAACGCAATCGACTGCTTGTTCATCTTTTGATAGATGCCGTAGAGGTGTTTGGGACGGCCGTAGACTTGTCCAGCCAACCCGTTCTCTTGCATGGCCTTCTGCACAAGCCCCATCACTTCATCGATGTACTGCTGCCGGTCCTCGTCCCGTTTCGCCACGCGGACCCGCAACGTCTCGTAGACCTCCGGCTTGAGGTGCTTGAGACACAGGTCTTCCAGTTCGTTCTTGATCCACCCGATTCCAAGGCGATTGGCCAACGGCGCATAGATCTCCAGCGTCTCCTGGGCGATCGCCTGTCGCTTGGCCGGGCCGAGGTGTTCCAAGGTGCGCATGTTGTGCAGCCGGTCGGCGAGTTTGATGAGGACGACCCGGATGTCGTCCGCCATCGAAAGCACCATCTTGCGGAAATTCTCCGCCTGCTTTTCCTCATAGTTCCGAAAGGCAATCTTGCCGATCTTGGTCACTCCGTCGACCAGGTGCACCACGTCCTTCCCGAACGCTTGTTCGAGTTCGTCTGGCGTCGCGACGGTATCTTCCAGGGTATCGTGCAGCAGCCCGGCGACGATGGCCGTGACATCTGTTTTGAGGGAGGTAAGGACTCCGGCGACGGCAATGGGATGTTGAAGGTAGGGTTCTCCGGACCGACGAAGCTGCCCTTCATGCGCCTTCGCAGAAAACTCGTAGGCCTTGCGGACTAGGCCGAGATCTGCATCAGCATAATAGCCTTTGATTCGCTCCAGCAACTGGTCGAGATCTGTGACGGTCTCGTATACCATGGTCCGTTCACTCCATCACACTCGGTCGAACGTCGCGAATGCGGAGTTGAATCTGGTCACGTCCGTTCCAGTGATTCAATTCCGGCGTGAAGGCCAGATCGACCGGGGTACGGGACGGAATGCCCCGTTCCAGCAACGACTTCATGCCGAAGCCGATACTGTCGAATGGCAGCGATCCCCCTTGCCGAACAGTCATTTTCAAGTGTTTCTCGCCAACGGTGCGTGAATCCATGACTTCGAGGCAGGTCACCGCAAACGTCGGTTCTGGATTGCCCGCGCCGAACGGATGCAGCGAGCCGATTTCCTGAATCAACTGGATCGTCACTTCGTCCAGGCGCACCTCCGCGTCGACGTCCAACGTTGCACCCTTGGCCCCGTCGTGGGTCCAGCCGGCCACCGCATCGGAGAATCGAACGCGAAATTCGTCAATCCGAGAGTCGCGAATCGTGACACCTGCGGCACTCGGATGCCCGCCGAAGGACTCCAATAGCTCTCGACAGGAAGCCAATCCTTGATAGAGATCGAAGCCACCTATCGTCCGCGCAGAACCTTTTGCGATACCCTGCTCATTGATGGCCATGACAATCGCCGGACGCTGAAACCGATCGACCAAGCGCGCTGCAACAATTCCGACAACTCCGAGATGCCACTGTCGGGAAGCCAGTACGAGTGCAGAAGGTAATTCTTGATCTTTCAAAGAGGCCAACGCCTCCGCCATGATATCCACCTCGATGCGCTGGCGCTCCCGATTCAGCTGCTCGAGCCTATCGGCCAACTGCTGCGCCTCGGCTGGGTTGTCGGTTGTCAACAACCGCACACCCAACATGGCATCATCCAATCGCCCCGCGGCATTGATGCGGGGTGCCAGCTTGAAAGCGATCGTTTCCGCCGTACAATCCCGCGTCACCCCCGCAACCAGCTTCAATGCCCGGACGCCGCAGCGCGCGCCACGCGACAACTGCTTCAGTCCTTCGCGCACAAAGGTTCGATTCTCATCGTGCAAGGGCACGACGTCGGCAACCGTCGCCAACGCCACGAGATCGAGCAACGACTCCAAAGGTACCCCGGTAACCCCATAGCGCAGTTGATAGGCCTGCGCCACCTTGTAGGCCAGCGCCGCGGAACAGAGGCCACGAAAGGGATAGAGGGCATCGGTTCGATGGGGATTGAGCACTGCCACAGCCGGCGGCATCTGCTCGTCGGTCTGGTGATGATCCGTCACGACCACATCCATGCCGAGCTGGGCAGCCAATGCAATTTCTTTATGCGAGGTCGTGCCGCAATCAGACGTCACCAACAGCGAGATCCCTTCGTCATGCAAACGCTGAATGGCGCCGAGGTTGAGTCCATAGCCTTCGCGCAGACGATGCGGAACATAGGCGCGGACCCGTGCGCCCAAGCCTCGAAAGAAGGATAGGTACACACTGGTCGCCGTAATCCCGTCGACATCGTAGTCACCGTAAAAACAGATCGGCTCCTGAGTCGTGACGGCGCGATGCAACCGTTCGACTGCCTGCTCCATGTCGGGAATCAAAAACGGATCATGTGGCGACTGCAGCAACATCCACGACGTCGCTTCATCCACCGTGGTCACACCACGAGCCAGGTACAGCGAGGCGGTGGCAGGAGAAATCGAGAGGGCTTGAGCTAATGAAGCCCGCTGAGAAATATTGATGTCACGAAAGACCCAGAGCTTGGACTTCATGAGGACCTCTTGAATGATTCTGAGTCTCGATCTGAGCTAACTATCTGAGAATTAAAGGGATACTAGCCGCTCAGCTCTGCATTGTCAAACCAGAGGACGTGGAGTCGTGCCGGTGACGGACGGAGATCGGGCTGTGAACAACCGAGAGTAATGAAGAGGAAGGGAAAAGAGGAAATAGGTCCAGCAGGCTACTGGCGCTATTCCCCCCCTTTTTGCACGTAGTTCTTGACGAATTCTTCTGCGTTGGTTTCGAGAACGTCGTCGATTTCATCGACCAGCTTATCGATGTCTTCTTTCATCTTTTTGCCGGCTTCGACGACCTTCGGGTTGGCCTTGACCTCTTCCTTCCCCTGAGGCTCTCGCCTGGGTTCCTGCTTGCGCTCTTGTTTCTCCATCCGAGCACCTCCCGTGATTAGGGGAAACCCTCGTGGATCAGCCACCAGCGTGATCCCTTGCAATTACCTTACTCTATGGTCATTTCAGCCGTCAAGCCAAGGGAGAAACTGTGAAGCATGACAGGCGAGATGCGCGCGACAGGCGCGACTCGACTAGATGAAAGGCTCGTCTAATCCTGCGCTTCTCACACGTCCCGCGAGAACATGAAATATGCTCGACGATTCGGACCATCACACTATCAACGAGACAATGAGCAACGCCACAATGTTGATGACTTTAATCATCGGATTGATCGCCGGACCAGCCGTATCCTTGTAGGGATCGCCAACCGTGTCGCCCGTCACCGCCGCCTTGTGCGTGTCCGTTCCCTTCTTGCCTTGCTCCTCGATAAACTTCTTGGCGTTGTCCCAGGCACCGCCGCCGCTCGTCATCGAGATGGCAACGAACAGACCGGTAACAATACTGCCGACGAGCATGCCGCCCAATGCCTGCGGTCCCAGGATCGTGCCGACCAGAATCGGCGAGACGACCGGGATCAGTCCCGGCACCATCATCTTCTTGATCGCCGCCTGCGTCACAATATCCACGCAAGTCCCGTATTCTGGCTTGCCGGTTCCCTCCATGATCCCCTTGATCGTCCTGAACTGCCTGCGCACCTCTTCCACCACGAGACCGGCTGCTTCTCCCACCGCTTTCATGCAGAGGGCCCCGAAGATGAAGGGCAGCATCCCGCCCAGGAAAAGTCCGACCAGGACGGAAGGATTGGAGAGGTCGAACGTACTGGCCCCGCTCCCTTTTGCTACCTCACGTGCATATTCGGCGAACAGCACCACCGCCGCGAGACCAGCCGATCCGATCGCATAGCCCTTGGTCACCGCCTTAGTCGTGTTGCCGACCGCGTCCAGTGGATCGGTGATGTTCCGTACCTCTTTGCCGAGGTGGGCCATCTCCGCGATACCGCCTGCGTTATCTGTGATCGGACCGAACGCGTCGATCGCGACCACGATACCGGCCATCGACAACATCGACACCGCCGCCACGGCCACGCCGTATAAACCACCCGATGCCGCGCCGCCGCAAATCCAGTAGCTCGTGAGGATCGCACCCCCGATTACCACGACCGGCCAAGCCGTAGCTTCCATCCCAACCGCCAGTCCGGCGATGATGTTTGTCGCATGGCCTGTTTCACTGGCCTTGGCAATCGCCTTCACCGGCGCATAGCTTTTGGAGGTGTAGTAATCGGTGATAAAGACGAGTGCGAGTGTCACGGCCAAGCCGATCAACGCCGCAAGGTAGTAGCTCATCCCGCTCACGCCACCCACGCCCTCCATGATCGTAGTCGTCACGGGATAGAACGCCACCGCAGCAATGCCGCCCGCCACGAACAAGCCCTTATAGAGCGCCGGCATGATTTCGCCGCCCGCGCTTACCTTCACAAAGAGAATCCCGATGATCGTCGCGAAGATCGTGACACCCCCGAGGGCGAGAGGATAGAGAATCGGAGCGCTGACTCCCTTGAACAGCGTGAAGGCCAAAACCATCGCCGCCACCGTCGTCACCGCATAGGTCTCGAAGAGGTCAGCGGCCATACCGGCGCAGTCGCCCACATTGTCTCCCACGTTGTCCGCGATGACCGCCGGGTTGCGAGGATCATCCTCCGGAATTCCCGCTTCGACTTTCCCGACAAGGTCCGCTCCGACGTCCGCCGCTTTCGTATAGATGCCACCCCCCACACGGGCAAACACCGAAATCAAACTCCCGCCGAACCCGAGACTCAGCAATGCATGGATCGCCTTCTCCTGCCCCGCAATCTGCGATGCCACCGTATAGAAGGTGGTAATGGCCAGCAGGCCTAAGCCGATCAACAAGAGCCCCGTCACCGCACCGCCACGGAACGCCACGGTCAGCGCCGCATTCATCCCCTTATGGGCAGCCTGCGCAGTCCGGACGTTCGCCCGCACCGCGATGACCATGCCCACATATCCAGCCAGCGACGACGCGCCAGCGCCGATCAAGAATCCGACCGCGGTCAGTAAACCGAATTTGTCGGAGATCGCCCCCGCTCCCCACAGTATGACGAATAACACTGCGGCGACGACGCCCACGGTCCGATACTGGCGATTCAGATAGGCACTCGCGCCTTCCTGAATGGCCTTCGCAATTTCCTGCATCTTCGGATTGCCAGCATCGAGTTTGAACACCCACATGGCCAGGTACAGACCGTAGGCAATACCGGTCACCGCCGCTACCAGAGCAAAAGTTACGATCGCTGAGTCGCTCACGTCAGTCTCCTCCTAAAGGTTGAGAGGCTTTTATGTCAGACGGTTCCCGATGGCTCGAACCCTTCAAAGTACATGAGCCAAGAGGAAAAGCCGTAGGTGGTACAGGTTTAGTCTTGTAGCTAACTACCTGAAAAGGTGGGCCATTCTATACAGATGAGGAGAGAGGATCAAGACAAAAGACGAGTAATCTCGCTCAATACTCAGCGAACTTTTCTGGCTAGACCAGCAGTTTACGAAGTTCACATGGTCCACACACCGACTACCTAACCCCACAAGAAACCACAAACCAGGATGCTCGTAACATGGGGCAGATGGGGGCGATTTGTCCTGTCCTGGTAGCAGTCCTTTGTGATTATTTTCGCTTTGTGTCCCTGGCGGCTTCGCGCGCATCCTGCTTGGTATCTCGGCTATCCCGCCGACATTCCGCACGGCTTTTATCGTCTCCCGCCTTGCACTCCGCCTTCTGCTCCTTTGCTTCCTCACGGCCGGTCTGCTTCGTATCCCGCGCATCCTTCCGTTCATCACCCCGCTCGGTTGCATAGGCCGGTACCGACGTCCATTGCAGACCAGCAGTGACGACCAGAGACGACACGGCAAAAAACGTGGCTACCAAACCTATTGGCACACCATCAAAGTTTCGTCGCGACATAAATCACTCCTTTCGTGAAGGGCCGACGTGGAAGCGCTAGCGTAGGCGGTTGATACGTGCGAGTCAATAGGGTGAGGGGTCTTAGCGGGCGCTGGTTTTCTCGTCCGGTTACGAGCGAGGTCCAGATTAAGCTACACTGCACTCAAGAAATGCATTTTTCCTTCTCACGTGCATCTTATGGATTCCTGTCAGAAGGTTTGGATGAATCCGTAACCAGACCTCCGATTTTGTTAGCGAGGTCATGGGCGAGGTGCCGCTGCATGACGTTTCGAGTTTCGGGGTTGGCGCTGAGATACTTCTCCAGTGTCCCAATCTGCCAACGCATGGCACGCAGGGGCTCCACTGTCACCGCATCCACGTTGGACGGAATGCCGTTGAGGATGAGAGCGGAGCCTACGAGGTTCCCAGGGATCAAATCCCCGAGCATGCGCCCCTCTTTCTCCACCCTCACTTTGCCACGGATAATGAGCGAGATGGAGTCGGGAAGCTTACCGCGCTCTATGAGTCGCTCGCCAACTTCAGCCGTGACCCAGGATCCAATCCTCAGAACCTCCAGGACTTTCCGAGGCGGTAAGCCCTGAAGGGCAAGTCGGCGAATTTCATCCTCCTCGGCCGTTAGTTTGACTGGACGACGCTCAATAAAGAGCAGCCACGATTGAAAGAGATTGATCGCAGCGAAGACGGCGCTCCAAGCAACTGGTGGCCACAACATTTTTGGCTGGAGCACATAAAAAGGGATGCAAAACAAGGAAGCTGCCACCGCGAACAAGCGCAACCACAGAACGTCGCGAACGCTGTAAGCGATCAACAGAAGGATGTTTCCGGCGTGAATGAAATAATCTGGAGTGAAGAAGCCCATGATTTTCATCGGTCATCATCGGACTCTCAGATCTTAGCATCTGTCTTATGTAATCGGAAGGGTCTAGGGTTTAAGGGATGGCTCGGGTAATTCAGACAGATTTTCCGCTGAGATAAGTGGATCTGCCAGGGGTTGAACAACGAGGAGGCATTCTGCCTCCGGTCTGGATCTTCTGAACAATGGGCGCCGGCGCAGTGCTACATCCTCGATTATGTTCTCGCCTGCGATGATCCTGTTGCGGGATTGCGATTCTGTTACCTGACTCGATAATGGAACCAAGCCGGTGACGTCTTGCAGGATCCCACGGAAAATGTTTGATTCCGTGGATTAGCGTTGGGCTTTGGACTTGTTCAGGGTCACGGCGGCGCGAACGAGAGTCTTCAACGCCTCCTCGTCTATCTTCTCGCCCTCGTGGAAGTCGATGGCACGCCGTGTGTTCCCGTCAAGACTGGAGTTGAAGAGGCCCGAAGGATCCTTCAGAGCCGCCCCTTTGGCGAAGGTCATCTTCACGACGGTCTTGTAAGTCTCGCCTGTGCAGATCAATCCGTCGTGCGACCACACCGGAACCCCTCTCCACTTCCACTCCTCGACGACTTCGGGATCGGCTTGCTTGACTAAGGTACGGAGTCGGGTGAGCATCCTGCCCCGCCAGTCGCCGAGCTCCTTGATTCTCGCGTCTATCAGCTGAGAAGGAGACATGCTTTTCTGCGACCCGCTCTTCTTCATGCCCGTTTCTCCTCCTTAGTCCCGAGGCTTTGATCCATGGGGGGACATCGCGATCGTGCCCAATATCAATATCTATCAGAATCTGGCTGCTTGGATTCTCGAAACCATTCAAAAGCATTTCTTTCTGAACCAACCTCGATCTATCGTGAGTGCCTTGATATTACGCCCAGTTACGTCGCCAGTTCCATAGAAGTTCTTGGGCTGGGTTCATCAGGCTTCCAAGAGCGATAGGTTTACGGCGGTGGCCGACTTTGTTATAGTGCGCGGCGGAGGAAATGCACATGGGCGTGGCGCCGGATTATATTTTGATCGAGGGACAGACGTTCAGCAAGGCGAAGCTGTCGCTCGACAACCACGTCTATAAGAACTGCGCAATCGATGATTGCGACATCTACTTCAGTGGTGGACAATATGAATTGCTCGACACCCACGTGACCAATTCCCGCCTCATCCTCAACCATCCAGCCAAGAGCATGTACTCCGCCATTCAGATCTTTAAGATGAAGTCGCCGGGCTCCAGCATTATCACGGACTAACAACCAGGGTTAGAGGCGACGGGCTAAGGGCAAGAGGAGGAACTTTCTCCAGACCTTCGGCCTCTCGCCAGGGTGTTCTACTTGTTGATCGGGATGTTCTCCGCGTACTTGACGATCTGGATTGGCTGGAAGACCGGGTCTTGCGGTCCCTTGGAGGACTCAGCTTCGACACGCTGCAGGAATGGAGCAGGACCGCTGATCGGCGCATAGTTGAGAGTCACCTCAACATCGAACGTCTTGGTGTCTTTCGGCGTGGGGAAGGTAAAGGTCTCGACGCGGGTTTCTTCCGGCTTCAAGACCGTGTCTTCAAGGACCTTGACCGCCTCAAAGTCGAAGCTGGTCTTCTGACCCTTGGAATCCTGATAGACTCGACCATAGGTGCGCTTGTCGGAAAAGACGGTCCTCAGATTCTTTCCTTTGATATCGAAATCGAGCACCACGGTCGCCCAGGCAGGATGGGTGGTCGGCAAATTGTGCGGGACGAGGCTCTGCACCTTCACTGTAACCGTGGTTTTCTCGCCCTCGATTTTTGTTTGGATGTCCAGCTTTGCCGCTTCCTGGCGGAGTTTTCCAATCCGTCCTGGAAACGTATGGTTCGCCACTTTCCGCTTCTTCTCCCCATTCGCCGACTCGCCGATTTGCTCGGGCATGTGACAGGTCTGGCACTCTTTGCCGGACTTCACGGCATTGCTCTGGTCCCAGTTGCCCAGCAGATCGTTGGTCTTGCCCAAGCTGGCAGCCGAAGGGACCGACTGGTGGCAATTCAGACAGAGATCGGACTTTTGAAACAGCCCCAGTTCCATCGACTGGTGGGCGAGGTTTTGAACAAAATCCTTATAGGGGCCGTAGAGCGTCTTGCTCCCGAGTTCGTACTTGGGCTCCGGCGGTTGTTTCGTTCGATCGACCTGCTTGATCAAGTGGCATTGCGCGCAGGCCACCCCATCCAATGACGGGTCACCAGCCTTGGCCTGATCGATGAAGAGCTGCGCGTGATCGGGAAATTCGCGCACGTGCGGCGCATGGCAGCGAAAGCACAGGGCTTTGTCTTTTCCTGCCGGGGAAGCCAAGAAAGCGTCGAGCGAGGCGCGAAAAGCAGGCGAATGGATCGAGCGCGAGAGCGGAGAGGTTTCCCACTCTTCAAACACGCGTTCATGGCAACGTTTGCACTTGCTGGAACTCGGGTAGGCCTTTTCGATGGTGCTCTGGGATTTGGCCGCTTCTTGCGCAAACGTGCCGCTATCGAGCCAGTGCGAGAGGAACAACGCAACCACTACGATCACCGCGCCGATTCCCATCTTCACACCGTTCGAGTATCGCCCCATCATGATGCTGGTCCCTTCGCTTCAACCGCTCAGAGTGTTTTCGCCCGGTAGGTCAATAGGCGGGGCTGCGTATACTCATCGAAAATCTTCTTTGCGCTCTCCCGTTCTTTGTCGGTCGCCAAGGTGGCGAGATACTTTTCCTTGAGCGCCGGTTCGGGGGTCGGAATCAACGCATAATTCAATACCGCTTCAATCGACGCGGCAGTCGAGCCGGCCTGGATCGCAAGGGAAAAAGGCACTTTTCTCGTATTGCCCCCTTTGATGAAGGGATCAGGAATCGGGCCCCGGAGAATTTTGTCGTAGGGCAAGCCAAACTGTTTGGTTTCTTCCTTCAGCACCTTGCCCTGCGCATCCTTGGCTGTAATCGTCAGATAGAACTGCTTGAGCACTGGGTCGCCGTCAGGAAAGCTGTGAGGAAGGCTGCCGATTTTCACCAGCGCTGTCCCCTCCACCGCAGAAGCCGACTTGGTGGCCTCCAAATCCACACGGGGCATCCATTCGGCCTGCAGGTTGCGGTTCTTGAGGAGGGTGCCGGGGATGACGACGCCGCGGAACCAGTGCCGACCGATCGAACGGGTCATGGCGCCGCGCCTCGAAGTGGAACTGCCGGTTGAGGGTTCCATATGGCAGTCTTGGCAAATTGTCCCCTGCAAGATCTCACCGGCGAGGTCCTTCTGTGTCACATCCTTGACCTTATCGAAGTGGCAAGAGGCGCAATAATTCGCGCCACGGTACAGTTCGGACTGTGTCGCAGAATGGACGAGATTCTCCTCCGGATCCGCATAGGGCCCATAGATCATCTTGCCCGGGTCGATCTTGAACGACGGCGGAGAGTTTGGTGTCTGCTCGACCTGCTTGATCAGATGGCAGGAGGCGCACCCGATGCCTTCGACTTGCGGTTTACCTGACAATACCTGAGTTACAATCTTTTCGGTATATTGCGGGAACACGGTGGTCGACGGCACATGACAGGAGAGGCAGCGGCGGCGCTCGTCCGTTGTCGGGTTGGTCTGCAGCCAGACACCCAACACCGTGCGGAACACCGGCGATTCCAGCGAGGTGCCATGCAAGAGCGCCGCATCGACCCGGCCGAATGTCTTGAGATCCGGCGTCTGTTCGCGCATGCCTTTCCACTCCTCATAGTGGCGATCGTGGCATTGCTTGCAGTCTTCCGATCGAATGAAGATCTTCTCAATTTCCTCCACCCAAGCGGCCGGAGCCTTGGCCTCCGCCTTCTGTGCAATGGCGCGGCCATGATACAGGCCGATGACTCCCACTATGAGTATGAGGAAGAAGAATGCGACGATTTGTTGTGCGTACCGTCTGCGTCGTGACATCGTCAATCTCGTTTGCATCCGACGAAATGGAAATTCACGCCCCACCCGACCGGATCGCCGGGATCAGCCGGCTCATAGGTGCCTAAGGTGAAATTACATTCTTTCATCCCGCGCTTGATCGCTCTCCCAAAATCGATCATGTTTCTGATCTCGGTCTTGTCGATTTCCTTGATGATGGATCGGACCTTGATCCCGGCATAGTCGGCGCGCGAGCTCCCGATCACCTCGAACACCGCGACACCCTGGGCCCGTTCGAGTTTCAATTCCTTCTTGATGTTCTCATCCACGTCTCCGACGATGACACCGAATTCTTCACCCAGCCGAGCGGCTTCTTCCGCGGTCATCGGCTCCTGGTCCGCCGCACCCACCGACGCCGGGGCCAGAGCAGCAAGGACTCCCATGCATAGGCTGACGCACAAGAAAAAGGCCCTTCCGCTCCGAAGGGCCTTTGTATGAGCGCTGACTGAACTGATTCGAGCATCCTCCAATGTCCTTGCCTCTCGTCGTCCTGTTATCTTACCAAGGAACTTAGCAGGCTGCGGAAGAACACTCCCGCAGGATGCTCAAAAAGTTCAGACTTCCTACCCGCCCAACCCCGGCGCGGCGAAACGCGCCTTGTCCCAAGCAAAGCCGCATCGAGTGAAGGTCCGAGGAGGTACATACCGCACTTCGTGTGGGCCGTTCGCCCTTGCAATTGATCTTGGCGAACGGAAAATCCCCTCCAGTGTTTCCGACCTCCGAGAAACTTCGAATCAGCCTTGAGGGCCTGAACGATGCGAGAACGCTGCTGGCGGACTTTTCAGTATCCTCTTAGAGCTTCGCAACCGGGTCGATTACCAGCTGGAACCAGGGTGCGACGGCTTTTTGTCCGTTTCGCTCTTTGTTCTCACCGTTCCACACGGCAAACGACACGGTTTGTACCCGGCCCGGAATCAGTTTGGCTTCGTTCTCCTGCTCTTCACTGACCAAGGGTCTGCGCATGACGACATGCCATATTCCATCCTTCCACGCAGCCTTTCCCTGGACTCGGCCCTGCTTCTCTTTAGTCGTCAGGGTACTAAAGCCCCCGCCGATGAGGTCCTCCACAGAAGAGACACGGCGCGGGATGACTTCAAACGTCCGCACGCCGTCGCGAGACTTTTCGGAGGCTTTTGCGGCCCGGCGATCGATATCGCTCTGCCAGTCGGCCTTCCAGTGCCAGATATTGATGTAGTGATCGAGCTGCCCCATGCAGAAGAACGCGGGAGCATCGCCGAGCGGTAGTCCGATTGCGACGCCATCGCGAAAGGTTCCGGGCGTCAGACGGTCGTTCTTTGTGTTGTCCTGCCATTCGAGCAGAAAGGCAATTTCGCTCCCGTTGTGGAGAGACCGCACCGTCAAAGCTCGCGCGCTCGGCTCAGGCCAGACCGGCCTGGTAATGACCTGACCGCTCAATGGAAGCGTCATCGGAGGGACGTTTGCCCAGGCGGCGCCATCCGGCCCCGTCGGCAACTCCCCCTCAACAAGGCGCGCACGAATCACCATCCCTTCGGAACTCACGAGGGGGACGCCGAATCCCACAAAGACCCCGGCCGCGACCAGAATGAAGAGGAACAGTAGAAGCAACGGGTGGGAAGAAGTCGTCGTCGTACGCACCATGCAAGGTCCTCAAGGCGACCGGCGCGATCACACCGTGATGGGCTCAGAATACCACAAACCCCGGGCGAGACCAATCCGGCTGTCTCCGGATATCTACCAGAGTTTCACGCGGCGAATTTTGTTTTCGCCCCGTTCGCAGATGTAGAGATAGCCCTGGGAATCCAGTGAGAGTCCGACTGGGGAGTTGACGACGGCTTCCACTCCAAGGAGTCCGTCTCCATGCTTCACGGTCCCTGCCGATTCTTTCGCCACGAAGCGGGCAGCGCCGCAGCCGCCCATATTCTTATCTTCATAGCCGCTGTCTCCGTTGCCCGCCACCGTCGTAATCAGGCCAGTGGCGACGTCTACCTTGCGCACACGATGGTTCATCGTGTCGGAGATGTAGAGATTGTCCTGTTGATCGACCACGACGGCTTCCGGCGCATGGAGCATGGCTCTGACCGCCGGCTTGTCGTCACCGTCATAGCCGTAACGGCAGATGCCGGCCACTGTCGAGATAATGCCGCTGTGGTGATCGATGCTGCGTACTCGGTTACTGCCCTTATCGACGAAAATAATGTCGCCTTTCCCGTTTACCGTGAGCCCCACGACATCATAGAGACGGGCCTCCAGCGCTGGCTTTCCATCGTCAAGATACATGGACATGTCCAGCCCGTCTGAACAGACCGGCATGAGCCATCCATGATCATCGCTAAAATCGATGCCGATGGCATCGCCGGAAAGCACTACCAGATTCCGGGCCACGAGCGGCTGCTCACGGGCTTCGTCCTCGGACGTCCATGTCCCAGCCACGGTCGTCACCATGCCCGTCTGTGGATCGTAGCGACGGATTCGGTGTGCCTGGGTGTCGGCGATGTACATCACGTCGTCGGGGTCGAAGGCGATCGCGGCCGGCCAGGTAAGATTGACCTCGAGGGCCGGACCATCTCCGTTGAACCCATGCTGCCCGGTACCGATGATCGTGGTGATAATCCCGGTCTCGCGGTCTACTTTCCGGATACGGTTACTGCCGGAATCGCAGATATAGAGGTCATTGCGGGAATCGAACGCCACATCGAGCGGTAAATAGAGCCCGGCTTCCCCACAGGGGCCTTCGTCGCCGCTATAACAGGTTTCGCCGATGCCGGCGAAATTATGAAGCGTGCCTTCCCGGAGATTGACCCGCCGGATGCGATCGGACCCGGACTCGGCAAAGTAGAACCAGGTTTCGTCCTTATCAAGCGCGGCGTGATGGGGCAGTGGAATTCCGGACTTGACCGCCCGTTTCCCATCGCCGGTGCTTCGGGCCTTGCCGTTCCCTGCGAAGGTTTCAATATAGCCGGTCGCGAGCTGAAGTTCGGTTTCCATGTACCTGGCCCCTATCCCGGCTGGTTAGCCGCGTGATGCTGATTGAACCGTTGCCGCGGCTGGCTGCTCCACGGGAGGCGGTGCTTGCACCGTGGGTTCCGGAATCGCTTGCTGCGGAGCTGCGGCCATCTGCTGCTGCGCCGCTTGGGCTTCGGCTTCAATCACGTCCGCCTCATGCACGGACTTCTTGAAGCCCTTGATCGCCTTGCCGATCCCTTCTCCCAGCTGTGGCAATTTGCCGGCGCCGAAGATGATCAGCACGATGAAGAGGATCAGGATCAGTTCTGTAAAACCAAGACTCCCAAACATGGTGTGTTCCTCCCTACGAATGGGTCAATCAGGATGCATTGTCCTCTTTGGCGCGCTTGGAGAACCGATCCTTCAAGCGCTTCCGCGCATGCTCAGCCTGTTCGAACATCTTCGCCTTGTCGTAGACGTTGATCAAGTTGTAGTAAGCCAGCGGTTCCTCGGGATTCTGCTCGACAGCATCCTCCATAACCTGGATAGCAAGTTCCGTCTTCTTGTGATTCATCGCCAATTCCATCAGCTTGAAACTGCCCTCCAGATGCTTCGGATCCAGTTCGAGCGTGCGGACATAGCATTGGATGGCCATGTCGATGGTGTTGTAGTCCGAAACCTGCGGATTATCGAGTTCGACATAGACCCCTGCGAGATTGTACCAAGCCATGGGATCCTCAGGCGTGATTTCCACCAGACGCTCGTAATAGCCCTTGGCTTCCATGAATTTCTTTTTGTCGGCATAGACCCGCCCGAGATTGAAGAGCGCCAGGACATCGTGAGGGAACACTTCGAGCGCATGCTTGAACTCGGCTTCCGCTTCGTCCGTCATGGCCTTCGTCGCGTAGATCGTGCCCAGGTTCGAATAGTACATCGCGAGCGACCGATTCATTTCTGCGCGCAGCCCCTCCGCCATCTCAATCGACTTCTTGACCTCAACGAGGGCGTCGTCCATTCGCCCCTTGCTGAAATACAGCTCGCCCAACCGGCAGCGGGCCTGAAAATCGTCTGGCTCAGTCGCCAAGAGCTTTTCAATCTCGGTGATTTCCTCGTCGGAACTGAGCGGCTGATCGCCGGGATCGACAATGGTCTGGCTTTGGTCAGGAGCAGAAGTCGTTGGTTCGTTCATACGATTTCCTATAGTAAAAAGGTTCGCTAGATGTGTCCACCCACCAATGAGTCCGGCGTGCCGATCATGGGGGCATTCGTCGCCTGCGCCGGATTCGTCGCGTCGCGCCGATACCGGTCCATGGTCAACAGCATGACACCGAGCACGACCATCAGCGTCAGATTTGAGTACAGAAGCGCATACCCCGCAATAAACATCAACCCAAGCCCATAGCCGGCAATTCGCCCCATGGTCAGCAACCTAATGACTGTATAGGACCAGCACAATAAGCCCGTCATATAGAGCGCAAAAGGAAGAAAAAACGTGTAGCCCATCCCGAACTGAAAAATCCACCCAATGCCGTCCGCCGCTTTGCGAATATTGCCGGCCATGCCAGGATCATACCGATTGAGGAGATAATCCAAAAACAGCATCAGAGTGAAAATGGACCCGGCGGTCGCCCAAAACCAGATGGCGCGGCGGCGTTGCCGCTGATTGCGTGTCCGAAACGAGACCCCACGCCCATAGGCCCAAAACACCAGAATACTGGATAAGACCATCAACGCTTCGCCCCCGCGATGAGCCTCATACACGAATGGCGGGGCCGCCACGGTTCCGATGAAACTATAGATCGTGGATACGATCTGGTAATACAACCAGCCTCCGATTCCCAGAAGATAGGTAATGCCCATCGCGCGATGCGACCATTCGGTGTGAGTGGAGAGGTATTCCACCATCAGACAGGTCAGCGCGACCAATGCCACCAGGTTGTAAATCGCAGATCCCAGGAAAGCGGGCGGGATCAACAAAAATCCCACCGTGAGGAGCAACAAGAGCGTGACACAGGGAATGACGATCATATTCGATCCGACAAACCCACGGCCGGCCATCCGATTGATCACTCCGACACCCAAGGCAAGAAAGAGCAGAATCGCCACGACATTGAGCAGCCATTGCCCGATCTCCGTCAATGCCGTGAAGGTGGGAATAATCCAGTCATGTTGCTGCGCCAACTTGCTGAGATGCATCCCTAACCGCGACACGAGCCGATACAGGACCAATTCCGAGAAGGAGACGATGAGGACGAGCTTGATCGTGTACTGGAACAGAAGGGATTGATCGTTAATCTTCCCCGTAATCCGGTCGATGGTGGGATTGGTAGCGATCACCCTGTATATCCTTGAAAGAAAAGTGAATTATACCGATCGTGAAAAGACACGGTCAAGTCGTGTGCCACGGCGTCATCACGATCCCGCTGGCTGCGGCACGCGCACTTCCTGGGCCTTTGCTCGTGCGATATACAGCAGTCCATCTGCCATCGAGTAGTTGAACGGCAATTCGCATACGACTTCACTGACCTTTTCGTAGACATGCTGATACAGGCGCTCCGCTTCGTCGGGCGTCATACCTTCCGACACTTCATAGAAGAAGCCCAGGCTCAAGTCCTCTGCCGATGGACGCATGATGCGCCGAATCCCATAGCCGCCCGGGTCGCTCATGATCGGCGCTTCTTTTTCTAAATCGAAGAGGCAGGGCTGACAAGAGAACCCGTATGATCCGTGGAGCCGCTCGTTCTCCACGATGAAATTCATCGTTTCTCGGGCTTCTTCTTCCTTCTCGGTCGGGAATCCCACAATGATATAGCAATGCACCGCGATCCCCAGATCGACGCAATCGTTGGCAATACGCCGCACCCACTCCTGCTTGATCCCTTTCTTCATGAAATCCATCACGCGCTGATTGAAGGACTCCAATCCGAACACGATCTTCAGGCACCCGGCATCGCGCATCGACGCCAGGAGTTCGCGGGTCAGGTGCTTCTCGAATCGCATCTCACAGGTCCATTTGATGTCCAGCTTCTTGTCGATGATCTGCTGGCATAATCGTTTGGTGGGCGATAGGGCAAAGCACTCGTCGGTAAAAAAGAACCGTTGAGCCCCATACCGCTGTTTAAGCCATTCCAGTTCCTCGACGGTTCGTCCCGGCTCTTTTTGCCTGAAGTTCTGGTGATCCAGCGTGAGCGCACAGAACGCACAATCCTTGTAGTAGCAGCCTCGGGAAAATTGCACTGGCAGCACCGGCTCCGGCGACAAATACAGTCCGAGCGGGAAACCATCGTAGTTGGGGGCCGGCAGCTGATTGATATTCTCAGAATAAAACGGCTGGTTGACCGTAATCTTCCCGTTCTGACGATAGATCAGGTTCGGGACTTTGCTGAAATCTTTTTTCCCGGCCAATTGATTGACGAGTTCGAGCAGTGCGGTTTCGCCTTCGAACACGATGATGTCGTCGGTCAGATCGAACAGGCTCGGGCAGCGCCGCAGGTTATCGACGAGCCTTGTGAATATACTTCCACCGATGGTCAGGTGGATATCGGGCGCGGCTTCTTTGATCAGACGACAGAGCGTGAGACCGGGGACGATCTGCGAAGTGGCCGTAATCGAGACACCGATCAAGTCTGGTCGACCTGCGACGATCGATTGAACGAAGCGCTCACGGAACAACTTGATGTAGGGATTCTGGGTTTCATCCCTGATGACCTTCATCAGGTCTTTGGACGAATAGATGGAATAACTACTGAATTGATTGTCAACGACCGTCAGTCGGGTCGGGAAATAGAGCGTGGAAATGACTTCCAGCCACTTGTCGATTAGAAAGAGGCTCTCGCGATAGGATTCGATATCGTAGAACCCTTCGCCTCGGAGGACCTCCTTGGCCGGTTCAATCCGATCAATGAGATAAGGAAAGCGGTCCAGCGACTCCATCACTCTCGCCAAATGCTCGGCACTTCCCGATCCAGTTTCTCCGCTTCGTTCCCGCTCAAGCATTCGCTGTTTATCGACCAACTCCTGATAGAGCTCTGCTCCATAGGATTGGGTGACCACTCCGTCCAGGAGTTCGATCCCAAGATCGCGCTGGGAGACATTCGATACACCACCCTGAATTAAAAATCCCGTCAACGAAGGAAGGCTCAGGTAGGGCTGGGAGGGATGCCACGTTGGAGGAAAGAGCAGTGACACATTCATGCTAAATCACCACCAACTAGAGGGAAAAAATAGATGATTTCTCAATAAATTCCGACTCTGTTTTATACACTCCGGTATCAGCCAAATGCAACCCTGGGAGGCCCTTCGCTTCCGCCTAACAGGGCGGTATTGAGCAATAGGTGATCGTCGTAGGGGGCGGCTTGCCACAGAAAAAGAGAAACCCCAGCCCGGCCTGACACCGGACTGGGGTTTTCTCGTTATACCCTCACTCCTACCCGCTAGAGGTAAGAGATGCCTTCTCCAAGAACAGGTTCCCTCACGGAAGCTTCAGGGTAAACCAGGTGGAGAGCGCCTTCATGCCGTTACGTTCAACGTTGTTACCATCCCACACCGCAAATGCGATGGGCACAGACATCCCTGCCTTGAATTGGGTATCGTTGGCATCACCGGTTTCCAACGTGCGCTTCACGACCACGCGCCAGGTTGGACCAGAATATCCACCACCCTTGACGGAACCAGATGGCTCCCACACGCCGTTTCCGATGACATCCTGATGCGCTTGTGTCGTGAGGGTGCTGAAGCCATTCGCGTTCAGGTCCTCAACCGAGCTCACGCGCAGCGTCGGGTCAGACATGATGTTGCCCGACCAGATGCCAGGATTGAAGGGCCCAAGGCTCCGACCGATCCGGTCCGGATAGGTCACGCCGCCCGCTGGCTCTTCGAAATAGTAGTCCCAGAAAATGCCGGGGTATTGATCGTCCACGTCCCAGATACCTGCGCTATCCTTGCCGAGATCCTTCTGCCACTCTGCGTTCCATCGCCAGATGTTGGTAGTACCGCCCGACTGGCCCATGCACTGGAAGGGTGGCGCTCCAGACGTGTTGACTGGGAACATGATTGCCGCCTGATCCCGGAAGTCTTGGGGACCAATGGTCGTATCGTTCTTGGTCTGATCGTTCCACTCAACACGAAGACCGATCTCTTTTCCGTTGGTCATGGCCTTCACGAACACCGACTTCACCGAAATATTCGGGTGCATCGGCGTAGTGATCAGCTGGCCGCTCAATGGGACGATCACCCCCGGAACGCTCTCCCATACCGGGTTCGCGCCATCCATCGGGATCCCTCCCTTGACCGCCTTCGCCGGAATCGTAACCGGCTGGCTGACAGCCAACGGAACCTGCCCGATCGTCAGCATGACGCCAACGATCAACGCAGAGAGAAGAATGCCAAACACCACGCGCTTGCTGTGTGTCTGCACTACTCTCATATGATATTCCTCCTCTCGATTAAAAGATTAAGAACAGTGCTCATAAGATAACTGCCGACAAACAAAAAATAGAGACCATCATGAATACGGACCATTTAGGCGGTTCCGACCTGCCCCCCCTCCTCCTTGTCTTTATCTTGGTCCTTTTTATCCAAAAACGATTCTGCGCCAACTTCATTCAACAACAGACTTAGCTCATTTCCTTGGTCTTGCGCACCACACTCATATGACTGGCCTTCCGGTGAATTGAATGTCGCCGGCCGGTAATCAGCTTCGGAGTATGGTTGCGGGGTGACGCCCAGGAATGCGGATTCGAAATCCATCCAATCGGCCATCAATTCCGCCACATGTTTGTACAGACCGGAGTCGGCTTTCTTGACCAACATCCGGCAAAACAGCGGGACCCACCGGCCGATATGATTCTTGATAAATTTCTTCTGCGCATCCAGGACGATCTGAGTCTTGTCTGCCCCATCGTGACAACGGGAATAGGATTCTTTGTAGGCCAGGAAATGCATGAACTCGAATTCGACGCTCAAATGATCCAGTCGCTCATGGACGTCCTTGGACAATTCCACGCCGAACGCACGATAGAATCCGGCAATATCGCCCATGACTTGCGATTGAGCAAACACATGGTCGTTTCCGAAGAGCGTTTCGTAGGGAGGACAATCGAGGGTGATGACATTACTGAATACTCGGCGATGCTCGGCTTGCAGATCAGTGAGTTGCCAGTTGACACATTCCGACGTGACAACTTTCTCAATCAGATCGAACTGCTTTCGCAGCAACACCAGCTTTTGCTTGGTCCGCTCACCGCCAATGCCGTCGAGGGCCACGCCCAAGGCATCAATCGCTGCTCGTCCATCCTCGACGAACTCTCCGCATTGCACGTAATCGAGAAACTCGTCGTCCTCAGGATAGAGCAGGCTCCACGATACGAGGAGATAAAGTTTGCTGCGATTGAGTGCGCGTTCAACTGCGGGTGAATCTTTAATGGCCGGCGGAGTCGGAATGACTGCGGCCACGGCTGGAGAGTTTGTTTGCACCGGCTGTTTACTCGTCATGAGAATCAGCTCCTCGGTTCACCCTATTACCCATATCAACTATTCGGGCATTTAAGGTCAAACCTTTGGCACAGGTTCGCGTATGATAGGTAAAGGCCCTGGGGTTGTCAAGCGCGATCTCACCCTTCGCAAGGGATAATCTAAATCGATGATTTCTCAAATTATTCTCCCTCTTAATATGCCTCGTTCTCTCCAATTTTCTCTCTTGCATTCGGACATGTTCTTGTGTTTCACGAAAACGACTGCGCCAACAATCGAAATGGTGTAACTCGAATGGCTACGCGATCGTTCACGGTTCGACAGACTTGTTCGCACAGCCCACATCCGACGCAACGCTCAGTCGTTACATTGAGACGCTGCGTATCAAAATCCATGGATAGCGCATCCGTGGGACATTTCGATGCACAGGCATGACACCCCTGCCCCGCCGTGCAGACTCTGTGCGATACAACAGCCAGACCCATTCGTATCTGCTCGCGCCCTTCGACAGGGAGCAAGGCTTCAGTGGCGCAGGCCGCAATGCAGGGCACATCCTCGCAGAGGTAGCACGGCATCTGATCCGCAAAAATCACCGGCGTCCCGTTCTGAGAATGGAACGTAATTGATCCGTACGGACAGACCTTGGCGCAATCGCCACACTTAGTACATCGCTCCAAAAAAAGTGCTTCGTCAGCGGCACCGGGAGGGCGCAACCAATCCGTCCGCACCGGTGGCGGCGCCGCCTGTTCAGGTACGATCTCTTGGTGTTTGGCAAACTCCTGTGCCGCTTTGGCAACGGAAACGACAGAATCTTTGAGGAAGTCGCGACGCCCGTATTTCGAATCAGTAGCCACAGTGCTGCACACCACCCTTACATAACACCGTCGGCCCGTAGCTTATAGACCTCGACGCAGCGATCGCAGGCCCCAAATTCGATATCCCAGCCAGGATGATTCTCGCGGATAAAATCAAGCACGTAGGTCTCGAGCTTGTCGCCCATGTCCTCGACCCATGAATAGGTCGGGAACCGGCACAGAGGACAGGGAAATCCAGGCATCAACATGACTTTATTTTCTGTTTCTGGAACCTCGCCCCCCTCGACGTCAACGGCACGGTCCATCACGCGCAAGGTGTCCGAAGCCATTTCGATCAATTCCGAGTGGGTAAAGAAACTCGTCTGCCACAACCCTTCGAACACCGATTTCAGTTGTGGCGCGGGAATTTTGCGATACCAGGAACGAAACTCTTTGAACCGGTCTTCTTTTCTGAGCATCGGCTCTTTGCCGGCTGCCGTCAGCCGACTATCTACGGTAAGGCTCCACAAAATGCGATACCGGTGGAGAATGAGGGTTTCTTCGCCGGGATTCTGCCCAACCTTGGTATCCGGATCGTATCCAAATACCGGATCCAGCATGTCCGAGATATGCATCAGCTCATGGCGGCAATAGCGCGTGAGTGCAGGATCATAAAATCGGCGTGGAATGAGCTTAATACCGACGCCTTTCAACCCCTTTTCTTCGAACACTCGAGCCATCTCGTGTTCGACTGATCCCCATTTCCTGAGAATATCGACGCCTTCCTGATCTTCCTTGAGCACCCCCTTGACGAGCACGATTCCGACTCGCTCTTTCAGCAAGGGATATTCATTGAAGGCATCGCGGATGATATCGGAAAACCCCCAGGTCCCGAACATATACTGGTAGAGCTTCTTGAACTCACTCTCACGATCGTCGAGCGTAAACTTCTCGTAGATCGGATCTGCTAGTTCGTGAAACTCCTTATAATAAGTGGGGTCGCCTTCCCGCTCCGTCTTTTCGACGAATGAGTCAATGACCTCTTGCAGCAACGCGGGCTGAAAACGAAGTTCCATAAATAGAGTCCTTGATTGTCCAATCCGGCCTGGCGGTGGCACGCCCCGATTGTGGGGCGTATCCGACCGTCAGGGCCTGCTTGACTTGACGACGGGGCTTCTCTTACGATCACCCCACGCAGACACGAATTATACTGGCCCGAATCGCCGATTTGCAATCACGCCTGTCGTCGTGGGCCGCTTCACCCTGTTCCGATCGTAAGGATTATTGAACATGGCTGATCAGACTGCTTCCCAACTTGCCCCCTCGCCCTCTTCCCTGACACCGCCATCGGGGTCGGGGGCCGCACCAGTCGATTTTCTCGAATATTGGAAAACAGGGGTACGGGAGCTGAATACCTATCGCGGCCATTCACATGGAGTCTGGTCGGTCGCCTTCGCGCCGGACGGGTTGACCCTCGCGAGCGGAGGAGTCGACCGGCTCGTCCGAATTTGGGACATTGAAACCGGGCGCCTTCTCCGCTCACTCAGAGGGCACACGGCGGATATCCGATCCGTCGTCTTTACGCCGGACGGCCAAACACTGGCCACTGCCAGCGAAGACCGTACGATCCGGCTTTGGAACCCGAGCACCGGCGAATCAAAAAAACTCCTCTTTACGCGCTATGACCACAGCGTCGTCAGCCTCTCCCTTTCGCCCGACGGCCTCATGCTGGCGCGTGGCAGCCACAACAAAGACATCAAAATCTGGGAAGTCACCACAGGGACCGAACTTATGACCCTCCTCGGGAAGGACCAGTACGACCACCACTGGTCAGTCTGCGTCGCCTTTTCACCGGATGGCATGCACCTCGCCAGCGGAACGGATATCGGCAAGATCAAGCTCTGGGAAGTCTTGCCCAGCGGAGAGGAGAAAGTCCTGCACAACGCACACTGGCGGGAGCACGAAGACGATACCAGTGAAACACGCGGGTACTTCATAGAAGACGATGGTGGATTTCAAAAGCCGATGGACTATTGGATCGGCGCAATGACTTTTACTCCCGATGGCAAACTGCTCATTACCGGAAGCCGTGACCAGACAATTAAATTGTTCGACATGCCTCATGTGACGGAACGACGGACGCTGAAAGGCCATACCGGCTGGGTCCGAACGCTCGTCGTCACGCCGGACAGCAAAGTACTCATCAGCGCGAGCGATGACGCGACGATCCGGTTTTGGGACCTGTCGAACGGCCGTTGCTTCAGGACGCTCAAAGGCCATACCGGAGGCGTCCGAGGCATTACCCTCTCGTCGGATGGGATGAAACTGGCCAGTGCAGCATGGGATCGCACGGTGAAACTGTGGGCTGGAGGCGCGGAACCCACCGAGTAGTCTATTCCTCATCCGGTTCGTCTTTGGCCGGAGGAATGCCATAGCGCTTGCATTTTTCTAATAGCGCTTTGCGCGAGAGACCGAGAATTTTCGAGGCTGTAATTCGACTGCCTTCCACCCGTCCAAGGACTGACACGATATAGTCACGTTCGAACTGTTCACGCGCCATTGCCAGCGAAGCCACGGGACGCTCCTGAGGCTTCTGCCCCGACAGCCCTTCATGACAGAATCCACAAGACTCTTGTGGGACCCCGCCCGTAAATGGACAGGACTGGAAGCCGCACAGATCGGATGGTTGGATCATGTCACGATCCCGTCCCAGCGCCACCGCGCGCTCGACCATGTCCTCCAACTCCCGCACGTTCCCGGGAAAGGAGTAGTGCGACAAAAGTTCGCGCGTCGCGGAGGAAAACCCCTTCAACGATTTAGTCATCTTCCCAGCGCAGGTCTTCAGCACGTCCTCTGCAATGATCATGATGTCTTCCTGCCGTTGACGCAAAGGCGGAATCACTACATGCACGACATTGAGCCGATAAAAAAGATCTTCTCGAAACTTTCCCTGCGAGACTTCCTCCCGCAGGTCCTTCTGGGTCGCACAGACTAGGCGCACATCGACATCGATCTTGTCGTGTCCTCCGACCCGCTCGAATTGCCGGTCTTGGAGTACACGCAACAATTTCGCTTGGACGATCGGGGGGATTTCCCCGATCTCATCGAGGAACAACGTGCCTCGATGTGCCAGCTCAAACCGCCCACGCCGCTGCCGCAGCGCCCCCGAGAACGCCCCCTTCTCATGGCCGAAAAGTTCCGCTTCCAACAAGGCTTCCGGGAGCGCCGCACAGCTGACTTTGATGAAGGGGTAGTGGCTTCGGGGGCTGTTTTGATGGATGGCACTGGCCACCAGCTCCTTGCCGGTTCCGCTCTCTCCGAGAATCAGCGTCGTCGAATCCGTTCCTGCCACCAGCTTGATCTTCTCGAGCACGGCTCGCATCTGGGTATTCGCCCCGAGGATGCCCCCGAAACTGAACGTATCTTCCAGCACCGCCTTGGGATCCTGATTTTCACGCCGCAAAATCACTATGCGGCCGACCCGCTCGACGATTAACAGCAATTCGTCCATCTGGAACGGTTTCGTGATGTAGTCGAAGGCACCGAGCTTCATCGCGCCGATCGCTGTTTCCACCGATCCGTGGGCGGTGATCACCACCACCTCCGTCTGAGGCGAATGCTCTTTGGTCTTTTTAAGCACCGTGAGGCCGTCTGCGCCGGGCAGCCGCAGATCGGTGATCACCAGATCGAATGGCCGCTGGCGGATGGCTTCAATGCCTTCCGTCCCGGATACGGCCGCTCCGACGTGATGGCCGAGCGCTTCCAATGCATCGACCATCGAAAGCCGCATCAACGGCTCATCGTCAACGAGCAGGATACTGAGCCCCTTCATGACACCCTCTCCATCGCTGAGCGTTCCCGGGAGACAGGAAGACAGAGGGTAAAAGTCGTCCCCTTCCCGAGCTCGCTGTCCACCAGGATCTTTCCTCCGTGGCGCTCGACGATGCCCAGACTGACCGACAGGCCGAGGCCGGTTCCTTCGCCTTCGCTCTTCGTCGTAAAGAAGGGATCGAAGATCCTCGGCAGGACCGCCGGTGGGATGCCCGATCCCGTATCGCGCACCTCAATCAGGCAGACTCCTTCGACCACGGATGTTCGGATCGTCAGCACCCCTCCGTCTTTCATTGCTTGCACCGCATTCAAAATCAAGTTCATCAGCACCTGCTCAATCATGTGTCGATCGACCATGATATTCGGCAACCCATGACCGAGTCCTGTTTCCAACACGATCCGGTTCGGGGCAAAGAGGTGGGTGGTCAGGACCAAAACCCGATCGACGACATGATTGATATCCGTCAGGGCAAACTCCGGCTCGTGCTGCTGGGAGAAATCGAGGAGTTGCCGGACAATCTTCTGCACACGCCGCACGCCGTCTTCCATCGACGCCCGATATTCCTCTTGACGGCTTGCTGACAGCGTCCCTTTCCGCAAGTTATAGAGGCAGTTGAGGATGCCCCCAAGGGGATTGTTGATTTCGTGAGCCACCCCCGCGGCGAGCTTTCCAACCGAGGCCAGTTTTTCCGAGTTCCTGATCTGCTGTTCCAGTTTCTTGGTCTCTGTCATGTCACGAGCAATACCCAGCACACCCAGGATCGTTCCCTCGGCACTATGCAGAGGGGAGACACTCACCATAACAGCTCTCAGCTCCCCCGTGCGAGTCACCACTTCGACCTCATAGACCTGCTTCGCACCAATATCCAAAGTGTTCTTGAGACGCCTCCCTCGATGACGCTTGGAGAGAAGGGCGAGGTATGGACGCCCGAGCAGGTCGTCTTTCCTATACCCCCATGCTTCAATCTTGCTGTTGACGTACGTGAACCGTTGCTCGGTATCGAGGGTATAAATGACGTCGTTGGCGTTCTCGAGCAGATTTTCCAGATACTGCTTGGTCTCTTCAATTTCCCTCGTACGTTCTCGTACGTTTTCTTCCAACTCTTCCCGATAGGTCTGCATCTGCCGCTCGAGCAGTTTTCGGTCGGTAATGTCTCGCAACTGCACCATCACCAACAGCTGGTCCGCCACTCCGACCCTGATCAAGTCCATCTCGGCAGGAGTCTCCAGCCCGTCGGCGTGGCGCACCATCACCTCCTGGGTGGACACTTTCCGCTGGCCCGTAATGATATCGCTCAGCCAGCCGCGCAACGCGTCGTGATATCCGGGGAGCACAACCTCGAGCAGGCTGCGGCCTACCACGTTCGCTTCCGCATACCCCAGGGCTTGCTCCTCACGCTTGTTGACGGCGACGATCATACTACTCGGATCCACCATAAACACCGAGTCCGCCACCAGGTCGAACAGCGCCTTGTATCGTGCCTGCGAAGCAACAAGTTGCTGTGTCCGCTCCGACACGGCCTGTTCGAGTTTCGTCGTGTATTCTTGCAGTTGCTGCTCAAGCCGGTGCCGTTCGGTCACGTCGCGCACAAACGCGCGCGAGTGAACCAACCCGCCCCGCTCTTGATCGATCAACGCCGTGGCGTGAATCTCCACGTCGATCGGGTGACCGTCTTTGGCCAGAAACACCGTCTCCATTGAACTGCGTCCTTCCGCGACCAATCGTTCCAGATATTGCAATACAAGTAGCTCCTGGCCATGTGGCACGAGTTCCCAGAGCCGCATCGACAGCATCTCATCAAGCGTGTATTTCAGTTTTTCGAGCCCCGTCTTATTCACATGAACGAAACGGCCACGCCGATTCAATTGATAGATCATCTCCGGAGAATGTTCGATCAAGTCGCGGTATTTTTCCTCCAGGCGGCGCACATCCACCACGCGTTGTTCGATCTGCGCAAACGATCGTTGTAAATTCGTGGCCATCTGATTGAACGCATCGGCAAGCCCTTCAATCTCATCGCCGGTCTTCAGCTCCAGTCGGCGATCCAATCGTCCGCTCCCGATTTCACGTACCCCGTCATGTAACAACTGAATAGGACGGGCGATCCGACGTGCGACGACCACTCCTGTCCCACACAGCACCGCAAGCACGAGCAACCCATAGAGCAACACTTTCGCCACGAGTTCGGCGAGCGGCGCATAGGTTTCCCTGGGATCCTGTCGGACTACGGTAATCCACTGTTTTCCCCCGAGGCTCCCCGGGGCCAAGCTCTCGCCAAATCGGACCGGGGCAAAACCAATCAAGGCATTCCGGCTCCCGTGCGAATCGTCTGCGACAACAGTCCAGCCAGCTTTCAGACCGCCGAGGGCGCTGATCAGATCGGGCCTCACAGTATGCTCTTCCGGGGCCAGGACCGGACAAATCACGGGAACACCATCCGAACTGAACAGCATCGCATGACCGGTCGCTCCGATGGTGACATCGGCAACGGCATGGAAGATTGTGTCTCGACGAAGCAGGATCGTGACAGCCCCAATCACCGTCCCCTTTGTATCGTCGAGAATAGGCGCCCCCACCACGACCACATGAGTCCCGAAACCGGGATCAAAGGCGATCTCGCTCACATAGCCCCTGGGACTGCCGCCTTTTACCACCGCTTGCCACCAGGGCGTCTTCCCGTAAAAATACTCCACTTGAGGAATGGAACTGACTACCAGGGCTCCCTCCAGATCGGTCACCAAAATCCCCGCATAATCCGACTTACGGATATCGTGCCACCGGATAAGGTAATTCGTGACGATCCGATTGATGAAAAGGGGGAATTCACTCCGTTTATCCCGTTGGCGCCAGCGCTGCTGCCAATCCTTGATCATGCCCTGGATGCTTTGCGCATCCTTCCCCTCATAGGAGCGGTTCGCTTCGGAGACGGCGGTACGGAGAAAGGGAGTCGTGGCGAGCTGCTGGGCCTCATTCATCCCGCGACTGATTTCCATTTCGATACGGCGAGCGGCTTCGACGGCAACTTCCTTAAAATTGGCGCCGGTCATTTCCCGAAGAGCGCGCCGCTCCTCGACGTAGGTGAGCGCAAGCAGAAGGGTCAGGGGCAGCAGCCCCACCATCACGATCGCCGTGATGATTTTGTGCTGGAGACTGTGAGACCGACTCCAGAGTGTCATGGGTGTGCCAGAGAACAGCTGAGTCGTCCGGATGGCCTGGCCGCAGATCCGTGCCAATCCACATCCGACTGTAGGCTAACTCCGCTTCAACATCCGCCCGGACGTTCCCGGCCAGAACAACAACAACGGACTCGCGACAAAGATAGACGAATAGGTTCCGAAGATTACGCCCCATAAAAGGGCCAGAGAAAAATCATGCAAGACTTCTCCACCGGCCAACGTCAGTGGGATCAGCACCAACACGACGGTCAAACTGGTGACGATCGTGCGGCTCAAGACTTGGTTGACGGCGTTGTTGATGACCGTCTCTTCGTTGTCCCGCCGTCGCATCCTGAGATTTTCCCTGATACGGTCAAACACGACGACCGTATCCGTCATCGAATAGCCGGCGAGAGTCAGTAATGCCGTCACGACGAGCAGGGTAATTTCCTTGTCCAGGATATAAAAGGCGCCCAAAACCGCCAACACGTCATGGAAAGTCGCCAAGGCTGCGGCGATGCCGAATCGAAGTTCAAATCGCGCCGCCACATAGAAGATAATCCCGGCAAAGGAAATCAGGACTGCGATGAGCGCGTCCTGCTGAAGTTTCTGCCCGATGGTTGGCCCGATTTCCGTGCTGGAATCGACCACGAAATGATTCGAGGGAAATTCCTTCGTAAAGACCGCCACGACCCGTTCGGCAACCTTCTCCTCGATGGTCGTCGAGGTCTTCAGGCGGATCAGGAGTTTATTCTCCTGACCGAATTCTTGCAGCTCGGCGTTGGCCAGGCCGTTCTCCTCCAAGGCCTTTCGCGCTTCATCGATTCTGATCGCTTGGTCGAATTTCAACTGGACCGCGGTTCCGCCCGAGAAATCAATGCCGAGGTTCGCAGCCCCTCGTGAGATCTGAACAACCGCCACAAGCCCCAGCACCACCATGATGCCGGAAAATAGAAAAGCCAAGTGGCGCTTCCCCATGAAATCGAAATTGGTTTTTCCGAGAATCTCTAACATGCCGGCTCCTTCGAACTAGATGCTTAACTGTTCTACTTTGTGTCGTTGATTCAAGAGGTCGAAGATGACCTTGGTGCCAACCAGGGCCGTAAACAGATTGATCCCGATCCCGAGGCATAACGTCACGGCAAACCCTTTGATCGGCCCAGTACCGAAGAGGAACAGCGCCACCCCCGTGATCAGGGTCGTCACGTGAGAGTCGACGATTGTCAGCAGCGCCTTGGCATAGCCTCCGTCCACTGCCAGCCGGACTGCTTTCCCGAGGCGCAACTCTTCACGAATACGCTCGAAGATCAAGACGTTCGAGTCGACGCCCATCCCGATCGTGAGCACGATTCCGGCGATCCCGGGCAGGGTGAGGGTTGCGTTCAGCGCAGAGAGGGCCCCGATCAAACACAACAGATTTAGCACCAGCGCAAAGTCCGCAATCACGCCGGACATCCGGTAATACACGATCATGAATATCACCACCATGGCGCCGGCAAACAGCGTGGCGTGCACGCCTTTCTCGATCGAGTCCTCCCCCAGCGATGGTCCAACCGTGAGGTCTTGAATGATCCTGAGTGGAGCCGGCAAGGCGCCGGCCCGGAGCACGATGGCCAAGTCGTTCGCCTCTTGCGTGGAGAACGTTCCGGTGATTTGCGCGCGCCCCCCGGTAATGCGCTCTTGAATCACCGGTGCCGAGTAGATCGTGTTGTCGAGCACGACGGCCATTCGTTTCTTAACATTCTCGGCCGTAATCCGTTCGAATTCCCGACCGCCCTTGGCGTCAAACGTGATCGACACATAGGGGTCATTGAATTGACCGATCGAGACTCGCGCATCGCTCAACACATCGCCGGTCAACATGACCCGTTTTTTCACGAGATAGGGGATCCGATATTCGCGACCGGTGTCTTTATCGACACTCCGCTCGAAGAGAATCTGGTCGCCTACGGGCAGTTTCGCCTCAGCCTGTCTCAGAATCTCGGCCTCTTTGTCTTTGGGAATACGGGCCGGCAGATCGAGTTTCAGCTGATTGTCCTCGTCGAGCATCTTGAACTCGAGCAACGCCGTCTCTTTGATCAGGTCCTTGGCACGCTTGGGCTCTTTGACTCCGGGCAACTGCACGACGATCTGTTTCAACCCCTGCCGCTGCACCATCGGTTCTGCTACGCCAAACTGGTCAATGCGGTTCCGGATCGTTTCCAATGCCTGGTTGATCGCGGAATCCTTGATCCGCTTGACCTCCGTCTCCCGCAACTCCCACACCAGCCGATTGGCCGATCCGGCAGACTCTGTCTCACTGAAGGTTGGATAGTCATCGAGCAACTTCTGGATCTGTGCCTTGAGCTCGGCATTTTGAAATTGAATCGTGACCTGGGTCGGCCCCGTCCGCGTTATAGACTCGACGGGAATTTTCTTATCGACCAACAAATCTTGAAGCGACACGACCGATCGATCGACGGCGATCTCGACCGCACGATCTTCGTCCACTTCCATGACGAGGTGAATCCCTCCTTGGAGGTCCAAGCCCAGCGTAATGCCTTTGTTCGGCATCACCCTCTTCAGCCAGTCAGGCAACGCCTGGTAGAACGGCTGATAGGACGGGATGAAGAAAATCCCCGACACCAGCACCACCACCACCAATAATGTTAACCGCCCACCCACTTTTTTCATGTTGTCTGTAACCCCTTTGTCACGCGCGGCCTACGAGTCCTTATCCTTGTCCTCGTCATCTCCCCGCAATCGAGCAATCTGTTCCCGTTGTATCCGAATCTTCGTACTATCGGCGATCTGCAGCGTTAATGTCTCCTTCCCGAGATTCGTCACGGTGCCCCAAATACCAGATGCCGTGATCACCTTGTCGCCCTTCTTCAGGGCCCCCAGCAATGCCTTCTGCTGTTTCTGGCGTTTTTGCTGCGGCAAGATGAGTAGGAAGTAAAAAATAACGAAGATCAGCACGAACGGAATGAAAGACAAGAGCGTCCCGGAACTCGAACTCCCTCCACCGATCCCTTGAGCCCACGCAACCGATTGCATCACCATACGAACAGGTTCCTCCTCGACAGGGTTAGTCCCATTTGGCATCCCGTTGCACATCGACCTCAGTCACGTCTGCAGCCGAGACGTCCGATGCAGTCCGGTCGCGGGATCGATAAAATTCGTCCCGGAAAGACCGTAGCGTTCCCTGTGCGATCGCTGACCGCACCTGGCCCATCAGATCGGCAAAATACCAGAGATTGTGAATCGTATTCAGTCGCGACGACAGCATCTCTTTCACCTGAAAGAGGTGATGCAGATAGGCACGCGAGTAGCGCACGCAGACCGGACAGCCGCAGGTAGGATCGATCGGCTGCTCATCCCGAACATATCGTGCTTGCTTGATCACCACTCGCCCGAAACTGGTAAAGAGTGAGCCGGTCCGTCCATGGCGCGAGGGCACGACGCAATCGAAGAGATCGATCCCGCGCGCCGCGCCTTCGATCAAATCCTCCGGCATCCCCACACCCATCAAATACCGGGGCTTTGAAGCCGGCAACTCCGGCACGGTCACATCCAACATGGCATACATCTCTGCCTTCGATTCTCCCACCGAGAGCCCCCCGACCGCATAGCCCTCAAAGCCGAGCCCGACGAGGTCACGCGCCGAGGTCACACGGAGATCTGCATCCAATCCGCCTTGCACGATGCCAAAGAGGGCTTGATCCGTGCGACGTCGATTGGCCTGGCAACGTTGTGCCCAAAGAGTAGTCCGCCGCACGGCATCGCGCACAACCTCTTTCTCAGCCGGCAAGGCCACGCAATGATCGAACGCCATCATGATATCGGCTCCTAGCGCTTCCTCGATCTCAATAGCGGTCTCCGGCGTGATGAAATGCGTGGACCCATCAAGATGGGACTGAAAGCTCACCCCCTCGTCCGTCACCTTGCACAATTTGGCAAGGCTGAAAATCTGAAACCCGCCGCTGTCCGTCAAGATGGCTCCGGACCATCCGGTGAACCGATGCAATCCACCCATCTCGGCCACAATCTTATGCCCAGGCCGCAGATAGAGGTGATAGGCGTTGTTCAGCATGAGACGAAACCCAAGCTGCTCTAAGTCGAGTGGATCAATCCCCTTCACCGGCCCCAACGTGCCCACCGGCATGAAGGCCGGCGTGTCGACCTCGCCATGGGCGGTGCTGAGTCTCCCTAGCCGCGCACTTGTCTCACGATCCATCTGCTGAACTGAAAAGTCCACAGTCCCTCTTGCTCTGCTACATCTGATTCGGTGCGGAAATCCCGAGAACGCCAAGTCCATTCTTCAAGACTTGCTGGATTCCTCGCATCAGCGCCAACCTCGCCGCAGTCCGTTCAGGAGCCAGCACTTCCTTCGGCAGCCCCTCGCGCGGAACCAATCCCTCCGGCGTGATCTCCAAGAGATCCCGATCCGCAGCAGGAGGGAGGATTCGGTGCTTGTTATAAAACGTATGCAGCAGCCCGGCCAATTGCTGAAGGTAATAGGTCATCCGGTGAGGCTCATAGGCCATCGCACTGCCATGCAGAACCGAGGGATAGGCGGAGAGCTTGCGAATCAGCCCCAATTCATCCGGGTCCGTCAACCGCGTCAAATCCGTCTCGCTCGGCAGGGGGCACGCGATGCCTCGAGCAGCCGCAACGCGCCAGAGACTGGCGATCCTGGCATGGGCATACTGCACGTAGTACACGGGATTATCGGATGACCGCTGCTTCGCCAGTTCCAAATCAAAGTCGAGATGCGAGTTCGAATCGCGCATCAAAAAAAAGAACTTGGCCGCATCGGCCCCGACTTCATCGATAACTTCACGCATCGTAATGAACTCGCCGGCCCGTTTCGACATTTCCACTTTCTTCCCGCCCCGCAACAGATTCACCATCTGGACCAGCACGACCTGGAGGCGATCCTTCGGGTACCCATAGGCCTGCACGACCGCTTGCATGCGGGGAATGTAGCCGTGGTGATCCGCGCCCCAAACGTCGATGAGCAGATCATATCCGCGCCGCAGCTTATCCTGGTGGTAGGCAATATCAGAAGCCAGGTAGGTGTACTCACCGTCCTGTTTCCTGACGACACGATCTTTCTCGTCACCGAACGCCGACGATCGAAACCACCAGGCACCTTCCTGCTCAAAGAGGAACTGTTGCGATTTCAATTCATCTAAAACCCGTTGGACGGCCCCTGAGTTCACGAGAGAGGCCTCGCTGAACCATGACTCGAATTCGATCCCGAAGGACTTCAGATCCTCGCGAATCAGGCTCAGCAGTTCCTGATAGGCGAACGTTCGACAGCGCTCCTCAACCTCTGCGGCTGGACGTCCGGTCAGCTCAGACCCGAGCAGTTGCTTCACTCGCTCGGCAACAGCAGTAATGTAGGCTCCGTGATAGCCCTCGGACGGAAATTCTACCGGCCGGTTCGACAACTCCTCGATACCGTGCATAGACGGAGGCTCCCAATAATTTCATCTGCCGGCCGACGTCATTGATATAGTACTCATTCACGACGTCATACCCGACCGCCTTGAGCATGTTCGCGACAGCCTGCCCGACTGCAGCGCCACGACCATGTCCCACATGCAAGGGGCCGGTGGGATTCGCACTTACATACTCCACCAAGACGCGACGTCGCTCCCCCAACTCGGCTCGCCCATAGGCTGGTCCTTGCATCTCGATTTCTTTGAGCACTTCTTGCCAGATGGCAGGCTTGAGCGTGAGGTTAAGGAATCCCGGCCTGGCGATTTCGACTCGATCGAAGAGTTGCTCGCGCTGAGAGAGATTGTCGATGATAATTTGGGCAATGTCGTGGGGCGCTCGTTGCTCGGACGCCGCAAGAGACATGGCGACCGTTGAGGCTAAATCCCCCCACTCAGGCCGTTTAGGAGCATCCAGGCTCAGTTGAGGCCAGGATTCCGTCTTCAGTTGGCCCTTCTTTTTGGCCCCGTTGAGCGCTCCGAGGAGCGCGCTGGTGACCTTTTCCTGAACGACCCCACTGGACAAGAAAAAAACTCCTAAGTCCTTACAATGAAAGGAAAAACGAACTGGCCACTCTAGCATATGGGATAGTCAGTGACAAGGCAGCCGGATGGGATTCTCGATTGAACCGCTGTCTCCTTGAGGTGAGTCAGACAGAGTGCCGTAAGATGGTCCTGCGGCATCTTGAGACAAGGTTTTTCTTCGCATCGGCTGACGTCGCCCCATGATTGGCAAAGGCAGGGTGCTCCATGCACGACGGTGACATGGACGCCACGGGGAGCCCAGCGGGCAGGATCGGTCGGCCCAAACAGGGCAATCGTATGCACCCCGATCAGCCCCGCCATGTGTGTGACTCCCGAGTCTTGTCCGACAAAGAGACGCGCCTGTGCGAGCACCCCGGCGAGGGTGAGAAGATCGAGATCCTTCAGGACAATTGGTGGGTTCACGCATGATCGGAGGAAACGATCGACCGGCTCCCGGTCTGCTGGTCCTTCCAGAATCACTGGAGTCGCCCCGAAAATCTCAAGAGCGACAACCACAGACGCGAGTACCTCAGGCGCCACACACTTATGGATACTCCCACTACCAGGATGGATGACGACAAGACGCTGTCGGCTCGAGAGTCCCGCCGATTCAAGACAGACTTGACCGAGACGGAAGATCGGTTCCGTCATCGTCAACAGGACATCTCCCTTATTGTCAGACGGTGCTTCATCGACCACTTCAAGAAACCGATCAACTTGGTGTGTCGCCTGAATCGAGGTCGAGAACGGAGACCTCACGATTACCTGTCGGACGCCGACTGCCTTGAGTGTCGCGCTCAACTTCCCATCGAGATCCTCCATCCAGCCGATAGCGAGATCGCAGTCCTCCAACCAAGTTTGCATTTGACCCGTGGACGAGTTCGCACCGGCGAACAAGTCTGCGCAGAGCCGTCCCTGCATAGAAATCCATTCATCAATGATGCCGCACGCGAGAAGCAACCTCGCGACTTGGTCCTCTGCACAGAGCAGTAACCGATGTTTGGGGAAGCGGGTGCGCAACCGAGTCATGGCTGGGACAGCCAAGAGCACATCGCCAAGGCCACCAGGATGGATCATGACGATCGTTCTTGTCATGGAGTCCTACAATGGCCCCGATGGAGGTATTCGAGCCAGCAGGGACCGAGCCATCTCAAGATCCGCCGGTGTGTTCACATTTTGAAAGGAACGCCCGGAGGGATCGATGCCGAGCAGATCGGCCTCGGTGACATATCGTACCCGGAGGGACGACTGCGACACCATTTCCTGGATCTTGAGCTGTCGTGCCTGGATCATCTGTTCAACGATCGGCAGGCAACGTTTGCCATACAACGCATGCATCGGATGTAACCGGGCAGAAAGTTTCGCCATTACAATGTCTGCGCTGGCTCCTCGGTTCGTGAACTGGGCAATGACCGCTGGATCGAGAAATGGCATGTCGCATGCGACGACGAATGTGTGGGGCGTTGTTGCCTGCATAAGTCCGGTGTACAACCCTCCGAGACTGCCGCAATCAGGCACCAGGTCTCGCACAACTCTGACGTCGACATCGAGCGGAGGGCTATCCTGCGCAATGACGACCAGTACATCCCGAAAGATTGCGCGAAGGACACTCAATCCTCGTTCAAGAAGCGTCTGTTCACCCACGACGAGATACCGTTTGTCTTCGCCCATTCTCCGGCTTTTCCCCCCGGCAAGAAGGACGCCGGTCACGTCGATTTGCATCATGTCCTCAATGCAGACGGCCAAAAAGAAAGAGGGGGTGGGTCACCCCACCCCCTCTTCACTCTTGAGACTCTCCCCGTTCGGATGGAACGTTAGAGAGTCTTTCCCTTCCGCTTGTTCGATCGTCTGGTGAGGACCCAACCTTCAAGTAGGACCACGCCAAAGGCAATCGCAACCGGATAGATGTATGCTTCGCGAGGTGTCGGCGGTTCCAGGAAGGTATAGTAGAAGGCCGATACGGCCATCTTCCTTCCCGCATCGCCATTGTGGCCATCCCAGGCAAAGAACACAGTGGGAATGTATTGTCCCATTTCAAAGAAGGTATCTTCGTCGTAATCCTGATCCTTCTTGTTGCCCAACGGACGCTGAACCATCACCGTCCATCTGCCATTCTTCCATTCCGAATGCAGAATCTTGATGTTCTCTTCGTAGTTGTCCCGCTCTTCAAAGTCCTTATCCCATCCGGTGCCTTTGAAGGCGCGGAGCGAACCGTCGGCTTCCCACTTCACGATGTCGACTGGGTATTGTTCGTTGCTGCCGAACAAATACCGCGGCTTAATCGGTGCAGGAAGCTCCTTCCACTTCACGGCAGTTTCCATGGCGATCGCATCGTTGTAAACCGTGTAGTTATTCTGATGCGAGGCAATTGAACCCTCTTCGCCAGTTTTCGGATCCTGTTCCTTGACATCGACATTGACTTGGGTCGGAGCCCAGGGCAACTTCCCCTCGGCTACGCTCTTGGTCCGGTCGTCCCACTGGAACATGAACACGATGTCCTTGTCGTTGTAGAGCGACTTCACCCAGATATCGTCGATCCGATTTACGAAGTTTCTGGGCTTGTGGGTGATCTGACCACCCATCGCGACAAACCGCCTCGCCCGATTCTTCCACAAATCGTTCTCTGGATCGGTCGGAATCTCTCCTTCGACCACCCCTGAGGACACCACAAAGTTGATCTTCGGCTTGTCCGTCAACGGATCGATCGAGAGAGGCTTCCCATTAGCCTCCCGCTCACACAGAAAGTTCACCCAATTGGCAATGTGCCAACGTTCTTCGACCGTGGTGTTGTCAGCGAACGAGGGCATCGGGGTGCCGTTGACCCCGGTTGAAAACGTCCGGAAGATGTTTGTGACGTTATAGGGATCTTGCCGGCTGCCCCTGAAATTCCAACACTTGTGCCAGTTGGCCGGCTGGATCGAGAACCCCCAGTCATCTTTCAGATTGAAGGCATTGCCGTCACCACGGCCGTCAGCGCCGTGACACTCGACACACTTCTTCTCGACAATGAGCTCCGATCCCTTCTTCAAACTCTCCTCTGTCGCAGCAATCGGTTTCAGATCCCCCATCTGCAACACGGTCTGGCTCTCGGACTGCTTGTCGGTAAATTTGCGGTCCTTCACCAGCTGGGTGGTGACGAAAGACAACACTTGGAGCCGTTGTTCTTCCGTCAGAATACCTTCCCAGGACGGCATGGCGGAGCCTGGCAGACCATGCGTGACGGTCTCGAACAGGTCATTCTGGCCGGGAACGGGTTTCTTGGCATCGAACAACGGCAACTCGCCGCTGGCCGTGTGCCGAATCTTGAACGTCCCCTGGTTGAAGTTGCGGGGACGCGGCCAGAGACGATCGGCACCGGGCCCATCGCCCGCGCCATCGACCCCGTGACACCAGACACACTTGGTGAAGTAGACCCGCTTTCCTGCTTCGATCATGTCAGCAGGAGGCTCAGGCGCTAATTCGCTCTTCTTGAAGCCCGCAGGAAGGACCTCTTCGGCAAGAGTCACGCCCACGGTGCTTGCGGAGACCAGGATGATTCCGAAGGCAGTCGTGAGGAGTACACCCGCCTTCAGACTACACGAATTCTTCATGATTTCCCTCATGTCATAAATCCAGGTTGGCTATAAATTCCCGTGAACGACTAGTCCCAGGTCCGGGGGTAATACCCCGTGTGCCAATATTCGAACAATATGACTTTCCAGATTTCGTCCACAGTCAGATGCTGTTCCCATGGTGGCATCACAGAGGCCCAGGGGAATCCTTCGTTCGGTAACCCGATTCCGCCCTTGGATACACGCCAGAAGATGAACGTTTCCTGTAATTGTGCGATCGTACCCGGATCAGTAAAGTTCGCCGGGATCGGATTGAACGCGAAAGCATGGAGACCGCGGCCATTCAGGTTATCGCCGTGACAGAAGTGGCAGTTTTGGAAGAAAATCTCTCCTCCCTCACGTACATACTTGAGGTATCCTTGAGCATCTTTATCCCATGGATTGGCATTGGGCTTCATCAAGCGGCCCATGCCCTGCTCCACAATATTCGCATTGGTATACCCCTGATCGTACTTTCCTTCAGGATTGACACGATAGGGGTTCTGGGACGTTTGAAGTGTATAGGTCTTACCATGCACCTTGGTGCTGGCTGGCGGCGCAGGATGCACCGTCCGCAACTCGATTGGCTCCTCTGATTTCGGGACCATCGCGTTGTATGAGAACCCGCCGATCAGAAGCGGCAACACGATCAGATATGCGTAACGGAGCAGCTTGTTCGCCCCGGTCTGGGCATCCAAGACGTTCATGATCGGCTGCTTGAACTTCTTCCAATCTTCCTCGTTCGCAGAGACCCACATAAAAACGGCCACGAGGGAGACCGTCCCATACATGGCGCGAACGCTGAACGGAATCGGTGGATACACACGATACTTCAAATACAGGAGAATGAACGCCCAAAAAAGAATCCCCTGCCAGAACCGCGGGAACGCCATTCCCATCGAACTCAACGTGTAACTTAGCCCGGCAAACCCCGCCACAAACAGCGTGAGCTCCAAGAGCATTTGCATGGGCATGTAACCTTCGATTAGGCGCACGGTATTTGACGGAACGATATCCAGGATCATTCCGGCAAGCAGGAGTATTCCAACTACCCCTATGAGTGCCCCGACTGACATTAGTGCTTTCATCGGTGAACTCCCTTTGCTCGACAAAAGAGATAGACAGCCACGATTATGAAATCTTCGGTGGCGGCGAACCCGCTTTCACCTGTGACAGATAATCGACGATCTTTTTCAGAGCGCCTGCGCTCAATTTCTGCCCGAATACCTTCGGCATCAGATTGTCAGGAAATCCTTTTACAACGTACGTACTGGGTGACACTACGGACTCCATGATGTAATCCGAAGTACTATGGGCGTTCCCCTTGTATGCTGGATCCTTGATCCGGTTCGGTGCGTTCGTGCCCTCTTCCAGCTTGGGACCTTGGGTGCCAACTGCGCCAGGGATGCCTGGAATGGTATGGCAAACCACGCACTGCGCCTTTGCAAAAATCTGATCGACTGGTTCAGATCCATCAGCCAAGAGCGCGCCTGCCGCAGCTGCAGGCTTATCTTCCTGCTGTTTCGGCCGGTCAGCTTCAGGAATAAACTTCTCATACGATTTGATGATCTCTTCGTATGTGGGAGCGTCGCGCCCTTCGCGGACATACAACCAGGTGTCCACGGCCGCCAACTCTGGGAGCGAGAGCGATATCGGTGGCTTGTGGATCTTAGGCATTGGGCTTTCCTTGTCGTTGGTGCCCTTTACACCATATCCCGAAACCACATAGCAGCTAGGACAGGAATGCGACTCGGCAATATATTCTTGCCCGGTTGTCGCAGTACCACAACCCGGACATGCTTCCTTTTCGGCATATTCACGCTTGGCGGGGTCCCCCTTATGATACTTAGGATCCTCGAGTCGTTCTTTCCCTGCCCGCTCAGGAAGCCCATCAAGGTTCGGCGCTCGCTCGCCCAACATCCCCTTGTGGAAGGCATGACAGAGCGGACACTGCCCTTTTCCTATGGCTCCTTGAACCTTGTTTTGCCCGATACCGCCGAAAATGATCTTTTCACCCTCATCGGCCAGCTGTTGAGGCGTCATGGCGTCAAAAACCAACTTCACGTCCGGGGGAGGAAACCCGCCTTCCACCTGCGGCAACCAATTCCCATACCCTGACAAAGCAGCGGCAACAAGGAACATGAAGCCACCAATTTTAAAGAGTGCCGCCTGGTTTTTGAAATAGATCCCCATCATGAAGCATAATGCAGTGATGATAACTAAGGAGACCGGAAGCATCCGGTTCGCTGCGTAGAAACTCGTTTTGTAGTTGGCGATGGCCAGCAACAACATACAGGCGGCAATCATGCCGATAAAGAGCTTGAAGATCGCGCGTTTCTTTGCGACAGGATCGCTGATCGATACCAGAAAATACACAAGGAGGCCGGCAAGAAGGGCTAGTAGCGGCCACCCTATTGAGAGAGCTTCGTTTATCAGATCACCCACGGTTGTAACCTCCTGAGGTTTGAGTAGGAGGGAGGCACGTTCTGCAATGCCTCCACTCCCCCAACCAAGATCCTAAAGATGATTAGTGGCCTCCAGCTGGCTGCGGTGCGCCGCCAGGAACCCCTGCCTTTGCTTCAACAGGCACAGGCGCCTTCTTTATCCCGAGGCTTCCCAGCCAGAAGACGAATAGGATGCTGACCCAGAAGAACAGCACATTGAATGAAATCATGTTCGCTGCAAATCCCACCGTATGGGTATAAGCCCAGGGAGAGTTATCACGCATAATCTCATTCACGTGCCAGAACAACCGGACCGAAGAGCGGATGTACCCCATCAAGCCCATCATCCAGGTAAAGGCGGTTGCGAGCATGATCAAGGCATATTGCGATCGAACAGAGATCTTGCCCCACTCAATTGCTCCCATCTGCTTGGCGCCCTTCATCATGACGCCGTTGAGCGCAAACATGAAAAAGAGGCAGGACAGAGTCGTGGCGACCTGAGGAACAGACAACCCTACCCGCACGTTAGCCGGGATGTAATATCCGTAGATCGCCAGCCAGATGATATTCACATAGGCGCATCCGAAGAAAACACCCATGAAGATATTCCCAAACTTCGACCAGGACACTGTTGAGACCTTGTTACCTCGCATGTACCAGACGAAGCTGAGAACGGTGGTGGTGATGATGACGTTAATTCCACCGTTCTTGGCCGACATGACGCCATAGTTTCCCAGCACCGGGTGCTGTTGACCACCCATGGCCTTGAGCTCAGCTGGAGTCATGACTATCGTGTGGGGGGTAATGAAAACCAGGAAGCCGCAAACGAGAAGGAATACGAGATACTTAATGTAGCGTTGATATTTCTCAGCACCGCGCATCCGACCAAGCGCCTGCCAGAGATAATAGTTGCTGCTCAAGAAGAGGATGCCGATCATGGTGGCTTGAATGATGAAGAGCCAAGCCAGGAGACCTCCCATGAGCGTAATCCCCATCTGCTGACGGTAGGCATACACCTCGCGCATCAGCCAATAACCGGCAAACGGCAAGGGAATCAAAAACGCCACGCCGAGCGCCATGGCGATGTAGCCCATCCAGTCGTAGTGGGCACGATCCTCATCTGTCTTGGAGGCTAAGAACTTATACGCCGCGTAGGCTGCCACCACACCGCCGCCGAACGCCATATTACCTAAAATGCGATGCACGTTGAGCGGATTCCAGAGTGCGGTATGAATGACGTGCCAGATGTTCCCCAGATACCGGCCCTGCTCATCGACGCCGGCCGGCGACATCATGAAGCCGATCCAAGAATTGGCCAACATCATGAGCAATGTGCCGATGACGTTCAAGACCACGGACATGCTCAAGTGAATCCACTTGAGGAACCCTTCCTTCATCTTGTCCCAGCCGTAGTAATAGATATAAAGGGTTCCGCTCTCCGCCACGAACATCAGAGCATAAATATGCATGACCGGCCGGAAGATACTGGAGAGATAGCCGAAGAACGCAGGATAGAGCGTCAGGAAGGTGAAGATCAGGATACCGCCCAGAATCGCGGTGATCGAATAGGCGGTCAAGCTGATCTTGATGAAGTCATAGGCGAGCAGGTCATACCGCTTCGCCATCGCCTTATCCTTCGTCACCATCCCCATGAACTCAATAACCATGCAGAAAATCGGAACCGCGAGCACGAAACTTCCGTAATAGAGATGCTGCTGGTTCGCAAACCAGAGCAGCACGCGACTCTCGAAGTTATACCGCGGATAGTCCCGAGGACCATCGACTGTCTTCGGAGCAGGGGCACCGACGACGATCCCTTCCGTCTTATAATAGACGTCTCTCCCCTTCTCGACCTTCGCCTCACCCTCCTTCTTCACCGCATCAGGCGCATCCGCACCAATAGCCAGTGACGGAAGCGATACAGCGATGGGGAGCAGGAGAAGGCCAACCATCGCGCTGAGCGCCATGATTGAGAACAACTTCTTCCCGGCTATACGACCCATGAGATACCTCCTTGATACATTCCGAAAAAGACTCATACCATTGACCCACAAGCCCGAATCAGAGCAGAAAAACTACCAGGCTCTACTTTCGGAACAGGTACCAGTAGTCCAGCCCCTGCGAATCCATCAAAAAGTGATCGACTGCCGTAAAGTACGCAATGCAGATGACTAAAGACACAACCACGTAAACAATTGTCTGACCCATCGCATTCCCTCCCTCAGACCTTGCGGACGTTCAAGAAATCCCAGCCTTGGCAGCGGCCCTGCTTAGCAGGGGCACTGAATTCCAGCGAACCAGTAAAAAAACCATAGACCCACCGCACAGGTGACGTAAAAAATCATCTTGCCGATTTTGATCTTTATCTCGCTATCTGCCGTTGCCGTTGCCATCGCGTCTCCTTCTCCTGATGGAATAATAAGTGCAGAATCAGCTCAGCGAATTTCTTGACACACAGATATCCATATGTTATTCAAAATTCCTTGCCGCACAGGAAAAATCAGGGGAAATTCGATGAAAAAAAATTCAAAAGTGTTCGACATTATAGTTTTGGCCGGCATGGTTGTCAATATAATTTTGGCCGTGTTCCTCATCCTCTACTACTTTGATTTCTTGTAAGTTTCTCAGGATTTTTCTCTTCAGTTATTCTCTTGTTTCGTACCCGAAACCGCACAGCGAAACCCGATCGTTTCATCCCGAAAGTCTGGAACCATCTTGCTCCGACTGGTGATACGAATATCGGCTCCCGTTGTCGCATATCCCCCTCCTCGAAGTACTCGATATGTACCATGTTCCGGGCTCTGGGGATTTTGCTCTGGAGCCTCCCTGAAGTAGGTTTCCGCATACCAGTCGGCCACCCACTCCATCACATTTCCTGCTCCATCCATGACGCCATACGGGCTCTTATCGGTCAGAACGGTACCGACGGATGCGGTGACATCATGACCATCCCGTACCCTGGCCCAATTCGCTCCATTAGGCTGCTCCACATTACCCCAGGGCCAGAGACGGCCATCCGTCCCTCGCATCGCCTTCTCCCACTCCGCCTCAGTTGGGAGCCGCTTCCCTTTCCACTGACAATAGGCTTCCGCATCCTCCCATGACACATAGACAACAGGCTGGTTGATGCCGCGCATCCTAGCCATATTCTTCGCGTAGCGGGAAGGAGGACCCGATTTACGATGTCCCGTCGCATTGACAAATTGTTGGTATTGGAAATTGGTCACTTCGTACCGATCAATGGCAAACGCATCCAGCACCAGCGTTCGTGCGGGCTGCTCATCGAATCCGCCCTGATCCGTCCCGCGAATGAAGGGCCCTGCCGGAATCGAGACCATCTCTTCCGGAACTGGCTCTTCAGGAGAAACCTGAGACGGATCGAGTGGCTCTGACGGAACTGAATCCTGGGAAGTCTTAGGAGATTCCTCAAATGGAGTCAGCGTGGTACCACGGATGATCCCCATGATCGGAAGCGCAGCAAATGCGAGGACGGCAAGAAGAAATGCAACCTTGAACTTGGTTTCGAGCATGTGTGTTACGACGCTGCGCGGCTATCTCCAACCTCCACATCACTCGCACAGCGAAATCCGATCGTAATATCCGTTCGCCAAAGCTTCGCGGCAAATCGCTTGGATAGCCGAGCGTTATGCTCGGTCTCTCGCCACGACCCTCCGCGCACGACCTTCAACTCTCCGGGCTCTGGCCCTTTCGGATCACGGTAGGGCGCTTTCTCATAGTAGTGTTCATCATACGAATCCGCCACCCATTCCGCCACGTTCCCGGTCATGTCATAGATTCCATAGGGGCTTCGCCCGGTCTCGAACGATCCAGGAGGGGCGAGATACCGATACCCGTCTTCACTCCCATCTACATTGGAGTTGGCGCGGCCGTTCATGAAGGTGTCGCCCCACGCGTACCTTCGCTTTCCCTCGCCACGACCGGCTTTTTCCCATTCTGCCTCGGTAGGAAGGCGCTTGCCCGCCCACCTGCAATAGGCCACCGCCTCCTCCCATGACACGCTCATCGCCGCAAACTCCGGCTTCAGCAGTTTGGATTGATCGTCTTCAAACACTTCGATCTTTGGCAGTGGTCGCTTAGTCATTTTGGCGAATCGGGCATATTCCTCTTGCGACACCTCTTTCTTGTCGAGGTAGAACGCCTTCAGAAACACTTGCCGCTCCGGCATCTCATCCGGATCACCCTCTTTGCTGCCCATGATGAACGGGCCTTCGGGAACCTGCACCATTTCCCGGCCTTCATCACCCGTCTTCGTTTTATACATAGAATAATCTTGCGAGGATGCACTATCGGCAACAGCGCGAGGCTCGGTCTTGATCGACAGGACTAGCGCTTTCATCTGTTTCGCCTTGTAGGACTCATAGACCATCAAGCTAATCATCAGAACGAACGACGCAAAGACAAAAATGATCGAGCCGATGAGTACTCCCCTATTTTCCATCGCGTCTCATGCTCCTTCGTTTGTGCGTGGCATGGAGGGATCAGCCGTCTCGGATGCCGCTTTCTTGGCCGCGCGCATATCCAGCAACATCGAGATCTGCACACCGAGAAATCCACCCATGGCAGCGCCGGCCCCCGCACCCACTGATATTCTTTCCGGACCGGCAATGAACCAGGCCAGCGCCCCGCCCAACAGAGTTCCCACCAAAATACTCACCAGGAAGCGTCGTCCCACCCATAAATCCAATGAATCCGCCAAGCACCAGCCCAACCCCACTCGCCAGCGGCATGATGCCGCCGCCCATAATGAGCCCGATGAGCGTCCCGACCGTTCCCATCACGGCCGCGCCGAATAAAATATCAACCAATTTCAACGGTATCGCTTGTTCCGTGCCAGACTCAGTCATGCTAACAACGGTCCATGTGTTTAGTGCCCCGCGCTCGCGACCATCGAACCAAAATCGATTTCTACGCCGGGCCCGGCGATGATCGAAATGCCCCAGGCTTTGGCAGCTGGTTCATGCTGGTGAATCCGCTTGAAATCCTCATAGACGTTCACCCGTTCCTCAAACCACTGATCGAGATCTTTCACGCCGCTTTGCACCACGATCTCAGAGCCGCTGAACATACCTCCTTCGGTCAACGTGCCCTCGGGTTTGGTGGCGCTCCAGATATACTTCGTAAACACCGGAATGAACATCAGATCGGTATCCAGTGAAGCATAGATTGCCGCGATGGGCTCATTTTCCGTCGTAGCCTTATGCAGGCGCCACCGCCAGGTAAGGACAGGAAAGGCCTTCGGGTCCCAATCGATCTTCTTTTTCTTGATCCGCTGCCCCGCATCCTTCGCCGCCAGGAAATTCACGCCGTTCTCTGCCTGGACCTTATACGCATCCCGCCCCTTGGACTGGCTTCGTTGATTTTCATGATCCCAATTCGAGGGAAATCCGTCCGCTTCCTTTGTCTGAAAATCCTCTAAGATCAATGATTGGCTTTGCGCTGAGACCGCACCCTGCACCATGAAGCTTCCCCAGGCCACCAGTCCGACTGTAAGATATCTCAGGATCATCACCCCTCGCCTCATACTACCAACCCTTTCGGTGTTTATGCCTCTTGCGACGACGACGGTGCCAGTACCGTCGCATTTCCCTTGGCCAACTCTTCCCCCATCACAGGCGACTGATCACGCTGGCACATCCAGAAGAGAGTGAACACCGCGCCCCAGAACACCACCATATTGAGCGTCACCATCTTCGCAGCAAACGCCAAATCCGGCGTAAAGGCCCAGGGAGAGACATCGGCCATCAACTCTGTCACATGCCATGCCAACCGTCCGGAGGAACGGATATAGCCCATGAGCCCCATGACCCACGAGAATGCAGCAGCCAACCCGAATAGGCCCACCATGCCTCTGACGGAAATCTTTCCCCACTGGACCGGCCCATGGACGAGCGCCCCTTTGAGCATCATACGGTTGATCACCACACCGATCACAAGGACCGTCAACGTGGTCACAGCCTGCGGGGACGACAGCCCGACGCGGAGCTTCGCCGGCAGATAGAACCCATACACTGAGAGCCAGATGATGTTCAGCGCGCCGAGAAGGAACAGCGTGCCGATGAGGATGTTCCCTTTTTTGACCCAGGACACGACCATCGTTCGATTGGCGCGACGGTAATACATGAAACTCAGGGTCGTCACGAGAATCATGATGTTGACCGCGCCATTCTTCGCCGACATCACTCCATAGTTGCCAACTACCGGATGTTGCGCGCCGCCCATCGCCTTCACTTCACCGGCCGACATCATGACCGTATGCGGCGTGAGCCAAATAAACAGGGACAACATGAGCACGGCGAGCAGCAATTGGTAGTAATGCTGGTATCGTTCCCCTCCACGAAGGCGTGCCATACTCTGCCACAGGTAATAGTTCACTCCCAGGAAGAGGGCGCCGATCAAGAGGGCCTGCACCACGAAAGAGCCAGGTGAGTAACCCACCCATCATCGTCACGCCCATACTCTGGCTGTACGCGTACACCGATCGCATCAACCAGTAGCCGGCGAAGGGCATCGGTAACAGCGCGCAGACCGTGACAAACAGGAAGACGTACCCCACCCAGTCGAAATAGGCGCGCTCTTCTTCAGTCTTGCCGGTGAAAAATCGATAACAGGCATAGGCCAACACGACCGCGCCGCCGGACATAATGTCTGCCAGGAAACGATGAACATTTAATGGATTCCACAGGGCCGAATGAAGTAAATGCCATTCGTTCCCCAGAAACCGCCCTTGCGCATCAACACCGGCCGGAGCCATCATGAAGGCCGACCATGCATTCGCCAAGAGCAGCAGTGCCGTCCCAAACACATTGGTCAATGCGCCGATCGATGCGTGAACCCACTTCAAGGCCGGCTCAGCCATCCAGTTCCAGCTATAGTAATAAACAATAAGCAGCAGCGATTCTCCGACAAACACGATCGCATAGACCGGCATAAAGGCCTTGAACGTCCCGCCCATATATTTCATGAAGCTGGGATAGAACGAGATAAACATCCCCAGCATGAGGCTCCCGAGCACGGCCGTCACCGACAGCGCGAGAAGAGCGACTTTTGCCAGATCCCGCGCAAGGCCATCGTAGCGAAGTGCGAGCGCTGGCTTTCTGCTGCTGAGCCCTAGGAATTCCAGCAAGACACAAAAAATCGGCAACGCGAGAACAAAGCCTCCGAAGTAGGTGTGTTGCTGCGTGACGAACCACACGAGCAATCGACTGTCCACCGATCCGATGCGCGAGTAGACGGTCTCCTGGGGAGAAGGAGCTGGCGGCCCCTCGGGAGTCCCTGGTGTCTTGAAATACAGATCGGTGGTGCCCTCGGCAAAGGACTGGCTATGAAGTCCCCACCCAATCCCCGAGGCTGCGAGGATCACCGATAGCAGAACAACATAATATCCGACTACTCCGTACGCTCTCTTTTTCATGACCATGCGCTTAGACCTGCTAGACCTTCGAGCCGGAACCAGCCGGCATTGAGACACCTGCACCAGTTGATTTGCTAAGAATGCCCATGACGAACGGACATCGGAGCAAGGCACTCGACATCGTGTGTCCCTGCTGTTCTTCTACCTGCCGGCGAAACCCGAGATAATAACAATACAGCGCCATCATGCCTGTCACAAATCCGCCACTGGCCATGGCATAGGAAGTGGGAATTCCCGGCTGTCTCAAGAGGAAAATCACACATCCCGCCGCCACCAGATAGTACGTTGCTCCAAAGGCGAGTCCAGGCCACCACCAATATTTCAGCAATTCGCTCGCCTTTGTCTGCAACAGCCCTTGAACCCATGACGTCTGTGGACGAAGCCCGCCAAAGTAGGCACAGAGAGCGACCACGCCCCCCAGCACAGCCACAGCGGACAGCTGGACCAAGGCCGCTCCCTGATTCGCCTCGACGAGGTGTCCCAACGACGCGCCCAGCGCACCGACGACGAGACCAACTGCGACCCAGGGACCAAGTTCCACCGCATGATGGCCCACCATCGTGCGGAGGGCCGTCCCATCGGGAAACGTCGGAAACGGACGGCCCATGAGAGCCACTTTTCGCACGTGACCAATTTCAAAGGCGTCGCGCGCAACAGCCGTACAGGAAATGATGATGGCCATCATGGCCGGTCCATCCGGATGTGCGAGATAGTCATACCCGACGAGCCAGAGCAGGGCCAGGACCAGCAGTGACAACTGGACCCCATACACAAACCCGATCCAGCCGCCGAGCCAGAGGAGCAAACGGCTCCCATCCTCTTGAAGGATTCTTCCCCACCCAGTGGCGCGGCCGACGCGATAGGTCAATAGCGCCGTCACCGACGCGACAAGACCGCTCACCATCAGCAAGACGATCGGCTCAGAAAGCGGCAACAGAAGCTTGGCCAACCGATAGACCACGAACGCCACCAATCCAGGCACAAACATGACAATCCGCTTTTGCTTGCGCACGCCGTCTTCTGTGACAGCCAGACTGAGGCTGGGTAACACTCGTAACGCCATTCGATGCAACATAATGCCTATTGCGCCTGCTTGGCTGAACCCATCCCGAAATAGCGCGCCTTCACTTCTTCCATCAGCGCGACGGTGATGCGCGTTTCGCCGCGATCGGCCGCTGTCCGTTCTAATTCAATGCGTGCCATGGCACGTATCGGTGCCGGCACCCTCTCCAAGCGGCGTTCTGCCTCAGGCTCCCACTCGATGCGTTCGCCGGTCCTCGGGCGGAGCAACGTGTCGTAGGTGACGACCCGTTCTCCTCTCACCCGCAGGTCTTGCTCGACCTCCCAGCGCACGAGCGGAGCAAGATAAGGAGGCATGCGATCCAGCCGATGGAGCGCATCATCAGTCCACATCATCCGATCGACCAGCCCGCCGATTTGACCGGCAGGGACATCGACCCCTACTTTGAGCCCACACCCGCGACATTCCGTCCGAATGAACCACTGGGGAGTCCCATCATCGTATGACACGTTCTTCGATCCCCTCGGTATGCATCCAACGACCACAGCCACAGGTCAGCATGGACGTTCATCACTCTCAGCCATCAGCGATCGGCGTTCCTGCTCATCCAATCTTTCCCGGATAGAGGAGATAGAGCATCGTATAGGTGGTAGTTCCGGTCATAAACAGAATACAGTAGATGATCATCGTAAAACGCCCAAGCGTTCGATGGCGATGCCCGCCGTCCGGCCAAATGCGCTGGATCGCCATTTCCACCGCAAATACAATCGCGATAAGAGTGAGCAGTCCGACCCAGACAACGAGCCGTCCCATCCGAAAACGATCTGCGGCCACCAGATACAGTATGTAGACCGCCACCAGCGCACAGAGGACACCGAAGATCATACCGATCTTCCCCCAAGTCGTCTGAAGGACGCGACCGCTCAAGATCCGTCGCCCTTGCTCGATCACTTGGGCACGAAACCCCAGCACAATCATGTAGACCGCCATAACCAATCCAATGACCACAAGGATGATATGAAAGGTGAGGAGAGGGATGAACACATTGCGGTAGAGGGCTTCAGATCCACCGAACCCCTCTTTCCCTTCAAAAGCCAGCACGCCCAATTGCCGAAAGAGATAGTAGCTGACGAAGAACCCCAGCATGGCGATCATCCCGCCCAACATCATCCAATGGTGGGCATCCGCCCGACGCTTCTTCGCTTGGATCCATCCGATCACGAAGAGCCCCGTAAAGAGCGTCGCCATGAGCTGACTCATGTCCGCCCCGACCGTGGCGTGGGTCCCAAAAAATCCCGGCTGTTTCAGCCATTCAAGCATGATGTTCCTTCTCGCACATTCACCCTTCAGGCTGACTTTGTACCCTGCACAACCGCTGACGATTCCAATTCTTTCACGGTTGAGAAGCCGGCATTCGTCATCCACTGCAACGCATCTGCCGTCTTGTAGCAGCCGCCTCGTTCCGTGTTCACCAGAATGTGGACCGCAAACGCAGTGGTCCAGGCTGGACCGGTTCCTGCCTCATTTAAAAATCGATCTTTGATGACCAACCGGCCACCTGGCGCCAAATGGGTCCAGACCCTCTTCACCAACGCCGCGTTCGCCGAAAAATCTTGATAGTGCAGGATGTCGGACATCAGGGCGACATCGTAGGGGCCGCCGAGTCCATCCTTGTTAAAGTCACCATGACGCAACGTAATCCTCGATTCCAAGCCCGCCTCTTTCACCGTTCGTTCCGTGAGTCGGAGCGTCGCAGGCAAATCGAACACCGTGGCGGTCAGCTCTGGATAGGCCTGACAAAAGGCAATCGCGTTCGTCCCGGCTCCGCCTCCCAAATCCAGGAATCGAACCGGCCCGCTCAGCTGCAGCCGCTTGGCAAAATCTGGCCCGCTCTGCTGTCCAATTCGATGGAGTACTGCCAACACGTTGCTGCCCAAATCAGGATCGGTCTCGAAAACATGTCGGTCGACAGACCGCTGGCCTGTGCGGATCGTCTGCTCCAGTTTGCCCCAGTTGTTCCATTCCGCATCGTGAAGCAGGAGGAGATGCCCGATATATTGGGCAGAGTTACGGACCAAATGCGTGCCGGCGGCCGTCGAATTCCGATAGGAGTCCCCGTCCTTCTCCAACAGTCGCATCGCAACAAGGGCATTCAACAGCAGTCCCAGCGTCTGCTCATGAACACCGAGACGACCGGCCACTTCGTCGAGCGTTTTCCGCTTCCCATCCAGGGCAGAAAACACATCCAGCTTGACAGCTGTGAGCAGAATTTTGGTTTCCCAGTAGTATCCGAGCTGGAAGATTTCTGCGAGCGAGAGTTCTCGTGACACACCATTCCCTTCAAGCAAATCGCTTTGAAAGTCGGCATCTTACCTAGATCGGAAACTGAAAGGCAAGGCGGCGGGCTCGGCGCGGCACACAGCACAAACACAAAGGGCAGCGGATTGCTCCGCTGCCCTTCGATTGCGGGATACCCCGCCAAGATAAAACGCTGGCTTACTTGATTTCAGCCTTGAGGTTGGCAGTCCCGCCCTCAGGCACATCCACCTCAAACTCAATCTTCTTGCCCTTGGCTGCAAACGGATGCCAGGCCACAACCTTGTGCTTGCCGGCCGGCACATCCTTGAGCTCGAACGATCCATCGTCCTTCACCACCGCAAAGTGAGGATTCGAAACCGGCAGGAAGAAGCCCTGCATAAACTCATGCTGGTCACACTGTAAACGATAGAACCCATCCTTCTCTGCGCCGCCACGGAATACCACCGGCTTATCGAGCTTGTCACCCTTCTTCGCCAAACCGATATTGAAGCCGGTTGCCGAACTTGTACCCTTCACCACAAAGCTATGAGGATTGTGCAGCACACCCTGGACGGACTTTGGGTCATCAGGATCGGCGTCATGGTTCTCAACCTTGAAGGACTTATTATTCACCACCACACCAGCGAAAGGCAGGAACTCGCAGAATTCCGCAACCACCTCGGTGCCTGCATACCCATCGACGAACGCCTTGTCCTCAATGTCGACAACTGCCACAACGGCATTCTTCAAACCGCCATCCTTGCCGACTTCGACAGTGGGCAAGAATCGCTTGTCCCCATCCATCAATTCCTTGTGGGGGTTTTTCGGACAGAACTTCGGGTTCGGAAACTTGGCGAAGGAAAACTCCTTCTTTTCAGACTTCCCGGCATAGGTCACCTTGCCGGCAATGGTTCCGCCTGCTGCAAACGAGGTGAGAGGCGCCGCGACGAACGCGACGGCTGCCACGCCAAATATGACTGATAACGCACTCTTCATGGGACTGCCTCCTTGTTATAAACAAACAACCAATCAGTTAATTGTATTCTCTCGTTCCCTTATCTCTTACCACCGGCCTTGAGGGGAAACAGGAACGTATTCCGCCCTGTGACTCGATCGCAATTGAGATTCGCGTTGGCGAGGCTAGGCTCAGATCCGAACCTGTATACAAAACTCTACCCCACCCTGTCAATCTGAAACAAGGGGCGATTGTGCCCTACTTGACACCCATCCTGGTTAGGGGTCGCCGTATCTGATGGATAGGCCTACTTCTTCTGTTGAAGTATGTGAAGGAGCGCCCCTGCCCCAGTGGCCCGCACGGCATCGTTTGTATCGTGGAGGGAGTCCTTCATCAGGGGAACCATTTCACGGTCACCCACATGTCCGAGGGATCGGAGCGCCACAATCTTCGGACCAGGAAGTGGATCTGCCGTCAGACTGGTCAAGAGAGCAATCGCTCCTGCTGCGTTGGCCTTGGTCGCCTTCCCAAGGGCATAGGCCACAGAAGCACGCATGGCCGTATCGTTCTGTTGGGCGAGAGATTGCGCCGTGGCGGCCACCGTCGAGTAGGGCTGGCCTAGCTGGAGCAACGCGGCGATCGCTGAGGCACGGACGGTGAGGTTGCCGTCACTGAGCGCCTGCGTGAGCGCGGGCACCGATTCCGGTCCTCCCAGTTCTGCTAGCCCCGCTCGCCGCAGACTCACGGACAGCAGGGACAGGATCTTTCAGTAACAGCTCAATCTGCCCCCTCGCCTCTTTTCGTCCGAGATGTCCCAACCCCCTGGCCGCAGCCCCACGAACAGAAGGCTGCTTGTAGGTCAACGACTCCATCATGATGGGGACACCACGCTGGTCTTTCAATTCAGCCATCGTGCGAATCGCCTCTGCTCGATCCTCAGGATTCGGCACCTCTGCCGCCTGTTGCAATTGAGTCCAGGCCTCTTTCTTGCCGAGCCTGATCAAGGCACCATACGCGGCAATGCGAACCGAGGGGACCTCGTCCTGCGTAGCCGACTCGACTAACGGCATGACGGCTGGATCTCCCGTTCGGCCAAGCACTTTCACCACACGTGCCTTCACCAACCCTGCTTGATCTTCGATCGCTCCGCGCAATTTCGCTGATTTCCGACCCGCCTCGGATCGGCCGAGCCCTTCGACCGCGAGAACACGGACCGGTCCAGACCCATCGCTTAAGCCATCCTCAAAATAGGGGACAACCTCGTCCGAATCCACCTCTTTCAGCGCGGTGTACGCGGCACCGCGCATTTGATCGCGCATGTCCTTCACCATGACGACGATGAACCCCAACGCCACCTCCCGAAGCAGGGGTACCTCATCCTGCTTGAGTGCGAGTTCCAACTTGTCATATTCGCCGAGCGCATCCTTGGGGTTGCCGAGTTTGAGAAAGGAGCGGATCTTGAGCCGGCGCACGTCTGGAGCGGCGCCCTGTTCCTTCTCCAGCCTGGCCAACTGCTCGAGCACTTGTTCATACTGCTTTTTGTCGAACGCCTCTTGCGTGGCCTTCGGGATAGATGAAGTCCCGGCTGCCAACACCGCCTGATCTGATCCACTCCACAGACTCAACCAGGCAATCGCAGCCGCCACGAGCAGATTCCGACGATGTGAACGCCTGCGCGTCTTCAGTGCACTCATGGTCTCATTGCCCTTCTCTTCGAGGCGCGGTCGTCGACATGCGTTTTTGGTACCCCAGCGGCTCTTCAAAATAATAGGCTGGCTGGGGAGACAGTCTGAACCGTTCATACTCAAACGACCACTCTCGATCCCGGCTCACGAGTTTCAAGACCACGCCCGTGCCCACATCCACCCATTCATAGAAGCGCTCGACTCGACCATGATGGTCTGTCTGAACATCGAAGAGCTTGGCTGCCCGACCAGCAGCCATCGCCTCTCCGACCAGGGTTCGCTCTCGCTCCCCCGGCAACGCAGGGCGAATCGGGAGTAGATCTTCCGGGTCCAGCCCTGTCACCAGGAGTTCCTTCTGTTGCGCGAGCAGATACCAGGTTTCGGATTTATCCAGCCGGATGATTTCGATTGCCGCATACCCACGCTCGGTTCGAATCGCATACTTGTACTCCAGCCGCAAACGATCTTCCTTCGCAAACACCTGCGCCTGGTATCGCCGCCCCTTGACCGTCTTCACTAGCGAACCGGAAAACTCCACTGAGGGAATGGCTGCATTGTCAGCCGCCGCATACCGAGGCATCCCCTCCTGTCCCCCCAACAGGACAAGCCCGAGGCAGAGCCCCCACGTGCAGGCCTTCTCACCCAGGGGTATGGACATGGGCGCTCAGTGCTGATACTCGACGAGTGGCTGGATGTCGACTGCGTGCCCCAGCGTGTCTGGGCCGAAGCGGGGATTATCCATCACCTGGAAGGCGGAACGGTTTCCCTTCGGAGCGAAGAGGGAGAGATGTTCGACCAGCTTGCCATCCGACTGGACCGTAACCATTTTGGTGATGCCAGGACCGGTCTGAGGATGCCACACCACCAACTGATAGGTACCGGGCGGGATGTTCTCGATGGTGAACGCCCCGTTCGCATCGGTCAGCGCGTAGTAGGGATTATTGACGGCCATCGCCCAACTTTCCATATAGGCGTGGAAGCCGCATTGCACATAGAACGTCCGCCGCCCTTTGTTCAAATAGACCGGCCCGACCAACGATTTGCCCGGTGCATGGTTGTGCATCGCATGGATATCGCCGCGGTGGTGCTGATGATTCATGACCAAGGGTGTGTTGAACAATACACGCGCGCCGGCTTCGATCGAGGTTTCGTACCCTTGGATATCGTGCATCACCGGATCCATGTTGATGACTTCCACCGCATGACCGTTCCGAACCACGGTCATGAAGGGAGCGAACTGGCAATCCCTTGCTTCAATCAGCGGAACGGACAGTTCGAATGGTTTGCCACTTTCAACGCCTTCCAATAACACGATGGCATCCTTCAACCCGCCGCTTTGATTCACCACAAAATCATGGAGCAACCGCCAGCCTCGACCATTGGAGATACGTCCACAGTAAGCCGGATCGGGGAAAGTGATGAGGTTGAACCCTTTCGGCTCCGGCACTGCGCCATCGAGCCTGATCGTTCCTTCGATCGTCCCTCCATGCTGCACGTCGATCACATCGTACGCCGATGCCGGCCCACATACCGCGATGCTCCCTACTAGCATGAGCGCCGCGGCCGCCAGGCTCGTCGATCGTAGAATCCTTATAGCCATCATGAGCAGGCTTCCTCTCGTCACTGCACGAATCGCTAGGGGACTTGTCGTTCCAGGGTCGGCTTAATATCGATGGATTTACCCAGTGAACCCAGCCCGAAGTGAGGATTTTCCTCGATCTCATGGGCGGAACGCCGTCCCTTGGGGGATTCGAACGAAAAATCGGCTTTGACCATCTGCTTAGCCGGAACTGACACTTTCTTTTCTATCATCGTACCTACGCCAGGGTGCCACGCCACCAATGTGTAGTCCCCTGGAGGCACGTCATCAATCGAGAATGTCCCGTCGGCCTGCGTGGTGGCAAAGTATGGATTGTCGACGGCCAACCCCCAGCTTTCCATATAGGCATGGAATCCGCACTGCATGACAAAAATCCGACGGTCTTTCGTCATACGAATGACTTCCGTCATCGGCTGGCCCGCCAGATGTTCATGGGTATTGGCCCCGACATTGCGTTGGTGGTGCGGGTTCATCGGCAACGGCGTGTTAAAGAGCACTCTGGGGCCGAGATTCGAGGTTTCATAGGCCTGAATATCATGAAACACGGGATCCATGTTCACGACATTCACCTCTGATCGATCTTTGACCACGTTGACAAACGGAAGAAACCGGCAGTCCCTGGCTTCAATCGTCGGGGGTTCGAACTTAAAAGGCTTTCCTTTGGTCGCGTCCGTCAGCAGCACCACGGCATCTTGTAACCCGCCATCCTGTGCGAGTTTAAACTCCTGCAGGACCCGCCAGCCTGTCCCCGTTGAAATCCTCCCGCAATAGACGGGATCGGGAAACGTGATCAGGTTGAATCCCTTGGGCGTGGGCTTCGCTCCCACCATCGTGACCTTCCCGGAGATCGTCCCCCCGTCGGTCACCTGAATTTCATCATAGGCATTCCCAGCGGAGGCCCCCATCAGCAGCACCGCACAGAACATGAAACACAACACTCTCATGAGTCCTCCACGATTCACCATGACACTGCCTGAGACATAGTACTCGCCATCGTATCAAACGACTCCCCAAAGAAAAAGGGGGAAGCCGTCGGCCTCCCCCTTCTCCTGATTCGCCACATCCTGCGAACGGCAGGACGCTCGATCTTACTTCGCTGCGACCGGGATGAGTTGCGCCGGTTGCTCAACCGATGCGCTCTTCATTCCTGCACCGGCGCCGGCAAGAGGCAGCAACCGCGTATCGCCGGACGGCAACACACGGACATAGCCCCACTGCCCGGACTGGGAATATGGCAACCGCTGGTTGCTATACACATAGTCGCCCGGCAGGCGGTACGGTCCGCCGGCAGACGGCACGAATGCATCGAGCACTTCCGAACCGGCAAACTCAACGACGCTGATCATGTCCGCACCGCGCATGAAAGGTTCGATCGGCCACTCATGTTTTTCGACGCTGAACATCCCGTTCTGCTCATTGCTCGCCCCGATCACATGGATACGCACCGGATCACCTGCATGTGCTTCGATGAGCGGAGTGGCCGGGTCTTCCGGCTTGTCCGCTTTGCAAGGCTGGAACATCTTGCCCAACGAGCAACCCTGCTCCTCACGATACTTGTAGGGTTCCGACCGATAGTTCACGCCGGTCAGACCAGCCACGTTCTGCACATACGGCATGAAGCTCGTGCCGATGATATTGTCTTCGTCCTGGAAGAACAACGCCACGTCACGATAGTTCGGACGCGTCTCGTTCCCCGGCAACGAGCGATCAATGATCACGTCGGCCGCCCAGGCATTCTTGTTGGTGAGATCGGCTCCGGTCTTCGGGTCCCGGTACTTGGATCCCTTCGGGCCGACCACCACCGCTCCGAATAACCCGTTGCGCGGGTTGACCATCACATTGCCCCAATCCCACACCAAAGATGTGGTTTCACCATTGAACGGATCCGCGTAGTAGGTATAGGTCCGTTCGGCCCCAGGAGCAATCGTCTGATCGCCTGGGTTGTTGCCGACATTCGCGCCCATCGAATCCTTCGGATCGAAGGCCAATCCAATCGCCGAGAAGGAAGCCTTGCTCTCCTTCATCTTGTTCTTCAGATTGACTTTGACACAATCTCCAATGTTCACGCGAAGCGTAAGCGGCATCGGCTGCATACCGCCCGCCACTTTCGCGGCATCTTCCTCCAAGGCAAAGATCTTGGCCTCGGGATTGCTAATCTGGATCTTCCGCTCGAAGTCCACCTCGATGGACTCAGGCGCCTTCGCGTTGAATTTCATCGCCGGATAATCCAAGGCCACGACGTTGAAGCTCTTCACCGGGGCGTCGGCCGGACAGACCGGCATCGCCTTGGGGATCTCGCCCTTGACGGAGAACCCGGCCGGCAACTTTTTCAGATCGGCCTGTTCTTTGTCATAGACACGGATGATGCCCCAGGCGCCCTCGGAGAACTTCGAGGACCGGCCGTTGAAGTGGATGTAGTCGCCCGCTTGCAACCGCGGTCCACCGGCTTGCGGCACCACGAGGTCGTAGCGCTCCGCAATCCCGATGTGCATCGAATTCTTCCGGTTCGCATCGCCCGCATACCGTTCACTCAGGAAGGTATGACCGGAGATGGTCCAGGTCATCGTCTCGTTCATGAGGGTGTGGAGGAGACGGAACACCATCGTGTCTCCCGCATAGGCCCTCAGGAGCGGCGTGTATGGATCGCCATGAATCTGGCTGTTGAACGCCTGCGAGATATCCGGATTGGTGGCCAACCGCTGGGCGATCGGACCAGCCCTGAAGTTCAACCCGCTCCCGGTGGTATGGGTCCCGCCGTTCAGGAACGGCATCGGCGTCATGTAGAGCTTGTCCGGCATCATGAACGACACGGTCTTACCCGCTTCAAGGGCCACTTCGATCGGCTGCCCTGGCGGATTGCCCGCAGTCACGATGTTGACGGTATGCGGCACGGTATCGTGCACTTGCACCATCAATTCACGGAAGCTGTTGTTCACCCCATGACCGACCGGCTCGACCGTGCGAATGTCCGCGATCGGACCGCTCCGGATCGCCTTCCCCGTCTTCGGATCATGATAGGTCGATCCGACCGGTTCAGCGATGAATGTCCCGAAGCCGCCATGCGGCCATGTGGTCGCACCGAATGCATGGTCGTGCCAGAACACGGTCCCCACGTCCGCATCGACCCAGAATCGCTGCCGAACGAACTCCACCGTCACGATGTCGTTCGCCGGATGATCGTTCTTGAACCCTTCGTCAAAGTGATCGTATTGCCGCTTGATCGTCCTTGATGCGGGCAGAGTTCATTGCCCTTCACATTATCGGCGCCGACCAAGAATCAGCGTGCCGACATGGTACTGTCCTGCATTCTTGACGGACAAGGATGCGGCACCCTTCTTCGCGGCTGCCGTCAACACCGTGTTCATCGGGAGCGGCAAGCCCTTCTTGTTGTCTTTCTTCAACATCGTGAACGGACGGACCGACTGCTCGTAGGAGAAGCCGGTGATCACGCCGTCCGACGCTTGGTTATCGAACTGGAGGAAATGCCAGTGCGTGTTGATCTTCGACGACTGGAAGTTTGTATAGTCGTCGTCGTCCCACTCGCTGGTCAGCATCCAATCGACGCAGTCATAGATATTGCCGCGCACGACCAACGGATACTTCAGGTCGTCGTTGGCCCGAATCGCCGCTTCTTCTTCATGGAGCACATAAATCAATCCGTTTGGATCGATCACCGGCGGCTCCTTGCCTTGCGCCTTGGCAATCTTGATCGGCAACTTGATGAAGTGCACGTTGAAGTTCTTCCGTCCGGCATTCTCCGGACAGAGGCTCCAGACGCCGTTCTCACCAGGCTTTGCCTGGTCGTTGCTCTCATCCCCATTCGCATCCCGGCGGATCATCTCCAACCAAGGCGCGCCCACGTGGTTCGGGGAGAACATCACCCGCTTGCCGAAATGCGGCGTCAGGTGCGGCCAGGCCACCTTGCCGGTCAACGGCTCAAACATGATCGGATGCCGCTTACCCGGATGGGTGGACTTGTACTTGGGATTGTCCGTCGTGCTCTCCTTCTCGCTCATCGCACGATTGCCTTCCCAAGCCCAATCCAACACCGTCGCATCGTATGACACAAGCTGACCCTTCTCATCATCCTTGTGGCCAGGCTTACCCATCGTCGGCATCTGCATCGCCACCCAATCCTTGACCGTGATGGTGGCAGGGTTGGTGGTCCAGTTGGTCTTGCCCTTGTCGCTAATCGTGAATTGCTTGCCAAACCAATCGACCGTCTGACCGATCAACTTGTCCGACGAGATCGGAGTCTTGATCCGGCCTTTGCGATCCGGCAACTCACGCAGATCCGGCATCACGTCGTTCCGCATATCGCCGGTTTGGATCGTGTTGTACACGCGCCAATAGCCCCACATGCCTGCCACATAATGGTGCGCCACGTGGCAGTGGAAGAGGAAGTCGCCGGCCAGCTGCTGGCAGAGACCAGACCCGCACTCCGTCTCGAGGTCGAGTGCTTCGGAAGGACCGATGACTTCGACGTCAACCCGGTCCGTTTTCGCACGAATCACGGGATATTTCACCGGACCGTTCACTGCGGTCGCCCAAAGGTTCATGTCGTCGATCGCCCGCGGGCTGCGCGGCCACCGAATGGTCCCGCCGTGCGGATGGTGCGAATGGAACACTTCCGATCCACCGTGGACAAGCCGGAACTTGGCCGGATCGCCCATATAGGAACGGGGAATCGTCGGAGAGGGATCGCCGAACGTATAGGAGCTGTACCCCATCGACTCGTCTTCGAATCCGAAATACTCGTGCTGCACATGCATGTTGTTGATGCCGAACGGCTCGCTACGATAGTTGATCGCGCGGCCACCAGGACGATAGGCATCGGTCAGCGGATCGCGCTGCGGCAGGAAGTCGCCCTTCTTATTGAGCGGGCGGAACGCTTCGTCGCCGACTTCGTGATAGATCAGCACAAACTCGCGGAAGTCCGGACCGGTGCCGTTCTTAATGATCGTCTGCCACCCACTGGAAGCCGGCGTGGGATCGCCTTCACCGAGCGGTTCCAGATAGGTCGACCCGCGCGGCTCCACGACGAACGCACCGAACAATCCCATCACCGTCAGCTCACGGTCTTGGCTATAGGTATGGAATTGGCGGACACCTTCCTGGGTGCTCGGGCTGATATACCACTCGAACTCGCCGGTCTTCTTTTCTTCGACGATCGCATCGGAGTTGGTCGTCGTCGCTGCGGCTCCGGTCGCGCTTACCACCATGCTCGACCCATGGATGTGCAGACTGACCGGTCCCCCGCCCTCTTCCAGCTTGTTCGAGAGCTTGATCTTGACGCAGTCACCCTGATTGGCACGGAAGACGAGGGGTTGGATCCACTGAGCCTGCACGCCAGGAAGCACGGCGCCTGGATCGAATCCTTCCTTATCGCGCGCTTCCTTGTTCTTGGTTTCTTCTGCGCGCACCTTGTCGAGATTCTCATCCAGCACATACATATAGCCTGGATAGAAATCGAGCCACTGGTTAAGCGTGATCTCGACGTTGATCGTGGAGATATTGTATTGCTTTACCGGGGCCGTGGCCGGACATTTTCCTCCGCCTGTCATCGCCACCGGCTCCACGCGAGGATCGGACACGAGGAGCATGTCCGTCCCGCCCGCTCCATATTGGTGCATCATGGAGGAGGTGTTGTACATCCCGGTGTTGACACCCTGCATCTGTGGATCCTGGGCCATATGATCCATAATCCGCTGATGCTGCTGTTCAACCATCGGAGCGCGACCGCTCCTTCCTTCCATGGTGTCCTCTATGATCGTCTGACCTTTGAGTTTTTCCGCCCAGCCAGGCAGCTGGTGCGTCATCGCCGTCTGTTGCGACGAGGCATGCTCAGCATGCGTAGGGGAGGTTTCAGCTGACGCGCTGAGAGGGAGCCAGAGTAGCGCTCCGCCCGCGATCAGACCGAGCGCGCGGGAGGAAACACGAAACCCTGTATGTAACCGGTGGTGATACATGGACCGGCCTCCTTGAGATGGTGAGTTAAACTGCAGATAATCCGTGCGAAACCTACATGCGAAAGAATGATTCACGATTATACCCATCCCCTACAAGTACGAAGGGGTGGTCATCTTCATATAAGAAGGCGAAAGATACTGAACTTCACATAGAGTAGTCAACCCCTCCATGGTCCCTTACGACTGTTGAAACAACCCGCGCTGCCTCTCATGCGGAGTCCCACATCCAGCATAGATGAGTGCGGCTGTTCGGTCTCTGACTGTCTGAGAGTTTCTTCTTCGATGCGCTCGCCTTCACTTATGTGCGATAATCACATCTATGATTCTAAAGCGTTGGCTCGTTGGGAATCCGCTGAAGACGGCTCAAGCTGCCCACCAACGGCTATCGAAACGCCTGGCCCTGGCCGTGTTCTCCTCCGACGCCCTGTCTTCGGTCGCGTATGCCACGGAAGAAATCCTCCTGGTTCTTATTCCATCCAGTCTGGCCTTTGCGCATTTCTCAATTCCGATCAGCCTCATGATCATTCTCCTGCTCGCGATTTTGACACTCTCTTACTCCCAGATCATTTTCGAATATCCGGGAGGCGGCGGCGCCTATATCGTGTCGAAATCGAACCTGGGGGAATGGCCAGGACTCACCGCAGCGGCTTCATTGATGATCGATTATGTCCTGACCGTCGCGGTCAGCGTGGCGGCCGGCATTGCCGCGATCACTTCCGCCATTCCTTTTCTCTTTCCGTACCGCACGGTTCTCGGCGTGTTTGCCATCCTGATCGTTCTCCTGGTCAACTTGCGCGGTGTTCGGGAATCGGGGAAAGTGTTTGCAGTCCCAACCTACATGTTCATTGGGACCATGCTCCTCATGTTGGCCGTCGGAACATTTCAGCTCCTGTTTGGACAACTCACCCCGGTAGTCTCCCAGAGCATGGCGGCTCAAACCGCGGTTGAATCGGTCTCATTGTTCCTCCTGCTCCGTGCCTTCTCATCGGGCTGTACGGCCCTCACAGGCGTGGAAGTCATCTCGAATGGCGTGCCGGCCTTTCGTCCCCCGGAGCCGAAGAACGCCGCCATCACGATGATCACGATGGCGCTCGTCCTGGGGACACTCTTCCTCGGCATCAGTACGATGGCGTATCACTTGGGCGTCCTGCCGAAAGAGAATGAAACTGTTGTCTCGCAGGTTGCACGTGCCATCTTCGGCGAAGGATTCCTTTACTATTTGATGCAAGGCTCCACGATGTTGATCTTGGTGCTCGCGGCGAACAGTGCCTTCGCCGGATTTCCGCGCCTCGCATCGTTATTGGCCCGCGACAGCTACATGCCCCACCAGATGGAGCTCATGGGCGACCGCCTGGTATTCTCCAATGGTATCCTCATCCTCGGAGTCTTCTCCTGCTCCCTCATCATCATATTCGGCGGCGACACCCACGCACTTATTCCGCTCTATGCCGTCGGCGTATTCCTCTCGTTCACCCTCTCGCAGGCCGGCATGGTCCGTCGCTGGCTGGGCAAGCGGGGACCTCACTGGCGGAAGAAAATTCTCATTAATGGCCTCGGTGCGGCCGCCACCGCCATTGCAACCACGATCATCGCCAGCACTAAGTTTATGCACGGCGCCTGGATCGTCATCGTGCTGATTCCAATCCTGATCATGATGTTCCGAGGCATTCACGCGCACTATAAGGCTGTCTCCGACCAGATCACACTCGACCGACGAGGAGGCCGTCCTCCGATGCCCCGGCGCAATATCGTCATCATTCCTATCAGCGGGGTCAACCGTGCCGTCATCCGCGCGGTAGACTATGCCCGAAGCCGGCCAGGAGAAATTCGGGCGGTGTTAGTCGACGTAAACCCGGAAAACACGGCCAAACTCGAAATGCAGTGGGCCCAGTGGGGATGCGGCGTCAACCTCGTCGTCTTGTCCTGCCCTTACCGATCCATTCTGAGTTCCCTCCTCGACTACTTCGAGGAGATTTTGGAAAAGGAGCCGGACACCTGGGTCACTGTCGTGATCCCTGAAATTCTTCCGGCGCGCTGGTGGCAGAACATCCTGCACAACCAGCGGGCCCTCCTATTGAAGGCGTCATTGCTGTTCAAAGATCGTGTCATCCTGACCGACGTCCCCTTCCATCTGACGAGGTGATTGTGAAACGTGAAACATGGCCGCAACGCTGTTTTCTCTTGGCAGTAGCGATGTCTTTAAGTCTGTCTTCGCCTGCATGGGCCTTCAAGATCATCGAGCCGGCGGAAGCGGCAAAGCTGACGTCCGGCACAACCGTCACCGCTCGCGTAGACCTCGGCAAAGATTCCGGCATCGTCAAGGTCCGCTACTATTGGTACGGGGAGCAGGATGAGACTCTGGTGGAGCAGGAAGACGCGACGGCCATGGGATCGATCATTGCGCCTGTTGCACTCATCGGACTCGCCGACCAGGACCCGGCTTTTGGAGGTAAGCTGCGCGTGCCGAAGGACGGCATCGGACCCATGCGCTTGCTGGCGGTCGCCGAAATTTCACGGGGACGATTGGGAACGAGGTCTGTCTTCGATGAAGTCCTCGTAAACGTCGAGCCCTCGGCCTCCCTCACCACTATCGAATTCGAAACGGATAAGCCTTTGCAACTCGGACGGACAGGGCAATCCTCCGCATTCGGGCATGTCGATTCAATGGGCAAGGTCTTCGAGTTGCCCGTGGTGGGTGAGTTTACCGATGGCGTGACCCGCCGGATCAGCACCACTGGCAGCGGCACGAGCTATCAGTCCTCGAACTCGAAAGTCATTCAGGTACTGTCGAGCGGTCTGCTACAGATTGTCGGCAACGGGAAGACGACGATCACGGTCACCAACCGCGGCAAACAGGCAGCGCTCGATGTTACAGTCGAAGTGAACGAGGAGCCGAACGAGCCTCCGGTCGCGGATGCCGGTTCGAATCAGACCGTCAAAGCGGGCACGAAGGTGAAGCTGAGCGGGTTAAAGAGTCGAGACCCGGAAGGTGAAGCACTGTACTATGCGTGGAGTCAGGTACGCGGAAGCAAGATTGCCCTGCTGGATGTGAATAACGCCGAAGCGTCGTTCCTGGCGCCGACCGTGTCAGAGAAGCGCACCTACCGGTTCAAGCTGCGAGTGACGGATAAAAAGGGGGCGGATTCGGTACCGGCATTTGTGGATGTCACCGTCGAGCCTTAGCGGCTGCTGAAAAAAGCCCCCAATTTCTTTCGTTTTCTGCTCGCTAGAGTTCTCGATGTACCACGGATGATACGCCTCCCGCTCTTGCCTCGCCTGTGGTCTCATTGACTGGTCTTTTGAGCAGCCTGCTGCTCGTCCCAACCATCAGGCATCCGCAATGTAGTACTGTGTCCATAGCAACCAATCCAATGGTCCTCGTTTGAGTTTTCCTTCCAGCCACTTTTCCAGTTGCAATCCCCGCTGGCCAGCAAATTCAGCAATGAATGGCAGATACATGCCGGACTTAAACGTCTCGCGGATCGTAAATCCAGCCCTTTCTAACTGACCCACTACTTTCTGTGACGACATCAGATTGATATGACCCGTTTCAAGGATCGGCTCCTGATAAATCAGTCTGACCATATGAATAATCCCAGGTAGAAACGCTATCTTCGCTGCCATCTCCAGCGGACAGTAGGGTTGCGGTGTGGAGAGCACTAACGTGCCCCCTGGCTTAAGAAGATCGTGCATGTTCGCGAGTGCGACGGCTGAATCGGACATGTGTTCAACCACTTCGGTGCAAAGAACCAGGTCAAAGCTTGATCGAGGGAGCTTGGTAGAAGTGATGTCATCGTAGACCAAAGACAGATTGGGGTATTTCAATGCTAATGGCTTGGAGTGATTCAAATAAATCGATTCCACATCACACCCCACCACCTGTTCAAACTGCTCGGCTAGGGTTGAAAGATACACACCAGAACCAAAACCCACCTCAAGGGCTCGGCCTCTGGCACCTCGCAATGCGCATTGACGCACGGCATCTATTATTATGTCCCGTCGCGAAGTGTGCAGCCAGCGACGAGTTGGATTTCTGGAGGTATAAAGAGCGCGTTGAAGGTCAATGATTTCAGCGTCTGATGGCATAGGAGTCATGCCTTGCCAAGTTTCACTGGCCCGTAGGTTTGGCGGGCTTGCTGGAGTTCCTTCACATGGCGGCGGAGGGCTGGGCCGAATTTTGAGGCGAGGACTGCTGTTCTGTGGGTCGCAATATTCTGCTCGACCTGTTCGATCCCTTCAACCAACTGCTTGACCAGTCGTTGGCCTGAGCCGGTAAGCCATTTGAGATGCCAACTGGCGTATTCCAAATCCTGGATCGAGTAGCGGACGGATTCCACTTCCTCAAGACAGCGAAACCTGGCTCGCTCCAGATCGAGTGAACTCAGTCCTGCTCGTTTCCATCGAGCCGACCCACTCCGCCCAGACGCCCACGTTGATAGTCGTTCAAAGAGCATGGCACCCATCGTAAACGTAAAGGCCGCATGGAGAATGCCTCTGATCGGACGCAGGCTGCGGCGCCAGGGAGAGTAGAAGATCTGCTGATTGCGATCGCCGTGATACATGACATGCTTACGCAATAAAAGATTCAGGTGGTGATGGCTATTCTCGTGGATCAAATCGTCGATCAGGTCGAGGTCATCCCGGTCGAAGCAGTTAATAAAGGATAGTCCTGGCCGATGGCGATAACTAAAGCTGACGACGCCCTTGGCCTTGAGCGGGATGATCCGAGCGGTTAAGAGCGCAAGGACTTCCTGTCCTTCCGGCCAGGCCTCTTGTACGATTTCCCACGCCTGTTTGATTCGTTTCACCTGATCAGCTGACGTGGGAGTCACCGTACGAGGTTGACGATCCTTTCCATAGATGAGCGTCGGCCCAACTGTGATGGTCCCGAGTCGAGTTTCCACCGCAATGACAGGCGGCCGGAGCGTCCAGCTCCATTCCAACCGATGACCTCTCACCATGCATAGAGGCGTCACGGTTCGTCCGATCTTCAAGGACAACCCTCGGGGCTGGACTTGAATGGTAGCCTGGCCGGATGATTGCTTGAGAGCTTCCTTCACCGAGGAAGGAGCCTCGTAGGCACCGCCCCCTAACCCGACAGCCATTGTTCCGGCGGTCTCTGTCCGTTCGACGTTGTCGCCAAGCTGTACCTCTGCGGTCCAGGAGGGGATCTTGCGAGAGGCGCACCACAACATCGGAAGTCCCGGCACGAGACAGAACGATTCCTGTGTCAGCTCCTGCGCAAGACGGGTACAGAGTTGGTTGAGTCGACGCTCGAGTCCCGATGCCTGAGAGATCCCTCGTGGAAACAGGTCGTCCAGATAACTGTTCTCAAAGAACTTTTCTTCGCACTCGGCGAATACCTCCGCCGCGAAATCACGAGGATTCTGCTCCTCTCGAAACTGTTGCAGCAGATCTATGAAGTAGACGAGGTCGTTTAACGCTTCGATCCAGCCGACGACTTTCCAATGGGCGTATGCATCCCGTTCGAGCGTTTGCCCGAGGAACCGGAAGTAGGCCACCGGCAGGGCGAACGATTTCGCAATGTCGGCATATTGGTTCTCCAAATCCAGGCAGAGATCGCCCAGGAGTCGCTTCATCGACAGGCGAAACTCTTCCTGAAGACGAGCCAGCAATGGCACATCGAGCAATGGCATGGAGAACGCAAGCTCCGGGATTTTGGAGTCAGACTGTACCGGAGGAGATGGAGCGCTGCAAGAAGGGCTAGGAGACTTTCTTCGGTAGGTAGCCGAGTTCATCAAGGTGCAGTTCTTTGACGTGTTGCATCACGTGATGGCCGAGATCGATCTGCACGGATGCTGCGAGCCCCGGCGCAGCGCCTTTCACCAGTGTGAAGGGCAGTTCATCCTTCCAGAGCAGATGGCCATTGTGATCGACGAGGTATAGATACAGGCGTCGGGAGCCCTCTCCTTTCCACCCCCAGTCACTCGGATGGGAGGGCGAACCGGCGACGCGACTGACGAGAACGGTATCGACTCCCAGATCCCGCGTGACTTCTTTGGCCAAGGCACCACGATCTGCATCATCGCCTGTTGCCAAACGCGGATCGGCTGCGGAGATTGCGGTCGCAGCGGTCTCCGGCGACTCGACGCGTAACGTTGTTTCCTGCTGCAACAATGTAGCAAGCCGCGCACCCATCTCCGGATCGCCCTCAATAGGAAGAACTGCGACGCTCGTCACCTTCGAATAGTAGACAGCATCGCCCGATTGGTCCTGTTGCGCCACCCATGATTGCTCGAACGGCCAAAAGGTCACGTTACTGCTTCTCGTTGAATCCAGCGCCACGAGTGCCACCCAGGCTCCTGCGAGGCAACCTTGCAATAGAAAGGACCCGGTCAGAAGCAGGCTGAGGGCCATGACATGCAACCAATTGCGCCAACGACAAGCTCGGACAGTCGTCAGTTCGGAGGGTTCTATCGTAGAGTCGAGTTTCATGAAGAGGTCTAGCAGCAAGAGAAATGCCTGACTAGAGCAAGCCTCCGTACCACCTCCAACCTGTCGAGTTATTTATCGTTCCCGGCAGAGCAGACCAAATAAGCCCCGTCAATCCCCCTGAACAAGGGTCCGAAACATACAGCCCGATGAACAACATGGAACACCGACAACTAGGAAGAGGAACGTGTGGAACACCGGAAGGCTCGGAGCAGAACCGCAATCATATTGATGAGATCTTATCGGTGTGTCGACCAACACCGACCCCACACTTAGGCCGTAGCTTTAAGCGCGTGACTAAGCCGCGGTATGGCCGCCTCTTTTCCGAGCAAGCGCGACGCTCCCGCCTGTTGGATCATTCGATGTCGCTGAATGAGCGGATCGACAATGTTCCCGCAGGACACACATCTCCATCCTTTCATCCACATCGGAATACTGCTCTCCTGCATGTCGATCAAGTTATCGGCAACCATAAGACCGTCACATCTGAGACACTGCATGGGACCCTCCTGTGCCGAGATGGAATACTCTTTAACCCTACGCTTGAACGGTCATCCCTGAAAACAATGCAGGCCGCACAACTTCTGATATTGAATAAGGCAAACGTGATGCCACAGCACAAATCCGGCGGCTAGCGCGTTATTTCATTCAATCGACCGGTGCATCGACATGCAGATTCTGCCAAAATGGCCGCGACTGTGACGGAAATGTCCCTTGCGAGAAAAACTGAAATGGGCAGGTTATGGCGCTGACTGTGACAGAGCTTGCGGCAGTCGTCGAGGAGATCGCGCCAATTCTAGCGGGCGGGTGGATTCAAAAAATTTACCAGCCGACGGATCGTACACTGGTGCTGGAAATTCGCGCGCCGGGACGGACGCACCGACTCCTGATCTCATGCCACCCAGAAACCGCCCGTCTTCATTTCACCACAGCAACCTTTCAGAATCCGCCGACTCCTCCACCCTTCTGTCAATTTCTTCGCGCCCATCTCCAAGGGGCACGAATCGATCTGGTCGAACAGATTCAAGGAGACCGGGTCGTTCGGCTCTCGCTGACCGCCAAGGAAGGTGCCGGTTGGTTAGTTGCAGAGTTGACAGGAAAAAGATCGAATCTCCTCGTGCTCGATGGCACAGGCCGTATCAGACGCGACCTGAACGGATTGAAAGATCTTGTGGGACAGCTATACGTTCCTCCAGCTCACCAACAACGAGAACGAAGGATCACAGACCATGCACGATTCAGCCAGGACAACCCAGAATCACCATTTCCTTTGTCGGCTGCCATCGACGCCCACTACCACAGCACAGAAGCCGCTTCGGTCGTGGAGACCGCGCGTACAGTCCGGGCAGGGATACTCAGGAAATCCATCAAGAAGCTCCGCCGGCGCATTGAGGCCTGGCATGAAGACCTCGCAAATGCAGAGAAGTACAATGCCTACGCCCGTTATGGCGAACTCATCAAGGCGAACCTCGGAACCATCCGCAAAGGCCAGACCGAGGTAACCTTGGTGGATTATTTTGATGAGGGGCTTCCTAATTTGACGATCCCGCTCGACCAAACCAAAACTCCCCAGGGCAATATGGACGGCTACTTCAGAAAGCATCGGAAACACCTGGCTGCGGAGCGGGAGCTGCACCCGCGCATCGAAGAAGGGCGGAAGGAATTGGAGACTCTGCAGCGAGAATTAGCTGCCATCGAGCAGGGAACATGGCAACCCCCAGACAAACCCCATCCGATAATGCGCGCACGAACCCTCTCACGGACAGGCGGGGGGAAGGGCCATCAGGAACAACGTCGAGGTCCGTTCCGCCGCTTCACCTCATCAAACGGTTTGGCGATGTATGTCGGAAAAAACGCGCGAGAGAACGACGAGCTGACGTTTGGGATGGCGAAGAGCGACGATTTATGGCTCCATGCTCAGGGCGCTCCCGGTTCACATGTGGTGGTGCGCCTCGAAAAAGGAGCTGACGTACCTCCGGAAACCCTACTCGAAGCGGCGACGTTGGCCCTGCTGTACAGCGATCTCAAGAAATGCGGAAAGGGCGATATCATCTATACCCGTCGAAAGTGGGTCAAGAAAGCGAAGGGGCAGGCACCAGGCGCCGTGACGGTGTCTCAGGAGAAGTCAGTGTTTGTGGCGCTCGACAAGACGCGGCTCGCCAGATTGAAGGAGCGATCAGAAGCCCAGTGAGCCCTAAAGGAGAATGGCCCCACCCCTCACGGTGCACCGGCGTTGATATGAACAGGAATGTGGCTGGGCGCAACATCGTCCGGAGCTACTCGTTTCGATCATAGTCTGTATCTTGAAAGACAATTCATCTTTTGCTGGCGGAATAGTAAGGGCGGGACTATTCTGATTACTATATAGTGTGCTCCACGTAAGCTAGGAGCGTCGCCATGTCCAAGATAGATGTCGCTTCACCGCAATCGACGAAACAGACAATCGTAGCCGTCGACGATGACACGGCCATCGTGCAGCTCTGTACCACGATCCTCGAGCAAGCTGGGTTTTCCGTCTTGCCAGCGACAAACAGCTCGGAGGCCCTGAAGATGTGCAAGAATCATCCGGGACCCATTCATCTGCTGCTGACTGATCTCGTCCTACCCCCGCCGGAGTTTTCGTTTGCATCCGGCAACAACGAATTCCCCAACGTCCATGGCCATGAGCTTGCCATCCGCGCGCTCCGCATGCGTTGCGACCTGCGAGTGATCCTCATGTCTGGCAATATCGACCAGGAACTGGCAGGATACGGCATTCGCCGGGGGACCCTCCCCTTTCTTTCCAAGCCGTTTGAGCATCAAGCCTTGGTGGCACTCGTGCGACAGACCCTTCAAGGACCTCCGGCTTCTGTCGAGAGTCTGATAGCGAGCCCGCCAGAAAATCGAAACGCCGGTGATCAGTGGGTTGATTAGATGAGGGCCCAAGATTCCCAGGCACAACGAGCAACTTCAGTTCCTCGCCAACACGCGAACGGGGGCTGCCCTCTTGACGATAGCAGCCCCCGCTCATATTTCTGCCTGAGGATTACCAGCGATCGCGCTTACCACCGCCACCGGCCCCGCCACGACCACCACCAAAACCACCGCCACCGCCAGTACGAGGCTCCTGGGGACGCGCTTCATTGACGGTCAAGGTTCGGCCGCCCATTTCCGCACCGTTGAGAGCAGTGATGGCCGCCTGCGCCTCCGAATCCGAAGACATCTCGACAAAGCCAAAGCCGCGTGACTGTCCCGTGAACTTATCCGTAATGATCCGCGCTGAAGCGACTGCGCCATGTCGCCCGAACAGATCACTCAACTCCTGCTCAGTCGCCGAATAAGGCAACCCACCGACATAAATCTTCGAACCCATCGGGGTTTCTCCTTTGAGTATAGTGATATTGTCTTGAACTCGAGGAACGGGGGAAGGAGCGGGCCGAAGACGCGAAAAACGCGGCGACTTGGGTCTGACTTCCGACGAGATTCTCGGGCAAGGCAACACCGATTCTGCAGGCCTGTATGCCTCGTGCCACCTCACCGCCAGGCCCCTGCAATAAGGTAGCCATAGGCTAGCACAGGGCTCCTGAAAATGGCAATCCAGACCCAGGCCCCTGTCGACTTACTCCCCAACCCGCACCAACAACCCCCGTTCCCGACAAAGCTCGAACATCCAATGGAAAGCCGCAATTACCATACCGAGAAACAATAGATTGAGACCGGTCGCCCACACAAGATGGACAATCGGTTCGGAAGAAGCGTTCAGGACTGCGCGCATCCCTTCAAATACATGGGCAGCGGGGTTTGCCCACGCAATGGCCTTCAGCCATCCGGGAAGCACATCCATCGGATAAAACACACAGGAAATGGGCTGAAACAGGAATACCATGCTCCAAGCCAGGACTTCCGCTTCCTGGCCAAATCGCATGATGAGGGCCGTGGTCAGTACCCCGATAATCCATCCGGTCATCACAAGATTCAAGACGAACGGAACCAGCCACATCCCGATCACGAAAATGTTGTAGGAGTAGAACAGGCCTGCGCAGACGACCATGACAATAGAAACCGCGATCACCTTGAAGATACTCATCACCATCGTCGCGGCGAGGAACTCGTTCGGCTTGAGCGGACTGGCAAACAGGTTCATGAGATTTCTCGCCCAGATCTCCTCTAGAAATGAAATCGTGATCCCCTGCTGAGCCCGGAACAGAATATCCCATAGGATCAACGCTCCCAAAAAGAACGTCACTGCCCCCTGGATCTGTCCCTGGAATTTCATGAGGTAGACCGTAATGAATCCCCAGATAACGAGGTCCAGAAACGGCCAATAGAAGATTTCCATCATACGCGGCAAGCTGCGGCGATAGAGATACAGATGCCGCGCCACCAACGCATGGATTCGATGCAGCTTCATCTTTCGCTTCCTTCTCTTCGGTTGAACAGGCAACCATTCACGGAGACGCAGGGCATGGTTCCCACTGCGGCCGTCGAGCGAGCACATTCCGATCCTGCCCGTTCCGTGATCAAGGGAACCATCCCAGCGACTCCCTCTTACTTGTCCCGCGCCAACTTCACAAATACTTCTTCCAAATCCGCCTGCCCAAAGCGAGCCACAATCTCCTGCGCTGTCCCCTCTGCCACAATCTTGCCCCGCTGGAGGAAGATGATCCGATCCGTCATCTCTTCCATCTCGTGCATGTTGTGCGACGTATAAAGCACGCTCAGTCCTGACGATCGTCGCTCTTCCTTGAGGAAGCTTCGAATCTTTTGTGCGATGTCGGGATCCAGACTCGCAGTCGGTTCATCGAGAAACAGAATCTTTGGTTCGGTCAAGAACGCCTTGGCCAGCCCAAGACGAGTACTTTGGCCGGAAGACAGCTTGCGCGTAACTTTATGGCGAAAATCCTCCATCTCAAGCCGCTTTACGATGTCATCGACCCGCTGCTGGATTTGAGACAAACCATACAACCGTGCAATCACCCAGAGGTTCTCCTCGACCGTGAGTGCCTGAGGCAATGACACATAGGTCGAGGAAAAGTTCACTTGTTGCAGAATAGCCTCACGATGTGTCACCAGATCGAGGCCGAACATCTGAATGGAGCCGGAAGTCGGTGTCACCACCCCGAGCAGCATCTGAATGGTGGTGGTTTTCCCTGCCCCATTCGGGCCCAACAAGCCAAGAATTTCGCCCTGCTTGATGTCGAACGAAATATCGTCGACCGCGACGAACGCACCAAACCGTTTCACCAGATGTTGGACGTGTAGGACAGGTTTAGACATGGACAATCGGCGATCTAATTGAACAGCAGCGCGTTGCTTATTTTTTCGGGGAGATGGCAGGTTTCACACTTCCGGCTCACGACCTTCCCCTCATACTCAGTCTTCCCATCGTGGCACCGGAAGCAGTCCATAAGTGTCCTCTTCCGCAAGTACGAGCCTTCCGGATGGTCGGGATACCATGGTTCGCTGTCAGCCGAAAGATGCCCGCGCGGCATGACAATCGGATAGCCTTTGATTGGCTGGTCATGCACGACTCCGGAATGACACGTCGTACAACCCTCACCTTGGCCGCGCTTCGCAAACGCATCAATATGTTTACGATGGCTCATGACGAGACCCACATCATTGACCGGCGCGGGCAGATCGCGCGGGGCGACCTCGGACATACGAAGAATATTTCGATGACAATTGAGGCAGACGGTGGAACCGACCGTCGCCTGCAGATTGTGGGGATCGGTTGCGGTGCCGAACAAGTAGATCGCCACATCCCTCGTCCCGGTCCAGGCTTTATCGTGAAGCCATCCCCGAATACCCGGCCGCACATGGCAGGCGACGCAGGTCACCTCTCGATGTGAGGATTTCTTCCAACTCTCATACGATGGCGCGATGGTATGGCAACTGGCGCAGAATGTCGGGTGATTCGTAATAGGGATGGCGACAGCGCCAAGTCCAATGGCGCCTGCAACGAAAGCCAGGACGATAGTCGCTTTAGGTTTCCAGCCCATGCTCCGCACGAAACTGCGATCTTGGGAACTGCTTCATGATCAAGGCTGCCACACCGACGACATCGTCCAGCCCGAACAGCGGAACGTGGAGATCGACGGGTTTGTCCGATACCACCGCGAGGAGCCCCTCCGTGGAAATAGGAATTTCTCCCACTTCCTCACGGACGATGAGAATCTTCGGATACCCTTCGTGTTTCCACCCTTCGGCAATGATGAGATCATAGGTGCTGTCGAGAAACCGATCCCGCACTTCTTCGACCTTCATCTGATCGGAGACATCCGAAAACATGGCCATACTGCCCTTGGAGAGCACCGTCACGCTGCTGGCGCCGGCTCTCTTGTGACGCCAGCTGTCTTTCCCTTCCGTATCGAGATCAAACCCGTGGCCCGCGCGCTTCACCGTGGCCACTTTGTAGCCGGCCCGGACCAACTCGGGGATCACGCGCTCGATCAGCGTGGTCTTCCCGCTGTTCGAGCGACCGACAAAAGAGACAATAGGTATAGCCATAAAACATGAAGCCCTTCGTTATGTGTCACAGGTCAATCGTACAGGGACTCCCACGCTGCCCTGTTCACACCGTTGCCTCAGCAACAAGAAAGACGATATCCGCTTGTGTGACCTGGGCCTGAATGGCCGGCCCAGGCTTCCCCGCTCAACAGCTGAACAGAGACGAGATCGCCCTGGTTCACTCGTTCAACTTCGACGGGAATGTCGATCAAACAATTGGCTTTCACCATGGAGGTCAATATCCCAGACCCTTGAGCACCGGTCGTCCGCACCTTGAAGACACCTTCTTCTCGAGTGAGCACACCGCGTAGGAAGTGACGTCGGTCCGTCCGTTTGGAAAACTTTTCTTGAAAAATCGCCTGCACGACTGGTCGACCATAGCTCAGATGGCCGCTCATTTTGAGCATCGCCGGCCGCACAAGCTGCTCGAACGTCACCATGGAGGACACGGGATTCCCCGGCAAACCGAAAGCCAGCTTGCCTTGAATCTTCCCGAAGGCGAGCGGCTGCCCCGGCCTGATCGCCAGTTTCCAGAAGTTCATTTCTGCGCCCAGTTCGTGGAAGACTGCCTTTGTGAAATCGTAATCACCCATCGAGACGCCACCGGACAGCACCAGAATATCCGCCCTCAATCCGTGTGAAATCTTTTCCTTCAGCGCCGCAGGCGTATCCCTCGCAATCCCCAGCAAGAAAGGAATGCCACCCGCCTCCTGCACCGCAGCTGCAATCCCATAACTATTGGAGTTGATGATTTTCTCTTCGCTGAACCGTTCGTCCAAATCCGCCAATTCGTCACCGGTCGACAGGATCGCCACACAGGGTCGTTGATAGGCAAAGATGAACGACTTGGCTAGGATCGCCAACATCCCTGCTTCACCGGGCCGAATCTGAGTTCCCTTGGCGATGATGCACTCACCCTTCTTGACGTCTTCCCCTTGAGGTCGAATGTTGGCGCCCTGCTGTTCCGGTTTAAATACGCGGACGGAATCCGGTGTGTGCTCGGTATCCTCGACCTTCAAGACCGTGTCCGCCCCTTTCGGGATCGGGGCCCCGGTCATGATGCGGATCGCCTGCCCTTGCCCGACGGACTTTGAAGGCATCTTGCCGGCCGCCACATCTTCGACCACCGTGAGCGTCACAGGTTTTTGGATCGCATGCTCCTGCTTGATATCGTCCCAGCGCACTGCGAACCCGTCCATCGCACTGTTGTTCCAGGGCGGATTATCCCGTTCAGCGACAATATCCTCGCCGAGGACGCGGCCAAGCGCGTCGAGGATCGAAATCTTCTCCAAGCCTAGAGTGGGCGTGGCTTCCATCACGATCCGCTGCGCTTCTTGTAGTTGCGTGAGCCCCTCTGTCGCGTCCGTGGCCTTCACAGTCTCTCCTTCATCAGTGCGCATGCCGCGGCGCGATTTTCACAAGCGACCCGCTCTTCTTGCAGAACGCTTCGACCTTATTCGCAATCTCGTGATAACACTCAGCCGTAGGCGTGTCAGAATTGAACATCGCAAACGGCTCACCCGCATCGGACTGGATCACGACATCGGGGTCGAGTGGAATGCGCCCGAGAAAAGGCACGCCCATATCATGAGCCGCGGCTTCTCCGCCGCCTTTGCGGAACACCTCGATATGTTCGTGGCAATGGGGGCACTCTAATCCGCTCATGTTCTCGACGATCCCAATGATGGGGACTTCGCTGTCCTTGCAGAATGTCACCGACTTGCGGGAGTCCAGCAAGGCCACTTCCTGTGGCGTCGTAATGATCACGGCGCCGCTGACATTTCCAAGCAGATCGATGGTCGTCACCGATTCGTTGCCGGTCCCGGGAGGCAAGTCGACAAACAGGAAATTGAGATCCTGCCATTCGACACCGCCCAAGAGTTGGTTGATGAACTCATACTTGTACGCATCGCGCCAGATGATGGGATCATCTGAGTTCTGCAGCAAGAAGGACATCGAAGCGATCTTGAGGTTATAGGCCTGAAACGGGATGATGCCGCCTGAACTGCTGATCTTGAGCTTCTGGCCTTCGGCCCCTACCATCTTCGGGATGTTCGGGCCATGGATGTCCATGTCGCAAATGCCGACATGCCAGCCTTTGAGCGCGAGACTCACGGCGAGGTTCGTCGTGCAGGTACTCTTTCCGACTCCACCCTTATTGCTCATAATGAGCACTTTGTATTCGATCCGCTCCATCCGTTTGGCCACCAACCAGCGACTGTGCCCCTCCTTGTCCTTCTGACAGGTTTCGTTCTCGTCGCAGATTGCGCAGGCCCACATGTATACGCAGGCATCGCTGCCGCCGGAGCTGGGAGGTTGAATGACATTTAATTCACGAGCCATGTATTGTATCTTCCTTCTTTAAAACGTTACGCCCGATCTGCTTGTTCTCGTTATCGCCGTCGGCCCGTCGGCACGCCGACATAGTCACCCTCTCCCACCTCGGGCAATCCCGCTACCGCCTTGCCGTTTCCCGCCGATGCGGCGGCCAAGGCTGGCACACCCGACTCCTCAGGCACCGGCTTCTTCTTGTTGAAAAATCCTGCGCTCACAATTCCGACTTCATAGAAGACATACATCGGCAGGGCCATGAGACATTGATTGAAGGGATCGGGTGTCGGGGTAAGGATTGCGGCAATGATGAACGAGCCCAGCAAAGCCCACTTCCGATACCGCTTCAGAAAGGGCGCATCGACCCATCCCAGCTTCGCCATGAGCGTGATCGCGAGCGGCACTTCAAAAATCAGTCCGAAGACCATCAGGAACCACAGGGCAAATCCGACGTATTGCGCAATGGAAATCTGGGGAATGAAGCCGGCATTGACGCCATAGGACACCAAAAAATTCAGCGCAAATGGAAGCACGAAGAAAAAAGAAAAGCCCACTCCCGCGTAAAAAGCCACCGTGCTCAACAGTACAAACGGCGCAACAAAGCGCCGTTCCTGGGCATGGAGGCCCGGTACGACGAATTGCCAGACTTCGACAAGAATGTAGGGGGTCGCGGCGACGAGGGCAAAGAGCCCGGCTACCTTCACGTTCTGCCATAAGGCTTCAGCCGGGGCGAGAAAGACGAAGGGGACGGTCGGCAGATCAGTCGGCACCCATGACAGGGAGCCCGGCACAAACATGTTCTGGAGTGGAATGCGGAGCCACTTGACCAGCATGTCGGCGTAGAAAAACGTGCCGACAAACACCACGGCGGTGATAATGACCGCGCGCGTCAGCCGGACTTGGAGCTCCACGAGGTGCTCCATCACCGGCATTTTCTTATCTTCCAGCGGCTTGAAGATCGTATCTTGCAGCCACTGGTTGAGTGAGTTCAGGCCGTCGGCCATACGAACCGTTCATCCGATGGCTGACTGCGACCGCTCGGATGCCGAGCGGTCGCAGTCAGCGTCATGCGTGTTACTTGGGATTGACCGCGACAAACAGGTTATTCCCCTGCCGACTCAGAAGCAGGACGGCCAACTCGTCTTTTTTCAGCTTGCTCGAGGCTTTCTGATAGTCTTCGAGCGTCTTCACGGTTTCGTGGTTCACCTCCTGAATCACGTCGCCACGCTGCAGACCGGCCGCTTCCGCGGAGCCACCATTCTCGACCGATGTCACGACCACACCCGTCATCTTCGCCGAGATGTTCAATTGGCTCATCGTGGCCGCATCCAACGCCTGCACACGGAGAGAGGCCAACACATTGTCCGGCGGCTTCACCGTCTCGACCGGCTCCTTGGGAGCTGACGGCTCCTTCTTCGCCAACATTTCATCAGTCGGCCGCTCCGCCACCTTCACAGCAATGGTCTGCTCCTTGCCATCCCGCAGAATCTTCACCTGCGCATCCTTGCCGACCATCGTGCGCGCGACAAGGTTTCGCAACTGACTCACATTTTGGACTTCTTTCCCGTTGAAGGCGATCACCACATCGCCGCGCTTCACACCAGCCGCATGGGAAGGACCATTCTCATTCACATCGCTGATGAGCACCCCTTTGCGCTGTTCCGGGAGCTTGAAGGATTTGGCCAAGGCCGGCGTAATCTCTTGAATGGCGACACCCATCCAGCCGCGCACGACCTTGCCGGTCTTCTGCAGACTGTCAACGATATCCAACGCGATACTGCTGGGAATGGCAAATCCAATCCCTTCCGACCCGCCGGTCCTTGAGAAGATTGCCGTATTGATGCCGATGAGTTCGCCGCTCACATTGACCAATGCCCCACCGGAATTGCCGGGATTGATCGCAGCGTCGGTCTGGATGAAATCTTCATAGTCTGCAATGCCGACGTTGCCGCGTCCCAATGCACTGATGATACCCAAAGTCACCGTGGAACTCAGGCCGAATGGACTGCCGACTGCCAACACAAGATCGCCAACCTCCAATTTCTCATATTCAGCCCATTTTAAGGCCGGGAGGTCCTTGGCTTCGATCTTGACCACGGCCAAGTCCGTCTTCGGATCAGTTCCCACCACTTTCGCCGTGAATTCCCGTCGATCGCTGAGTGTGACGGTGATCTGCGTGGCGCCTTCGACGACGTGATTGTTGGTCACGATAAATCCGTTCGAATCAAAAATGACGCCGGATCCGGCGCTTTGTTCAGGGCGTCCATGCCCTCCACCTGGAGGCATCGGCGGAGGAGTCGGTAGTTCACCCCCTGGGGGTTCTTCCCCCGGCGGTGCACCAAAGGGACCCGGCGGCAATGGCGGCCTCCGGCCTCGTCCGCCGCCTTCTCCACCACCGGTCACCGCAATGTTCACCACCGCCGGCGTGACCTTCTTGACGATTTCTGAAAATCCTTGTGTCAGCCCAGCTGGAACCCCGGCGGCCAATGCTGTGGGTTCACTCGGCAGGACAATACACGCGAAGGTACTCATGACCAGACCGATACCTGCGACAAGACCCAGGACATTCCCCCCCTTACTCCGCGTGACCATAACAGCGTTCCTCCACAGGGTTAAATATCGTAATGTGTATGAGCTGAACGGTGCATTGTACACTATCTATTCCGCGGCCTTCAAAGACTAATAGTCCCCCTCGGACCCTTACCTAAACAGAGCCCGAAGGGGACAAAGAGTACGACTACAACGCGATCGAACCTCCCTAGCAGGACGCTGAAAAAGTCCGCCAGCACACGTGCCGACCATCGAAGCTCTCGTAGGCCACAATAGTTTTCCTATCCCCTTCTACGAATTGGCTTTCCGAGCTGCTGCCTCGGATTCCAATATCCCGAGCCAAGAGTTCTGGAGCTTCAGCACCAGCCGCTTCTCTGCTTGATCAAAGGACACGACACGCAGCGTGTTCGGGGCGCCCTCATAAGTCGGAGGCCAGAAAACCCGCCGATCACCAGGACGGAGATAAACAGCTGGATACCATTGATTGATTCCTGGGGCGCTCGGACGATCCAATGTGGCCCAGCCCCGTCCTTCGGCCTGCATCAAGGTCTGATTGCGCTTCAAGTCCAGCAGGGCAAATTCCAGCAGGGACCAGTTATCTCGACGAAATCCAGGCTGCGAGTGTGTGACTCGTCCAAGAAAGAGCATCATGGGATATTCTTGCTCGGTGCTGGAGACAACCACGATTGCCAGATAGTCGAGCCCCCTTTGTCGGCCCAATTCTGCGAACTGAGCCCAATCCCCATGCGGCTGCGGCTTGATATGGTCGGCGGGGATTATCTCTTTTATCGATACAGGAATCGCACGGCCGATGTCCTGTTGTAGCTTCTCTACGAGGCGAATCAGCGCCTCCTCCGGCAAATTCGGAGCCGCGCCCGGATCTGCCGTGTCTGAAACTACGATGAGACCAGCCTGCAGTGGTCGCTGATCGATCCTACTGAGAGCCTCCTCGCCAACCTGGTGCTCTGGGGAAACATAGTCGCCTATCCTCGCAGGCGGAACAGAGGAGGCACAAGAAACGACAAATACAGCGCTCAGCATGAAACTTAGTTGTTTGAGCAAATGGCGCATTCCCCACCTCCTGGCTATGAAAGGCCTGGGTGTCGCTTTACCGTCCACTCGTATCCTATACGTTCACTCCTGTAGGCTCGATCTGTCAAGGCCTTCCCTCGGTTCCTTTTGAATTTTTTACGCGGACTGAGTGAGAAAGGGTCGGCCTGCAGCCGTAGCGCCCATAGGCGCTACAGCACAAAGGGAGGCGTTCTGTCGCGTTAAGCGGCATCCGGCATCGTCGGCTGAACAAACGATTATTTCCCAGCTTGTTTTGCAGCAGCCTCTGCTTCCAAGTACTCCAACCAGACACGGCTAATTTTGTAGACGAGGTTTTTCCCAGCCAGGTTGTACGTGACGACCCGCAGAGTGTCCGGGGCGCCCTCCCAGGTCGGAGGCCAGTACACACGTTGACTGCCGGGTTGGATATGGATTACCGGGTACCGCGAGCTCATGAGGGGAGCATAGGTGCGAAGCAGGGTAGCCCAGCCGTTTCCTTGAGCCTGCATCATCGTCTTACCTGTTTTCAGATCTATGAGCGCCAATTCCGCGAGCGCCCAGTTGTCTCTCTGCAGTCCTGGCGTCCCCTGGGTAGCGCCCCCGAGGTCAAGATCCCTCGGAAACTCCAATTCGGTACTGGAGACAACCACGAGGGCCAGGTACTCTACGTCATGCTTCTTCCCGAGTTCCATGAACTGGGTCAGGTCCCCTCCGGTCCGGTTCGGTGTAATACCGTCGGCTTGGATGAGCTGTGTGATCGTAAAGGGCAGGCCGTGGCCGAATTCTTGTCTCAGCTCTTCGCGGAAACGGGCCAGGGCTTCATCGGGAAGGCCTGGGGCACTCCCCGGATCGGTCTTGTCAGCAATCACGAGGAGACCGGCCTGGACTGGTCGCTGATCGGGCATCGTAATAACCGAATCCGCGGGAACCTTCTCATCTTTGGTCACATAATCGCCGATTCGGCTGGGTGCCGCTGTTGACGCACAGGCGGAGAATGAGAATGCACCGATAAGTAAAAACGCCCTTAGGCTGGAACCATGCATGGCCTACCTCTCGGCTGACGGTTCACAAAGAACTCCGGAACATACTTACAAGGATAGGCTCTCTCCCCGACGACCAATCTGTCAAGGCTCGGTCAGTCAGAGTCCGCAATGCGGTCCTCTGCCCTCCCCGCGACTCCCTCTTGCAATCTTGTTCTCCATCGGAGTAGGTTGACGGCCTCTTCACAGATTCCCTACCCGGCGTTCCTCGCCATTCAGGGAAACTAGAAACAGAGGGGGTTCCGTGCCGCAGCACAACCCTGCGCCGGGCGTCGATTTATCGGTCGTCATCCCCGCACACAACGAAGCGACCCGCATTCTTCCTCATCTGAACTCCATCGTGGCGTATCTGTCCCCGCAGAGACGGTCGTATGAAATCATCGTCGTCGACGATGGCAGCCTCGACGAGACCGCACGTGTCGTCCGCGAATTTGCCGGACTTCAAACTTCCGTCAGGTTAATCCAACTTCCCTCGTGCGTAGGCAAGGGAGGGGCTGTCCGTCAGGGCATGCTCACCGCAAAAGGGCGATTACAGCTCTTTACGGACGCCGACGGGGCAACCGCTATTACTGAACTCGTCCGGCTCGAGGAGGCCGTGGCGAACGGAGCCGACTTGGCCATCGGATCGCGTTCACTCGCATCTCGGTTGCCGGGCTATACAGTACATGCCAGCTTGTCTCGAACTATTTTGGGCAACCTATTCAATTCCGTCGTGCAGCAGGGCGGCCTCCGAGGGATCACCGACACGCAATGCGGCTTCAAGCTGTTCCGCCAGGCGGTAGCGACGGACCTCTTTGGAGTCTCCTCAATCGACGGCTATGGCTTCGATCTCGAACTGCTCTATGTCGCGCAACAACGTGGATACCGCATCGCAGAAATTCCCGTGAATTGGTCCGATCAGCCCGGCTCAAAAGTTCGTGTCTTCAGAGATGGACTCGCCATGCTATATGAATTGGCCGTGATCCGGCGGAATGGGATCAGGGGCGCCTACTCTTCTCCCTCGCAGACGCGGAATTTTCATCCGGTCACGCCCAGCCAAGTCGGCAATCCTCCCCAATAAACTGATTAACCAGAGGCTGTTTTTCAAGCCTCACCTGGATGATTGGACGTAAATCGCAACTTTCCCATCTTCGTATTCACGCTTCCAGGTTTGCTCACGCGCAAGCGCCTCATCGAGCAGGCTCCTTCTCTGCACCATCGCCCAATCAACCGAATAGATGCTCAAGACAGAAAGCCTCGGTGGGTCGGTCAGACTTACGGCAACATAATCTTGAAAAATCCAGCGATCCCCGCTATGCCAGGCCGGCATGCGCCCATCGATAAAGATTTTCACTTCCGGCAACCACCAGAGCAGAAACCCTCCGTACGCATAGTCGTTATAGAGGCGGTGCCCCACTCGATCTCGATGTTCGCGGACCCACTCCACTGCTTCAATCGGATAGGACGTCCCTTTGAAATACTCGCGAGGTTGCAAGCCGGATTGCGCCACACGCTGGAGATGATCTGGCCCCAGCCAGACCATGAACAGCCCTCCTGCGAATGTCCCTGCCAACAAGCATCGCTTGGCACGATCGGTATCCAGACTGAGCCAGCCTGTCAGTCGACCCGATCCTACGGCCAAAGCTCGGCACAGAGCGGGAGACTGACCAGGAGAAACAGTGGGATGTTTCGCATATGACGCAGCGACAGAATCAGGAACACGATCCACAACACCCATCGGACTGGTTCAATGCGCCGATACCAGGCCGCCAGCGCCATCCCCAGTCCGGCCAGATAGAGCGCGTAGCTACGGCCAGCCAACGTGTTCAACGACACCCGATGCCATTCCTGCAGGTTGTCGAGCATGAATTGATTCGACAGATCATCAATGATCTCCCCATACAATCTCCACCCATAGGGATTCACCAAGGTGGCCAACGATGCGATTCCCACCGCCAACATGAGCCGCGCGATCGCGGGCCAGGAGAGGGGCGCTTCATCGAGACGAGTGGCAAGACCGGGTGCCCACAGGAGGACCCCTTTGACAATCACGGAAGAGGCCACTACAAGCACCAGCAGAAAGAGTCCGGCAGTAAACCCCCCGTGTAAATTAGCCCAGAGAAGAAACAACGGCGGAATCAGCCACAGCGCACGGTCATCACCATTCCGATTTCGCTTTAGAACCACCAGCAAGACCGCGAGGCCCAGCAACGTGACCATCTGGGTTCTCGCGCCAAGAAACGGCAAGGCTACCCACAAGGACAAGGTACAAGCGAGCAGTCGGTATATCATGCTGCAGGGGACAGAGAGGCTCGCAACCAGCCAGGCACCTGCCATCACCCCACCAAAAAACAGAATCACTCCTAATGCACCGAACAGCGAATAGAATGCCCCGATGATCAGGTCAGTCAACCAGGCATGTTCAACCCATGGCCAATCCGGCATGGTGTGGGAATAGGGGTCCAGGGTCGGCAGTTTCCCATCGTCCTGAAGGAGATCGAGTCCGGTCCTCAAATGCCAACCGAAATCCGGTTCTGTCAACGGCTGGAGCGTAAAGTTCAGAATAAGGAGTAGGAGTAAGGCATTTAGGGCCGGGGATTGAGCGTATGGAGAGCGGGGATGAGTGCGCACCGTCTCAGAGCCTATTCTTTGTTCTTGCGTCTCGCGCTTCAGCACCGCGGCGGCATCCCGCATGTCCGACAGACTAAATATTCGCACCGGTGCGTGGCCCCTTGTCTCAACTCGTTCCCTGCCAGAAGGCAGGATAGCCGAGGGCTCTCAGCGCCGCAAGATGCACCCGCACCCTGTTGCATTCAGCCCGACATTTCGGTACGGTGCTAAACGTGGATTGCTCCCATCCAAACCAGTAACAGCAGACTACTTTCCCGACCTAATGGTTATCAGACCTCACACACCCTTCTCGATCAATCGACGCACGATGCAGTGGGCGGTTCTGTTATCACTCCTTCTCGTCTCAGTTGGACTTGGAGGGTGTTCGAAAATCTCTTCGATGGTAAGTCGAACCCCGTTGCCGGATATGGGCCCCCGTCTTCCCCGGTCCGTCACACTGACCTTCGATCCCTCCCTGACCAATCTCACAGTGCAATACACCAATAATTGCGGCCGCCTGCAAGAGCTCAATGTCGGGGGAGAGATCGAATCGGTTCTGATCGATGCAGCTGCCAAGAACTTTAAGGCGGTGATGGTGACAGGCGGACCTGCAGGACCTGTTCCGCCAGACACAGAGATCCTTGTCACGCTGAACCGTTCGGGGTTCAAGCTCTGGCAAGATGCTCTCTATGATCGGGTGCCGGCAGACATCACCCTCGAGACGCTCTTAACCTTTAAGGATACGGCAGGGAAAGAGCTTGGCCAGCAGACCATTTCCATCGCACATAGCGAGCGGCTCGTGTTGGAACCGACCGGGGTACGTTGTAACTATGGCAATATCGATGAAGTCGTATACGACGCGGGCGTCGCGATGTCAGTGCAGTTCATTCTTGCCGCTCGTTCTCAATTGGCTGGCGCGGGCAGTCCCTCTCCGGAAAAGATGGCAGCATCGCCCACTGTGGCCACGCAAGCGAAAGGTACGCCATCAGGCCTTTCTTTTAAAGCCACCGTGCTGGACGAGAACAGTAATTTGGTCCTTGAGGGGGGTGAGCATATTCGCGTGCGCATCGATCTCGTGAACGGAGGAGAGCAGGAACTGCAGGGTGTCACTGCAGTCTTGACGGGAACGGCCTCGCTGCTCGCCCAATTTCCTACCACCACACTTGCGGTCGGACGACTGCAGCCTGGCCAATCCCGCTCGATCGAATTTGTGGCAACGTTGCCGCAGTCAGTCCAACAGCAGAAGGCCGAGGTGCAAGTCGCAGTCTCTGATTCGGGAACCCATACCCAGCCGCTGCCTCAAACCCTAGCCCTGTCGATCCAACCTACCGGCATCAAGGCCGACGATGTGGATCAAATCCCTGCTGTGGCCAACGGATTTCGACAGCCCAATACCTATTTGATCTCAATTGGGATCGGAGCCTATCGAGACCATCAAGTCCCATCTCCTAAGTTCGCCTCTTCTGACGCCGAGATGATCTCGAGTTATTTTCAATCCCTCGGCGGGTTGCCTGCGTCCAATGTTCGTCTACTGCAAGACTGGAAAGCATTACGCCCGGATATTGACGAAGCCTTGCTGGATTGGCTCCCGCCTCACATGAACAAGGACGCGGTTGTCATTGTCTATTTCGCCGGTCTGGCTTCGGTCTCTTCGACGGGGGAAACGTTCCTGGTGCCGTACGATGGGACCACCACAACCACCTCACGGGCCTACCCGCTTAAGGATTTGGAGGCAGCGCTGTCTCGCTTAAAAGCGAAACAAACGGTGTTTCTGTTCGATGGCATTGTATCCCGTATGGGACCGGATAGCCGAACCAAAGCCGTCCTCCCTCAATGGAACCCTATGGGTAGCTCGACCCTCCATGTCATAGGAACGAGTGGTATCGGGCGGGGGTTGGAGGACGACCAGCATCGGCATGGGCTGTTCACCTATTATCTGCTGCGGGCACTGCGCGGCGAGGCCGATACCAACCGGGATGGCGACGTCACGCTCGGCGAAACTGCGACCTATCTCAGCCAGAAAGTGCTCTGGGCCTCCAAGGCCCGCATGAACCAGGAACAACGCCCGTTCGCTGTTCCGCCGATCCGTCCAACCGACCCTTCAGCTGCCTTGATATTGAGCAAGCTGGCCGCGATTCAGGGAACCGAAGCTCACTAAGAGAACTGTTGATCCGGTCGCTTTTCTCGCCGGTTGGATCCCGGCACGCCGCAACACACTATTCTTGATACTCGCAGCATTTGTGTGATCATGAAGCGTGGAACGTTTCTTGTTCCTTCGACGGATTTCAAAGACATAGAGTTGCACGATCACAAAACAAAAAGAGGGTGGAGGATTCGTTCCTCCACCCTCTTGATACTTACAACCGCAACGAAACTACTCGCCTTTGCAGAAGCTCCGCTCGTAGTTGATGATCGTCCAGGCTTCCTCTTCTGTGATCGCGGCCGGGATCAGAGACACCATCCCGGTTCCCGCGCTGCCGTTCTTAATCACCCAGAAGAGCTCTCCATCTTTCCGCTTCTTGTGGAACTTGCAATTCGTGAAATCGCGTGGGCTCGGATTCAGAATCGCACCGGCCGGTCCCTGGCCATTGCCTTCCTTACCATGGCAATTGAAGCAAGTCCCCTTGCCTTCGAACAGCGCCTTTCCTTTGGCAATGCTCTCCGGAGTCGAGGGAATCGGATTCTTGTTGGCCTTCGCGTCGGCCATCTGATCCGCCGGAACGCGGGGCTTAAGAGGGTCACGTTCTTCGGCTCCGACCACCGAGACCGACAACATCATCAGCGCTGCGCTGATTCCCAAAAACTTAGAAAAATACCCCATTAGAATTCCTCCTTTGTGGTTAACCACCGCACGTGGACTCGGCCTCTGGCCGTTGGCTCATGAGATCCATGTAAAAGCGATAAAACGCCGGCGAATATAACAACGGTCTTCCACTTATGTCAAGCAATCCAGGGTCCTACCGGATATGCGCCACACTCCACTACTCTCTCATTGCCGTTCCAAACCCTATGCTGGCTTCCGTTGCGGCTTTCATTCAGCTCTATGAAAAGCTGATATGCATCAAACCTCGTGCCAGAACGACCCTTCAGCGAAGCACAACATTCCGGTTAGTTGGAGCCATATGCAACCCAAAAAATCTAGGGAGGTCTCCAAAGGGTGGCACCATTGCGCCTCAGTCCCTGCTGTGACGCCCCATCCTCAACGTCGGTCTGTACGGCTCTCGTCGCAACGAGCTAAGACAAAGTCAGTCACGGGAGGGGAACATACCTGGATGTGGATGTGATAGGGAAGAACCGCCAAGAGGGTGACGAGGAAAACGTGCTGCTATCGGATGGACGGTGTTGGAGAGCAGTCAGCGTTTGATCACGATATCGCGTGCGACTTTGCCGCTCGGGCCGAAGGATTTTTGCGGTTTGCCATTGAGCTCTGCTTTGACGCCACCGGCGTTACCGAGCGTCAGGATAAACTGGTCCTGGCCTTTCCATCTGGCTTTTTCACCAGGTCTGAGCAAGGCCTCTTGGGGACTGCCGCCATCGATTTGAACGACAACCCAACTCAACTCTGTCGCCTCAAGATCCAGCGCCAGCTGTCCATCCGTTGCCCCAGCAGACCCTTCGAGAGAAATCCCCCCGAGCGGTCCGTCGCTCCCCAGCGACGAAGGAGCTGGAACCGCCAGATCCGGTACAGCCGAACCTATGGATGCAGGGCCGGTCGCCGACCCGAGACTTCTTTCCTGACTCGGCTTGGTCTGTACGCTAGGGGGATCACTCGCCTTGGCCTTTGGGGCTGGCGGGATCGCCGGGGCCTGCTGGCTTGGCAGCGCGTCCTGAGATTCAGGATTCGGTGGAGCGGTCCGCTTGGATCCGGATACTGGAGGGTCTGAACTTGAACGGCGGACCAGGAGTGACGATTGTTCCCGGCTTAAGAGGAAGATGAGTGTGAGAATCGCGATACCGATCGCGACCGCGACAGCCTTTTGATTGGCTTGACGCTTCCGTTCTTCCTCCGCCTGTCTGACCTTCAAACGTTCCCGCTCGACTTGCTTCTCGTAATAGGCGCCTGCCGATTGAACAAAACGGTGGATCGCATCGTCTTCATCAAGGCCAAGAGACCGGGCATAAGACCGGACAAAGCCCCGCGCAAACACTTGATCGGGCAATTGGGCGAAGTTCCCGTCTTCCAATGCCTTCACAAAATCAGTTCGAATTCGCGTCTTGGATGCGACTTCGTCGATGGTGAGCCCCTTGGTCTCCCGCACCTGCTTGAAAAATTCGCCGATCGATTCCATAGTTGTCTCTCTACTGCTTGAGCCGTGCCAGCAATTCCTTCGCGGCTGCGGCATACTCGCCGTTCTTATCAAGCGTCGTAACCTTGGTCAGCGTTTCCCTAGAGCGTCGCTCGAACCCCAGCTTGTAATACACCCGCCCCAGTTCCAACTGTAACTGAGCGGGGGGAACGTTGGGTGGGTTGACCACTAAGGCATCCTCAAGTGCCTCCATTGCGCCCTGGTAGTCCCCCTCGTGAGCCAGCGCCCGACCGAGATGGAATCGAGCCAGGTCCGGCGTTGCATACAAGGGATTGGTCAGCGCCTGACGGAATGCTGCGATGGCCTCCGGCCAGCGATTCTGCATCGATAAAACCACGCCCAAGTATGTGTACGCTTCCGAGTAATTATCGTCAATCTTTGTAGCTGCCCGAAATTCTTCCTCGGCCTGGAGCAGTTTCCCTTGCCGCGTCAGGATATGGCCGAGTCCGTACCGTGCTTCTTTATTGTTGGGATTCTCTTGCACCGCTTTCTGGAACGAGACAAACGCTTTCTGCTGGTCGTGATCCAGACTTGCAAGGCCTTCCTGGTAATACCCTTTTGACTTCTTTAACGACTCTTCCGATGTGGCACAGCCAGCCAGTCCGATCAACAGGGCCAACACAAGCAACAGGCCTGCGAATTGTCGAACGGTCGAACTGACCAAGAGGGTCTCCATCACGAAATGTCCTCGAAATGGGTCAACTGCTTAAAGGCTCGAAAACGATCTTGAACCTCTTTGTAGTCCAGGATTCGCAAACGGTCAAGACTAAAGGATTCTACGGTAAATGACGCCATGACGCTCCCGAAGATAATCGCCTGCTTGAACGCCTCGACCGATCGATTGCCGGTGGCCGTCAGATAGCCCAAGAAGCCGCCAGCAAAGGTATCCCCCGCACCGGTTGGATCGCGCACGTCTTCAAGCGGGAAGGCTGGAGCCCCAAATACCTGTTTCTGGTTGAACATTAACACCCCGTATTCCCCCCGCTTGATGATGAGGTGCTTGGGCCCACGCGCGAGTACTTTTTGTGCGACCTTCACCAAATTCGTATCCTCGCCGAGTGCACGAGCTTCCCCATCGTTAATGATCAAAATATCGACCTGCTCCAAGACCCGCCACAACGCGTCTCGCTTGCCGTTGATCCAGAAGTTCATCGTATCGCAGGCGACCAAGGGCGGACGCGGAAGTTTCTGCAGCACATCCAGCTGGAGCTCCGGGTCGATATTCCCAAGGAACAATAAGTCTGGGGATCGGTAGGCCTCGGGAATCTTTGGCCGAAAGGTTTCGAATACGTTGAGCTTCGTGTCGAGAGTGTGCGCTTCGTTTAACTGGTGCGTATACTCCCCTTTCCACCGAAACGTCGCACCAGACCGACGCTCCAGGCCGGTCACATCGATGCCACGGCTCTTGAGGAACGCGAGATGTTGCGAAGGGAAATCTTCCCCCACTACTGCGATGAGATCAACACTGGTAAAGTAGCTGGCCGCAGTCGCAAAGTAGGTGGCCGAACCTCCAAGGACCTCGCTGACCTCCCCGAAGGGTGTTTTCACCGTATCCAATGCGACCGATCCGACCACGAGCAACTTCCCCATAGATCACCGAGCCCCTTTCTTCGCTGCAATAACCCGATCTATCAACAAGGCCAGCTTCCGTCGAAGCCTGGTGGGCATCCGATCCGGCGCCGTGATAATGGCATCCTGTAACGCACGCTCACAGGTGCACCCTTTGACATCGACCACCGCAGGCATCGCCGCCCGTAGTAGTCGCTTGGCCAGCGTGACATTCTGACGGAGAGTGGTCAAGATCGCTTCGACAGTGACGGCCTCTTCCGTCTCATGCCAACAATCGTAATCGGTCACCAAGGCCACAGTGGAGTAACAGAGCTCAGCCTCGCGTGCAAGCTTGGCCTCAGGGAGATTTGTCATCCCGATCACACTTGCACCCCACTGACGATACAACCGGGACTCCCCCTTGGTCGAAAACTGCGGTCCTTCGATGCAGAGATAGACGCCGCCCTGATGCACGGTGGCGCCGACCTTGCGGGACGCATGCAACAGTGCTGTCCCGAGCGAGGCGCAGACCGGATCGCCAAACGCCACATGCGCGACAATGCCCCCCTCGAAGAATGTCGAGACCCGTCGCTTGGTGAAATCAATGAACTGATCAGCCAACACTACGTCACCAGGCTTGATTGACTCCTTCATGCTGCCGACCGCGCTCACAGAAATCACCCGCTGGACACCCAGCGACTTCAGCGCATAGATATTCGCGCGATAATTGATGTCCGAAGGATTAATCCGATGTCCGCGTCCATGCCGTGAGAGAAAGGCGACACGAATCCCATCCAACTCGCCGAGTATCACCTTGTCGGAGGGAGCCCCGAACGGCGTTCGAACCGAACGCTCCTTGACCTTCCGAAGCCCTTCGATGTCGTACAGCCCACTGCCGCCAATGATGCCGATGTCTGCGCGCGATGCGTTCTCCTGTCGTGTCATCCCTGGTCCCCAAGTGTGGTGAGGAATCGATCCACCTGCCCGACCACCAACTCTGCCGTGTGCCGTGCTGAATCCGACTCCTCGATCGTCAGCCACTGAATCCCCGATTCCTTTCTAAACCAGGTCATTTGCCGCTTGGAAAAACGCCTCGTGTCCCGCTTGAACCGCCGAACCATTTCAGCAACGTCGTACTCACCGGCCAGATGTTCGGCCACCTGTCGATACCCCAAGCCCTTCATTGCCGCACTGTCGCGCTGGTACCCCAGAGCGAGGAGCTGTTTTGTTTCTTCTATTAACCCGTGAGCCAGCTGCCGATCAATCCGCTCCTCGATACGCCGATAGAGCGCGTCGCGGTCGCGGTTCAGTCCGATGATCAACGCTGAAAAAGGCCGCTCGGCAAATCCATGCTCCTCCTGAAACTCCGACATCCGACGACCGGATAGTTGGTGCACCTCCAATGCACGGATCACTTTCGATACGTCGCGTGGGTGCAACCGCGCCGCGGCTACAGAATCGACCGCGACGAGTCGCGCATAGAGGCGATCATGCCCTTGGGCTTTCGCCTCCTGCCGCAGGGTCGTCCGCACAATCGGATCGGTCGGTGGTGCGTCGCATAGGCCCTTGAGGAGGGTTCGCACATAGAGCCCCGTGCCACCCACGACAAATGGAAGGCGACGGTCTCGATAGAGGCGCTCGATCTCATCAAGCGCCCGGCGCCGATACAATCCTGCATTGAAAGACTCATCAGGATTGACGAGGTCAATCATTCGATGGGGAATACCTTGGCGCTCCTCTGGAACCGGCTTATCCGTCCCGACATCCATACCACGATAGACTTGCCGGGAGTCTGCGGTGAGCACCTCGGTCTCGAAGGCCTTCGCAACCTCGATCGCGACACGGCTCTTCCCCACAGCGGTCGGTCCAACTAGTACGACAACAGGCTTGAAACTGACCTGTGTCTCGGAGAGACGATGCACCACTCTCGCGGGAACGGCCATCATGACCATCCAACCCGGCCGAATAGCTTGGCAAGCTCATCTGTCGAAAGACGAAACGCCGTACGGCGGCCGTGCGGGCAGGTCATGATCAGCCCTTCTTCCACCCAATCGTGAATCAGCTGATGTATTTCAAGAGAAGACAAGGCGCGGCCCGCACGCACCGCTCCATGGCAGGCCAACGATGCCAGGACGGGCTGAACTCGCATCTCCAGGGACGATGTGGTGTCCCACTCGGTTAAATCATCGAGCAGGTCCTGTACCAAGACACCGGTATCCACCTTGCCAAGCCCCACCGGCACCCCACGAATTGCCACGGCTGTGGCGCCGAACGGCTCAATCAAGATGCCGAGCTTCTCCAGATCGTCAAGACGCTTGATCAACTCTGTGCTCTGCGCGACTGACAGTTCGATCGGCTCAGGAATCAAGAGCGGCTGCGACGGGATATCCCGGCTCTGCCACCCTCGCCAGAGCCGCTGGAAAAGGACACGCTCGTGCGCCGTATGCTGATCAATCACTTGCAGTTCTTCCCCAACCTGCGCCACGAGATAGGTCCGAAGAATTTGTCCGAACGGCACGATGTCAGGTTTCTCTGCCCCTTGATACGCCGCGGCTGCCTCCCGGGCAAAGGCCAACTGACTCCCTTCGACGATGCCGGATAGTGACCCCACGTCACGTGCATTGACTTGGGAGTCCTGCATGCGAGATGAAATCAACGATGCCGGTCGGGAATCCCGGATCGACGCGGTCTCCCGCTCAGCCGCAAGATCGAATTCCGATCCCATCTGCGACAACCCCGCCGGCGTGAGACCTAACACGACTGCCCGTTCGGAACCAGCGAATGCGTGACGGACTGACTGACGCACCAACTGATGAAGGGCTTCTGTTTCCGCAAACCGGACTTCTTTCTTCGTGGGATGCACATTGACATCGAGTCGGTCCGGTTCGATATCCAGAAAGAGCACAAATGTCGGGTGATGACCTTTTGGAAGAAACGACCCATACCCATCCATGACCGCATGAAACACAGTTGCATTGCGGATGGGACGTCGGTTCACAAACAACTCCTGTGGCGTTCTCGAGGAGCGTGCATGGACAGGGTCGACCATCACGCCACGAATCGACAATCCCGCTGTCCGGCCTCGGACTTCGATGGTCCGATCGAGAAAGGCCGGACGATATACCTGGAGGATTCGATCACGATCTGCTGTCACGGCGGGATAGTTGAAAATCTCCTGGCCGTTATGGGTCAGGCGGAAGTGCACCGAAGGCCAGGCGAGGGCTGCGAGTTGCACGACATGACTGATATGGGAAAACTCGGTCGTGGTCGATTTGAGAAATTTTTTTCTGGCCGGTTGATTAAAAAAAAGATCGGAGACTTCGATCCTGGTACCAGGCACGGCGGGGGCGTCTACAATCGAGCTGCCTGCTCCTGCTACCAGAGTGAGTTGTGATCCCACCATATCCGGTCTGGTCGCGGTCGTCACCAGCAGGCGGGAGACGGACGCGATGCTCGGCAACGCCTCGCCGCGAAATCCCATCGTCGTTACCGAGGCGAGATCTCGGTCGGACCGGAGCTTGCTGGTGGCATGCCGTTCGAAGGCACGGGGAAGATCGATACGACTGATCCCTTCTCCGTCATCCGTGACCCGAATGAGGGCGAGTCCGCCGCCTTTTACATCGATCGTGATATGCAGGCTCCCTGCATCGAGACTATTTTCCAGCAGTTCCTTGACGACGGCGGCAGGGCGTTCAACGACCTCCCCGGCCGCGATGCGGCTCACTACGTCGTTTGGAAGGACATGGATCTTGGCGGAACAACTGGCGGCGGGCATGAAGCTAGACTCCAGGAAACGCCAGTAACAAGGAAGCCATCACGAGCGGTCTCGAGAGATATCCGGTCATCGAATTTCTGCCAGCTTATTCTTAGCCAGCTTCGCCTCGTCCGACGTCGGGAACTCTTCGATAACCCGTTTAAGATACTTCTTCGATTTGGCGAGATCTCCGGTTTCTCCCGCCGCGAGCCCAGATTTGAAGAGGGCTGCCGGCACCTTCTCGTTTCCCGGATACTCCGTCGAGAGGTACTCGAACGACTGCATTGCGCGCACATAGTCCTTCTGCTGATAGGAGGACTCTCCCAACCAGTAATAGGCATTCGGCGTCAGCGACGTGCCGGGGAAATCTTTCACAAATCGCTGAAAACCCGCCACTGCAAGATCATATTTGCCGTTGAGATAGTCATTGTACGCCAAATTGAACGCCGACGTCGGGGTAATCGTGGGAACGCCAGTCGATGGCGGCACATCTGGAGAGGGACCAGGCTTCTGTGGTTTGGAGGGACGAACTGTCTCTCCCGGAACTGGCTCCGCCTTGGGCACAACCGGAGTACTCGATGTTTCGTCGGTTTTGGCCAGCCGGCTTTCCAATTTCTGTATTCGGGCAGACATCTCATCGAGCTTCGGCCTGACGGATTCGCTATCTTTCATCCGCTCCAGCGACTCCAAGCGCCGTTGCAGCGCATCCAGCCGTTTTTGATCCTGATCTTGGGATTTTGACACCGTCGCCAAATGGTCACGCAATTCTACAAAATCAGCGTGTCTGGCACATCCGGCGAGGAATAGCATCGCCCCGGCCATCATAACAACCGATTCCACGAAGCCAGTTTTCTTGCGCATCACGATTATCGGGACTCCTTCAACTGGGCCAGTTTATCGGACGCTTTTCCTGCCTCAGGACTTCGTGGATACAATGTCACCACCTGTTTGAAGGCCGAAGAGGCGCGCTTCTTGTCTTTCATCGCCAGGTACGCATACCCCTTCTTCAAGATCGCTGATGGTACTTTCTCGCTCTGGGGAAAATCCAGTTCAACGCGGTCATACGAATCGATCGCTTGTTTATAGTCCTTTTTGCCGTAATGTGATTCACCGAGCCAATAGCGCGCGTTTGGAGACAGATCCGAGTTCGGATAGTCACGTAAAAACCCGGCGAATCCCTGCCGCGCTCCATCTAAGTCCCCATCACGAAACAGAGCTAGCAGACGCTCGTACTCGAGTTTATCGGAGCGCTCCCCATTCGGACTAACTTGCGGGTTCGACGACACCTCGGGCTCGGCTGTCAACAACTTAGTCACTTCAGCCAATTGTCCGGCTTCGGCTTGCGCAGGGAGCGTAGCCGAGAGTGTTTCCGGATCAACCTTTGGGGTTTCAGATGGAGGCTCCGACGACGATCGATGGGCCGGCTTTGTGGTCGACTGACGTGCCCCTGCCTTGTTGCCCCCCCGCAGATGCGCATCCTGCGCGACCTGATCAACGGACTTGGTGAGGGCATCCAGACGACGGTCCTGCTCATCGAAGCGCGCAGCGAACTTCTGTGCGACAGACGCTACGCTCTTATTGACCTCGGCTAAGTGACCGGTCACTGCCTTGTTCATCTCGTTGATATGGGTTGCCGAGGCCCTGATATCGGTCTCTACCTTGGTCGAAAGCGCTTTATTCGCCTGCTCTTCTTGAGCCAGGCGCTCGCTCACACCAGTCAACGAATCCCGAAACCCCGTCAATGCCTGACTGAACTGAGCAAACTTCGTGGCCAACAGTTCAGAGCGATTCTGGCTGTCTACCGCCGCCTTCCGCTGTTCCTCAAGACGGGTGTCCACACCCTTCATGAGCGCACTGTTGGTCTTCTGTACTGCCTCGATCAGCTCTTTCCTCAAGGTCTCCATTTGCTTGTTTACATCGTCGAGGCGGCTGTTCATTTCCGTCCTGAACCGATCGCGCTCCTCTTTGCTCTTCAGGTCCTGGGTGTCGAGACTTTTTTGGGCCCAGGCATAGCGAGCTGAACTATCCGCCTCTATTTTCCCAGTCAACTGCTCCAGCTTCTTGGTTTGCTGCTCGATCTGGATAGAGCGTTGTTCGAGCTTGCTTGAACGCTGCTTGAGGTCTTCCTGCTCGCCTTGGAGCTCCTGGGCCTGGTGCGACACCTGATCCAGTTTCCCCTGCATCTTCGGCAACTCCTCCTCCCGAAGCGCCGAAATCTCCTGACTCTGCCGTGCACGAGTCTGCGCCGACTCATCGCTCGACTGCTTAATGCGCTGCTGAAGCGTCTTCTCGGTCTGCTTGAGATCGGCTTGTTGCGCAACGCAGCCGCCCGACAACAGGGCACAGATCACGCCGATCGTCGTCCAGGATCTCCTAGTATCCGAATGGTTCCACATTGTTCCACCCACTATAGATAAAGGAACCCCACGAGCTATCTTTGCGGATGATGGAGTCACACAGCCCGCGCAATACAGAGCATGTCGCCTACTTCCCGGTTTTCACGACCAGATGTCCTCGCCGATTCTGCTGATAGCACGATTCTGCATGTTCATTGCAGAAGGGCCGCTCTTTCCCATACGACACCACTGACAGGCGATTGGCACTGACTCCGAGTTCGACCAAATAGTTCCGCGCGGCTTTCGCCCGTTTCTCTCCGAGCACGAGGTTGTAGGCGGAGGTCCCGCGCTCGTCACAATGTCCTTCGACTTTGACCAGCGCGCTCGAGTTGGACTTCATCCACTCGGCATCGCGATTCAATGCTTGACGCCCCTCTTCGGAAATCGTCCAACTATCGTAGCCGAACAACACGTCTCGCAAGCCCGCCGCAGATGAGGCAGCCTGCTCGGCGCGAATATCATCCATTTGACGTCCGGAACTGGTAGCGGGATCCATCTTCGCCAGCATCGTGCCGCTGCCCACACGCTCCTCCGCAGGGTTCTTGTCAAGGCCCCGAAGCCCGCCCCCACTAGTAGACTGAATACCCGTGTCTGGGAAGCTGCCGACACCCGATCTGGAACCATCTGAACTTCCGGGACTCCCTGGACCACCTGGGCTTCCCCCCTTCGCCACCCCTTGAGTTGCCTGGGAATCCCCGCCAGATTGTACGGATTTCTTGGAGCAGCCAGGCATTCCGATCAATGCCATGCTCGCCACCAGTGTCAAGCCATATGTGCATAGTGCCTTCTTCATATATCTTTCTCCTTTTCCTGAATTAGTCGTCTCAATAGTCGGCCTTTGTTCATTCTGCCACTACAGTCGGCCTGCTTTCCTCACGATGCCGGAGACCAGGAAGGTGCACTATTGTGCGTCCCCTCGAAGGTAAGCCGTTCGATGTCCTTACCATCGGCGTTGATCATATAGATGTGGCTCTTTCCGTCGGCCGTCGAGCTAAATACCAGATGCCGGCCATCCGGCGACCACGAAGGTGAATCATCGACACCTGGTCCTGTCGTCAATTGCATCCGCTTCTGTCCGTCCGGTGAGATAACACAGAGCTTGTACTCTCTGCGCGTCCGGCACACATAGGCGATCCAGTTTCCCCTCGGCGACCACACCGGCGCTGCATTATAATCGCCTTCGAACGTCAGACGACGCACATTCGACCCGTCTGAGCTCATCAGGAAGAGTTGTGGCCCACCACCCCGATCTGACACAAACACCATCTCTCTCCCATTCGGAGACCAGGAGGGCGACAGATCGCCGGACGGATTCACCGTCAGACGTTGGATGGCTTTCGTCCTTGTATCCAATCGATAGAGTTCAGAATTGCCTTCATGGCTTGAGGCAAACGCCAGGAGGTTCCCGTCAGGCGAGAGTGCCGGAGTAATATTCAATCCTCCCAGCGAAATCACCGTCCACCGCTTGCCCGTCGCCAGCTCGATCATATCAATGTCCTGCGTATTGCGATTTCGATAGGCGGTGAAGACAAGGAAGCGGCGATCCGGAGACCATCGCGGCATGAGGTTTAGGAATCCATCGGCTGTGAGTTGGCGAGCGTCATGGCCATCGTAATCCATCACGGACAACTCGCGGGCGGTCCCGTGTTCAGACACATAGGCGATCTTTGTCCGCGCAATGCCCGGCTCACCCGTGTAACGAAACACCAGCTCGTCGGCAAAGCGGTGCGCCATCAGCCGCACGACCGAGGGGGATCCTGCGTACCGCTTTCCCCCCACGACTTCATCGCTGCCGCTGTCATAGACAAAGCCTTCCATGTTCACGTCGGCTTCTTTGTCCGCCTCTTTCAGACCAGCTTTTCCCCAAACTAAGACCGCAACACCTTTCTCAGCTGCCTGTTTGAAGACAGCCTTGGAGCCGGTCTCCGTTCCGTTGCCGATTTCAGGTGTCTTAATGCCAAGACTGGGCAAATCCACCAAATCAAAGACTAAGGAGCGCTTTACATCATTTTTCAGGACTTCTTCGATCCGCCCCCCTAACCACTCCGGGCCTCCCCCATTTTGTATCCCCGCAACCCCCAGGGAAATCTTTTGGAAGTCGGGACGCGTGGCTTCAAGGAACACATCCGCCGCTCCAGACTCGAGAATGCCCACGGCCCCCGCGATGAGCAGGACTCCCACGAACCAGGCACTGATCTGTTTCGCCTGTATCATCCGACTGATTCTCCAACTCGAAATACCATTTCTACATCTTTATAGCCGTCTGTCATATCGGCAGGAAACCCAGGCAGAACGCGCGGCCGCAACACAGCACGCTGACCTGCCATATCATAGTAGGCATTCCCAGATGACTGTTGTACGACCACATCTTTGATCGTCCCATCTCGTTGAAGTCGAAACTTCACGATCATCGTATAGGATTGTCCCGCCATGTCAATCGGCGGCGGTTCCCAATGGCTACTAATAATAGACTGCACACGGGCCCAATAGGGATTTGACCCGGCCGTTCCGGAAATCTTCAGGGTCGTCTCGGGGGTCTTGACCGCAGGAACTTTCACCTCTTGCTGGGGCATCGGTTTTACTGGCGCCTCGCTTGTTCTTACTTCTTTCGGAATGTCGAGCTTGGCCGTAGGCTGAAATTGTTTGATCTTCTTTAACTCTTCCTCCAGCTCACGATTCAGGTCATCACTTACCGAAGACCGCTGCGGAATTTTCGCGACCGGGTCTTGCGTCACATCCGGGACACGTGGGATATCGAGCAGTTTAACCTTGGCCGCCTGTTGAGGTTGAGCCACGGACTTTATTGCGGGACTCAAATCACCAAACTTTGGCGCATCCGGCGGAAGCTGAAGATCCCGTAGCATATCCCTTTTGAGCTCGCCCTTTGGAGGCGCGGCACTGGCAGTCATCGTCTTGACTGGCGGCGCAGGAACCGGCTTCGGATCCGGTATTTTTACCGACTCGACCGGTTTTGCTGACTCGATCGGTTTCGCCAACTCGGTTTGTTTCACGGGCGTCGGTAAACTGACCAGCGATACTTCCACAGACGTCAGAGGGCGTTCACCCTGTTGCGGAAGCCGAAATCCTGCCAGCACGAGCAGGAGAACCACATGAATGACAAGCGATAACGCCAGCGTTTGGTTGAGGCGAGAGTACAATCTGGGTTGGTCCTCCAGACCGAACCATAGACTTGACTGAACCGACGTCTGTGACGCCATAACAACCAGCCCCCTCGCGCACGTTCGTCAACTTTTTCTCGGTGGGAGACGCTGAATTTGTGGTGCTGCCACATGTTCAGGCCCAACCGGCTCCGTCACCATCCCGATCTTGTCGATCCCGGCTTTTTTGACGCCATCCATGACTTGCACCACGATACCGTACGGCACGTCGCGATCTGCCCGGAGATAAAGCGACACATCGGGATGGTCCCGTTTTAAGAGCTTCAATTTCTGTTCCAGCTGGGCTACTCCGACCGGATCTTTGTCGAGGTACAGCCGTTGATCTTTTTCTATCGTGAGCACCGTACGCATTTCCGGCTTAATCGTATTCGTGGCAGAGGTCGGCAGCTTAATGTCCATTCCTCGGTACAACATCGGGGCAGTGACCATGAAAATCACCAAGAGGACGAGGACCACATCGACGAGCGGGATGACATTGATTTCGGCCAGAAACCGGCGGTGACGGGACTCGAGGGTCATCCTTGGGCTCCGACAGGAACTGGTCTCGTCTTCGATGCAGCGGTCGGGAGGGAGGCCAGCAGCTCGAGAGTGACTGAATCCAAGCGGAATGCGGTGTTACGAATCCGGGTGAGGAAATAGTTATAGGCAATGACTGCGGGGATAGCCGTGAACAGACCGGCCGCCGTCGCGATTAGAGCCTCCGCAACGCCTGGAGCAACAGCGGAAATGCTGGCAGTCCCTTGGGTACCGATCTCTCGAAATGCATCAATGATCCCCATCACGGTTCCGAGCAGTCCAACAAACGGAGTAATATTTCCTGTTGTGGCAAGAAACGGGAGATACGTTTCAAGGCGTGAGAGTTGGCTTTGCGCGAGATGGGACGCCGTTCGCTCCACTACGTGTCGATCAACCGGGGCCAAGCCGACACTATCCCTCCCATCCCTCCCGTCGACTCGCCCGGATCCCACACGCTCCATGATTCCTTCGAATACAAATGCGCAGGGACTCCCTTCGACTCGTCGAACTTGCCGATACAACTCCTCGAGATCTCGCGTTTTCACCAAGAGCGCCAAGAATCGCTTGTCCTTCTGGTCTGCCATTCGGAACGCACGCCATTTGACCAAAATAACAGCCCACGAGATGACCGAAAAGACGAAGAGGAGGAACAGTACGATTTTGGAAACCGCGCCGAGCGAACCCACCAGTCCGGTTAAACCTGTCTGAAACATGCGGCGATGACCTTTCCCGGTGCTAGGAAATACGAGCAGTTCTGCCTACGGAGTTTAGCAAACATACAGAAAATTGGCGGGGCCGACGGGATTTGAACCCGCGACCTCCAGATTGACAATCTGGCGTCCTAACCAGCTGAACGACGGCCCCTCGAAACTCTACTTATAGCGGAAGATGTGAATGACAAGACTATATATAGCGGTTGGTCCCGTCTAAAATTTCATTGTTCTTGTTCAATTTTCTGTCCTGCTCCCCTTGAGCCAGCTTTCGCACTGGTAGGCGGAACAGGGATCGAACCTGTGACCTCTGCCTTGTAAGGGCAGCGCTCTCCCAACTGAGCTATCCGCCCGATTTCCTTAGCAACCTTGGCGATGCTACCAACTCCACTTGGCCTTGTCAATCGAATCTCGCACTCTTCTTGCATTTTTTGACCCTCGCCATTCTTTTCAGAGGAACCATAGCTTCCCCTTCACGGTCTTTGTCTCGACGCGGGCCCACCCGAGGAAAATACCTGTCATGCACTTGCTTCAAACGACCGCGTTCTACATGTGTATAGATCTGGGTCGTCGCAATATTCGCGTGACCGAGCATAACCTGAACAGAGCGAAGATCCGCACCGCCTTCAAGCAGATGGGTGGCAAACGAATGCCGGAGCATGTGGGGCGAAATGACCTGTGTAATCCCCGCACGCTGAGCACGGCGTCGCAGCAACTTCCAAAAGGCTTGCCGTGTCAACGGCCGGCCCCGCCTCGAAATAAACACATACCGTGAAACTCGTTGCTTGAGAAGGCGTCCCCGCGCGCCTTCCATATATTGCTGCAAAAGCTGTCGTGCTCCCTCACCCATCGGCACGAGACGCTGCTTCGAACCCTTGCCTGTGATCCGGAGATACCCGACATCAAAATTCACTTGCGCCACTTCAGCCATCACCAATTCCGACACACGAAGCCCCGTCGCATAGAGCAACTCCAACATCGCACGGTCCCGCATGTCTTCAGGGCTAGGAACAGCTGCCAATTCCAACAAGGCAGTGACATCCTGCTGCGACAGCGTTTTCGGCAGTCGAACGCCTCGAGATATCGGGACCAGACCAATGGTAGGATTCTCCTCGATCATCCCTTCCCGCACTAGATACCGAAGCCATCCACGAATAGCCGAGAGGCAGCGGACAGAGGAGGTGCGAGACAATCGTGCCTCATGCAGGGAACGGAGAAATCCCGTCAATGTTTCCGGCGTAAAAGGTCCAAGCGGTACGACACCGGTTCGATGCAAGTATAAGTGGAATTTACTCAAGTCGCGGCGGTAGGCTTCGACCGTATTGACGGAGAGACCGCCCTCCACCCGGAGATGGCTCAAATATCGCTCAGCCAGCGGGTCTAGCATCATCTGTGCGATAATAGCCAATCGCCCGAATGAACACAACGAACCCTGTGGGGGGTTACCTTGACACCTCCACAGGCTTTCCGATAGTAGTCACGTGCGAATGACATGTCCGTCACACCGCTCAGGAGCTCATGACCCGCCCGTTGGTATCCCTGTCTTCACATCCCACGTATGCCTTTTCGGTACGCTGGTGCCATGCGCTTATCCTTGCCTTGAGCATGCTCTGGCTGGTCACCGGGTTCCCGTTCAATCCTCCTCTCTATGCAGAAACGGAACCCACTAGCCCGGCGAACCACCCAACGCTAAACCAGGCGAAGCGTCTGATCAATGCAGATCAGGCCGAAGAAGCCATCACAATACTCCGTCGATTTCTTGCGACCTCTCCGAAGCCCGATCTGCTCGACGATACCTATTTACTTCTCGGGGCAGCCCTGTATGGTGCAAAACAATATGGGGACGCCTTAAAATATCTTCGGCAGCTGCAGACTGAGTTCCCCAACTCCGAGGTAGCGGACCGAGGCAAGTTGATGCAGGCCCGCACCCATGCGGCGATGGGTAATCTCGACCTAGCCCTGCCGATCTTGACGGGTCTGCGCAATCTCTCAAAGGATGACGGTACGAGACGCGAAGCCCTGCAACTGAGTGGCGATCTCTACGCGCAAAAAAATGATGCCAACCGCGCCATTCAGGCATGGTTGGATGAAGCGGCGTTGGGAACCGAAGACAAAGCGGAGGACGTACGGACCCGCATTCGCGAGCTGATCAGCGAGACGTCCGACAGGAAAGCTCTCGAGCAAATCCGTGGCGCCTTCCCGCATAGCTACCCTGGCGACCTCGCCTCCCTCCGACTCATCGATCTCTACGTCGGCCGTGGAGAGGAGCATCAGGCCATCCGGAAAATCCAGCAATTTCTTGTGAATTTCCCAGTGCATCCGCAGGCAGCGAAAACCTCGGAACTCCTCGCCGCACTTCAAGCCAAATTAAAATCCAATCAGTTTTTCATCGCCGCGGTTCTACCGCTTTCAGGAAAACTCGCCTCCTTCTCCAACGAAGTCCTCAGCGGAATCCAACTGGCCGTCGAAACAAACAGAGACCGTGCAGGGGGCGCATCCGTGGGTCTTATCGTCAAAGATATCGACTCCGATCTCGCCTCGTTTTTGGATGACTTCTCCGGGCTGCTGAGCACCGATCGTCCCCTCGCCGTGATCGGCCCGCTCCTCTCGAAAAATCTGCCGGTCATGGCTGAACTCGCCGAGCGAGCCCACATTCCCCTGATCACGCCGGCGGCAACCCTCCCCAACGTCAGACGCCTCGGCAACTATGTGTTCAGTACGGCGCTCACCTATCAGCTCCAAGCCAAACGCATCGCAACCTATGCCATCAAGGAACAAGGCTTCCGTCGATTCTGCATCCTGCATCCCGACACCACGTATGGACGCGAGCTCGCTCGACTGTTCGCCCAAGAGGTGCGTCTACATGAAGGGGAAGTGATCGCCATTGAATCCTACAAAGAGGGCGAAGCCGACGTGAGTGCGCAACTCAAACGCATGAAGGTGGAGGACCTCAAGAGATATGGCTTGTCCGTGCCGGTAGATCAGACCAAACTGACTGGGAAACCGACAAAACTGGACAAGAAAATTCTCTATACGCCGGGCTTCGATGCGATCTTTATTCCAGGCCGCGCAACCGACGCAGGCCTCATCACCGCCCAGCTCAATTTCCATGACATGAAAGTTCCTTTCCTGGGCGCGAATGGATGGAACTCGCCTGATTTCGCCCGCACGGCTGATTCGTCGATCGACGGAGCCGTGTTCGTCGACGGCTTCTTTATTGACAGTCCTTCTCCTATCGTCCAGGATTTTGTCGACCGGTATAAAAAACGGTTTCAAACCAACCCGACACTCTTTGCGGTACAGGGCTATGATGCCGCGAAATTGGTGATGGATGCGGTTCGAAAAGGCGCAGCCTCGGGCGAAGCCATCCACGACCAGTTCCTCACCCAGCCGGACCTCGCATCCCTCGCCGGGCCTGCGGCGTTTGGACCAGACGGAACATTGGATCGGCCGCTCTTCCTCATGCAAATCAAACGAGGTCGATTTCTCCAGGTAAACTGAGAACGGGTCCCATGAACTCACTCCCGCAGATCCTGCATACACTTTCCTATTCGGCGCTCCCGCTCCTCTTCGCAATGGTATTGCATGAATACGCCCATGGTTGGGTTGCCTTTCGATGCGGCGACCCGACCGCCAAAATGCAGGGTCGCCTCACCATGAATCCGCTGGCTCACATCGATCCATTCGGGACTGTCATCCTGCCTCTCCTCTGCCTGGCGATGCCGGGAGGTTTTATTCTTGGCTGGGCCAAACCGGTCCCGATCGACCCACGATGCATGCATCAACCACGTCGTGACATGGCACTCGTCGCAGCAGCAGGGCCGGCGATGAATTTTGCGCTGGCTATCGGCAGCGCCATCCTCTTTGCGCTCCTCTTGTCGATTGAGCCCACGATTGGGAGCTTCTGGTCCAAATCAGAGGACACGAGTCCCCCGGATACGTGGCAGGCGATGCTCCTCCTGCCGATCGCCGTGATGGCGGTCTACTCCGTCTTGATTAATGTCCTCTTGATGCTGTTCAACCTGCTGCCGCTCCCCCCCCTGGATGGCGGGAGAATTCTCACCAGTCTTCTCCCTCCCACCATAGCAGGGGCGTTGATGCGCGTGGAACCCTACGGCATGTTCATCCTGCTGGCGCTGATCATATTCGATCCGCAGATCCATCTCATCCGGACCATTACGAGCACTCTGACACACAGCCTGTCCAATACGATTCTTTCCACCGCTGTGGGTCTCGGAATAGGAAACACGCCATGACCGCACACAGAAAACGAGTCCTCAGCGGCATGCAGCCGAGTGGCCTGCTCCATCTTGGCAACTATCTCGGCGCCTTGGAGAATTGGAAAGGCCTTCAGAACGAGTTCGAGTGCTATTTCTTTGTCGCAGACTGGCATGCACTCTCGACGAACTATGCCGATACCAGCCGTATCAGAGAGTTCGTCCGCGAATTGCTAATCGATTGGCTTGCCGCGGGCATTGATCCCACGAAAGCCACGGTATTCATACAATCGCGTATCCCGGAACATGCCGTTCTGCACCTCTTGTTCTCCATGATCATTCCTGTCGCCTGGCTGGAACGGAATCCGACCTATAAGGAAAAACGGGAAGAGATGAAGGCGCGTGATCTAAGCACGTACGGATTTCTCGGCTATCCGGTCCTCCAAGCCGCGGACATCCTCATCTACAAGCCGGATTTCGTGCCGGTTGGGAAAGACCAGCTGCCGCACCTCGAACTCACCAGAGAGCTGGCCCGCCGGTTCAATAGCCTCTATAAGCCGGTATTCCCTGAACCGATGGAGCTACTCACCAAGTTTCCGAAAGTGCTCGGCACGGATGGCCGGAAGATGAGCAAGAGCTACGGCAATACGATCAACTTGTCCGATCCCGAACCAGTCGTACGACAGAAACTCAAGACGATGGTCACCGATCCCGCCCGAGTCCGACGCAGCGATCCCGGTAACCCCGACATCTGCCCGGTGTACGATTTTCACAAAACATTTTCATTGCAGCCGATTCAGGAGCAGATTAATACCGAATGCCGGACAGCCGCCATCGGCTGTATCGATTGCAAGAAACTCGTCGCCGATCGAATCGTCGAACGCATGACGCCGATGTGGGAGGCGCGCGCGCGCCTGAGCAAAGATCCCGCGCGCCTGAACGACATCGTGGCAGAGGGCAGCCGCCGGGCCGGCGAGATCGCCCGAGCGACGCTCCACGACGTGAACGAGGCGATGAACATCTAAATGGGGTGGAAGATGAGGAAAAGCACGGTATGGAAAAGAGGGCTCGTGCTCTGCGCCCTGTTCGGAGGAATCTCGGGTTGCGGAACCTGGATGCACTCCGACCAACAGTCGGTCACGATTTTCACCAACCCGCCGGAAAGCGCGGTCGTCGTTGACGACTACCTGCATCTCACAGCACCGGGGACGGTGACCTTAAGCCGAAAAGGCAACCACGTCGCGCAAGTGAACAAAGACGGCTATGAACCGACCTCGCTCGGCATTGATCGTACCTGGTCCTGGTGGGTCGTTGGAGATATTTTCGGCTGCCTTATTATCTTTTCACCATTTTGCATCATGCACGACATCGACCAGGGCGGTTACTATACCTTCGACGACAAGATCTACTTGACGCTCAATCGCCGCATGGCATCGGAACTGCCCGCATCGAAATAGCCGACAGGCCGACTCAGCCCGATCTCTGCGCGAGAAGATTCAGCCATCGCCCCTTGCGCTCCCGGTTGGTCACGACCCTCAACTCAAGGATTTTCCACCCGGTTCGACGAACCGCGCGGGCGAGTTCCTCCTTCCTCCAGCGAGCAAAATAGCGCCCGGGAACCCACCCATCAGTCACCAGGCGGCTTTGTGCACCTTGCGTCACCGTCGCAGCCAAGAGTCCGCCTGGTCGGATAAGCCTGTACAGATCGGTCAGGAGACGACGCGCGGCCGGTTTCGGAAGATGCATCAGCGAGGCGGCCGCCCAGAGGCCATCGAATGACATCGCCTGAAAGGGGAGCTGGCGGAGGTCGGCGCGGACCAGCGCCAACACAGGATGCTGACGGCGTCCTGCTAAAAGCAACGCACTCGTTCGATCCACACCCACAACGCGATACCCACGCTGATCGAGATCGCCCGCATCCTGGCCTCCCCCACACCCGAGATCCAACAGCCTTGCATCAGCAGGGAGACATTTTAGCCATTCGGCCAACAACGGCGGTCGGCGATGCCGTCGCCGGTTCCAGCGCGCGACACACTCCGCGGCCGACCGTTCGTACGCGTCGATCGTCTGCAAGACTAGTTGAGTTGTGTTATCGTGAGCCAAGCTGAGAGGAACCATTCATGCCGCGAGTAGTTGGCCTATGACCGGACGGGCGATGGCCTTCATCCTACTGGGAACGAGCTGGGGTACTGCATGGGCAGCCGATCCACCCTGCGACAAATACCCCGTTGCCAAACAGACCAAATGTACGGCGATCTGGAAGGCGCTGAACGAGGAAGACGGTTCCTCGATCGCGCAATTCGGGCTGGCCCAGCTGAAGCGGCGCGAGGAAGGAAAAATTAACGCCGAGCAACATCTGGCTGAGAACATGACATTCATCAAACAGTCCACCCAAAAGCGGCTTGAACGGCTCCACGCTCGGATGGAGAAAGAGTAGCCATTCACAAGTCTTCCGCCTTCGATTGCCCCAGCACACGCCCGGCCGAATTCAGCAAGTCCCGCCCCACTATGATCGGCGCCTTGAAGTGGATCGCCAACGCGATTGAATCCGACGATCGGCTGTCAAACACCTTGACCTCATTACGAAGCGCCACTGCCAACGAGCCATAATACGTGCCCTCTTTCAACGTAATGATCGTCTGGGTCACCTGGCCGCCAAACGCCTCGAGAATCGTATGCATCAAATCGTGAGAGAGGGGACGAGGAAACCTCTCGCCGTTCAACGCGCCTTGAATCGACAGCGCGACAGTCAGATCGACAAAAATCGGGATGGTCTTCCCTTCGGCTTGCAAGAGCACGACAGGGCCGTGATCGGAGAAACGAACCTTCACTTCCGTGATCGTCACTGGATCGGAAGGATTCGAGGAGCCGCCGTCCGCCTGTATATTCAGAGGAAACAGCCCGAGGAGAAGAAAACTCAAGAAGACTACCCGGCTAAGCGTCGTCATGGCCACACCTCCTGCAGCGAGCTAGACACGGACAAACTGATTCGTCTTTTTTTCCAGCCCGATTTCGGTCTCCGGTCCATGCCCCGTCACCACGATCGTGGCATCCTCCAAAGTGTACAACCGCTCTCGAATGGATTGTTCGATCGCATTCGAAATCTCCTCCCCAGAGATCGGTGCGCCCGATGCTACCGCGAAAGAGCGTATCGCCAGCCAATACCAAGTTGTCACCCGGGAAATGAAAACTCATGGATCCGGGGGTATGACCGGGCGTATGGAGTGCCACAGCGGAAACCTGGCCGACCAGCAACTTCTCCTCGTCCCTGAGCCAGTAATCAGGCATTGGAACAGGCACATAGGCGACGCCGAACATCTGACATTGCATCTCCAGATTCTCCCAGAGCTTACGATCGTCCTGATGCAGGCACAGGATCGCTCCCGTCGCGTCCTTCATACTGCCGGATGCCAGAAAGTGGTCGAAGTGGGCGTGGGTGTGGAAAATGTGCGTGACCGTCAATCCAAGTTGCTGTACCTCGCGCAAGATCCGCTCGGATGCGCCTCCCGGATCGACTACGATCGCCTGCTTCGTCACCGGATCGCCAATGATCGAACAATTGCAACCAAGAGGCGGTACAGAAAAGGTTTTTCGGATCATGATGGACATAATACACGCATGCTACCGTCCAATGCCCTCAGGGCGCAAGGAACGGTCCTCCTTCTGGTCAGAACTCTCAGGCGAGCCATCAATGGATCGAGCTTAGCTAGGCTGTACGGATGAGGGCCAATTTATGGAATCTAGCGTGGACAAGTCGAAGCGAAGCGTGGATAATCCGAAAAATCATATGGAGGGGCATGCCGTGCGGAACAAGTCCCGATCGAATCAGTGGCCCTTGTGGATCGGAGCGATCGCGCTCTGTTTCTCGACCAGCAGTTGTAAGCCCGACGAGTCTCCGTTCAAGGCGGAAAACGAGTCGCTTCGGAAGCAACTGGCCAAGCAGGAATCGGTGGTCACTTCGTTGCAGGACGGGAACAAAGTCATGCAACAACAGATCGATCTGCTCAATCAGGAGTTACGCGACGCGAAGAAATCTGCCGAGAGCGCCAAGGCCGACGCCAAAATCGCAGCCGATAATCTCGCCATACAATCAGCCCAGGCAAAAAAGATCAGTGCGGAGGTTCAGAAAACCGCAGCGGCTCAAGCGGCGCAGAATATCCATATCGAGGAGAAAGGGACCCAAACTGAAGACATCCCCCGGCCCTTGAGCACCGTCGCCAAGATCGCGGAGGAAGCCCTGAGTCGCAACGGGTACCGGGTCAAAGTCAGTATCAAGACCGATCAGAAGGCGGTGTATGTTACGGAACGGAAAGTCTCGCCCCCTGCCTCGCTTGAAGTGGCCGGCTCACGCAATCAATACGTGGTATCGCTTCACGCGCTCCCCTCGAATCTCACCCGGCTCAACGTCAAGGCCGACTTCGAAAAACTGGCTCAAGGTGGACGCATCCTCAGTGTGAGCGCGGAGGAGGTCGCGGAAATTGAACAGAGCCTCATCCGGGAAATCAACAAGGCCCTGTCCTCCCCAACCAAGACCTGATGCGGCCCTCTCGCACATGGCTCCCAAGCTTGCTCTACCTCTTCATCATCATGGGAAGCCCGCAAGACGTGAGGGCCACATCGAAGGTTTCCCCGGAACTGGCTCGCCATTTGTCCGGGATCGCGTCGCTGGCCCGGCCGGCACCGATGGTTACCATCCCAGCCGGTCCGTTCTTGCTCGGCAGCAAGCGAGTGGACGATGATCCCTATGGCAACTGGACGCAGTTCGACGATACAGAACTACCCCAACATCGAGTCTGGCTGGACACCTATGAGATGGATCGCGATGAAGTGAGTCTTGGGGAATACCTGGCATTCCTGCAACAGCGGAAGATTCATCCCTCGGACGAACTGCAGAAACTGATCTGGCATGTGATCACCATCCACTCCGTCTCGGACCAGACCCTGAGCCGATGGCCCGCGCTGTATGTCACGTGGGCCGAGGCAAAAGATCTCTGCGTGACAAGGGGCAAACGGCTTCCGACAGAGGCTGAGTGGGAAAAATCCGCGCGAGGATCGATGGGAAACCTATTCCCCTGGGGTCAAGCCGCCCCCAACCCCGCCCTCGCCATGTTCGGCCAACATCACGTCCATGAGATCCCCATTCTCGCGGCAGTGGATTCGCATGAGGCCGGCAAGAGCCCCTATGGCCTCCACCATATGTCGGGAAACGTCGCAGAATGGGTAGAGGATTGGTTCGGCTCCGACTACTATGCGTATATGCCTGAGCGCAATCCGCCGGGTCCGACCAGCGGGCGCTATAAGAGCGTTCGCGGCGGCTCCTGGAAGAGCAATCAGATTATGCTGCGAACGTCGACCCGTGGTGGCTCAGCGCCGGATCAGCGTTCGCCAACGATCGGCTTCCGCTGCGCACAGTCATCGACCGTCAGTACCCCATAGCCCCGCGCAGCAAAGTTTCCTTTCCTTGGTGAGACACAAGCGTCGTGCTAGCATTTCTCTCCTATGGCTCTGTCGACCACCGTGCACGATCTACGCACCCTCATTCGTTCCTGCCACCCCTTAATCGTCATCGAAACGGTGGAGGAGGACCGGGTGCTGGCATTGCTGCAATCGGTTGCAGCCCAGGAGCGAATGCCTCTATTTGAATGGTCCGTTACCAGAGGACTCACCCGGAACGACGACGCACCCACGCTAAGTAAAATGACAGCGACGCCTCTGGCTGTCCTCCAACATCTGCAGTGTCTGACAGTCGAGGCGGTCTTCTGGCTCAAGGATCTTGCGCCGCATCTGGAAAACCCAGCAGTCGCCCGCCAGCTCCGGGAACTCGCGGCAACCTACGACCGCTCGCGTGCCACCTGCGTGATCACGGGTCAACCAATCACTCTGCCGCTCGATATCGAAAAGATCGTCGTCCGGCTCGATCTGGAATTGCCGGATCGAGATGAGCTGCAGTCCATGCTTCAAAGCGTCCTGCAATCGCTTGGTCCCAGAACCTCGCCTCGTTGCCCCCCTCGATCGACCACCGTTGTGCAAAGCATCCTCAGCTCCATCAGCGACTCCAAGGCGGCGGAGCGAAGCCCGTCGGCAAATGAACGTGATGCCATCCTCCGCGCCTTACAGGGACTGACGCTCCATCAGGCTCGGCAGGTCATCACACAATGCATCGTCGAAGACGGGGTACTTTCCGCCGATGATGTGCAGCAAATTCTAAAGTGCAAGGTGCAGGCGATCAAGGATGGCGGCCTGCTTGAATACTATCCGCGTGAAGACAACCGGTTCGAGCTGGGCGGATTCGTCAACCTGAAATCCTGGCTGGCGCGCGCACAAGTCGGTTTTTCCGCGGAGGCCAAGGCGCTCAATCTCACGCCCCCGCGTGGCATCATGCTGGTGGGCGTGCCAGGGTGCGGCAAATCGCTGGCCGCCAAGGCCATCGCACGGGAATGGCAGCTGCCGCTCCTTAAGCTCGACGCAGGTCGGCTCTTTGACAAGTTCATCGGCGAATCCGAAAAGAATTTCCGCAAAGCGATTGAGATGGCTGAATCACTGTCCCCGATCATCCTCTGGATTGATGAAATCGAAAAGGCGATGGTGGCGGGAGGAGGCAACGGCGACGCCGATGCAGGCTTGAGCCGACGGCTATTCGGTGCATTCCTCACCTGGCTTCAGGAGAAAAAACAAGAAGTCTTCGTCGTGGCCACTGCCAATAATCTTTCGTTGCTCCCCCCCGAACTCCTTCGCAAAGGCCGGTTCGATGAAATCTTCTTCGTCGACCTTCCGGACGACGGCGAACGAGAAGCCATTTGGAGGATTCACCTGGGCCTCCGCAAGCAGGACAGCAAGAAATTCGATTTGGTCAAGATCGTCAGCGCCAGCGACGGGTTCAGCGGCTCGGAAATCGAACAGGCTGTGGTCGCGGCACTCTACCGCGCCCTCTATCAGAAAATGCCGCTGACGACTGACCTTTTGATTGAAGAATTGACCAATACCGTGCCACTTTCCGTCACCCGACGTGAAGATATCGATCGGCTCCGGGAGATGGCGCAAGGCCGGTTTGTCAACGTGCGGTGAGACCGATGCGAATCCTCTTCATCATAGCTACGATCGCGATCGTAGCGCTCGTGGGCTGTACCACCCCCCCGACGGGGCGTCCTCGCGCAGCGGCACCAGAGGTAGGCCCCTGTTGTCGATCCGTCGAGCCAACGCCCAGCCGAACTGCGATTGTGAGGACGGCGGCCAAGCTCGTGGGCGCCAAAACCATTGAGAGCAACGGCAGGCGTATCGCCTACGACTGTGCCGGGGTGACCCGCGCGGTTTTTCTTAAATACGGGATCGATCTCTACAGTGGTGAACCCGGCGACCCTCACGCCAATGGTGTCCGCCTCATCCATGCGCATATACGCCAACAAGGCACATTTCATCTGGGGCCGGTTGTCCACCCCGGCGATCTCGTCTTCTTCAACAATACATGGGACTACAATGGTGATGGCAAAGTGAATGACCCGCTGACGCACGTCGGGATCGTCGAACGGCAGGAGCCGGATGGCACGGTCGTCTTCATTAGTCGCGTGGCCGGCGCTGTCGAACGCTACCGCCTGAATCTCGCCCTGCCCCACGTCCACAAAACCGCCGATGGTCGAATCCTCAATGACTATATTCGCCGCAAGGATGTCATCGACCCAGCCAATACCGACTACCTCACGGGGGAGCTCTTTGCGCAGTTCGCCACCCGGGTGGAGCGCTGAGAGGGACCATCCTCTCGTGTAGTATCCCCAGAGTCTCCTAGCCAAATTATCATCTTGCGCTATACTTCGACTATATTGTCTGCGTCAGCGCAATTATTCGCTCTGAACACCGAGTGGATCAAGGCAATGCACTGCACCCTAGGACACAGTCCAAGGAGGGATGATGGGACAGACGGCGACCTATTGCAGCGATTGTTATAACAAAGTGGGACGGGCTCAGGATGCGCAGATCAAAGCGGCGGAAAGCGACGGCAAGGTCCCGATGACAAAAGATGGAACCTGTTGTTCGTGCAAGAAAGCCACCGTCGTAGTCTATTTCGAGGGATAGCACTGCCCTCTCGCATCGACGTGGCGAGTCTCATTGTGCGCCGGCCCTGCTACACTTACCGCATGGAAACGTCGTCACCTTCCACTCCGGCTGCACAGGCCGACCCTCTACGCCGCACCATGCTGGAGGTACGCCAGAGACTCCTGTCTCTCTATGGCGCATTGATTGTAGCGGAACAACTCACCTATGAACGCATCCACGGCCGTGTCGACTCGACTGACGAGCTCCTCCTATTGGTGCTCAACGATCCCTGGTTCACATGGCTCGGCCCTGTTTTGGATTTGCTGATCCGGATCGATCAACTCCTGGCCGACGACGCATTTGACATCACCCGTGAAAATGTCAGCCACCTTGTGGCCGAAGCGCGCACCTTGACGCGCCCCTCGGTTGAGGGCGACGGATTCGAACGCGCTTATTATGAGGCCCTTCATCGGGCCCCTGATGTGGTGCTGGCCCACTTCCATGTCACGCGTATCCTGCTGGCAGAGGCCGCGTAATTCCATCCGGTGCAAGCCACCCGGCCTCTTGCCTGGTCCATTTCTTCACACGACACTACGGCACAAGACTGAATATGCCGATATTCAAACCATCGCGGGTGTCGCCCACGACGGACGTCCAGGGGGTCACCATTTTTTCAAGAACCTGCTAAAGTTATTCTATGGCTCCTGTATCGCAGAAGTCCTCAACCAGAAAATCCTGTCCTCTCCGCAAGAGGCTCCTTGACGTGCGAGGCAGCCTCTTGAATCTCCATAAAGCCCTCATTCTGGCAGAGCAAGTAACCTACGAACGCATCAACGGCCGCGTCGGATCAACCGGTCAACTGCTGCAATTGGTATTGAACGATCCCTGGTTTACCTGGCTTCACCCCTTATCCCAGCTGGTGGTTCGTATCGATGACCTCTTGGATGACGAGTCCGAACTCATGCCGGTGGAGGTGGAACACTTTCTGATAGAAGCCCGAGCCCTCATTCGCCCTTCGGAGGAGGGAGACGGTTTCGAACGGAGCTACTACGAAGCCCTTCAACGGGAGCCCGACGTCATCTTCTCCCATGTTGAAGTGAAGAAACTCCTGACCAAGGTCGCGGCATAACGCAGAACGTCGTCTCTCCATTCCATAGCGCTTTCCGTCAGACCCATTCGTGCAAACAAAAAGGCGGTCGGCTCTGAGAGCCGACCGCCTTTTGATCTTCCACTCGAACGGGTAGCGACGCGAAAAGTCTGCGACTATTCCTTAACGTCCTTGCTCTTCGCCTTGTGCTTGCTATGGCCCTTGCCTTTGCCCTTATGTTCACCCTTCGTGTCTTTCTTCCCCTCAGCTTTCGGTGCTTCCGCAGCCGTTGCCGGTGCCGAGGCCGCCGGAGCTGCTGGTGCGGGAGCCGGCTCCGGAGCTGGCGCTTGTGCCATTGCACTGGTGAATGCCAGTAGGACTGCGGCTGCCGTGAACATCGAGAATGTTCTGATCATGTCGACCCTCCCATGGTTAAGTTTCCGTACGCACCGTGAGGCTTGCCCACCTCATCCCAGATGACTTTCAAGCAAACCGGATGCCACGGACCGGTCTGATTGATCATACGTTGCCGCAAGAAACTGTCTGGATACCTTGAGAGTCCCGTCTCAACAGCCCAGTCTGTCTGTGGCAGAACAGTCGTTCCCTTGCCATCTTGCCCCAGATCAAAGCCTCTTCGCACTTGCGGCCGGCTTGATACTGTTTTTTGAACGACCGCACACGTCATGGAAGGATTTTTTCAATGGCTTGCTTTGGCGGACTTGCCCGCGCGAAGGTACTGGTCAATGCCTGCCGCCATCTTGCGGCCTTCTGCAATGGCCCAGACGATGAGCGAGGCGCCGCGTTTGGTGTCGCCACCGGCAAAGACGCCGTCGAGGCTGGTCATGAAGTTTTCATCGGTGGCCACCGCACCACGTGCGTCGTACTTCACACCGAGACTGTCCAGGAGGCCAGTTTTGACCGGGCCGGTGAAGCCCATCGCAAGCAGGATCAGATCCGCGTCCATTTCGAAATCGCTTTGAGCAATCGGCGCGAACTTCCCGTTCTCGAACTTCACCCGATTGGCGTGGAGCTTCGTCACCTGGCCATTGTGGCCGGTGAACTTGGTCGTCGAGACACTCCACTGCCGATCGCAGCCCTCTTCATGCGCATGTGAAGTCCGCAGCTGCATAGGCCAGAGCGGCCATGGAGTGGAACCAGCCCGGGTTGGCGGCGGCTCTGGGAGTAACTCAAACTGATGCGCTTCGACGCAACCCTGCCGATGCACTGTCCCGAGACAGTCAGACCCGGTGTCGCCGCCGCCAATGATGATAACGCGCTTCCCCTTTGCCGTGATCGGCTCGTCCGTGACGGGAATCCCCGAAGTGCGCTTGTTCTGCTGCATCAGAAATTCCATGGCACGATGAACGCCCTTGAGGTCACGGCCGGGAATCGGCAGCTCGCGGGCTTCCTCCGCGCCCATGGCAAGACCGACGGCATCGAACTGCTGCCGCAACCGTTCACCCGTGAGGTCCTTCCCCACGGAAACATTGGTCTTGAACTCCACCCCTTCGGCCTTCATCTGTTCCAGGCGCCGGTCGATAACCCATTTCTCCATCTTGAAGTCGGGAATGCCATAGCGGAGCAGCCCGCCGATGCGATCGGATTTCTCAAATACTGTCACGCTATGCCCCGCACGCGCGAGTTGCTGCGCGGCAGCCAAGCCCGCCGGCCCTGACCCGACAATCGCGATGGTCTTCCCCGTCTTGGTGACGGGCAGGATTGGCTCGACCACGCCTTCATTGAAACCACGGTCAATGATGTTCCACTCGATGATCCGAATGGAAACCGGATCTTCATTGATGCCGAGCACGCAAGCCCCTTCACAAGGCGCTGGGCAGAGCCGGCCGGTAAATTCAGGGAAATTATTCGTGGTATGGAGTGCCTTGAGCGCGTCTTTCCAGCGGCCCCGATAGACCAGATCGTTCCATTCTGGAATCATATTCACGACCGGGCACCCGGTCGATCCCTGGCAGAAAGGCACACCACAATCCATACAGCGGGCGCCTTGAGTCTTGAGCTTCTCCTCGGCCATCGGCTCGTACATTTCCTTCCAATCGAGCACACGCAACTCGACTGGTTTCCGCTTGGGCCCCTCGCGGGCATATTTCATAAAACCTTTAGGATCACCCATTCTTTGCTCGTCTCTCGTCGTTCGTCTTTCCTAGCTCGTCCCTCGCAACATGTTTCACGAGCGACTCTTCATGTATCATTTGCTCGCTGTTGCCTTCTTCTTCTTCCGCTCTTCCAGGACTCGTTTGTAGTCGACCGGCATCACCTTCTCGAACTTTGGCAGCATCGACTCCCAGCTATCGAGGATACGCTTCGCATTCCGGCTGCCGGTATGCATGAAGTGCGACGTGATCATCTGATGCAGCGTCTTCTTGTCTGCCGTCGTTGTCACCTTTTCCAATTCCACCATGCCGAGGTTACAACGAGATTGGAACTTCTCGAGTTCGTTCAAGACAAACGCTACCCCGCCTGACATGCCAGCTGCAAAGTTTCGTCCCGTCCGACCCAGTACGACGACCACCCCTCCGGTCATATACTCGCAGCCGTGGTCGCCAGTCCCTTCGACGACCGCCCGGACGCCGCTATTCCGCACCGCGAACCGCTCGCCCGCCATGCCGTAGCAATAGGCTTCGCCCTGCGTCCCGCCATAGAGCGAGGTGTTTCCGATGAGAATCGTCTCTTCCGGCATATAGATTGCCTGCTTCGGCGGAAATACAATGATCTTCCCGCCTGACAGTCCCTTCCCCAGATAGTCGTTGGACTCGCCCTCGAGGATGAGTGTGATTCCATGGGACAGGAATGCACCGAACGACTGCCCGGCGGAACCGGAGAACTTGATCGTGATGGTGTCGTCCGGCAATCCCTCAAGCCCGTAGGTTTTCGCCACGCGGCTGGAGAGCATCGTCCCGACCGTACGGTTCACATTTCGAATCGGCAGATCGAGAGTAACCTTGTCTCCCCTCTCCAACGCCGGCCTGCATAGCTCGATCAGCTTGTTATCGAGCACCTCCGCGAGACCGTGATCCTGCTTCTGCACACAATAGCGGGCAATCTCCGGCCCCACATCTGGTGCTTGTAGGAGAGGAGTAAGATCCAGCCCCTTGGCCTTCCAGTGGTCGACTGCCTTGTGGACTTTCAATTTATCCACACGCCCAACCATTTCATTGATGGTCCGGAAGCCTAGTTTGGCCATAATCTGCCGCAGTTCTTCCGCGACGAAGAAAAAGAAATTCACGATATGTTCCGGCTGCCCGGCAAATTTCTTTCGCAAGGCCTGATCCTGTGTCGCAATGCCGACGGGGCAGGTATTGAGATGGCATTTCCGCATCATGATGCAGCCCTCGACGATCAAGGGCGCGGTCGCAAATCCAAACTCCTCGGCGCCTAACAAGGCGGCAATCGCCACGTCGCGCCCGGTTTTCATCTGACCATCGGTCTCCACGCGAATGCGTCCGCGCAGATCGTTGAGCACCAATGTTTGATGCGTTTCGGCCAAACCCAATTCCCACGGCACTCCGGCATACTTGATGGACGCGAGCGGGGAGGCACCGGTGCCGCCTGAATCGCCGCTGATCAGCACCTTGTCCGCATGGGCTTTCGCCACCCCGGCCGCAATCGTGCCGACGCCGACTTCCGCCACGAGCTTCACGGACACCGCCGCGTCGGGATTGGAATTTTTCAAATCAAAAATGAGCTGCGCCAGATCTTCGATGGAATAGATGTCGTGGTGCGGCGGTGGCGAAATGAGCTGCACACCGGGCATGGCATACCGCAGTCGCGCGATATTCTCATCGACCTTGTGGCCCGGTAACTGCCCGCCCTCGCCCGGCTTTGCCCCCTGCGCCATCTTGATCTGGAGTTCTTTCGCATTGACCAAGTAGTGACTCGTGACGCCGAATCGTGCCGAAGCCACCTGCTTGATATAGCTGTTCCTCGAATCACCGTTGGGCAGCGGCACGAACCGCTCGGGGTCTTCCCCGCCCTCGCCGGTGTTGCTCTTGGCACCCAGGCGGTTCATCGCAATGGCCAGCGTCTCATGCGCCTCCTTGCTGATCGAGCCGAAGGACATGGCGCCGGTCGTGAACCGCTTGACGATATCCTTCGCCGATTCCACCTCCTCGATAGGAAGAGGTTCCGGCAGGAACTTGAACTCGAGCAGTCCGCGCAGATTTGAACGCCGCTTGCTCTCGTCGTTTACGAGTTGGGAAAACTCGGCGAAAGTCTTCGGATCGTTGGCTTTCGTCGCATGCTGCAGCTTATAAATCGTGTCCGGATTCCAGTTGTGGTGCTCGCCCTGAATGCGGTAGTGGATTTCCCCGCCGAAATCGAGTTGTCGTATCGGGACCGGCTCGTAGGCCATGCGGTGCCGCCGAAGCGTCTCTTCGCCGACCTCGCGAATGCCGATGCCCTCGAGGCGCGAAGGCGTGCCGGTAAAGTACCGGCCAACGAGTTCGTGATTCAATCCGATGGCCTCGAAGATCTGCGCGCCACAATAGGATTGAACCGTCGAGATGCCCATCTTCGAGAAGATCTTGAGCAGCCCCTTGTTGATCGCCTTGATGAACTTGCCTTCCGCCGTCTGCGCGTCCAACCCCTCAGGAAAGTAGCCATCGCGCTCCATATCCACGATGGATTCGAAGACGAGGTACGGATTCACGGTCCCGGCTCCATAGCCGATCAAACAGGCAAAGTGGTGCACATCGCGTGGCTCGCCGGTTTCGACGATGAGGCCGACTTCGGTCCTGGTGCAGTCGCGCACAAGATGATGGTGGACGGACGCGATGCCAAGGAGGCTCGGGATCGGCGCCCATTCTTCGTTGACGCCGCGATCGCTGAGGATCAGAAACTTGTACCCCTCTTTAATCGCCTGGGACGCCTGTCGACAGAGATCATCCACTGCCGCCCCGAGCCCCTCAGGTCCCTCGGCCACCCTGAACAGCATCTTGAGCGTCTTGCTCTTAAAATGCGGGTCGGCGATCTCGCGAATCTTTTGGAGATCGGCATTCGTCAAAATCGGCTGTTTGACCCGGATACGGCGACAGGACTCCGGGTGCTCATCCATTAGGTTGGGCTTGGGTCCGATGCTGGTCGTCAGCGACATGACCAGTTCTTCCCGGATCGGATCGATCGGCGGATTAGTCACCTGGGCGAACAGCTGCTTGAAATACTTGAAGAGCAATTGCGGCTGATTGGATAACACCGCTAAAGGCGTATCCGTGCCCATGGAAGAAGTCGCTTCCTGTCCCTCCACGAGCATGGGGGTAATGACCATTTTCAATTCTTCGACGGTATAGCCAAAAGCCTGTTGGCGCTGACGGATCGTCGGATGGTCCGGCTGCGGCACATTGGTGGGATCGGGCAACTCGTCGAGCGAAATCCTGTATTGGGTGACCCAGGCCCGATAGGGCTTCCGGCTGACAATCTCGGCCTTCACTTCCTCGTCATCGATGATTCGCCCTTGCACGGTATCGACCATGAACATCCGGCCGGGCATGAGGCGCCCTTTCTGCCGGATCTTCCGGACGTCCATCGGCAGGACACCCGCTTCTGATGCCAAGATCACCAGGCCATCCGTCGTCACTTGATAGCGACAAGGGCGCAGGCCGTTGCGATCGAGCGTCGCGCCGATAAATTTGCCGTCGGTGAAACAGACAGCTGCCGGACCGTCCCAGGGCTCCTGCATCGCCGCGTGATACTCATAGAATCCCCGCCGATCGAGATCCATTTGCGGGTTCGCGACCCAGGGTTCGGGGATCAGCATCATCATCACATGCGGAAGGGAGCGTCCTCCCATAGTCAGGAATTCCACGGCATTATCCAGACAGGCTGAGTCGCTCTGGTTCTCAGAGACGATCGGATAGAGCTTAGCCAGGTCCTGGCCGAACAATTCTGAATTGAGCCGCCCTTGCCTGGCGCGCATCCAATTCACGTTGCCCTTCAGCGTGTTGATCTCGCCGTTATGGCAAATGTAGCGATAGGGATGCGCCAGCGGCCAAGTGGGGAACGTGTTTGTGCTGAAGCGGGAGTGCACGAGCGCGAGCGCGCTCGTCAGGCTCGCATCCTTCAAGTCCTGGTAGTAGGCCGACATCTGTTCCGGGAGCAACAATCCCTTGTAGACAATGGTGTTCGCCGACAGGCTTGAGATGTAGAAGTAGTGACGCCCCTGAATGGCCGATTCACGGACGGCGTTTTCCACCTGTTTGCGAATGACATAGAGCTTGCGTTCAAACTGCCCTTCATTGAGAACACCACGGGCGATGAACACCTGCCGCATAAACGGCTCGGTGCTGCGCGCCACGACACCAATCGCATCGCTCTTGACCGGCACATCGCGCCACCCAAGCAGCCGAGCGCCCTCCTCGCCGATGATTCTGGTAAAGAGTGCCTCACACTGTTGCCGCGCATCGGCCTCTGGCGGGAGAAATATCATCCCGACGCCATACTCCCCGGCATTGGGCAGGGACACCCCTACATCGCCGGCCGCGCGCGTGAAGAACTCGTGCGGCACTTGCAGTAAGATCCCGGCACCGTCTCCCGTGCAAGGGTCACAACCCTGTGCTCCTCGGTGACTGAGGCTCTCGAGGATCTGAAGACCCTGTTGAACAATAGTATGGGATTTTTGGCCCTTGATGTTGACGACAAAACCGATCCCGCAGGAGTCCTTTTCCTGTTCAGGGTCGTAGAGACCTTGCTTCCGAGGAAGACCTGGGACATTCATCGTTCGTATCTCGTAAAAAAGGTGGGCATTGATACAACTGGACGGAGGCTACACCAGAGAGGCGGTCGGGATGGATAACCCCGTCACTCGTAAGGCGAATTCCGTTCGCATCAGCACCGCTCACCATAATAGAAGCATGATTCTCCTGTCAAGATTGTCTCTCACACGGATGATCCCTGCCGGCCCGCCTCCCACAATGGTGATTGGCTTGACTTTGTTTCCCCCTCTGCCCTACCATCCGCCGCATGCCTCAAGGCCCACTCACCTCCACTATCAACAATATGGCGGACGTCTGGGAGGCGTACCGCGATGAATTGGAGGGAGTGGAACGCCAGGTCAGGACGAACCTCGATTCCAGCGTGGCACTCGTCAACACCGTCGCCGCCCACATCCTGAACAGCGGCGGGAAACGGATTCGCCCCCTCTTATTACTTCTCTGTGCCCGTCTCTGCGGCTATACCGGTCGCGATCATCACCAACTCGGTAGTCTGGTGGAGTTCATTCATACCGCGACTCTGCTCCATGACGATGTGGTCGACGATGCCGACATCCGCCGAGGCCAACGAACCGCGCGAAAAGTCTGGGGCAATCAAATCAGTATTCTTGTCGGCGACTACCTCTATTCCAAAGCCATGTGTCAGGTCGTGGATTTCCAGAGCCAGGGGATCAACGAAGTACTCGCCGAAGCCTGCAAGAAGATGGCAGAGGGCGAAGTGCTTCAACTCTATTACAACGACAACCCGGCCATGCCGGAAGCGGATTATCTGAAAATTGTCGAACACAAGACGGCCGGTCTGATTGCCGCCGCTTGTCGCATGGGCGCCATTCTCGCGGACGCCTCGGACGCCCAGCAGAATGCACTCTTCCGGTTCGGCCAATATCTTGGGATGGCATTCCAAGTGGCCGACGATACGCTCGATTACACGGCTAATGGCGAAAGCTTGGGCAAAACGCTTGGACAGGACCTCCGCCAAGGCAAGGCCACGCTGCCGCTCCTGCATCTCCTACACCATTGTTCGGAGCAAGACAGGCAGATGATCATCGACCGTATGGAAACCAGAACATTGACGGAAGAAGACCTCGACTGGTTGATTCATCTCATGGAAAAGTTCGGCTCGATTACCCATGCTATGGATCGCGCTCGAACCTTCATCGTCGCAGCCCAACGGGACCTCAGTCAGTTCGAAGACAGTACGGCCAAACGAGCCCTCTCGGTAGCCGCCGACTATATGGTTACCCGCGATCGATAACCTTTCTCCTGAGTGTTCCGCGCCCCAGGGGCGTCGGAAGGCACCACACAGCGGGAGAGGTTCCACCCCTCGGGTCGTTGCGCCGCAATGGCCTCAACCACTTATGGAGTAGAGGATTTCGCTATGTCGACGATTATTCCGTTTCATGGCACGAGGTACGATGCAACCGTCGTCGGAGACGTCAAACAGGTCGTGGCGCCGCCCTATGACATCATCGATGCAAGCGGGCAAAAATCCTTGCACGATCGCCATCCACACAACATCATTCGACTCGAATTGGGGCTCGATCAACCCGGCGACGATCCGACGCATAACCGATACTCCCGGGCCGCATCGACCCTACGCGAATGGCTCAAGAACGGAGCGTTGAAACCCGATGCACAACCGGCCCTCTACTACCATACGATCGAATACACTCCGCCCTATGCCCCGGCCGGCTCGCCGACGAAAACCCTTAAGGGCTTTCTCGCCACCGTCAAACTGGAAGCGCTCGACTCGGGACATATCTACCCGCACGAGAATACCCGCTCGGCCGCCAAGACGGATCGGCTCCATCTGCTCGAAGCCTGCAGGACAAACTTCAGCCCCATTTGGTCGCTCTACTCCGACCCCCAAGGAACGGTGTTGGGCCTGCTGGAAGGGGCGATCAAAGGGAAGCCGGCCACCATTGACTTTCGCGACGATGTCGGGTTTCGTCAGCAACTCTGGGCTGTGACGGAACCGGCCATATTGAAGCAGGCGGTCGACGCCATGCGCAGCAAGCCGCTCTTTATCGCAGACGGCCACCATCGCTACGAGACTGCGTTGAACTATCAGAAACTCCGTCGGCAACAGGCCGGATCGGCAGCCGGCCACCAGCCCTATGATGGTGTGCTGATGCTCTTGACCGCCCTCGAAGACCCGGGCCTCACCGTACTGCCGACGCATCGGGTCACGACCACAGCCATGCCTTCCTACGACCGTGTGAAGTCATTGTTGGGCACCACGTTCGACCTGCAGGAATTTCCGTTCACCGCAGCCACGCAGGCGGCCACGCGCGAGAAATTCATCGAGGCGATGCGGACGACCGGCCGATCCGTCCCGGTGTTTGGGCTGGCGTTGAAAGGTGACAACCGCTACGTCACACTGAGCGTGAAATCAGCCCATCGTCCACCTTCGCAGGCTTCTCCCCGCGCCAAGCTCGATGTATCGCTGCTCCAACAACTTGTCGTCACGACGCTCTGTCCTACGCAAGAAGAACAAGAAGCCATCCTCTATACGAAAGACGACCATGAAGCCTTGGATTGGGTAGCGAAGGGAGCGGGAACCGGAGCCTTGCTGCTCAACGCGACAAAGGTCAGCGAGGTGCAAGCCGTCGCGACGGCAGGCGAGCGCATGCCCCACAAGTCGACCTACTTCTTCCCGAAGCCGCTCACCGGACTCGTGATGAATGTGATGGAGAGTTAGATGCGAGTGGCACGTGGCCAAGAGCTGCGAGGCAACAAGCACGTTCAGCCACTCGCCTTGTGCCTCATGCCTTTCACCTGCGCTGGAGCCTTATGAAAGCCAAGATCCTCATCGTCGATGACGATCCTGATATTGCCACGATGCTGGAGGATCGTCTGCAGGCCTCGGATTACGGGACCGTGATTGCGCAGGATGGGGTGAAAGCACTCGAGCTGGTCGAACAAGAAGCTCCGCACCTCATGTTGCTCGACCTGGATATGCCACGCCTCACCGGCCTTGAGGTCCTCAAGCGACTCCCAAAAGTCAGGCCGGCCGAGGATCTCCCGGTGATCGTCATGACAGCCCATGCCTCGATTGATGCCGCCGTCGAGGCCATGAAAACCGGCGCCTACGATTTTCTCACCAAGCCGCTGGATAAAGACCACCTCCTCATCGTGATCACCAAGGCCTTGGAGCGAGACAGCCTCAAACGGCAGGTGGCCTGTCTCAAGTCTGAAGTCGACAGCCGCTACGCCTCGATCGTGGGTATGAGCGAAAAGATCCGTGCGGTGATGGTGTCAGCCCAACGGGCCGCCAAGTCCGATGCCAGCGTGCTCCTGCTAGGTGAAAGCGGCACAGGCAAGGAACTCTTTGCCCGTTCCATCCATCAGTGGAGTCTTCGTCAAGCCATGCCCCTGGTGGTCATCAACTGTGTCGCCCTCACGGAAACGCTGCTCGAGAACGAACTCTTCGGGCATGAACGGGGCGCCTTCACCGGCGCGGACCGTCTTCAAAAGGGCAAATTGGAGATGGCGGATGGAGGCACGATCTTCCTGGACGAGATCGGTGACATGTCCCTCCCGCTGCAAGCCAAACTGTTGCGCGTGCTCCAGGACAGGGAATTTCATCGAGTGGGCGGCACACGCCTCGTGTCGATCAATATTCGGGTCATCGCTGCCACGAACAAGGACCTCCGACAGGCGGTGAAGACCGGTGAGTTTCGCGAGGACCTCTTTTTCCGGTTGAACGTCATCAGCCTCACCCTGCCCCCGCTCCGCGAACGGCCCGATGACCTCCCAGCCCTGGCCAAGTTTTTCTTGAACCGACATGCCAAGGAAGCGAAACGTCCCGGCATGATGTTCAGCCCGGCGGCAATGGACGCCATGGGCCGGTACGGTTGGCCGGGGAACATTCGTGAATTGGAAAACGTGGTCGCACGGGCCGTCGTCTTGAACCACTCGGACATCATCGAACCGGACATGCTGTCATTGGATGGGACGGGGCGCACCTCACCGGCCGAATCCCTTCCCTATCTCTCACTCCCATACCACGAGTCGATGGATGAGCATAGCCGCTACATCATCGAGCGGGCCATCGAGGAAGCGGAGGGCAACCAGACAAAAGCCGCAGATCGTCTCAAGCTTCAACGCACGTACCTGGCCCGCTTGATCAAACAACAGAAGGTGAAAGAGCTGAAATAGTTCTAGCAAGCTGCGGCTACGCGGACGCTGCGTTCGAGGCGAAAACGAAGCATGGTGAGAGACGTGTTTTGACGTGCCAGGGTCGGCAGGCGAGAACAGAGGCTGTTTCTGCGCCCTGCCTAAGAAGGTAGCCGCCTTTTCGCGAGTGTGATAAGGCCGGCTGATGCATCCTGTTCGGCTTGCGCATAGCGTTCCGGCGTCCCGATGTCCGACCAGTACCCATCGAAGTCATATCCGAGCACCGCCTCTCCCCGTTGAATCGCCGCCACATAGGGATCGATGATGGTCGAGGCCGTGCCCTTCGGCACATCACGCAGGAGACGCGTACAGAGCACGTGGATCCCCGCAAACATGCGGGGCTGAGTCTGTACCGGCTCCGCGCGTCCACGTCCGGTGACCCGCACGATGCGGTTGTCCGAATCCATTTCCACGATCCCCCACCGTGCCGCATCGGGATCTTTGCGCAGGACCAACGTTGCCACGGCGTTGCGTTGCTGGTGAAACGCGCACAACGCATCGAGGTCGAGTTCCACGAGCGTATCGCCGTTGAGCACCAACACCGATTCACCGCAAAAATGCGACTCCGCCTGTTTGAGGCCGCCCCCCGTGCCCAAGATCATCGGCTCGCGCGAATAGATGATCCTCAGCCCATACCGCGAGCCGTTGCCAAGCGCCTGCTCGATCATCGGTCCGAGGTGATGCAGATTGATGACGACATCGTGGAAGCCGTGCCGCTTCAGGAGCAAGAGATTCCAGACGATCAGCGGGGTGCCCGCGATGGGGAGGAGCGGTTTCGGAATCGTATTTGTGAGCGGCCTCAGGCGAGTGCCCAAGCCCGCTGCGAGGATCATGGCTTTCATGAATAGCCTTCAGCAATCAGCTTTTAGCCATCAGTTGCCGAGCAAGAACTTTTCCATGCTGACCGCTGATTGCTGATGGCTGACTGCTCGTCTTCATTGTAGTTCCGGCACATAGCAGGCCAACTGGGTGCGTAGCGCGGATAGCTCCGGATACTTGAGCAGATTTCGCCGGACATAGCCTAGTGTGCGCGGAATGTCGGCGAGAAACTTGGAGTTCCCTTTGACACGATCGATGTAGACGAATCGTCCCGCCGCTTTGAGGTTGCGCTGGATGCTCGTGAAGTCGAAGAGACGGCGAAAGGCCTCTCGGTTGGCCCATAGCTGTCGATGCGGCGCCAACTGATCGAGATAGCGATTGATCAAACGGTCGATCATCGCCTCGTCGAGTTCAATATAGGCGTCGCGCAGCAACGAGGCGAGATCATAGGTCGCCGGCCCCATCAGCGCATCCTGAAAGTCGATCACACCCAGCCGGGTGCCATCCACCATGAGGTTGCGGGAATGGTAGTCCCGGTGGACAAACACCCGCGGCTGCCCCGCCAACAATTCGGCGATCTTCTCGAACCCTCTGCGAATCTCGCGGCGCCCCTCGTCCGTCATCGGTGTGCCCCGCCGTGCCTCGATTCCATATTCCAGAAAATGGTCGAACTCCCACATGAGGAGCGGCACATCGAAACTTCGGTGGAACGCGAGACAATGTTGATCGACTAGTGAGGTGGCCTTCGATTGCATGTGCACAAGGGCATCGACGGCTTGCGTATAGCGCATTTCGAGGTCTTCCGCACTCGCTTCACGACAGGCATCCGACAGGGTGAGGTTCCCAAAATCCTCCAGATAGAGCAGCCCCGCCGCCTGGTCATAGTGATAGAGGCGCGGAACGCACACACCGGCTTTGGATAAATGGGAGAGGATGTTCAGAAACGGCAACTCAGTGACGTGATGAGCTGCTCCGCTGACGGCTTCTTCCGATTGTTTGAAGGCCTCGGGTTCGGCCAACTGCATGAGAATGACAGAGCGAGGAGCCCCTCCGATCAACTCGATACGAAAATACCTGCGGTTGGAGGCATCGCCGGCTAATGGCGTGAGCGCCTTGAACTGTCCCTCAAAGGGAAGCCGAGCTCCGACCGTGGCAGCCACGAGGATATGATCCGGCAAAGCGAGCGGCTGTTTCGGCGCAGCAGGATCGACAGTAGCCATAGGCTGCGCATTATACTGATGCAGCCAAACCTTGTCACGAAGAGGATGGGAAAGGAGCGGCCAAGTGTCTCCTTGCTTGCAGAACACGCACCATGGAACCATGCTCGTTCGATGCGCGCAGTAAAGGTAACCTCGCCCACTCCTCTATAGAGAGGTATAAGGAATGGAAGGCCTCCTTCGACGGCCGTAGCTGGAATTGCTCTCATGGCCCTTCCGATGGGATAGAAAGCAGAAGACTAGGAAACTCTTTGCGCATTGAAGGACCGTTTGGCTAGAGTTTCGGAACTTCTAAATCTTTGCAGATCTTGTGAGCGAGGAAATCGTTGATCTCTCGATGGCGTGGGACGGTTGACGTTTTTCCGGCAGAGCGGTTCACATACACACTATGACTTCCGCCTTCACGAAGGAGCTGTACACCGTGGCGTTCGAGGTGACGAATCAGATCGATCCGTTTCATGAAATGGAGGCGAGAGGCTCCCGGATCACGGTCTTGTTCCCGAGCGATTCTTCCGCTAACGCACGGTTAGATTCCAATACCAGATGGACCGCTTCTTGAAGGTTGGCCCTGGCTTCATCGAGCGTGTCTCCCTGCGTATTTGCGCCTGGCAACTCTTCAACAAACGCAATATACCCTTCGGGCACTTGTTGGAAAACGGCGGTCAGCTGTTCCTTCATGGCGGTGATCTCCTTACGCGTGAAGTATAGCAGAGTGAATAGGCCATGCCCACTCTCTGCGAAAAGAAGAGGATGGGAAAGGAGCGGCCAGGTGCCCTTCTTGCTCGCAGAGCCTCCACGATGAACGGGGAGGAATGACACCCATGTCGATCCCTTTGCTCCCGGAGCGCGCGCGCTCCAAGAAGGAAAAGGGAGGATTGACCAGGCTGCTCTGTTTCATCATGCGGGGGAAGAGGTTGGACAGGAGGTGAAGACAGCTACAGCCCTTCAACTATTTCACGCATAGCTTTGTCTGGCCAGATCCACGTTTTGTGGATGGTACAGGGCCGATCATTGAGCCATAGGGAAGTCGTAACAGGATCCGAGAGAGCATTGAGTCGGTGTGTCTCGCCTATCAGGCCCTGTTCGCGGCGCATCATTCTGGCCTGACGGAGCGCCAACTCAACGTTCCGATAGCCGCGCCAACCGTATCGGCTAGCCAATCCTTCCAACTGGATTCACGGAGGGGGACGAAGGCTTGATGCACTTCGTCCGTGAGACCATAAACCGAGGCCGCCACGATCGCCAGCACAACCGCCTGTCGAGCGACGCCGGTCCCGCTGCCCAGCGAAATGCGCGGTAGCAGAGGAGGGACAAGATGCCATACTCCACCGCATGCAAAATTTTGTCACTGAGGTGTTTGAACAAGAACGATGGCAGTTGCTCTTCCGGATGCGACTGTGCCGACAAGAAAAAAATTGTTCCGGCATACAGCGCCACCGGCGCCCAGTACCAGAGCACAGGACCCATCACCCCTTGCCGAGTTGCGTCACACACTGTGTTCATACCTCACTGTTTATTGCATGCCCTTGGACCCTATGAGATACTGAATTTAGCAGGATGCTGAAAAATTCTGCCAGCGGCGTTCTCGCCTCGCTCAGACTCTCCACATGGCAAAGGAGACGTGCCGCGGCCTTCTTGAGTATCCAGAGGGGGTATTGTCCTGTCGTGCCACACATGCGGACTATCAACGTTCTAGCGCACCAAAATAGTTTTCCAGAAGCCTGCCAAGTACTCAACAATATTCGCCTATGAAGACTGCCCACATCTGTTTTCTCTGGCATATGCATCAGCCCTATTACACGGACCCGGTCGCGGGGTCTGCCAGTATGCCCTGGGTGCGCCTGCACGCCACTAAGGCCTACTACGATATGGCCTATGGGCTGGAGAAGTTCCCCTCGATCAAAGCCACGTTCAACTTTACTCCGTCGCTCCTGCTGCAGCTGCAAGAAGTCGGATCTGGAAAGGTCCGCGACCTCTTTCTGGAACATGCGCAGCGCCCGGCGGCGGATCTTCGTCCGGAAGAGAAAGCCTTTCTCGTCCGGCATTTCTTCTCGACCAATTGGGCGACGATGATCCGCCCCTACCCTCGCTATCATGAACTGCTGGTGAAGCGCGGCATCGACGTCTATGGCCGCGACTTGGAGCGTATCGCCCGGCAGTTTTCCACGCAGGATCTGCTGGACTTACAGATCTGGTACAACCTCGCCTGGTTCGGCTACGGCAGGGTGAACCGTTACCCTCGGCTGGCGGCCTTTCGAATGAAGGGATCGCCAATTCACCGAAGAAGACAAACAGGAAGTGCTGGCGATCCAACAGATGGCGGTCCAGGAAATCATCCCGCTGTATCGGCAACTACTGGAGCGGGGACAAATCGAACTGACCACCACGCCGTTCTTTCACCCGATCCTGCCGCTCGTCATCGATTCGGAATTCACTCGACGCGCCAGACCGGATCTCCCGCTGCCCTCGCGATTCCATGCGCCGGAAGATGCGGAGACACAGCTGCAACGGGCCGTCGAACTCCACACCGCCACGTTCGGCCGTGCTCCTGTGGGCCTCTGGCCGTCGGAGGGTTCGGTCTGTCCAGAGTTGATTCCGATGTTGCCGAAAGTCGGGATCCGCTGGCTGGCGACGGACGAAGGCATCCTCGCCCGCTCGCTCGACGCGGCCCAGCAACCATGGCATCGCCACCAAGACCTCTATCAGCCCTACGGGGTCGGGCCGGAGGGCCAAGAGGTCACGATGGTGTTTCGCGATCGGGATATCTCCGATGCCTTTGGGTTCGTCTATCACAAGACCACTCCGGATATGGCCGCCGACGATGTCCTTCGTCGGCTGCGCCACATCATTCACGAAGTTCCGCAGGAGCAGGTCACCATCGTGATTTGCTCGACGGGGAAAATCCATGGGAACATTACCACGACGGTGGCGAACAGTTTCTCTCGCTGCTTTACAGGCCTTCGACCGGAACGCTCGACGGCCAGTCGGTACGTACGACCACCGCGACGATCTCCGAAGCGCTCGGAGCCGCGCCGGCCACTCAACGGATCAGCCATTCCATTCCGGCTCCTGGATCAATCAGGACTATAAGATCTGGATCGGCCACCAGGAAGACAATCGGGGCTGGGACCTGGTCAGCAGACGCGAGCCCGTCTCGTCGACATCGCCGCCACGTTGCCCCCGGACGCGCGCAAGCCGCCTGGGACGAACTCTATGCCGCCGAAGGCAGCGATTGGTTCTGGTGGTACGGGGACGACTTTGATACCGACTACAAACAGGAATTCGATCGGCTCTTTCGAACCCACCTTCGAAACGTCTGGACCGATCGCCGGAGTGACTCCGCCGGACATCTTGAATCAGCCGATCTGCAGTCCCCGCGGCATGCCGGAGGCGACCTGGTGACCACCCCGCTGGCGTTGCTCACCCCCACCATCGACGGCTTCGTGACCGACTTTTTTGAATGGCGCGGAGCAGGCACCATCCATACGCAGCCGCCGCTCGGAGCGATGTGGAAATCCGAGGGAGTGTTGACCGCTATCCGCTTCGGCTGGATCATGACCAGTTGTGTCTTCGGCTCGACCTGGACAAGCAATCGCAGCAGCGGCAGGCAGGGCTGACGGTCGAGCTGCAGCTGCAGACGCCCGAACAGCACTATCGTCTGTCGTTTTCCCTCGCGCCGCCTGGACCAGACCATTTTCTGCTCTCGCAGAGACTGGCAAGCGGATCTTGGCAGGAGATCGGCCCCTACCAATCGATCTGTCAGCGGAAAATTGTCGAACTGGCAGTCCCGTTCAAGGACTTACAGCTCACGCCCGGGCAGGAACTCCGCATGACTCTTCTGGTGTCGGAACATCGGATGGAAGTCGCGCGCTACCCGCACCATAGACCGGCCACCCTCGTCGGTTCCGGGCGAAGAATTCGAAGCGAGTATATGGCGAGTGTGAACGACGCATGGCGCTGAGGCACGTGGTCAAGAGGCGATCAGATCCATCCTAGCACTTAAGCTTAGCCTAGACATTGAATTGGAGGAGCGATGCCCGATTTAAGACGTGATCCGATTGTCGGTCGGTGGGTCATTATTTCGACGGAACGGAACGCTCGGCCTCACGACTTCATTCCCTTGCACGCCGCCCGGCCGTTGTCCGCAACCCTCTGCCCATTTTGTCCAGGGCAAGAACGACTGACGCCGAAAGAAATCATGGCCTATCGGCTGCAGCCGGTGGAGCCCAACGGCCCGAACTGGACCCTGCGTGTCGTACCGAACAAGTTTCCCGCGCTCCAGGTCGAAGGCGACATCGGCCGCCAAGGCCTCGGCCTCTACGATCGCATGAACGGGATCGGCGCACATGAAGTCATCATCGAAACCCCGATCCACACAGATACCCTGGCCGACATGCCGACAAAACGGGTCGAGGACGTGCTCTGGGCCTATCGCGACCGCATGATCGATTTGAAGAAAGACAAGCGGTTCCGATACATCCTGGTTTTCAAGAACCACGGCGTGTCAGCCGGCGCCACGCTGGAGCACAGCCACTCCCAACTCATCGCCCTGCCGATCGTCCCCACCAGCGTCCTGGAGGAGATCGAGGGCTGCCGGGCTCATTATCAGCAGAAGGAGCGCTGCATCTATTGCGATATTCTGCGGCAGGACCTGTCGGACGGCGATCGCATTGTGGCGGAAAATCCGGAGTTCCTCTGCGTCACTCCGTTCGCACCGCGGTTTCCCTTCGAGATGTGGATACTCCCCAAACACCACGCCGGCTACTTCGAAGAGAGCCAGAGGATCACAATTCGAGTTCCTCGCGCCGATTCTTTCCGAAGCGCTGCGACGGATGGACAAGGTCCTCGCTCGGCCATCGTACAACTTTATCCTCCATAGTTCTCCCCTCCACGAAAAGACGGGGGACTTCTACCACTGGCACATCGAAATCATTCCAAAGCTGACCCAAGTGGCCGGCTTCGAATGGGGCACAGGGTTCTACATCAATCCTGTGGCACCGGAAGAATCGGCCAAGTTTCTACGGGAAGCGGCAATTTAAGGTCCGAAAGACGCGAGCGGTAGAGGCGAAGGATTTTCGCCTTGTTCGCACGCTGCTTGCCCTTCGCCCCTTGCCTCGTGCCTATCGCCAAGCCTATGATGCCTCCATGCAAGTTCAACTGAGCCATCCAGCCAGAACCGTCGAGGTCAAAGGCCCCAAGAAGGTCAAGGAACTCTTGCGCGATCTGAATCTCGTCGTCGAAGCCCATCTGGTGATCAAAGGCGACGATCTCGTCACCGAAGACGAGATGCTGTACGACGGCGATCAGGTTGAAATCAGACCGGTGATCTCGGGGGGAAATTGAAATGGGCGAGGGGTCAGAGGCTCGGGGCTAGAGTAAGTCAATTCTCCATCCCTACCTCTCGCCATACGCCGCCAGCCATAACAATATGAATTGCACCAAATGTAAAACCAAAGCTGTGATCGGCCTCCCCCGCCACAATGCGGCCTTCTGCAAAGGCTGCTTCAACGGCTTCGTCCACGATCAGGTTGCACGGGCGATCAAGTCGGAGAAGATGTTTGGGAAGGAGGACCGGATTCTCGTGGCGGTGTCCGGGGGGAAAGACAGTTTGGCGCTCTGGGACATTCTGCTCAAGCTCGGCTATCGCGCCGACGCGCTTTATGTGAATCTCGGCATCGGAACCTATTCTGAGCAGTCGCATGCCAAAGTCACGAAGTTCGCCGACATGGCTGCTGCCTCACATGGAGCCACTGTTGCATCTCCATACGGTCGAACAGGAGGCAGGAGCGGGAATCAAGGAACTGGCCCAACTCATCCATCGCCCGACCTGCTCTACGTGTGGGACCATCAAACGCTACCAATTCAATCGCGTGGCGATCGAACAACACTACGATGTGATGGCCACTGGCCACAATCTCGATGACGAAGCGGCCCGGCTCCTGGGCAACGTGCTGCATTGGCAGGAGGAATATTTGGATAAGCAAGGCCCGTCATTGCCGGCCTCGGTGGAAGGTTTTGCCAAGAAGGTGAAGCCCCTCTACCGGCTCTCGGAACGAGAACTCGCGGCCTATGCGGTCTTGAACCGGATCGATTACATCGTCGAGGAATGCCCCATGGCGAAGGGCTCCAAGATGCTCCAGTACAAGGAAGTGTTGAATCGTCTGGAGACCGAGTCGCCAGGTACGAAACAGACGTTCTACTGGGGTTTTCTCGAGAAGCAAAGCAAGAAGCAGCCCACTGCGACCACCATGACGGAGAAAGACCGGGCCGTCCTCCATCCCTGCACCTCGTGCAGCCAGCCCACCACGGCCGAGGTCTGCTCCTACTGCAAGATGATGGCGCGAGCTAAAACAGTCGTCCCACGGTGACAAGCAGCATCTACCAACAGGCCCTGCCCTTCATCAGTACTTGAAAAGCCCTGATCGACCCCGTAAGCTGCGTGGATTCTAGTTGTCGGTAATACATTCGGACTTATTCCTTCACTATGGCTACCACGGAACGCGACTACTATCAGGTTCTCGGTCTCCCCAAGTCTGCGTCAGCAGATGACATCAAGAAGGCCTATCGTCGCCTCGCGCGCCAGGTTCATCCCGACCTTCATAGCGGCTCGAAGAAATCAGAGATGGAGAAGAAGTTTAAGGAGTTGAACGCCGCGCACGAAGTCCTGAGCGACCCGGATAAACGGAAAAAATATGATCAATATGGCGCCAACTGGGAGCAGGCCGAAGCCTATGAGCAAGCGCGCAGGCAGGCCGGTGCCCGCGGAGAGAGCGGCCCCGAGAATTCGTTCGGCGGAGAAGGCTTTTCCGACATCTTCGAGAATCTGTTCAAGGGACGAGGGCGAGCCAGCAGTGGCCGTGGATTTGCCATGCAGGGCGAGGACCTCGAGACGGAAGTGCAACTGACGCTGGCCGAAGTGTTCACCGGCGTGACGAAGCGCATGACCTTGCAAGAGCCCGTGCCCTGTCCCACCTGTCATGGAAGCGGAACTCTCCGCGGACGAACCTGTCCAACCTGTCAGGGGCAGGGTGCGACACTGCAGTCCAATACGATCGAAGTACGAATTCCCGCCGGGGTGCAGGATGGGACGAGGGTTCGCGTGGCCGGCAAGGGACAAGCCGGCACTAACGGCGGCAAGCCCGGCGATTTGTACCTGCGCGTGGAGATCGCTCCGGACAAAGTCTTTCGCCGTCAGGGGAGCGATATTCATGTCTTCCTCCCCGTCTTCCCGTGGGAAGCGGCCTTGGGTGCCGATGTGATGGCCCCCACCCTGATGGAACCGGTTCGGGTGAAGGTTCCGCCCGGCAGTCGGGCTGAGAGCAAGCTTCGGCTGAAAGGCAAGGGCCTCCCAGCGGCGGCCGGCGGCCACGGCGATCTCTTTCTGACGATCCAGATCGTCATGCCGTCTTCAATGACCGACGAGGAACACAAACTATACGACCAACTCCGGACCATCCCGCACCCGGACCCGCGCGCCGAACTGCTCGCCCAGGCCCAACGCCGATCACACCCATGACGCTCACTGAATACGCGGTCTTGGCGTTCAGCTCCCTCTTTGTCATCGTCGACCCGATCGCCACAGTCCCGGCATTCTTAGCCATGACGGCTCGCGGTTCGATCGGCCAACGACTGCATATGGCTCGCACAGCCTGCCTAGTCGCGGTTGGTATTTTGATGGGATTTGCGCTCACCGGCCAGTGGCTCTTGAACCTCTTGGGAATCACACTCCCGGCTATCCAAGTGGCTGGGGCACTCGTCTTACTATTGGTCGCACTCGATATGTTGCGTGCACAGCGGTCTCCGGTCCAAGAGACGGCGGAAGAGACTGCCGCCGGGGCGACCAAGGACGATATCGCCATTACGCCACTGGCTATACCGATGTTGGCCGGACCTGCGGCCATTTCGACGGTGATTCTGCTGGAAGCGCAGGCTGCCTCGTGGGCTCATCGAGCTGTGTTGCTGGCTTGCGTTGTGTTGGTCGGTCTGGCAAGCTACATCACCCTGGCTCTCGGAGCCTCCGGCGCCAAGTGGATGAGTCCGCTAGCGGAGAAAATTATTACCCGCTTGATGGGGCTGTTGCTCGCTGCACTCGCGGTACAATTCTTATTCAACGGACTGAAGGGCGAAGCAGGGTTGTTTGTGCGATAATTATTTAACCTGACGGCAGGCTCAGCAGCCTTATCCAAACGAAGGAGGATTTCATGAAGCGAGGAACACAGACACTGGTCACACTCGGCGTAGCTTCAGCCTTTGCGCTCTCACTTGGCCTTTCGACGGCTTGGGCGGACCCTGCGCCGAAACCATCTGAGCATGGCGACGGATACGGGAAGGAGGGACACGGCGACGGCTACGGTATGGGCGGGCCGATGATGGGCATGATGAAGATGATGGGAGGGATGCACGGAGGCACGGGCCACTTTCTCCGTCATCTCGTAAAGCATCAAAAGGAGATCGGTCTGAGCGACGAACAGGTGGCGAAGTTAAAGGAAATGGAACTGAATCTCGATCGCACGCGGATCAAGACAGAAGCGGACATCATGGTCGCGGAGCGGGAACATGCGGCATTGGTCGAGGATGAAAAGTCTGATCTGGCTGCGATTGAAGCGAAGATTAAGCAAAGCATGGATCACCAGCTCACCCTTCGCATGGCCGTCATCAAGACCAAGCGGGACGCACTAGCCCTGTTGACTCCGGAACAACGTATCAAGGAAAAGGCCGAGCATGAGAAGATGATGCAGCAGCACAAGGATGGCGGCAAGGGTCACGGCAATCCTCATGGCGGCGGGATGAAAGACTATCCGCAGAAGGGTGGCAATCCGGCATCGCCTGAACCTCCATCAAACATGAAAGCGCAGTAGTTCTATCCAGGAAGCGCGAGAAGACAACCGGGCTACCAAACGAAGAGGTGCATCATGAGAACATTGGGATTCATCACAGCGGGCGTTGTCGGGTTACTGCTCACACTGGGTTCCAGCGCCTGGGCCGATGATAAGGAAGGCAAGGCCACGGACCTCGTCAAGGACGCCAAGGTCACGATCGATCAGGCCATCAAGACCGCATCCGAAAAAGTGCCTGGGACGGTGGTCGAGGCAGAACTCGAGAAGAAACATGGCAAGACGGTCTGGGAAGTCGAGGTCCTCGGCGCCGACGGAAACGTCACGGAAGTCCACATCGACGCAGCCACTGGTGCCGTGATCGACACGGAAGCGAAGAAGGACGAGAAGAAGAAAGAAGGCAAGAAAGGAAAGTAGTCACGTCATGCCGAAGGAGCTGAAGCTCACGAGTCACGATTTGCTGGTCGGTCCTGATCGAGCACCGGCCCGCGCAATGTTGAAAGCCGTTGGGTTCACCGACGAGGACTTGTCTCGCCCGATCATCGGCGTCGCCAACACCTGGATCGAAGTCATGCCCTGTAACTTCCACCTCCGCCGATTGTCGGAACGGGTGAAAGCCGGCATCAGAGCCGCGGGCGGCACCCCTATCGAGTACAACACCATCGCGGTGTCGGATGGCATTTCGATGGGGACCGAGGGGATGAAGGCTTCGTTGATCAGTCGGGAGGTGATCGCCGATTCGATTGAACTCGTAGCTCGTGGGCACCTGTTTGACGGGGTGGTCGCATTATCCGGCTGCGATAAGACAATTCCCGGCACCGTGATGGCCCTCGCTCGCCTAAATCTACCATCGGTGATGCTCTACGGCGGCTCGATCATGCCGGGCCAGTTCCAAGGCCACGACGTGACGATTCAAGACGTGTTCGAAGCAGTCGGAAAACATGCATCTGGCACAATGACCAAGGCCGAATTAAAAGATCTCGAAGACCATGCTTGCCCGGGCCCCGGCGCCTGCGGGGGCCAGTTCACGGCCAACACCATGGCGATCGCATTCGAGTTCCTGGGCATTTCGCCGATGGGGCGGAACGGCGTTCCCGCGATGGATCAGCGGAAGGATGACGTGGCCTTCGAGTGTGGGAAGATGGTCATGGATCTGTTGAAAAAAGACCTGCGGCCCCGCCAGATCATCACGCGGAAATCGCTGGAAAATGCCATTGCTGCGGTCGCGACCACCGGCGGCTCGACGAACGCCGTGTTGCATCTGCTCGCCATCGCGCGCGAAGCCAACATCAACCTCAGCATCGACGACTTCGACAAGATCAATCGGAAGGTGCCGTTGCTCGCCGACCTCAAGCCAGGCGGGCGATTTACAGCGTCGGATCTCTATGCGGCCGGAGGAACCACGTTGGTCGCCAAACGGCTGCTCGATGCCGGCATCTTGCACGCCAGGCCAACCGACCGTGACCGGCCGCACGATTGGAGAAGAGGCCAGGGACGCCAAGGAAACATCTGGCCAACAAGTCCTCAGGCCCCTGTCGAACCCGATCAAGCCTACCGGCGGGCTCGTGATCTTACACGGGAATCTCGCTCCGGACGGCTGTGTCGTGAAGGTGGCCGGGCACTCAATCATGACGTTCCGTGGCCCGGCGAAGGTGTACAACCGGGAAGAGGATGCCTTCGTCGCCGTCCAATCCCGTCAAATCAAAGCGGGCGATGTCGTGGTCATTCGGTATGAGGGTCCATCCGGCGGACCCGGCATGAGAGAAATGCTTGGGGTGACTGCGGCTATCGTCGGCGCGGGGCTGGGCGACTCCGTCGCACTGCTCACCGACGGCCGCTTCTCCGGCGCCACTCACGGCCTGATGGCAGGCCACGTCGCACCGGAGGCCATCAAGGGCGGGCCGATCGGCGCGGTGAAGAACGGCGACATGATTGTCTTCGATATCGCCAAACGGACGCTGACGGTGGAACTCTCACAAAAAGAAATCAAAGCCCGGCTCAAGAAGGTCAAACAGCCGTTGCCACGCTATACCTCCGGCGTCATGGGCAAATACGCGCGGCACGTCTCGTCGGCCTCGGAAGGGGCGATTACGACATAGGAAAAGACGGCGGGAACGCGGCTGAACTCCTGAGAGCTTTCGGTTAATAGTACGTGATGATCCGCTCGCGATTGACGACCGTTTCGACCGGCGCCACAGATCCGTTCTTGTCAGACCAACGCTGAACCGATTCTTTGATCCAATTCCCTACGTGGTCGAATTCGTAGATGAAGACGGCCTTCCGAAGATGCGACTGATGATAGAATTCGCTCTGCTGTTCGACCCTCTGCCCAGCCTGATTATACCGATACAGGTCTTTCCGCATCAGCTCACCATCGGGCCCGTAGAACCGGCTTTCCTTCAATCGCCCGAGAGGACTATGGTAATGCGTCGCCTCCTGCATCAGACGGCCCTCAAAGTAGCGCGCATGGTAGATCAGGTTCCCACGGACATCATACAGACTCTTTTCGGCGGCCCCCTGTCCTGTGACCGTCAGTTCTTCAGCTAAATGGCCTCGGTCGTCGTAGATCGCGAACTCTGCATGGGCTAAATCGCCCTTCTCCATGGCTGCCACCTGGGCCGTCTGTCGGCCCTGCTCATCGACTCCATAGCGAAAGAGCTTCCGGTAGGTCAGCGTGCCATCAGGCTCGAAGGTCTGTTCCTCGACAACACGCCCAGCCTCATCATGAATGAATAGATAGCGGGCTGAGTCATTCTCGTTGGTCGGAACGAGTTCAAGATGGGTGAGCTGCCCCTGCCGATCGAATTGTTGAGTGGTTCTGAGCTGTGGATACTTTGTCACCACGCTCTGCACTGAGCCCACGAGTTCGAATCGATCTCTATCGCTCTTGGCATATGCTGCCAACGGAAAAGCAAGCAGCCAACAGCATAGGGCTGTGACGAATTGACTATGCCATCGTTCACGATACAAGGTCGTCATGGAATGCCGTGTGACACACCGCACTGTCTCGAGGGGAACATGCGCCACAGATCGCAGATAACAACCGCCCCCGAGGAGGAGCACGGGAAGAAAAACCAGAAGTGCAATTCAGCGAAGCGGGACTCGCGCGCCTATCGCCCCTTCATTCGTCCACGCATCTCAGATATCATGTTGTCAAGATCGGCCTCCGCTTTCGCACGATCGCTGATCAATTCATCGAGGTTGTACGGACGAGCCGGAACCGGATGGGCCACATCCGGCTTCATTGTCGGCTTACGCGACAGATCAGACTGAGAAGGCTGGATCGGTTTGGCTTGGGGCTGAACTGACGGAGTCGCTGGTTGGTCAGCCGAAGGCTGCGTTTGTCCGGTGGGCAATGGCGTCCCTCGTCCGGTTCGTATTCCCACACCTTGTTCCCGCAACCATTGTGTGGCCACGCTCGATTTGAGCGAGAAACTGATGCTCGTGATTGGAAGGCCATCCGAGGCTACGCGAGCAATCGCCGTGTTGACTCCGATCATATGTCCCTCACCATCAAGCAATGGGCCACCAGAGTTGCCACGATTTAGCCCTGTCTCGGTTTGAAATACGGCCTTCCCCTTGACTCCGTTGAAATTGTCGACCTCGGCACTGATCACACCGGTGGTAAGGGTCCACAATCCTCCTTGTTCGGGATGGCCGATGGCGAGCACTCGATCCCCGATTCTCGCCCGCCCCGATTCACTCACATCGACGACAGGCAACGGATCAGTGACGCCGTCGATTTTCAGCAGGGCTAGATCCAGCGGGTGCGAAAAGGCCACGACCTTGGCACGGACCATACGGGAGAGGTCGCTCTTTGAATCTCCCGTGACTCGGGCTGGCTTGAGAAACACAGACAGACGGGCGAAGGGTTTCCCTGTCTGCTCTTCGATCACCACGTGAGCATTCGTGAGCACCAGTCCGTCCGACTGAATAATGGAACCGGTCCCCCCACTTCCGTTCCTCCCGCCATCCGCATATCCCATCACGAGCACCACGGCAGGGGAGGTTTGATCATAGATCTCACGGGGTGATAATTCCTTACCGGTGGAAATAGTGCTCCACATCAGCGAAAGGACGAAAAGGACTCCCCACGTCACCGATTTCATCATGGCCTCCTTCTTCTGGCTGCTGTGCCATGCATCACGGTCATCCAATCGATAAATCATGTCTTCATTGTACGAGGGAAACGCAGGAACCGACTAGGCGATGATGGAGCGAACACCTCGCTGGAAACAGCGAGTACCGTAAATAGCCCTATGCGCGCCGATAGAACTCCGCGATCATCTCAACGACGTAGGACTGCTGCGCTTCTGTCAATTCGGCATAGATAGGGATGGACATAACCTCATCGGCCGCTTGCTCTGACATCGGAAAGGCCCCCTTTCGATGTCCCAAGTCGCGATAGCAGTTTTGGAGATGCATCGGGAGCGGATAGTATACTTCCGTGCCCACCCCTTTTTCTTTGAGGAAGGTGCGCAACGCGTCGCGCTTCGGACGCCCGCACGGTGAACTGGTTATAGACATGGAAATTCCCCGGCACCGTTGGCGGAAGCGTCACGTGATCAGCATGCCGGGTCCGCGCAAACAATTGCTGATACCGTTCGGCATTCTGACGTCGCCTTTCGGTCCACTGGTCAAGATACTTCAATTTGACCTGTAGTACGACAGCCTGAAGCGCATCCAACCGACTGTTGATCCCCACAGCCTCGTGGAGATAGCGGACCTGGCTCCCATGAACACGGAGCATGGCCATGGAGTCGGCAAGGGCTTTGTCGTTGGTCGTGATGATCCCTCCATCTCCAAAGCCACCCAAATTCTTGGTAGGGAAGAAACTAAAGCACCCGGTTTCTCCAAGTACCCCGGCGCGCTTTCCTTGTTGTGCGGCGCCAATCGCTTGGCAGGCATCCTCAATCACTTTCACCTTCTTTCGTCCGGCAATCTCATTGATCGCAGCCATGTCCGCACATTGTCCGAAGAGGTGAACGGGAATGATGGCTTTCGTGCGAGGCGTGATCGCTTGTTCAATCAGGGATGGATCGATATTGAACGTATCCGGCTGGATGTCTACAAACACAGGCTTCGCACCCAACCGTGAAATCGCCCCCGCCGTGGCAAAAAACGTAAACGGAACGGTGATCACCTCATCGCCTGCCTTCACTCCCATGGCCATGAGGGAAAGCAGCAGCGCATCACTCCCGGAGGCGCATCCGATGGCATGGCGAGACCCGATGTACCGGGCAACGGATTCCTCGAAGGCCACGACGCGCGGTCCCAGAATGAATCCCTGCTCGTCACAGACAGTCTGTACCTCCGCCATGATCTCCGCACGGATAGGCTGGAACTGAGCTTTCAAGTCAAGCAACGGCACGTTCATCGATGCTGTTCTCCCTCTTTAATCTGAACACTCGGACGACCACAGGCATAGCCGTGACGCTTCTTCAATACCCTGCCCCTTGACATAATGCAAGTGGAGAATCAGAACAACTGGCCGGCCATCTTAGCGGAAATCTCGCCGATGAAAAATAATGCTCGCCGTGAAGAGGAGGAATGCTGTGTACGCCGCTCCATAGACGACAATCAACACCAGGTCCGAACCACTTATTTCCAGGTGATGAGTAACATGTCCCTTCAAGTTGAAGCGCTCGAGATTGGGCAAGAGATAATAGATCCCGTTCAAGATCCCCCGGGTCAGATCATCCATCTTCGCCCCAAATGTTTTCAGGTCAGCCGTGAGGTGTCCAATCACATATAAGGCCAGCGTGAAGATCGCACTCAGGGTCGCACTGGTAAACGTCGAAAACAGCAGGGCTACCGCAGTGATCACCATGAACTCGACGAAAATCAGCGCCAGCGCCTTAAAGAGCATCCCCTCGAGGGGAACAGCTTGGGCATAGAGGACCACCAATAGTCCCAGTGTCATAACAACCGTATTGACGAACAGGGTGATCGTGAGGCCCAGATACTTTCCGAGCAGAAATTGGTACCGCGCCACCGGCTTGGACACAATCGTATAGATGGTCTTCTTCTCGATCTCCTTGCTCACCAGTCCGATCCCGACAAAAATGGCGATCAACACCCCGAAGAAATTGATACTCCCGAGCCCAAGATCAAGAATGAGACGGTGGAATTCCCCCAAGGTTAACCGCGACAGGATCACAGAGCTGCCGATCATGAGCAGGGCAAAGACGAGCAGATTGTAGAGGAGCTTGTCTCGCAGGTTTTCTCGAAAGGTATTATGCGCGATCGACAGGATTTTCATGCGCGATTCTCCGACGGAATCCAATGTCCTTTAACTTCACGGATAAAGAGATCCTCCAGCGACCCCTTCTGAGGATTAAGCGACACCAGACTGGCCTTCGCACTGCGGATAATTTCCAGCGCTCCCTCGACTTGCCGTTGGCTCTTCAGCACCACGAGCATCCGATCCCCTTGCATGACCACTTTCTCCGTAAGCGGGCGTAAGTGGTCCAACCCTTCGCGGGTCAGACGATCCACGACAAGTTCCACTTGATGACTCGCCCCTTGATCCAACAAATCGGTGACCAGACCACAGGCCACGAGGCGCCCTTTCAAGATCATCGCGACCCGATCGCACAATACTTCGGCATCGTGCAAGATGTGGGAGCTGAACAAGACAGTCTTTCCAGATTCTTTGAGACGCAAGATCAGATCGCGAACTTCTTTCCGCCCGATGGGGTCCAGTCCAGACATGGGCTCGTCCAGCACCACCAACTCCGGATCGTTAATCAGGGCTTGGGCGATCCCCACCCGCTGCAACATGCCTTTTGAAAACTTCCTGAGTTGCAGATCCTTCGCATGCGTCATGCCGACAAGCTCCAAGAGTTCGTCAACTCGCTTGCCTAAAGCAGCGCCCCATAGCCCGAACAAATGCCCGTAGAACCCGAGAAACTCACGGCTTGTGAGGTAGTCGTAAAAGTAGGGCGATTCGGGAAGAAATCCCAACCTGGCTTTGGTCTGCGGAGCGCTCATGTCCCGGCCGAACAGCCACGCGTTCCCGCTCGTCGGATAGATGAGCCCCATCAAAATCTTGAGGGTGGTGGTTTTCCCCGCGCCGTTCGGGCCGAGAAAACCGAACACTTCCCCGCGCCGGACTTCGAGATTGAGGCAATCCACCGCGGTGACTCGCTTCCCCCAGAACCCCACGCGGAAAATTTTGGAGAGTTGCTCCGTCTGTACCACAAGATCGGGGCTAGGTGTCATGGCTCACTCCCATATCATCTTGGGGAATCTGTAACTAGGTTGTACCCTCGGAAAGCTGTAGATGGGCTGTTTACGTTTGAAAAACGTGCGCAGCCGTTCCGGGTGCGTTGAGCTGGAGACCGCTCCCGTCTTAGAGTTCAACCGATAGTCTCCTCCGAACGGTTCCTGTGGCAGAATATGAAGGATTCCTGTCGCCACGAGATCCGCTGAGTGTCGCGGGAAGATTTTGATGTTGCGTCCGATAGGCTTCCACAGCGCTCTCCAGAATGCGGAGATCCCGTTCGATGATAACTTCTTTCATCCGCTTCGCCAAGAATTCTCGCATCTCTGGATCTTGCGTCTCCCGCAGACGGACTTCAAGAAATGCCAAGGCCGTCTCTGGGCTCCCCGCCTCCGCAGCCATGCGAGTAGCAAGCCCGGGGAGATAGGATGGGCCACCCGGCAGACTGGCTGCCTGCATGATGTATTGTGCTCCCTTCGCAGGATCACCGAGCAGAAAATAATGGTTGTACCCAAGAAGAAAGGGGATGTTCCATTCATCGGGATTCGCCTTGACACCCCTTTCAAGCAGCCGATTGCTCAAGTCCGGGCGGTTGGCGAGATCGCCGAGGATGACCCCTCCTGCATAGTAGGCATAGGCATACTGAGGATCGAGCGTGGTGACCACGTCCAAGGCATGATAGATCCACTCATATTCATCTTCGCTGTTTCTTTTTTTCCCGATCACCTGCAGCAGCCTGAGCCAGAGGATATCGGCGCCAAGATGATGATAGCCGAGCAAGGCGGGTTTCAAATACTCGCCCTTAGGAAGCTGCGCCAAGCCTTCGATCTGCACGACAATCCGATCCTGCCGTAAGTCGAGTTCCTCTTGCAGCCAGCCGAGACAGACCAATAGGAGAATACCTCCCATGCAGAGCAGAACTTGATTCACAATCGGTGCGTTGCGATGGAATAAGGCTATTGAGACCGTCATGAAAGACACACCGGCAGGATGAGTAAAAACGGAAGGTCCCGGCAGCCGAATGGCTGCCGGGACCCCGTGACCCTATCTACAACAATCTAGTAGACACCGGTCGTGCAATCGTTGGCACCGTGGTCAACCGTGGAATCCCAGGTTGAAATTCCAGTATCGCCATCCAGATTGCTTTTCGCCATCGCAACAAAGTCGTTTTGGACAGCGAGTGCGGCAGCAGCGGTCCCAATAATGGCCAAAGGACAAGACAGGGCCGTGGTATACCCAGTGAAAGTTCCCACGGTCGGAGCCACCGTTGAATCTACTCCATACTGGTAATTCACATTACCAGTTGCCTTGAACCCAATATCGGCGAACCAGCCTCCAAACACACCCCCGGCCAAACACCAGAGAGCACCGGGAGGTGTTGGTGCTAGACCACCACCCCAGTTAAATGGAACTGTTTTGGTACCGGCCACGGGCGCAGCCGCACCCTCCACGGCAGTTCCAATGTAACAGCCTTTCTCCGCCTGGAAGGAGACTTCAGAAGTCTTAATCGCCTGGAGGTTGGTCTTTGCCTCGGACTGGCGAGACTTCAACTGATAGGTCAAGAAGTTCGGGATGGCGATGGCCGCCAAGATCCCGATGATCGCCACGACGATCATCAACTCGATGAGGGTGAAACCCTCTTGTTTCCTGAACACCTTACACATCGTACTGCCTCCTGGTTGATGGTTCACTGACCTTCCCCTCACAACACCCTTTGCTTCTTTCTCATCGAGACGTCTGCTGCCTAACCCTCTAGCAGGTTCGATGCCCGGTGTAGGATGAGGCTACAGAAAGCTCAGGGGCATTAAGTATCAAATAGTTATGAGCCAATGTCTCTCATTGAATTCATACTGCTCGGAAGATTCTTCTCCTCTTTTTGCCCTTGATCTGCCAATATTTGTCATCGACTGTACGGGACCTGGCACCTTCCACGATTTTTCTGATGGTCCCGGAAATTCAGCAGGCTTCCCCTTTCTATGAAGCCGACAGTCCTGCAATAACAATTGTTTGACTCTCAAACATGACCGAATGAATCGAGCTAGAACAACCTCGCTGGTTCAAAGAGAGGGCTCCATCTGACTTCAAGGTTTGCAGCAGAGGAAAGAGCGAGGAAACGAAGGTTCTTAACACGATCAGAGATTAGGTGAAGGGGCTTCGTATCTTCTCGGATACACGCCACTTAGGATGCTGGATACAGTCGCATCCTTCCCCATCCCTTCAAGATCAAGAACAGACTGATAGTAATCCCCACAAGGGAGAGCCAAATCCCAGCCCTAAGCAACGGGGTTTCGTAATTGAAGAGAACTTGGAATTTTCCAGCGGGAATCACTACGGCTCGCACCAGGCCATTCGCACGCAAGATCGGAAATTGGTCCCCGCCATCGATCCTAGCCTCCCACCCCGGCTCAAACGCATCTATCAGAACCAAGACAGCGGGCTGAGGGGTATCGACCGCGATCGATATGCGTTCCGGACGATATTCAAGAATCGCTGCATGTCCCTCTTGTAGTGGATCGGGCAACGAGACAGAAACACCCTCAATGACATCAACTTCCCCACTCAAGAAATCTTCCCGATCCAGGAATGACACGGCATTCGATGAGGGAGATTGCAGTTCTGGTCTCCTCGACAAATACACGCGAGGTGTGAGCGGGACGGGATTGCGTACAAGGGCAAGGTCATAGTCCGGAACCGTCGCCACGACGGAGCCGGCAAATTGTGGCTGGTTGAATCGTGAGGGGCGGCCAATCAAGTACCTCACATTGTAGCGCGCCATGGAACGGATATTTCCATTCCTGCCAATCTGCTGAGAGACGAGGCTATTTCCAGGAAGATAGCTAGACAACGATTCAATCTGGAACGTGGCGTTGTGTTCCAAGAAGAGTCCTTGCCGTCGAATGATGGCGATCCGTTCACGAGGCGTCAGAGCTCCGCTCACTTGAGCAGAAATATCTGCACGCGCGTCTTTTAGGCTTAGAACACGAAAATGCCCAAAGACTTCGCCCTTCGCATCATTTTTCATCGCCTCTGCTAACCCTGGCGTGAATGTCCATGTTTCAGCCGAGGCTGTATATAAGACCGGGAGATTTGCTCTTGCCAGATCGATCAGAATCAGTGCGACGACGGCTGATGAGGCCCACGAACACCGAATGGGCTTGACTCGTATCCATACCATCAGCGTACCCATCCCAAAAGCTGTCGCTGCACTGAACAGTGCCGACTTGGCCACTGTCGTAGCAACGTGTCGTGCAAGGTCAAGGGGGATTCCAAATACATCAGAGAACCTGGCCCACGACGGTTCAACAGCCAGTAGGGCACCCAGTCCAATGCACAGCACCCCCGCCCCAAACCACGGCAGCGATGAGGTCCGGCCTTCTCGCATCACGTCGAATCCGGCGCCTGCAAGCATCGCAAAGGAGAAGGAGACAAATCCCATAAGTCTCTCAGGATATCGAAAGGCGGACCACAGCGGAACCGAGTGATAGAACAATTCATAGAGACCACCGTATTCGCCAAGTGCGAGAATAAGCCCTGCCCCGCCCAGTAACACGAAAACAAGGAAATCCCGGCGGGCCCATGATCCGATAATGGCAAGACCGAGCATGGGCAGCCCGAGGTAGAGACTCTCGGCCCAAAAGCCACCAGACCCACGCCCTCGACCATTATTGCCAAAGATGCCAGCGGCAATACGGTCTCCCTCTGCGGTATCACCAATGGGAGACACCGCAAAAGTAAACAATCGTAGCGGATGCGTAGACCAGTGGATGGCTTCCGAATGAAACGAGGTTGCCTCCGTTCGATTACTTTGGCTGAACGTGACCCAAGCCGGAGCAAGTTGAATGCTTGCCACCAGAATAGCCAACCCTGCTATCAATGCCACCCGTACCACCGCTTGCGCGCGTAGCGTCTTTGCACGCATCCCGACCCATAACAACGTTATGAAGCCCACGTAGTACCCTGTTTGCACATCCCCGTTTAAGAAGATACTCGCCCAGACAAGGGCCGATAAGCTGTGCCATAACATACCTCGGGTCACCAGCGCTTTTTCGAGCGTGAGCAAAAAGACTGGGAGTGCACACATCGAGTACAGATACACGATGTTTTCGGTCAGAGACACCACATAACCTGAGCATGAAAAACCTATGGCCGAGGCGAATGCTCCTGCCGAGGAGAGACGGAGCATTCGCCCTAGAACATACGTACCAGCGGCCCCCATAAGACAAGATAGGAGCGTGGAGACCCGATAGGCATCATGTACGGGAAACAACCAATATAAGACTGTAAAGGGATGGAATACGCCTGTAACGGGAATTCCCAAGAGGGGACGCCCTAAACCTTCGTATGGGAACCACTGGGGAAGCTCTCCGGCTGAGAGTCGATCGATAATGTACTGCTTGATCGGTAGAAAGAACTGGAAGGCATCTCGTTTTATTAAAACGAGACCGGGAATCCACAACTGCGCATAGACCAGAAAAACCAGACAGGAGAGCCCCGCGAGCCAGTAATAATCCGTTCGGCACCATAACCCCTGGCGTGCATCTTGTGCATTTCGCGAGTCGGGCAACAATCTTGACTCCGATATCCCCGCCACAAGGCCGACAAATTTCATTATTGTGCCACGCTCCTGCGTGTAATCTTCTAAATCGGGAGGATAAGAACCGTGCAGTTGCTCACTATGAGCAGAACTCTCCAATCGCACTCGACAGGAGTCACCCTAGCAGGAAATATTGTCGGAGCAAGATAAATCCCGGTTGCGGGCCTAGGGAGTCGCGGGGAGAGAGGGCTTTTGATCGGCAACACGCCGTTTAGCCTGTTGGATACGTTCTTCCTTGGTGGGATCGCCCATTCCCAGTTCACGGAATCGATCCATCAACTTGTTGTTGGAAGGGTCGAGTTCCAGCGCATGGAGCCAGGACTCACGGGCGTCGGAGAGGTTTCGTTGCTTGGCGTAAATATCGCCGAGATGCTCATAGAGCACCGGGTCATCCCCGACGAGTGCAACCGCGCGTTTCATCTCCGTCAAGGCCTCGGTTAACAAGCCGGATTTGAAAAACGCCCATGCGAGGCTATCCACATAGTATCCATTGCTCGGCTTGAGCGCGACAGCCTGCTTGGTCAAGGAAAGTGCTTGATCGATCTTGATCCCCCGCTCTGCATAACTATATCCCAGATAATTGAGCGCATCGGCATGATGCGGGTCCAGCTTGATCGCGGTCTCCATGGCCCGCACGACATCATCGAATCGATTGAGCTTATCGTAGACGGTGCCAAGGTTGAAGTACAAATCGGCGCTCCTGGGATTCTGGCTGATACCTTCTTCCAGGGCTCTTGCAGCATCGTCGAACCGGTCCTCCTGCAGATAGGTCAATCCCAGCACGATGTGGGCTTCAGGTTGTTTTGGATTGAGAGTGATGGCTTGAGTTATGTGCGTGATGGCCTCAGGAAATCGTTTCAATCGATAGAACAACACGCCGAGATGCAGATGTCCTTCGAAGTAGGACGGCTCAAGTTGAATGTTAAACGTATAGGTCTCAATGGCCTTCTCCGTGTCCTTGGACTCCTCATAGAGAAATCCAAGGTAATCTCTGACCTTGAGCTCCGTCGGACGGGCTTTGAGAATCTGGAGGAGTTGGTCGATGGCTTTGGAATATTCCTTCTCTTCTCCATACACGAGCGCAAGTCGAAGTTGGGCATCGAGGTCCGAAGGATCCTCCGCCAGTAAATCATTCAATTCCTTCCTGGCACCCTCATAATCCTTCGACGCCACATAGAGCCGAACCAACTGGTGCCGAATATCCCGGTTTCGCGAGTTCACACTGTATAGATACTTCCGTAGCACCGCGATCGCTCGACCCTGATCCTGCCTCGATTCATAGATCGAAGCGAGCGCAACATAGGCCGGCTCAAACGAGGCATTCACCGCAATCGCCCGTTCCAAGCTCGCTGTGGCCTCCTCTGGTTTTCCTGCTTCGAGAAGCAGGCGCCCCAGGTGATAGTGGCCGACGGCAGAATCGGGAGCCCGCTCCAAGCCTGCTCGAATGGCCTGTTCTGCCTCGGGCAGCCGCTTCATGTTCAGGAGCAACAGCCCCTTTGTAAAATAAGGATCGCCGGAGGTTGGATCAACTTCGATCGCGCGATCCAAAAGTACCACTGCACGATCCCCTTGTCCTGCACCGGCTAAAATGCCTGCCATCTGCATGAGCAACTGACCGTCTTGGCTTGGTCCCTCAGCCGCTTGGTTCGCATAGCGGACGGCATTGGGCATATCGCCCAGCGAAAAATAGAGTCCGGCCAGCCGAGCTTTCACAGACTGAGACGTGGGATCCGTCTTGAGCGCAGCTTGATATTCCTGAATCGCACGGTCCATGTCCTGCGCCAGCTCGGCCTGGTACCCGAGCATGAAATGATAGGACGCCGCGGCATCGGAAGGATGAATCGAAGGCGCAGCTTTCGGCGTGCTGGCAGGGGCGGGCACCCGTTCAGGCGTCCCAGGTGTTGCAGCGCAAGCCATCACCATGAGGGGAAACAGCATACACGTGACGTTCAAGAACGACGTGAGGCCTCGACCGTTCACTGTTCCGCTCGGAATGATACGCATCGTAAGCACTCGCACGATCCTCTTGGTAGATTCAGATGAGACTGTGGTGGTCAGAATATTATACGAGTGGGGTGACGCAGGGTCAAACGACTTCACGATTGTCGAGGCTTTCGAACTTCGCGAAGCGATCGTGGAAGAAGAGTTCTTTTTTTCCGATCGGGCCGTTTCGATGTTTACTCACGAGAATATCGGCAATGCCCTTCCGTTCTGAGTTCTGGTCATATACCTCTTCACGGTAAATAAACATGACGACGTCGGCATCTTGTTCGATCGCGCCGCTCTCGCGGAGGTCTGCCAGCATGGGGATGGGTGGCTTCCGAGCTTCCACCGCTCGGCTCAGCTGCGACAGTGCGACGACCGGCACATTGAGCTCCTTGGCCAAGGCTTTCAGTGAGCGAGAGATATCGGAGATTTCCTGCTGACGGGATTCCGAATCGCTCCGTCCTTGCATCAGCTGGAGGTAGTCGACAATCAACAGATCGAGGCCCCGTTCGGCTTTCAAGCGGCGCGCCTTTCCTCGCATCTGCTGCACGGTGATACCACCGGTATCATCGATATAGATCGACGCTTGCTCCAGTCGGCCTGCCGCCTCCGCAAGACGCCACCAATCTTCTTTCTGAAGCTTGCCGGTTCGAAGGCCATGCGAATCAACTCGCGCTTCTGAACTCAACATGCGCAGTACGATCTGTGGCTTTGACATTTCAAGGCTAAAAATCCCGACTACGGCTCCCGCGTGGATCGCGGCATGCACCGCGATCCCCAGCGCCAAGCTCGTCTTCCCCATGCTGGGTCGACCCGCGATCACCACGAGATCGGAAGGCTGGAGCCCCGCCGTGATATCGTCGAGGTCGTAAAAGCCGGTGGGAACGCCCGTGACATGTTCTTTTCGCTTCGACAGCTTGTCAACGAGGTCGAGACTTTCCTTGATGATGGAATTAATGGGGGTGAACGACCGATCGAGTTTCCCTTGGACGATACCGAACACCGACCGCTCCGCGAAGTCGAGCAGGTCGTCGACTGAAGAAGTGCCTTCATACCCGCGGGTGAGGACTTCCGTTGAAGCATGGATCAGCTCTCGCAGCAGCGCCTTATCGCGCACGATCTTGCAGTGGTAGCGAATATTGGCGGAGCTGGCCACGCTCTGCACGAGCTCCGCTAAATAGGCGGCTCCCCCGATGGCCTCAATTTCTCCCTGCGCCTGCAACCGTTCCGTCAACGTAATCTGATCGATCACTTCTCCGACTTCCGACAATTCCAGCATCGCACGATAGATCTTCCGATGCGACGTGCGGTAGAAGTTCTCTTCGACCAACAGTTCCATCGCCTTGGCCATGGCGCTATTGTCGAGAAGGACCGCGCCGAGAACCGATTGCTCGGCCTCCACATTCTGAGGGGGCAGTTTGGGCTGGGACAAATCGACGGCTGACATGGATTTCATGACCGTTCCTTGACCTGCCGCCGAGACCGACGAGCCGCAGTCACCAGGTCAGCAAGCCCCATCTTCTTCGAAAGACGACTTAGATTTCCTGTTCGACGACCATGGATATGGGCAGCGAGGGACTCAACCACTAGCACGTCATCATGACCCATCCCTTGTGCGCCCACCACGACCACGGCTGCTGCCTGCTGGGCCAATCCCGCCGCCACTGCGGCAGACAGGAGCGCCGCGTCGCTCCCCTTCATCGTCTGCTGCACCACTCGGGATCGAGTCCGGCGCAACTGTGCCGCGACCGACGTCAACAATCGAGAGGCCCGACCTGGCGCAGCGACCAGATAATCCACTCGCGGTGATGCCGATCCCTCCCCGGGGAACTCCACAGTGCGGAAGAGCCGATCGACGTCCAAGCCAAAACCGGTTGATGGCAGCGGCCGGCCAAATCGACCGATCAAGTGATCGTACCGTCCGCCGCCGCCTAACTCTGCCCCCATCCCCTCGGCAAACACGTCAAAGACCACACCATCATAATAGTCGAACCCACGGAACTCCCCGAGATCCAGCAGCAGTGACTCCCGATGACCTGCCGTACACAGCAGCTGATATACCTGGGCAAGCCGTTCGAGCGGCGCGGCCAATGCCGGATCGCCGGCCGCGAGGACCCGGCCGCGAGCCAGTACTTCCTCTTGACCATAGAGTTCAGGCGCCTCCCGAATGGCACGCGCCACTGTTCTGGAGATCCGCTCGTTCGCAAGGATCTCTTCGAGTCTCGGCAGATCTTTTCTCGCAACAGCCTGCTCAGCCAACTTCTGTCCATGCACCGACAGCCCAGATCGTAGCAGGAGCCCTTTAATAAATCCCACATGTCCAAGGGACACCTTAAAAGACCGAAGACCGATCGCGTGGAGACACTCGATCATCAAATCAATGACTTCGCTGTCGCTCGTGACATCGTCGAGGCCAATGAGCTCGGCTCCGACCTGAAAAATTTCTCGCCCTCGCCCAGCATGTTCCTGCTCGTAACGGAAAACAGATGTTCGATATGAGAGACGCAAGGGCAACGTCGCGCCTGTGAGCCCCATGGCGACTGTCCTGGCGATCTGCGCGGTGGCATCCGGACGGAGGAGCAGCGTCCGTCCCGTCGTACGGTCGACGAACTGATAGCAGTGCTCGATCAGTTCCGGCTCGAGCCCCGGCGCCAAGACGTCGAGGTATTCGAACGTGGGAAGAATAATCTCATCATAGCCCCAACGGCTGACTTGAGCGAGCAACTGCTCTTCAAGGCAACGGACCTGTTTCGCCGCATGAGGAAGAATCGTCGCCATGCCCACGGGAACGAGCGAACGCTCGCGGGACGACGTGACCTGTCCCGAAGAAGGGCGAGGCTTCGGAGGAACGGAGACCATAGCTGGCCTGATTGATGGCGCGCGGGGTTAGGACAGAGCCGCGACTTTCACCGAGAGAATGTCCTTGCTGGATTTGATCGTCTCAAGCACCGTGGTCGGGAACACTGAATCGGATCCGATGATGAGCAGCGCGTTCCCGCCCCGTTTCTCAAGCGCGCATTGCATCCTGACGATGTTGATCTGGTTGTCGCCAAGCACCTTCCCCACCATTCCGATGACCCCTGGACGATCGACATTGAGGATCAGGAGCATGTGCCCCTCTGGCACAACTTCGACATTGAACTGATCGATCTCCACGACGCGCGGGTCTTTCTTGTGATAGAGCGTGCCGGCGACTTGATACGATTTCTTGCCGGTCTCCACTCGTACACGAATCAAGCTGGTAAAGTCGCCCGCGTCGGAGCTCTTCACCTCCCTCACTTCAATGCCACGCTCCTTTGCAACGATCGGCGCGTTCACATAGTTCACGGGAGCTTCCATCATCGGGGTCAGCAGTCCCTTCAACACCGCGATCGTGAGGGGCGCGACCGACAGGCTTGCCACTTCTCCACTATATTCGACCGTCACGCGTTCAAGTCCACCTTCGCACAGCTGGGTTTGCAACTTCCCGAGTTGTTCAGCTAACGACAGAAACGGCTGAAGCCTCGGCAAGAGTTCCGGAGAAACTGAGGGAATATTCACCGCTCCACGGGCAATGCCTTTGGTGAAATAATCGACGATCTGCTCCGCAATCCCAACGGCGACATTTTCCTGCGCCTCGGTCGTCTGGGCACCGATGTGCGGTGTACAGATAAAGTTATCCAGCGCCAACAACGGATGATCCGCCTTCACCGGCTCATCTTCAAATACGTCGAACGCGGCGGCTGCCACCCGTTTGACCTTCAACGCCTCTAACAGATCACCCTCGTCGATAATCCCTCCGCGGGCACAATTCACAATCATGACCCCCGGTTTCATCATCGAGATTGCCTGTGCATTGATAAGGCCCTTGGTCTCAGGGGTCAACGGCGTGTGGACGGAGATGATATCGGCACGCTTGAAGAGTTCATCCAGCGGCATCATGGTAACGCCCATCTTCTGCGCGCGCTCTTCGGCCAAATAGGGATCGTAAGCGACTACGCTCATGCCAATTCCTTGGGCCAACTTCGTGAGATGGCTGCCGATTTGCCCCACGCCGACGATGCCGAGCACCTTGTTGTAGAGTTCGACGCCCATGAATTTATCTTTTTCCCACTTGCCAGCCTTCACGGACGCGGTGGCTTGGGGAATGCGTCGGCACATCGCCCAGATCATCGACATCGTATGTTCGGCAGTCGTGACGGTATTACCGCCCGGCGTGTTCATCACCACGATGCCGCGACGCGTCGCTGCCGGCGTATCGACGTTGTCCAACCCAGACCCAGCACGCCCCACAACTTTCAATCGCTCGGCTGCTGCGATCAACTCCGCCGTGACTTTCGTGCCAGACCGCACGATCAGCCCGTCGGCATCCTTGATCTCCTTGAACAACTCTTCCTTCGACATCTTGGATTTCACGACCACAGTGAATCCAGCCTTTTCCAACAGCTCCACACCCTGTTTCGATAAACTATCGCTAATGAGAATTTTCATGCCTATTGTGCCTGCTCTCTCAAATGAGATTCGAGTGATAACCCCTACGCCATGAGGATTTCTTGTGCCTTGGCCACACCACTTCCAAGCTTTACGGGATGCCCCAGCCCCTTGAGCACCATTTCAACGGCTGCCACACCCATGATGACATCGAAACGGTCCATGTAGCCCATGTGTGAGAGCCGGAAGATTTTCCCCTTCAAGTGGTCTTGCCCACCGGCCGCCGTAATGCCGTATTGGACACGTAGATTCTTGTAGATGGCTTGCCCATCGACACCATCCGGCGCCGAAATAGCGGTGAGGGCATCGCTGGGCGACTCTTTCGGAAACAGCGACAGCCCAGCAGCCTGCACCCCTTCACGCATGGCCCTCGCGAGCATGGCCTGGCGGCCGAACACTCCCTCAAGCCCCTCCGCCTTCATCATCTTCAACACTTCCTGCAAACCAACAATGAGGGACACGGCCGGCGTATAGGCTGTCTGGTTCTTCTGCTGATTCTCGTGCTCTTTCTTGAAATTGAAATAGAACGCCGTGTTCTTCGCTTTCTCCGCCAACTGCCAAGCTTTATCACTCACGCTCACAAATGCCAGGCCCGGCGGGAGCATCAGCGCCTTTTGCGACCCTGTGATCACGACATCAATCCCCCACTCATCGGTCCGGATGTCGAACACCCCGAGGGCAGTAATGGCATCGACCACAAGAATGGTCTCGCCATAGGGTTTCACAATCTCCGCAAGAGTCTTGATGTCATGCGACACTCCAGTAGAGGTTTCACTCGCCTGCACATACACCGCTTTGACTCCTGGATCCTTCTTCAGGGCATCTGCCACGGCTTGGGGATCGACGGCTCGCCCCCATTCCACCTTGATTTCAGTCACCTGGGCGCCGAATGTCTTACAGAGCTTGGTCCATCGCTCCCCAAACTTGCCCCCATTAATAGTGATGGCCTTGTCGCCAGGAGAGAGAAAATTGGAAACGGAGCCCTCCATGCCTCCGGTTCCGGAGGCCGCCAGCATGAGCACATTGTTTTTCGTTTGAAACAACCACTTGAGTCCATCCCGGACCTCCGCGAAGAGCTTATCGAACTCGGGAGCACGGTGGTGGGTCATGGGCCGCGCCATAGCCAAGAGCACTTCCGGGGGCACAGGCGTCGGACCGGGAGCCAGCAAATACCGTTTCAGCATCGACTGAACCTCCTGCGAATGTATCGTGAAAAATCTATGCGGGAAGGAGGGACGATACCATTGCCTCCCAAAAGCTGTCAAGACGAGAAACCGCATAGACACGAGTGTTTTCGGACCATTGCGGCCTCCCGATGCCTGCGTTATTTCCGCTCGCGACCTTGCACGAACATGAGACGCTTGCCTCTGTGCTACCAAAGGAGGGGCGTCATCCCCCCTGCAATTCCTTGACAATGGCACAGTCCATCGATAGTCTAGCTTCACAACCATGACGAACCTTGCACACGATGTTGATTGGCACCGCGTTTCAAATACGCCACTCAGGCGAGGGCGTTCCGTCCTTCCGATTGTTTTCTTCCTTGGAATGTGGTTCAGCTTCTCCGCTCCTATTATTCTAGGAGCGCGGGCTGCAGCTCCTTCCGACCCCGCCACGCTTGAATCGTCGACGCCTGGAGACGAGAAAGCAGCGGTGGAAGACGAGCCAGACGCAAACCTGGTCCCACTCGATACCGAGAGCCCGGTATCGGAGGCCACAGACCATCCTCCAACAACAACCAGCAACGTCCCGCGGGCTGAGGACCTCTTCCAGCTGAACCCAATGGGTAATTCACCAACGGCCGCGCGGTTTTCAGACGTCTTGAATCCTCCGGCTGAACTGGCCCTGACACAAGACAGGCCCTGGAGCGCCACAGATCAGACGGAATATGCGAGCTACAATGTTCCGATCGTTATGGACCCCTCGGTTCAGGCTCACATTCGCTATTTCAATACGGCCATCCACGATCGCTTCGAACAGTGGCTCCTCCGCCTCAGCCGTTATCGGCCCCTTGTCGACAGAATCTTCACGGAATTCCATCTCCCCAGCGATCTGGTTTACCTCTCATTGGTGGAAAGTGGATTCAACCCCTACGCATATTCACGAGCCAAAGCCACGGGTCCCTGGCAATTTATGAAGGGCACGGCTAAGGCCTATGGGCTCCGCGTCGACAACTATGTTGATGAACGTCGGGATCCCATCAAGTCAACGGTCGCTGCAGCACGCTATCTCCGAGATCTCTACGACCTCTTCGGCGCCTGGCCGCTCGCGATGGCAGCCTACAATGCCGGAGAAGGCAAGGTGATGCGGGCTCTCCAGAAGGCCCAGGTTGAAAGCTTTTCCGAGATTTCAAAGACACGATTGATTCGGCGAGAAACGAAGGAATACGTCCCACGATTCATGGCCGCCACAATTATCGCGAGAAACCCCGATCGCTACGGCTTCAGTCAGGAATCTGCCGAGCCTCATCAATTTGATGAAGCAATCATCACGCGACCGGTCCATTTCCGCGCGATCGCCAACGCCACCAGCATTCCCTACGAAGAGCTCCGGCTCTTGAATCCTGAGCTACGGCGAGACGCGACTCCTCCTGGCGACGAGATTTATCACCTGAAGGTTCCAGTGGGAATGAAGGCGAAAGTAGAGCAGGTACTTGACCGTATCCCAACCTACAAGTTCCCACCACTTCCGGCAAAGGCCCAGTTTGCAAGCGCCGGATCCTCCCGCTGGTATAAAGTCCGCATGGGAGACACGCTCGAAAAGGTATCGAAGCGGTTCCGGGTGCCGCTCAAGACGCTCAAGACGAAGAACAACCTCTCCGGCCCGACGATTAGACCGGGCGATTTTCTCGTCATCAGCCGTTAGACTCAGCTCCCCTTTTCACCGATACGCAGAACGGACCAAGCCGAATCAGGGAACACCGGCAGACCTGGGTGTCTAGGATTTTTTCTTGCCCGCTGGGGAAGGTGGAGACGGAGGACTCTTCTGTGGCGCAGCAACGGCCGGTGTCGTAGGCGCGGAGGCGGGCACTGATTCCTGCGATTTCTTAACATCCATGATCTTGGTCCGAATCGTCGCCTCGCTGGTAAAGGGAGAGTTCGGATAGGACTTTATCAGTTCCTGATAGTGGGCCAAGGCCCCCTCAGGCCGCGATTGGGATTCTTCCAGCCTCGCCAACTCAAATAACGCCTGATCCCGATTCAATGTACCAGGTGTCTGCAGGATTGCCGTCAGTGCCTTCACTGCCTGATCCCGGTCTCCCTTGATCAAATATACATAGGCCAGACGTTGTTGCACCAACCCAGCCATTGAGGGATTCGAGCTATACAACATAAGAAATCGCTGATAGGCCTCAATTGCCCCACTCAGGTCATTGGCCTGGACCAATGTATTCCCCAAATGATACAAGGCGAGCGGTGCCGAGGAGGTCCGCGGGTATTGATCAACAATTTGCCGATATCTCGCGATTGCCTCCTTCAGCGCACGATCAGCCTTTTGAGGATCGTTGGCAGAAGGAACACTCAAGGCGCGCATCGCCTCACGTTCAAGGTCTTGAGCTTTTTGCGCAGCCTGGCGGTCGACATAGAAAACTCCTCCGACCACGACCGTTGCAAGCACCAACACTCCCAGGCCAACCAGCAAGGGACGTCGATAATCCTGCACCCTATGAAGTGTATGGTCGAGCCAGCTCAACATGTGAGCTTCATCGACCGGAAGAACTTTCGCCGGGACCTTGATACGGTAGCTCATGGATGGATTCGTCGGAGAGGGTGGGGTCAGTTTCCTCAAATTGTGTTCGCGCCTTATACTAAGGATGCGACGATCTTGTCAATGAGGGAGCAACTGTGTGCCGGTCCTCAGAAGGCGCACCATCCTCGATCTCTAAAGACGGCCCGCTTCAAATGTTTGAAAAACGACTAAACGAATTGGCCGCGCGACACTTGACCAGGCGCCTCATTCCGCTCCATTCCGGCGTCGGTCCGGTGGTTGAAATGGCAGGACGCCAGATCCTTCTCTTCGCCTCGAACGATTATTTAGGGCTGGCCATGCACCCGGAGGTGATTCAGTCCGCCATCGAGGCGACACAACGGTTTGGAACTGGAGCTGGAGCCGCTCGGCTGATCTCAGGCTCATTGCCACCACATCAAGAGCTCGAGTCTGCTCTGACACAGTTCAAGGAAACGGAAGCTGCGCTCACGTTTAGCTCCGGCTACCTTGCCAACATTGGGACCATCCCTACCCTCATCGGACGAGGTGGATTGATCCTAGCCGATCGCTTGTGCCACGCCAGCCTGATCGACGGCTGCCGTCTGAGCGAAGCCGATTTTCGAATCTATCGCCACAACGATACCAATCATCTACAGTCCCTTCTCACCAAAAGACGCAGTGGGCGACGCACACTGATCGTAACCGACGGCCTCTTCAGCATGGACGGAGACCTCGCGCCGTTACCCGAACTCAGTCGGTTAGCGCGGGATTATGAAGCCGACCTCTATGTGGATGATGCCCATGGCACAGGCGTGATGGGCCCGCACGGGAGAGGAACGGTCGAACATTTCGGCCTTGATACACAGATCCCATTTCACATGGGGACCTTGGGCAAAGCCTTTGGCAGCAGCGGGGCCTACATCGCTGGACCCTCGACATTGATCCATTATCTAATGAACACGAGCCGGTCCTTCATCTTTACCACGGCACCCCCACCGAGTTCGGCTGCTGCCGCCACGGCGGCATTGCGAATCATGCAACGAGAGCCGGAACGACGCGCGCGCTTGTGGGCCAACCGTGAACGGCTGTTCGCAGGACTGACACAATTGGGATTCAGTCTGTCTCCCAGCGTCAGTCCGATCATGCCGATCCTCGTCGGCACCGCCGAAGCCGCTCTCACGTTTGCCGAACATTTATTCACGGAAGGCGTATATGCTCCTGCAATTCGTCCTCCCACCGTTCCGGACGCCACCAGCCGTATCCGCGTCACGGTGACGTCGGAGCACACTCCCAGCCACATCGATCACGCTCTCGTTGCATTTCGGCGCGCTGGGCAATCCGCAGGACTGATCTGATCGAACTCATTACAAACCTGCACGGAACCATCGAAGAATTCACGCAGCCGCTTCCGGCTATTTCCTTGCTTTTCAATCACCCTGTGGCATCATGCTCTCAAGCAAGGCTGAAGCCCGACAAGCCATCATCCTATCCTTTCTTATCGAGGAGTCCTCTTCATGGATATTTCGAAGCTCCTGACCTTCGCGGCAAAGGAGGGCGCATCTGATTGTCACATCAGCGCCGGCGAGCCACCGATGATCCGTCTGAACGGGGACCTCAAGAAACTCGATCATCCCCCATTGACCACGGAAGAAACGCACTCGTTGGTCTATGACATGATGAGCGATACCCAGCGCAAGAATTTCGAGGAAAAGCGCGAGTGTGATTTTTCATTTGAACTGGGCGACATCGCCCGATTCCGCGTGAATGTCTTCGTCCAAAACCGGGGGCTTGGTGCCGTCTTCCGGAACATTCCCACCGAGATCATCCCGATGGAAAAGCTCGGCATGCCTCCGATCGTGCGACAGCTCTGCGATCGGGAGAAAGGGCTGATCCTTGTGACCGGTCCAACTGGATCTGGTAAATCGACGACTCTGGCCTCGATGGTCGACTATTTGAACAACACCTTCGAAGGTCACATCATTACAATCGAAGATCCGATCGAATTCGTTCACAAGACGAAGAAGTGCCTGGTCAATCAACGGGAGATGGGCGTCCACACCCTGTCGTTCGCGAACGCGCTGAGAGCCTCCCTCCGCGAAGACCCGGACATCATCCTCGTGGGTGAAATGCGAGATCTGGAAACCATCCAGCTTGCATTGACTGCTGCGGAAACAGGCCACTTGGTGTTCGGCACACTCCACACCTCAAGTGCACCGAAAACCATCGACCGTATTATCGACGCTTTTCCCCCAAACCAACAATCCCAGATCCGCACACAGATTGCAGAAGCCTTGGAAGCGGTCATCACGCAGACCCTGCTGAAGAAAAAATCAGGCGGGCGTGTCGCCGCCCTCGAAATCATGGTTGCCACAACCGCGGTTCGAAATCTCATCCGCGAGGGCAAGTTGCACCAGATTCCCGGGATCATGCAGGCCAGCCAGAGAGACGGTATGCAAACGATGGACATGGCGCTGGTCGACTTAGTCACCCGCGGAGTCGTCACGAAGGGCGAAGCCCAGTCGCGCAGTATGAATCCCAACCTGTTTGGATCCGTAATGGGCGGCGCAGCTTAGGATATCTGGCAGAGAAAACGGGGGGTCGTGATGGATGTTCGCAGTCTCTTGAAAGTCATGGTGGATCGGGAAGCGTCGGACCTGTACCTGACCGTCGACTCGGCTCCAGCCTATCGCGTCCACGGCTCGACCCAACAAACCGACGCTCCGCCGTTTACCAACGAACAACTCGAAGCCCTTGCACTGGCGCTGATGCGCGGTCAACAGCGTGGGGAGTTCGAGGAAAAGATGGAAATGAACCTGGCCCTTTACTACAAGGAACTCGGCCGTTTCCGTGTCAATATTTTCCGGCAGCGAGGGAACGTCGGATTGGTCTTTCGGCATATCAAAGCCGAGATCCAGACCGTTGAGCAGCTGGGTTTGCCTCCGATTGTGAAAGATATCTCGATGACGAAGCGCGGCCTGGTGCTCGTAGTCGGAGCCACCGGGTCTGGAAAATCCACCACCCTCGCAGCCATGATCGACTACCGTAATACCGTCCATCCCGGCCATATCGTGACCGTGGAAGATCCGATCGAGTTCGTCCACAATCATAAGCGATCGCTCATCACCCAGCGGGAAGTGGGCTTCGACACGCTCTCCTTTCAAAATGCGCTCAAGAATACGCTGCGGCAGGCGCCGGATGTGATTCTAATCGGCGAAATCCGGGATACGGAAACGATGGAAGCCGCGATTACCTTCGCGGAAACCGGTCACCTTTGCATCGGCACGCTCCACTCGAACAACGCGAACCAGGCCATCGAACGTATCATGAACTTCTTTCCGGTGGAGCGGCATGCACAGATCTATCTCCAGCTGTCGCTCAATCTCCGCGCTATCATTTCTCAGCGGCTCGTGCCCTCCGTGGACGGGAAACGGGCTCCTGCGCTGGAAATCATGCTTGATACCCCCCGCATCAAGGATCTTATCAAGAAGGCCGAGGTCGATTCGCTCAAAGAAGCGATGGAGCAAGGCGTAGAGGAAGGGTGTCAGACGTTCGACTACGTCCTGTTCCAGCTGTACAAGGATGAGCGGATCACGCTCGAGCAGGCCTTGATCAATGCCGATAGCGCGAACAACCTTCGGCTCAAGATCAAAATCGAAGGTCTGAGAGGAGACGATGCGGTCAACGCGCTCCTCGACAAAAAATCAGGTGACCCCTCGAGCACTGCCTTTAAGATCCAGGGCGGAGCTTCAGGAAATGTGACCCCCCTGCGTAAACGATAGCCCCTCACCACCCGTGCCCTCGTCACTAATCCGGCGAGAACCATCGTGCTTACTGGGGCTGATCACCCCCTTGCCGCTCAAGATACGACGCAATCTTCTCCAGCGCGAGCGCGCTGAGTTTCGCGCCATACCATGTCGGCATCGTATTAGCCGGATACTCCGGCACGACAAACACTCCCGGTTCGATGACTGATTCGATCACATAATCATGCACCGTCTGTGCGTGGCCTCGGTAAGACGGATCGGCCAATCGAGCAGGCCCGGTGGTACCTAGTATGAGGGGCGGCCCTACACGCCCGTCGGCCCCCGGAATACCCGGAACGGTGTGGCACGCCGCGCAACCTGCTTTCGTAAAGATCTCTGTGATCGGTTCGTCTCCCGTGACGAGCGGAACCATCTCAGGTACGAGCACCACCGACGAGACAGACGCAGGCGGCGCTGAAGGAGAATTAATGGAACGAATGGCGACCCACGTCCCCAGTAGCAGCACAATCACGATGAGGGGTGTGATAAATCGTTCAGGCATGGAGCGGGTCGCAGGGAAAATCCGGCAGGGTTGTGCAGCGATGAGCCACCATGGCTGCCTATGCCTGGCTATCTACTGCATCGCCAACATTCGCCGGCCTGCAACAGGCCCGCGCCACTCACGTCGCCGCATTCAGGGCACAGCGAAACCCGATCGTGCGATCCTCGAAATCCGGCTCAGCTGAGAATCGTGCGGTCACACGCAAGGCAGACGGAACGTCCGCCCACGACCCACCTCGCAGCACTCGCTTCTCCCCAGTGGCCGGGCCGGATGGGTTACGCTCTGGACTCTTCTGATAATAGTCGCGATCGTACCAGTCACCCACCCATTCCGCTGCATTCCCCGCCATGTGGGAGAGGCCAAACGCGCTCTTCCCACCTCCCTTGAGCCCATGCCGTACACTCATCCCCTCGAGACCGCTGTTGACCGCCACAAGCGTGATGGCTTCGCTGACCCAGACTCCTCGGTTATAGTTCGCAATATCGACGAACGGTTGCATATCTCCCCACGGATAACGTCGCTTGTCTGTCCCCCGTGCCGCCTTCTCCCATTCGGCCTCCGACGGAAGCCGTTTCCCTGCCCATTGGCAATAGGCGGTTGCCGATTCCCATCCCATCCCTATGGCTGGCCGATCTCCAACCGTCGTCGCCGCCTCATCGTCCCATGTCGGAGGAGCTTCGTGTTTCCCTGCTTCCAAAAACTTCCGATAGAGGCTGAGCGTGACTTCATACTGATCGATGTAGTATGCATCAAGCGTGACAGGGTGTTCAGGCCGCTCGTTTGGGGGACCGTCGTTACTGCCCATGGTGAATGGTCCGGCAGGGATGAGAATCATCGGAGCACCGTCTCGTCCTCGACCTGCCTCGCCAGATGAGACCACCTGCCCGCTCTTCACGGGCGGTGGCTCTGCCGCCCCAAAACAGAGTGTCCCGGTCACAAGGCTGATCCCAGACCACAACATCATCTGCTGTCTACGCATTCCCACCTCCGTCGCCGCAGCGTTCTTGAAAGAATGACCCAGCCGCCGCCGGCCAGTGTATCCATCTCACGAGACAAACTCAACGGGATAGGAAAACTGAATTGGCAAGTCGGCTATCGAAAAGAAGAGGCCCCAATGGGTTTATGATTCATTGTACCTCCTACCTTGGTACGGAGGCGGATCAAGCCATCAAATCAGGATTTTTTCTCGTTGTCGGGTATGGACCATTCGGCCTCATCGCGTGGGGAAGAATCTTCCGTGTTAGGATAACGAGCACATCATCCCCCTAAACAGCACACGATCGGCAAGGCTGACACGCGTCGGAGTCCCGATTGGGTGTCATGGATCAGGGCTCGGGGCCTGCCGGCGGGGCGATGACTCCCGCGCCGAGTTCTCGTCAGGACCTCGGATCGCCTGCGGCGTCATCGATGTTGGCGTGAACGGCTCTCCATAGCCCCCTGTCCTCGTTGAGCAGGCAACTCTTTCGCGTGGAGCTATAAAAACGAAGACCGGATAGGCAGAAGCGTGGGTTCACGAAGAAGCGGGCGGCGGGTCACCATGCGCTGAACTCTTTCGACCTCTTTGGCTTACCCAGAATGCCAATAGAGTGAGCTGTGGGCTAAAGGCCGGCTTGGTTGCGGGCGACGATTCGGCAGTTGGGAACTGGTTGAAACATGATGAGTCAAGGTCATCGCCCGTCACAGCAGTCGTCCGGCCAACACTACTCGATCGTGACGGCTCCAGCTAGCTGAGTCGTGCTGCCCGTCGCTGCCGTATCCCTTCGCACATTGTATGCGAACGTCCCTGGAGTCGAAAAACAGAGACTGACATGGTCGCTACTATGCAGCCTCGCGATCACCAGGAATTCGGGCTCTGAAGATCCGAACAGATAACCCCATCCTGTGGACACGAACCCCTTTTGACAGGAGACGATATCACCTAGAGATTGATCAAAAGAGATATCCACAAGCGCGCTTGTCGTATTGACCCATCTTACCTCGTCACCTTGCTTGGCGATGACCTCCTTGGGGGTTAGGGATTCGCCAACTTTCACCTCGACGACCCTTCCCGTGAGGGAAGACTCTGGAAAGGGAGGGTGACCCGCGCAGCCCACCGATGACGGGCATACCAAGCCCCACCAGAAACATGCCGATGCGCATCAGCGTCATGCTGTTGCCTTCACAGCCTTATCTCTCTCTTACTCATCTATGCCTGGGCCAACCCCCAAACGTGCTCTCAAGTAGTCATGCCGTGTCACTGAACGCGTCACTTTTCCGTCCTTCACTACAGGCAGGATCCTCAAACCCATTTCAAACATCCGTGCGACAGAGGTGAGCTCCGTGTCGTCCGTCACCGCAACAAAGGCGGAATTCATGATGTCTTGCGCGGTTGAGCGCTGTAAGTCGACTCCGCCTTCCAAAGCTCGAATGAGATCTCCCTCGTTGATAAACCCTAGAAACTCATTTTCTGCCCCAACGACAGGGCCACCACCATCATGCGAGGCTAATATGTCGATCGCGATGTCCATCGCATTGTCGGTCGGACTGAATTGAAGTGTGTTTGTTGCCACGATGTCAGCGACCACGTGATAGCCCTCTGCCGGTGTGCCGGGAAGATTGTGCGGTCCCTCTTCGGTTCGACTATGCATGAGTGCTCCTTTCCTTCGGGAAACAATGTCGATCCTGAGACGGGGAAACAAGTCGTCCTTCTCATCGAAACGAGAACGTCCCCTCTTCATTGCAGGAGAGCAACCGGATGCTCATGATGGCGATGTATCCAACGATCTCTCTGCCAGCGGCAATAGGTCACGTTCTTCCGTTTCGAAGAGCCCTCGAACTGTCTGTATCATGTCCTCGAAGAACTCATCCAACGCCTGGTCGTCGTCCGTTTCTAATTGCTGCAACTCATGGATCATGGCCTTGACCTCTTTGTGCTCCGTTTCGGCGTGCCCGACGAGCTTCATGCCCTCTGGTCCCGACTTCCGTATCTTCTCGAATAACAGCTCCTCCTCCATCTCCAGATGCGATGTGAGGCGATCAAGAATCTGTTCCACGATAGCCTGCCGTGAATCGGATGGAGTGCCGAGATACAGATGAAACAATGCCAGAATTTGTCTGTGATCGCCCTTGATCACCCGTCTGATGTTGATGAGTGGAGATGCAGCTTTGAAGGGTTTTGCCTGTGCCACAGTCTGGCTTCTCTCACGTGACTACTTGCTACAATAACAGGGTGACCCTGCAAAGAAACTGGGCAAAACCCTAAACAGGAAGACAGAACGCCTCGCCTTTTATGCGACGCCGTCGAATCACACACGGAGCAGTCGCTTGAACCTGAGAGAATTCCTCACATGCCGTGGGGGAGTAGTCTATGACAACCCGTAATCGCACAAGCGGCAGCCGCCGGTATGTCCCAAAACCTGTGCCGCTCAGCGAACTGGCCGCGGTGCGGTCCGCTCCCATCCCACGGAGATCACGCGGCAAGAGAGGTCATACGTGCATCTCCTCCTGGCGGGATGGTGTAGGCGGTGATGTGAACTCCGGGGGAAGTGTTATCTGATAGGACGAGTACCCTCGTTGACGGAGTAACAACCTGCCGTCTCTTGACATCCGATCGACGGCGACGAATACCTCGCCCCAGCTAAGACTCGGAAGCTTCGCGACGAGGTCGTCGAGGCAGCAGGGACCACTTTTGCGCATCATTTCGATAACAGCTTTTTCTTGCACAGACGCGATGGGCATCATGGTAAACCTCCGGCAAGGGGTGAGGTGTTGGTATACAGCCCGCATACTGCACCTGAACGCATCGTGTGGAACCTAGTAAGTACCCTAGTGGTTCCTGTCAAATTCCCGTTGCCTGCCTGAGTCGACTGAATTCATGTTCCATTGACCTTCCCCTTAAGCGGAGTCACAATTCCCAACCGTGACCACTTATACACAGAAGGATTCGAGTGAGACGCTTCTTCCTTATCACGCTCCTCATGATGAGTAGCGCGCCAGCGTATGCGGAATGGCTGTGGGCAAGTGCTAACGACATAGAAGGATTGACGATATATGTCGATCCAGGCTCCATTCGACGCAAGGGAGACTTGGTGACGTTGTGGCAACTATACGATTACAAAGCTGTACAAACCGTGGCAGGCAATTCATTTTTGTCCAGCAAGGCGCAACGGCAATTCGACTGTGGGAACCAACGCACGAAGCTGCTTGCGTTCACGCACTTCACGGGAAACATGGGAAACGGTAACAGGGTTATAACCGACTCGGACGAAGCCGAGTGGAAATCAGTGACCCCAGGTAGTGTAGGTCACGTTCTGTGGAGATTTGCATGCAGTAAAAGATAATCGCGCAGTCTACCGCCCATGAGATGGACTACCTGCCTGCACGTGGAATTCGAATCGCCCATGCTTCGGCGCAGGACGCACACACCTCCTCGACCATGCGGGAATCGATACGCCGAGCTCCATACACCTCGCGATATACTTCGGCGGCAATCGGTGAAGGCCGACTGTCAAAGGATTCCAGTTCATCGAGGACCTGGCCACATCCGACGCAAAATTTTACAGCGAGAGGGATCATGGTGGCGACTCCTGTTGTCGAGAGATTGAATGGGGTGAGGCCTGCTGCGAGGGGAGCGCGACGGAATAGATCGAGCGCGCGTGGCGGTCCAGCAATACCCGTCCATCCCGTGACATCCGATCCACGGCAGTGAACACCCTACTCCAGGTGAAATGCGGAAGTTGCACGACGAGATCATCCAGGCCGCAGGGACCAGTTCGTTGCAGTATCTCTAGAACGGCTTCTTCCACCGACTCGTCAAGGGGTATTATCACGTGAGACCTCCGGTCGGACGAGGCGCTCGTGCAGACCCCAAATGATGCCGGATGCTATGCAATGATGCGCAGAAGCACAACCGCGAAGGAACTGGAGGAGTCACTAGTTTGAGACCCAATTTATACGAGAGTATGCCACTGTATCGGGCTCATCGGGACCCCTGGACGCGAATGAGGAAACAGTCCTCCGCCCGCCCCTTATACTCGAGCGCGTAGGGGATCCAGGGAGTCAACCCATCTCCATGTATATCGAACGAATGAGTTTTGATTGGCGAATATGAATATACGGTGGAGCGTTGAAGAACGATTGGCGGTGAGAGCCGGTGCGGCTATGAGGCGCGCGGGCCACTGTCCCCTAGAGCAATGGAAAACCTCTTGCAGGGTACGAACGACGTATTGCACCGGGAATTTCCACCGTTCGATGCATTGTTTGTCGCGAGGCTGCAAGCGCTTAAGATCGCCTGCTCCTGGCTTAGCGCGATGCGGAAGAGTTGGGGTGTGGTATAGGGCTTTTTTGTGGGGGGCTGGTCCATAAGGATCAGGGTACGGGATCACCATATTCACCGTCAAGGGAACGGACGGCGTGTCAAAACGGGAGGGATCATGGTTGCGGCTCCTTTTGACGAGTCGGTACACGCGGTGATGCCTGTTGCGAGGGAAGCGCGACTGAATAATCGAACCTGGGTGGCGGTCCAGCAAAACCCGACCATCCTGTGCCAGCCGCTCCATAGCAGCGAATACTTTGCTCCAACTGAGATGAGGAAGCTGCCTAACGAGGTTGTCCAGGTCGCAGGGACCCATTCGTTGCAATACGTCGAGAACTGCTTCTTCCGTCGACGCGTCGGTGGACATGATTACATAGGCTTCCTAATCGGATTAGTGCGCACCTCAAATGATGCTCGATGCTTCATCATGATACATAGTAGGGTGAGCGCGGAGAGCCTGCAGGAATCACTAGTTGGAGACAGGATTTACGCGGGGTCACATGCTTTCAACTGTTCGAGTCTCCAATGACATAATAAATAATCAGAGGAGCTATAACTCCCGCATCCAGCGATTGATCGCGTCTTCTAGGACGGACGCTTGGGGAATGACGAGCTCTACCCCGCCCTCCGAAATAATGTAAGACAGGTCGATGGCCCCGCACCGTGCTAACATGCGCAGCTCTGCCCCCGAGAAAGCCAGGAGGCACGCGACGTCCTCCAGCGAGCCGCCGCGTCTCGTTGCCGGGTTTTCCGCCTCATAGGCCTGCCATTCTGCCTCTGTGAAAATCCGTTCCACCTCGTCACTCCGTGCGATCTAAGCGGGATGAATCACCGCTTTATACTCTCGGCAGATGCGGCAGAAGCCATTCGCCAGCACTGCGCACGCTTGGCCGTGTGCTCGAATACCTCGATCAAGGCATCCATATTGTCGGCGTCACCCTCATAGAGGAGACATGCCGCGCACGTGGGCGCGGTGAGCGTGCTAAACACTTTGACAAATTCTGGTACATGCATGACTCTTGAGGATTTTTCATGCCCTCCTTATTCTTGTCTCCCCTTGCCTCGCTTAATACTAGGATGTCTCCCAGAAAAAGGTCGGGACGACCCTTGCTGACACGAGGGAAATGCCTGGAGACAGTCATGCCCATTATTCCCTTCCCCAGCCTTGAAGGAGTGAGGTAATACCGAAACGGATTCGGGCGCGTGCCTTTGTAGACCGGCAGGTGCAATATCGATATGCCACGGGGCTCGGGGACAGGCTCCTGATAAACCTGTCTCTGCAGGGATGTCGGATCAAGGGTGCGCCCCCTGGCAAGGACAGCCCTTGCCCGTCGCTTATTCGACGAGGCTGAATTCATAGCGCGAACCCGTAAGCGCCGCCACTAACTCCGAGGCATGATCGCGTCCGCGAGTTTCCATGGTCATATCGATCGCGGCTTCATTCAGACTCACACCATAGTGTGCACGGTTATATGATGTTTCCACGATGTTGGCGCCAGCCTTTGCGATCACCGAGGCCAGCCCCTCCAAGGCACCTGGATAATCCGGAAGGCGCACCCGCAGGCGTAACCGTCTCCCATCCCGAACCATGCCCCGCTCAATGATTCTCGCCAGCAGATTCACATCGAGATTGCCCCCGGACACCAGCACCGCGATGTTCTTGCCGCGATGCCCCGTTCTGGACTGCAGCACCGCCGCAAGTGCAATCGCGCCGGCCCCTTCCGCCAAGGTCTTCTCATTCTCGAGCAGCATCAAGATCGCCGCCGCGATTTCATCTTCGTCGACCGTCACGATTTGATCGACATATTCCCGGACCAGCGGTAGGGTTCGTGTTCCCGCTCTCCGAACGGCAATCCCGTCCGCCAATGTCGATTGTGCAGGCAGATTGATCGGCCCCTCATGTTCTAGAGCGGCTTTCATCGACGGCAATCGCAACGTTTGAACTCCCACCACTTCGACTTGTGGATTTCGCCCTTTCACCGCACACCCGACACCGCCGATGAGCCCGCCCCCACCGACCGGCACGACAATCACATCCAGCGCCGGGTTCTGGCTCAGGATTTCCAAGCCGAGGGTCCCTTGTCCGGCTATCACATCGTCGTCATCGAAGGGATGGACAAATGTGGCATTCCGTTGCACGCTCCGTTCGATGGCCGCTTCACAGGCCTCGTCATAGCTGTCACCGTATAGGACGACGTCCGCACCGTATGCACGGGTGGCGGAGAGCTTGATGAGCGGCGTCGAGCGTGGCATCCAGATTTGGACTGGAATGCCGCGCCGAGCAGCGTGATAGGCCACTCCTTGTCCATGATTGCCCGCCGAGGCCGCGATCACTCCCCGTCGCCGTTCGTCATCGGTCATCGTCAGGATTCGATTCAATGCGCCGCGCTCCTTGAACGATCCCGTCATCTGCAGGTTTTCAAGTTTGAGATAGATCGAATTCCCGGTCAGGCGGGACAGCGTCTTCGAGTGCACAAGCGGGGATTCGTAGATCTCCGCTTTGATGCGGCCGGCCGCGGCTTCGATACGTGCAAGACTCAACATGCCCTACCCTCACTTTCCATCCAACTTCTGTGCTGCATCTTCTTGCCTCCTGGGAAATAAAAAACCCCTGGCAGAAACGAATCCGCCAGGGGCCCTCTTGCTCACGTAGATGAAACTCTCGATCGCAGGCAGGCTCAGGCGGGGCTGGCGATAATCATCGCCGCCGCCATGCTAATCCTGATGCTCTGCAGAACAAGAGTCATGGTTCGACCGTATATTGTTCTCGACGCTATGACAGGCTTAGTTTCTACCATGCGCCGGCATGCATATCAACAGCGCCAGATCCCCAGTGTGGGTCAACAATCGTTCAGAGGAGAACGCGGCATTGACCATTCAGACACTCAACGATCAACTCAAGAATGCGGCAGCATGATGCAATCTACCCTGCTCCCCTGTTCTTGTGTCGGCTTGGCTGAGAGCGAGCGGCCAGGCCTACTTGGGCAACTGCTTCCCCAGAACTTCAGCGGAGAAGATCACCAGGGCACAGCCCACGGGGAAGAGGATTTCGTTGACGGCGCGGGCGATCAGTGCCGAATGCGGAATGGGGCCAGCCGCTGCCTCTATGGAGAAAAAGAGGATGGCTCCTCCGAACAACACCCCGGCTGCCAGGCCGACGACGGTGCACGCGAGGGCCCCTCCCCAGGATTGCTTCTGCACCGCACTGAGTGCAAACCCTAGCAAGCCGTATTCTAGACCCTTTATTGAGGCGATCAAGAACGGGCTCGGCCCACCTGCCGCGTCCGTCGCCACCGAAAGGGCTTCCATGGCTCCCTTATGCATTCCGCGAGCCACTGAGAATGCCAGAGGCGCGGCGAGCAACCCCGTCGAATCGTCTATCGGATGCGACGATTTGTGAGACCCCGGATCCTGATTGCAATCTGGACAGCGCTGATCTCGTCCATGAATGAGGAACGGATAGTCACAGAACACTTGCATCATCCAACCGCCTTCATCCGCGTTCTCGGTCCCATGATCGGTACATCTTCACTGTGCTTAGATCGCAGCCTCAGAAACGCCTACGATGTGACCGTTCGTCAACCTCAACTCGATGCCGTCTTTCTCTTTACTCATGACCACTGTGATGCGGGGATTCTGCGCAGAGAATAGAGACTTTGTCGAGAGCACCCCCCTCTGCCCTGGTCGATCAATCCGGCCGGGCGATGACGCTGGAACAGCTACGGGCAAGTGTGGCATGAGGCTGGTGCCAAATCACTCGACCCCGCGCGCTGGGGTAATGACACGTTGGGAGCAGCGGGCAACGAGCGGCCAGGCCCTTCGACCGAGCCAGGCGCCATCTTTAACGCCCTCTCTCATCTCAACCTGCGTCGTCTGGTCATGACCTATGAAATGCAGTTCGAGACCCACTACCAGGCGACGCGCAAGGGCATCCGAAATGCCAGTGGCCGCAATGAAAAATTCGTTCTGGCGAGGGTAACCGTGCAGTCGATAGGTATAGGGAGATTCGGGTGATTCAGTTTCTTTGAGAGCCTGATGGACGCAGGACGAGAGCGCGCCAGCTGCCACATGGAATTCGCCGATCTGCGAAGGAGGCTCTTGGCGAAGCTCCGACAAGCTTGAGGCACAAGCAGTGAGCAGGCACAGAAGAACGGCGGCAACGAACCCGTTCAAGGAGCATGCCCCCTTCGTTCCCACTAGATCAGGCGCGGAATTCAGCGGAGTCGCTTCGGCGGGAAAGCTGCTTAGCGGTCGGGCCAAGGCTAGTGTCACCAACGGGACCCAACAGAGCACGGAGCGCCGCTTAGCTTTGCCATCGACCTGTTGGTGATGGCCGCATGACTCACCGGCTTCCCCTCTCCATCCGCCGCGCGTATACCATACAGAAGGTTACGGTGCAGTGCCACGGACTGTTCTGCTGGCGCTTTTCGTATGACGGAGGTCGGGTCAGCACCTCCAGGCGCTTCCTATACGCCCTTTCCTGCCTTTGTTGCAACGCCGACTCCTTGCACTCCCTAGCGGAGCTCCTTCGATCGGATCTGATTCTATAATAGGGACAAGGGGCCGGCAGGGCATCACACGTTTCGTACTCGGCAGCGTGTCTCATGCCGTGTTACACAAGATGCCGTGCCCGGTACTGGCCTTTCATTGATGAGACCGGCTGGCAGGATACGGGAAAGCTATTGTGGCACGTAAAAACTTCACGGGGCTGCACGTCTGGAACAACGGGAGAGCACCCATGCAGGATGCTCAAAAAGGGCCGTCCAGCAAGGCCGCAGCCGATGAAAGCACCGGAGGCGTAGCCTCTGGGCTACGTTGAGGATGCTTTCAAGGCGAGAACGCCGCTGGCGGACTTTTTCAGCATCCTGCTAGAGGAATTTCGCTTTGACCAGGTCCAAGATCTGGCGTGCCGCGTCGTCTGAAGAAGTGGTGGTGGTGTCGATTCGAAGATCCGGGTTGATCGATGCCTCGTAGGGCGATTGGAGTCCCGGAACGGTAAGAGACTCGCCCCGCTGGCCCTTTCGATAGGTTCCTTTCCGATCTCGCTCCATGCAGGTCGTGAGAGGACATTCCACGGCGATCTCGATGAATCGAGGGATCACGGACCTCGCAAAATCCCGATAGATCCGGCGGCTCGCCGTGGCATCGAACAGCACGGTCACACCATGTGCCACGAGCTTCTGTCCGGTGAATGCCATCGCGCGATAAAAGAGATCTCGCTCCGCTTCTGAATAGGTCGGCGTCGGCGTGATCACGTGCCTCACCTCATCGGATTCCAACACCTCCACCGCTAACCCCAGCGCCTCGAGTTGAGGTTGTAATGCGGAGACGATCGTACTCTTGCCTGACGCAGGCAACCCCGTCACCCAGATCGCGAAACTTTGGGGTCGATTCATAGGATCATCCGCTGAGGGAAAGGTACGAGGCCATGGGCAAAGGGCAAGGTCGTCTTTCCTCTCGCCTCAAACCTCTTGCCTCACGCCGGTGCGTATCATGCGCCGCAATACCGGTTCACGTCTGCAGGATCGAAGCGAGGCACATCCAGCACATGTTCGATAAATCGGAAGATGGTCCGGCGCACCTCGAACGGCAGCTTGGGATACCAGACAGGACTGGCCAAGACCAATCCTCGAAACGCAAAGAAGGGAGCAGCCGTCTCTGTCACCGCATGATCATGGCTTGCCTCTATATACGTATCCCAAAATAGTCGAAACATCACTTCCAACGGCCCTTTCAAAGTGCCCCAGCGACAGAGTGAGAAAAACAGGTAGTTGATCGTCATCGATGTCACATCGTCTGCGGGTTCCCCCCATTCCCCGCGCGAACGATCGAGCACTGAAAAATCCGTTCCTTTCCGGAACAAGACATTCCAGGGGTGGAAATCTCCATGGACTTGCGACAGGCGCTGTGTCTTCCCGCGCAGGCGCCACCGCCATCGGTTGCAGGCTTCTTCGACTCTGCGCAAGAGATCCGCCGAGATGAACTCGTAGCGCTCGGGGTAGCTGTCGGTCAGCCCCATAATACACTCGCCGTGGCCGATCAATTCCCGAAGCCGACGCTGATAGAGGGCAGGGTCACGCCGTTTTCTGGCATGAATCTGCGCCAGATACCGGGCAAGAGCGATGACTCGCTGCCGATCTTGTTTTTGGAGCACCCTGGCTTTGGCGAGACGTTGGAGATCGAGATGATAACTGCTCCCCTCCGTCCATTGGGTGAGCACAAAAAACTCCCGTGCCAGTGCGACTGATATGAGTGCTTGATCGGCCGTAAAAGCGCCGACGTCGAGAGCCTTCACGTGACGCGGCAGCCGGCCATAGGAGTCATAGTCCCACAGAATCGCCTGGGCCCGATCCGCCGGATGCTCATGGCCGAAAGGCCCCGGTTTCATGGTCTCCAGCACCGCAGACTGAATCTTCCGGCCAATTTGAAAGGTCAACTTGACCGGCGTGCCATAGCCATACTGTTTGTAGGTGCCCCGCGAACTTTCCTTTCCGATGACCCCGTAAGTCATCAGGGTCGCCTTGGGGCCGAACCGACCGTGAAGGTATCGTTCCAGTAACTCTTTCTTGAGCGTGGGCATCGTCATGAAAGTACGCAATTCGTGTTCCATCTGACAGAGTGAGGTTCAGAGCATGCGACAGAGCCCAGCAGGAAGCATATTCAGCCAGTGACCTCAACATAAACTGGTGCATTGAGCTTCACTGGCCAGAGTGCCACTGAGGAAAAATGCGCCACTTCAGTCAGGCAGGAGGTGCGCAGCATGGGGCAAGGGGCAAGAAATATCAGCCCCCTTAGCCTCTGGCCTCTCACCCAAGCCTCCGTTCGAGTGCGGCACATCGCTTGCTGATATCAACCACCAGAAGAACACAATCAACTCCAAAAGGAGGCAGTATGGAGCTGGAAATTGAAAGTAGAAACGTCGGGATGACTCCCCGCTGGAAAAGTGAGATCGAAACCCGCATGGCAGACCTTCAACAGAGGCATGAAGATCTGGTCCATGGACGAGTGACTCTCACGAAAAATTCCCACCACAAAAAGTTGGCCAATGTCGCCGAAGCACTCATCGTCGTCACCCTCCCTGGTCGCCATACCATGACGGCCCGCAAGGAAGACAAGACGTTCGAAGAGGCCATCAGAACCGCCTTCGACGCCATGGCCATCGAACTCCGCAAGTACCACGAGAAGCGGGGTCGCACCGAAGTGCGTACGTCTCCGATCCCGCCATTGCGAGGTGTGATCTGCAAACTGTTCCCGAAGAAGGGATACGGATTCATCCTCAAGGAAGGCGGGGGCGAGGTGTACTTTCACAAACACGCGCTGCAGGGTCTCACGTTCGAAGAATTGAATGACGGCACCGACGTCATCTTCAACCTTGAAGACGGCGAGAAGGGCCCTCAGGCGTCGACGGTCCATCGTCCATCCGCTATCGTCCCATAGCAGGATGCTGAAAATGTCCGCCAGCTTCGTTCTCGCATCGCTCAGAGGCTCAACGTACCGAAGCGTACGCCTCGCCTCTTCACTCGCTGCGGCCTTGCACGCGGAACGGCGCGTCATGGTGCGCCGGGGTTGGACGGGTGAGAAGTCTGGCCTTTGTGAGCATCCTGCGTACGGTGTTCCCATCGCCCAAGAGGAGTCACGATGACCGTCGACAAGTTCAAGATCCCCGTCTCCATGCTGTCGCCAGCCGTCGATCCGACACAACTGGGGTTCGACGATACCAGCGAACTGGAGCCCCTGAATGAAATCATCGGGCAGGAACGAGCGGTCGAGGCCCTGGAATTCGGCCTGCAAATGAAGGGCCCCGGCTTCAATCTTTATGTGTCTGGTCCGGTCGGAACCGGCAAAGGCACGCTCGTTCGCCAGATGGTGAAACGGATGGCCCAGAGCGCGCCGGCGCCGGTCGACTGGTGTTATGTGAACAACTTTCAAGACCAGTCGCGCCCGGTCTGCCTCTCATTTCCAGCAGGACAGGGCTGCGCCTTCAAGCGGGAGATGGCTGCCTTCATCGAAGGCTTGCGGCGGGACATTCCCCTCGCCTTTGAAAGCAAAAAGTATTTGGACGCCAAGGCCAAAATAATCGAGGACACGGAATCGAAAAAGAAAGCGCTCTTTCAGGATCTGACGGAACTGAGCCTGAAGCGGGGGTTTGGATTCAAAGAAACCCCGGTAGGGTTCGGACTCGTCCCCCTCAAAGCCGGCGATCCGATGACGGACGAACAGATGGAGGCCCTGACGGAGCAGGAGCAGCGAGAACTGACGGAGCAGCGAAAAACCCTCGAGGGCGAGATTCGTGAATTTCACGTTCGCATCCACGGCCTCGAGAAAGAAGCCGAACACCAGCTGCGCCTGCTGGATCACCAACTGGTGGCCAATCTCCTGGAAGGTCGCTATGAAACGATGCGCCGCGCCTACCTGGACTTACCGGCGATCTCCGGCTATCTCGAACGAGTCCACCACGACATCATTCATCACTATAAGGATTTCCTGCCGCACGAAGGCCCGGCGATCCACATTCCAGGGATTGAAGTCCGCCGGCCCGATATGACCCGCTACCTCGTCAATCTCATTGTCGAGCATGACCCAACGGCGGGAGCACCCGTGATCGACGAATCTCATCCCACCTATACCAACCTGATCGGAAAAATCGAGCGGAAAGCCCAGATGGGCGTCATGTATACCGACTTTACTGAGATTCGGGCTGGCGCCGTCCTACTCGCGAACGGCGGATATTTGATCGTCAATGCAATGGATGTCCTCCGCCAGGCTTTTTCCTGGGACGCGCTGAAACGGGTCATCAAGACCGGAGCGGTCAAGATCGAAGACCCAAGCGAATTCTATGGCTTTTCCACCGCAGGGCTCAGACCGGAACCGATTCCCGTCAACGTAAAAGTCATTATGGTCGGGCCTCCGATACTGTATCTCCTCCTTCAAGGCTATGAAGAAGACTTTGCGAAACTCTTCAAGGTGAAGGCGGACTTCGACACCGAGGTGGTGCGGAGCGAACGGCAGGATCGCCAATATGCACGCTTCATCGCCAAACTCTGCCGGGAGGAAGGGCTTCCGCATTTTGGAGTCGATGCCGTGGCCGAAGTTATCCGGCAGGGGTTCCGATATGCGGATCGGCATGACCGGCTCTCACTGCGGCTCAGTCTGGTCAGCGACCTCATCCGGGAAGCCGGTTACTGGGCCAAGAAAGACGGCCATGCGTTCGTCACGCGCGCAGACGTCGAAGCGGCGGTCGCGCACAAACGCCATCGGTCGAATCTGGCGGAGCAGTGGATCCAGGACGAGATCCGAGAAGGCACATTGATGGTGGATCTGGACAAGGAAGTCGTGGGCCAGGTCAACGGACTCTCCGTGCACCAACTCGGTGACTATGCCTTCGGCCGCCCGACCAGGATCACGGCGCGCACCTCCGTGGGCACCAAAGGGGTGATCGACATTCAACGCGAAGCTGAACTCGCGGGCAACATCCATAGCAAAGGCGTGATGACACTCGTAGGATACCTCACCGGCAAGTTTGCCGGAGTACATCCCTTTGCGCTGAGCGCCTCACTGACGTTCGAGCAGACCTACTCTGAAGTGGAAGGTGACAGCGCCGCAGTGGGCGAGTTGGCCGCTATTCTGTCCAGCCTTGCCGACCTCCCCGTTCGTCAATGGCTGGCCGTGACCGGCTCCGTCAACCAGTTGGGCGAGGTGCAACCGATCGGCGGCGTGAATGAAAAAATCGAAGGATTCTTCGAATCCTGTGTACAGCGAGGGCTGTCCGGGAAACAAGGCGTCATAATTCCCGCCCGCAACACCAAACATCTCACCCTGCGGCGCGACGTCGTCGAGGCGGTGGAATCCAGTCAATTCACGATCTATGGGGTGAACACCATAGAAGAGGCCATCGAATTGCTCACCGGCGTGCCAGCCGGTGAACGAGGCCTCGATGGGAAGTATGCCCCCGACACAGTCTTCGGCCGCGCGGCGCAACGACTTGCGGAACTGGCCCAGGCCATCGCGGAATGGAGCGAAAGCGAGACGAAACCGGAAGGACGCATCATTACAGAAGTCTAGGGGGGTACTTCATGCCCATGTACGACTATAAATGTCTGGACTGCGGGAAGGAATCGTTGGTGGTCTTGACCCTCAGGGAACATGAGTCCTCCAAGGTGACGTGCCCGAAGTGCGGCAGTACCAAGATGCAACAACTCTATACGTCGTTTATTGCCCACACGACCAAGAAAAGCTAGGAGACCGCGATGCGTGTCATCTCTCGAAAAATGATGGCGACACTCAGAGTCACCCTAGGCATGGGACTTATCGTCCCCCTGTTCGCTCCTCTCCTCCACGCGCAAGATTATCCTGCCGATATCACACGCGGCAAAGCCGTCTATGAGCGCAATTGCCAGGGCTGCCATGGTGTCGGAGGTTGGGGGGATGGACCGAACGCGACGGCTCTCAAGGTCGCACCGACCAATTTTCACCGTTTTAAGTCCTTCCTGAAATCCGACGAAGAACTGTTGCGGACCATCGAACATGGGGTGGTCTTCAGCCCCATGCATTCGTGGCGAGGCCAACTGACGGACGGGGAAATGCAGGACGTGGTGGCCTACATTCGTCTGCTGGCCCAACAGGGGCGTTAGCCATGATCCTCCCCGAGCATTGTATTGTTGATATGATCGTTGCGAAGCCATGAGTTCACTAAGTGAAGAGATGTATGTCGGCGATGCCTTGCTGATCGCCGATGTCCAGAACGACTTTCTCCCCGGAGGAGCCTTAGGGGTGAAGGGAGGCGACGAGATCGTTCCAGTTCTGCGCGGATACATCGATCGTTTCCGATTACGCGGCCTGCCGATCTTCTTGTCGCAAGACTGGCATCCCCCCAACCATTGTTCCTTTCGCGAACAGGGCGGACCCTGGCCAATCCATTGCGTGGCCGGGTCGGTCGGCGCCCTGCCGCCCCCCTCGTTCCCTATCCCGGAAGCGGCCACCATCATTCATAAGGCGACCCTGCCGGACAAGGAAGCCTATTCAGCATTCCAAGATACGCCCCTGCGCAAATACTTACAGGCTGCAGGCATCGTGCGACTCTTCATCGGCGGGCTCGCAACGGACTATTGCGTCCTCAACACGGTCAAAGACGCGCGGGTGCTGGGCTACCGCGTCTGCCTGCTGACCGATGCAATCCGGGCTGTTAATGTAGCCTGGGAGGATGGACGCAAGGCGGAAGAGGCCATGATTCGATTGGGAGCGATCCCGACCCGCCTAGAAAGTCTCGCTGCATGAATCCCTACTCCAGTGTTCTCCTGACCGACCTCTATCAACTCTCCATGGTGCAGGCCTACGTCGAACAAGAAATGATGGACACCGCCGTCTTTGAGTTTTTCGTCAGGAGATTACCGGCCCAACGTGGCTTTTTGATGGCCGCCGGGTTGGAGCAAGTCCTGGACTTCTTGGAACAGCTGCACGTCAGCCCGGCCGAGCTGGAATGGCTCAAACAGACCGGACGGTTCAGTCGATCGTGCATAGACTATCTGGAAACCCTGCGATTTTCTGGCGACGTGCACGCCATGCAGGAAGGAACGGTTTTTTTTGCGAATGAACCGATCCTTCGCGTAACCGCTCCCCTCCCTCAAGCGCAGTTCGTCGAAACCAGGGTCATGAATCTGCTCAACTTTCAGACGCTCATCGCCTCGAAAGCGGCGCGATCGGTCTTGGTCGCCGGCGGGAAACCGCTCATCGATTTTGGATTGCGCCGGGCGCACGGCGCGGAGGCCGGCCTGCTTGCCGCGAGAGCCAGCTATCTGGCCGGCTTCGCCGGAACCTCCACGGTCCTCGCCGGTATGGAATATGACATTCCGATCTATGGCACCATGGCCCATTCCTTTGTGCAGGCTCACAAAGACGAGAAGACCGCCTTCGAGCATTTCGCTCTGGCGCAGCCGAAGCACGCAGTCCTCTTGATCGATACCTACGACACAGAGGCGGCGGCACACAAAGTGGTAGCGCTCGCTCCGAGCTTGCGACAACAGGGCATCATAGTGAAGGGAGTGCGGCTAGATAGCGGCGACCTGGCAGACCATGCGCGAAAAGTTCGGCGTATCTTGGACGAGGGGGGATTGCCTGAAGCCGAGATCCTGGCAAGCGGCAATCTGGACGAATACCAACTTCAGCGGCTGATCGCCAGCGGAGCACCGATCGACAGTTTTGCCGTCGGTACCGCCATGGCCACGTCGGCTGATGCACCGTCGCTCGATTGTGCCTACAAACTTCAAGAGTATGCGGGCCGACCCTGCCGGAAACGATCGGAGGGGAAAGCCACCTGGCCTGGCTGCAAACAAGTCTACCGGCAATACACCCACAATGGACGATGTGACTATGATGTCGTGACCACAGTGCAGGCCCCCGTAGCGGGAGATCCGCTCCTGCATCCCTTGATGACAGAGGGCCGCCGCCTCGTTCCTGCTGAGAAACTGATGAAATTGCGTCAACGAGCCGCTACACAGTTAGCATGTTTACCCGATACGCTTCGGAGTCTAGCGTGCGACCACCTCTATGACGTTCGAATCTCTCAGCCGCTTCAGGATCTCGCGCAAGCCGTGGACCAATGTGTGTAGTGACCATGCCCCACACCACCGAAGAATCTTTCTCAAGGAGACACGCAATGAACAGAACGTATACCGGAGTCTGTGCCGTCCACGCCGTGTTGAGCGCCGTGCTGACCATCAACATACCGGCCATCACCCACGCAGCAGAACCGAACCAGGCAACCAGTCACCCCACTCGCTGTGAGAGCCCCTACAGAAAGAAACCCGTTCCGCCCAAGCAGCTGCGGGCGATCGTGGAATCGCACGGGCAGTGGCTCGAACACCGTGAGAAACCGGAATATCAGCGCGCGAATCTGTGCCAGGCAGACTTGCGCCGGGCCAAACTTGCCGGGGCGAATCTGGAACGGGCGCAATTGGAAGGGACCGTCCTCCGCCAGGCGAATCTGTACCAAAGTAATTTGTCACAGGCGAATCTCGCGGGAGCCGATCTTACGAGAGCCGTCTTGGAAGATAGCGACCTGGCGGGAGCCGATCTCCGACATGCACGGTTGTCGAACGCCAATCTGTTCCGCGCGATCGGCGATGAAGCGGCGCTCTACAACGCCGTCCTGACCGGGGCACAACTGCACGAATCTAGCTTCGAGCGGGCCCATTTTGAGGGAGCGGACCTCGCCTCTGCTGATTTGACCAACGCCAACTTCGTGGACACCTATTTCTACGGCGCCAACCTCGATCGAGTGACGTTGTCCGGAGCCGATCTGATGGGGGCCGACCTTCGCCGCACAGTCTTGACCAAGGCCAACGCGCATCAGACGAATCTACAAGGCGCCCTGCTCGATGGGGCTCAACTGGAAGGCGCTCGCTTGGTCGAGGCGGATATGGAAGGTGCCTACCTGGACGAAGCCAATCTGACCAAGGCCAGCCTGCAAGAGGCGCTGCTTCGGGGAGCCGATCTCCGTTTTGCGAATCTGCAATCGGCGGGCTTTCAGCGGGCCGATCTCGAGGGCGTAAACTTCGAAGGAGCGCGTCTCGTGAAAACGAATTTACAGTCTGCCAACCTCAGAATGGCTATCTTCTATCATACGGACCTCGACCAGGCGAATTTTCTAGATGCGCGGCTGCCTCACGCGGTGCTGATCGGCGCACGAGGAACAGGCACGATCTTCACCAAGGCCGACCTCAGCGGTATCTATGCGCCGAAGGTCTCGCTCCAACGCGCGCAATTCACTGAAGCGAACCTGGAATCGGCCAATCTGGTCGCAGCCGATCTGAGAGGCTCCAATTTCAGCCATGCCACGCTTACGCAAGCCAATCTCCAAGACGCAAACTTACAGGGTGCCACGTTATCCGGAGCCGATCTCACCGGTGCCCAACTCGACGCAGCAGATCTCCACCGCGCGACGTTGCATGGAGCCAACCTGACTTCAGTCTCAGGCTTGACGCAGGCCCAGCTCGATACGGCCTGCGTAGACGAGCAGACGAAACTCCCAGCTGAGTTCAGCCGCCCGGCACCTTGCGCGGCATCAAACACAAAGACAACACGCCGGTAGCGGGAAGCTCAGACCTAGGCGCCCCCCCTCCAAGAGGCGGACGATTGCGCAAGAAACCTGCAAGGATTCCTGCTTGCGGCACTGTGAAATTCCCGCCTGCCAATGTGAGCGATGCTGGGTCCCACGTATTGACGATGGAAACTCATAGTACTAGTATGGTTTCCATAGACTATGGTTACGAACTCTTCTATGCCTCACCGTCACGTGCCGGCAAAACAAAGAGCAGCCGAGAGCTCAGCTCGGACACGGATTGTTGCTGAGGCTCGTCGGCACTTCTTTGCTCACGGATTCCGTGGTGTCACGATGGATGATCTGGCGCGTGAATTGGCGATGAGCAAAAAAACCTTGTATGACGCGTTCCCGAGTAAGTCAATACTTCTTGAGGCCGTGCTCCTCGAGAAGTTCCGCAGCGTCGACGTAGATCTCGGTCGCATTACGTCTGCAGCCGGATCCGATTGTCTGGGTGCGCTACATCACCTACTCGAGTGTGTCCAAGGACACATGGAAGAGATTCAGCCGCCGTTTGTGCGGGATATTCGGCGGGAAGCACCGGATTTATTCAACGTGGTGGAGAACCGGCGGCGGGACGTGATTCAACGCCATTTCGGCAAGGTGTTCCTCGAAGGACGCAGAGCAGGACTCATTCGCCAGGACATTCCTCCTAAATTGGCAATCGAAATCCTGCTTGGCGCAGTCCAGGCAATCATGAACCCACCCAAAATGGAAGAACTGGGCCTTACGCCGAAGAGCGGATTTTCCGCCATCATCAGAGTGGTTCTTGAGGGATTAACGACGGAGAAAGCAAGGGCGCGGTGAACAACCGGCTAGCGGTGTAGGTTAATGACGATGAAACGAACGGTCATGATCCTCTGTGTGGCATTCGCCGTGATCGCTGGTGGGTACCTGTACATACGCACGGCTGCCAATCATGCCGCAGACACCACGCTTCGGATTTCTGGCAACATCGAGGCGCACGAGAGTGTGGTGAGCTTCAAAGTTCAAGGCCGGATTGTGGAACTTCCTGTTCAAGAGGGGCAATACGTCAAACAAGGCGACCTGTTGGCGCGGCTGGACAACGATGACTATCGCCAACAAGTCAGTGTGGATGAAGCCACGGTGGCCACGCGTGAAGCCGAGCTCAAACTCGCCGTCGCCGGGAGCCGTGTCCAAGAAATTCAAGGGGCGAAGCAGACACTCATCGACGCCCAGGCTGATCTTGAATTGAAACGAGCGGAGTTCCGTCGGCGTCAACCACTCCTTGCCGAACAAGGCGTTTCCCAAGAGGATGTCGACAATGCTGCGTCCCAGTTGAAGCGCGCGCAGGCGACGCATGAACGCGCCAAGCAAGCCTACGATCAAATCGTCGAAGGCACCCGCAAGGAAGAAATTGCTGTGCGACGCGCCAATCTTGAATCAGCCCGTGAAGCACTCCAAATGTCTCGGGTGAAGCTGGCATACACCGTCCTCTCCGCTCCCATTTCCGGGGTCGTGTTGGTCCGGCAGGCGGAACTGGGCGAGGTTATGTCCGCTGGGACGCCGGTGGTGACGATTGCCGACGTCGACCATCTGTGGATGCGGGGCTATATCAACGAAACTGATTTAGGACGGGTCCGCTGGGGCCAGTCGGCCAACGTTCACACCGACACCTACCCCAACAAGACCTACAAAGGCCTCGTGTCGTTCATCTCGTCACAAGCCGAATTCACACCCAAGAGTGTGGAAACCCACAAGGAACGTGTGACGTTGGTCTATCGCATCAAAATCGACTTAGACAATACGAACCATGAACTCAAGCCGGGGATGCCGGCGGAGGCCGTGGTTGACGCAACTCCGCAGTAACGAATCATGCCGGCTGCTATTGCGATATCGGACCTCACGAAGCGCTTCCCCGGCGTCCTGGCGGTGGACCGTCTGTGCTTCGAGGTGCATCCCGGAGAGATTTTCGGCTTGGTGGGACCTGATGGCGCCGGGAAGACGACCACTGTCCGCATGTTAGCCGGCGTACTCACGGCCGATTCGGGCTCGGCGACAGTCGCAGGATTCGACATCGTGCGCTATCCTGAAGCGGCCAAGGCTCACATCAGTTATATGTCTCAGCGGTTCGGCCTCTATGAAGACCTGACCGTCGAGGAGAATATCCGCTTCTATGCCGACGTCTTCGGCGTCCCCCGCAGTGACCGCGAACAGCGAAGCCGCCAACTGCTCGACGCCGCCGGTATGGAGCAATTCAAAACCAGGCTGGCAGGCAAGCTCTCCGGCGGAATGAAGCAAAAGCTCGGGCTCGTCTGCGCACTCATCCATCGCCCCAGCATCATTCTGCTCGATGAACCCACGAACGGCGTGGACCCTGTCTCGCGCCGTGACTTCTGGCGCATTCTGTATTCGCTGCTGGAAGAAGGGATCGCCATTTTGATGTCTACCGCCTACCTCGACGAGGCTGAACGCTGTCATCGAGTCGCGCTTCTGCATCAGGGGCGCATCCTGTTCTGTGAAACACCAGCCAAACTCAAGACGCACCTCAAGGGGGCGGTCCTGTCCGTCATTTCACCCGAACCACGTCGCCTACGTGCTGAACTGGACGGCGCCGATGGCGTGCTCAACGCATTGCTCGTCGGCGATGGCATGCACCTCGTGGTGGACGATGCCGCTCGCCGGATCCCCGAACTGCGGGCGAAGCTCCAGAAGGCGGGACTGTCGTTCGACCGCTTGGAAGAGGTCGCACCCACGATCGAAGACCTCTTCATTGCCACCACGTCACGGATCGACGGGAAATCCCTATGACCGATCACAATGCTGCACCCGTGATTGCCCGAGACCTCGTCAAACGCTTCGGTGACTTCGTCGCGGTCGACCGGATCAGCCTGGAGGCGAAGCGCGGAGAAGTGGTGGGATTCCTGGGTCCGAACGGCGCCGGCAAATCGACGACGATCCGCATGTTATGCGGGTTGCTTCGCCCCACGGCAGGTCAAGCTCTCGTCGCCGGCTACGACGTGGCACGGGATCCGGAACGCGTGCGCCAGCGGATCGGCTACATGTCCCAAAAGTTTTCGCTCTACAACGATCTTCGGGTCATCGAAAATATCCGATTCTTCGCCAGTCTGTATGACGTGCCGACGTCGGCGCTGAAGGAACGCGAAGCGTGGGTCCTCGACATGGCTGGCTTGAGAGGCCGCGAAGCGACTCTGACCGGCACACTGCCCAGCGGATGGAAGCAGCGCCTTGCCTTGGGCTGTGCAGTGCTCCACCGGCCGCCTATTTTATTTCTTGATGAACCGACGTCCGGAGTCGATCCCGTCTCGCGACGCCAATTCTGGGAGCTGATCCACACGATGGCCGCGGAGGGCGTAACGGTGCTAGTCACCACGCACTACATGGATGAAGCGGAGTATTGCAATCGCCTGGTCTTGATCTTTCAAGGCCGCATCGTTGCTTCCGGATCACCCACACAATTGAAACAGCGCGCCATGACCGGCGCATTACTGTTGGTGGAATGCGAGCCGCTCGGCTTGGCCCTCGACGTGCTCCAGCAGACGCCCGACGTGCGCGATGCCGCCGTTTTCGGCAACGCCCTGCACGTCGTCGTGCCGGACGCCAACGCCGCCATTCCCAGGCTGCAAACCGCTCTATTAGAACACGGTGTCAACGTGACGAAGATAGAACCGATCCGCCCGAGCCTGGAGGATGTCTTCGTGTCATTGACGGCCGCGCAAGGGGCTGCAGGAAAGGCCTAGGACACATGCGCTGGCATCGATTCGCCGCCATCGTGCGCAAGGAAGTCATTCAGATCAGCCGGGACCTGCCCAGCCTGCTGATCATCGTGACCATGCCGGTGCTCCTCATGCTGGCCTTCGGCTATGGTGTCCGGTTCGATATCCAACACATCCCCGTCTACGTGTTCGACCGCGAGGGCAGCCAGCAGAGCCAAAACTTCCTCAAGCATTTTCAAGCGTCGGAGTATTTCAACATCGTAAGGACGGTGGACAATTATCCGGCGCTGATACGGGCGCTCGATGCCGGCGACTGCCGGCTCGCGCTTGTGATCCCAGCGGATTTTTCCGAGCAGTTGAAAACAGGCGGTCCGGTGAGTGTCCAGGCGCTGATGGACGCCACGGATAACAATACGGCCAATGTCAGCATCAGCTACAGCGAAGCCGTGGTCCAGAACTACAACCGGGAGATTCAACTGGACTGGCTCCGCGGCCATGGACAGATCGAATTCCAGCCCCCTCTGACGGTCGATACCCGGACCTGGTTTAACGAAGATCTGGAAAGCACCGCGAACATCGTGCCGGGCGTCATCGCCATCATCATGGCGGTGATCGGCTCCTTTCTCACCTCGCTGACGATCGCACGGGAGTGGGAGCGGGGCACCATGGAACAACTCATCTCCACCCCCGTCACACCGCTGGAACTCATGGTCGGCAAGCTGGTGCCGTATTTTGTGATTGGGCTGCTCGACACCGCTCTCTGCGCCGTCATCGCAATCTGGTGGTTCGACGTCCCCTTTCGTGGGCAATGGAGCGTTTTCTTCTTGAGCTGCACCCTCTTTCTGACCGTCGTCCTGTCGATGGGCTATTTCGTGTCGGTCGCCGCCAAATCCCAGTTGGCCGCCAGTCAAGTCGCGCTCATCTCCACCTTCTTGCCGGCCTTTCTGCTTTCGGGATTCATTTATCCCATCGACCAAATGCCGCCTGTGATCCAGGTGATTACCCATCTCATTCCAGCGCGCTATTTCATGACGATCATCCGCGATGTCTTTTTGAAGGGAACCTCTCTTCCGCTGATCTTGAACGATCTGATAGCGCTGGCCATCTTTGCCCTGCTCCTCACGATTCTCGCCACCCGGGCCTTTCATAAAAAGCTGAGTTGAGGAGACACCGCATGTTGGGACGTATCCGGGGAATGCTGATCAAGGAATTCATTCAAGTCTTCAGAGACAAACGGACCCGCTTCTTGTTGTTCGGCCCGCCGGTGATTCAGATGCTCGTCTTCGGCTACGCGGCGACGTTGGAGATCCGCCACATCACGACTGCCGTGCTGGATTACGACAACAGCCAGGTGAGCCGCGATCTCTTGTCCCGCTTTGCGGCAAGTCCCTACTTCGACGTGCGCGTTCATGTGAACGATCGCGGGGAGATCGGCGATCTGATCGATCGCGGTGATGTGACCATGGCGCTCCAGATCAATTCGGGGTTTGCGCAGGATCTCCGAAAAGGCCAAACGGCCCATCTCCAACTGATCGTGGACAGTAGCAACTCGAATACCGCTCTGATCGCAGTAGGGTACGTTAATGAGATCGCCGCGCGATTCGCGCAGGAGTACCAACGTGAGCGCCTATCAAGCATGTCGCCGCTGATCCAATCTCAAATCCCCTCGATCGTGCTGGACCGACGTCCCTGGTTCAACACCGACCTCGACAGTCAATGGTTCTTTGTGCCGGGTGTGATCGGCAATCTCATCCTGGTCATGGTGGTGAGCTTGACCGCTTTTGCGGTGGTGCGCGAACGCGAAATCGGTACGCTGGAACAGATTATGGTGACGCCGATCAGCCGCCTGGAATTCATTCTGGGAAAGACGGCACCCTTCTTTTTGATCGGGCTGCTCGACACCACCCTCATCTCGCTGGTCGGCATTCTGTGGTTCAGAGTGCCGTTCCGGGGGAACATCGGCGTCCTGACGATCGGTGCGATTCTATTCATCCTCTGTATGCTCGGCATCGGCCTCTTTATCTCAACTATTTCGATGACCCAGCAGCAAGCCATGGTGTCGGGATTTTTCTTCAATATGCCGGCCATCATTTATTCCGGCTTCGGCACGCCCATCAGCAGCATGCCGGAGTTCATACAGTGGTTCACGTACTTGGACCCGTTACGATACTTTCTGGATGTGCTTCGCGGTGTCTATTTGAAGGGAGTGGGACTGGAGGCGCTCTGGCCACAGATGGCCGCGATGGGTGTCTTCGCTCTCGTCATGCTCACCATCAGCGTGGCCCGGTTCCGCAAAGCCCTTGACTGAGCATGGCGCGAGTGCCTTCGTGTGTCATCCGAACTACGGTAGATGTCCCGGCGCCTGGCCGATAATGCGGACTCGGGGACCATGCGGAAGCGGGATCACTTTGTCATCATCCACCTCCCCGCCTAGCACCCATTCGAACAGTCTCTTCGCATCGTTCAACTCCGACTCTTTCGGGATACCGTACTGCTCCTTCTGCATCGATTCATCGTAGAGGCCAATGCACCCGTGCGAGGCCGGATAGCCCGGCATGTCCCGACCATGGATCCAATAGGACACCCCTTTCCTATTCACAAGGAACCGGAGCGCGTAGTTCATCGGATACGGCCGGTCCGTCCCTTCGATCGTATAAAGATTGGATTGATGATGCAGATGGGCCGCGGTCACACGAAACGCCCCGGTAGGCGTTTCGTTGAGTCCATTCCCGGAAGCGATGGGAATCGCAAAGCGAAGGGCTCCAAATTCATAGGCTCCGAGAAACTGTTCACTCAGATCGATCAAAATGAATTTCTCGTTCAGCTCTCCTGGCGGATAGACCAGCGGTAACGGCGTAAACTGCGCCAGATCCTCGAGCCGCCTTGGCACTTTGATTGAGAGACCAGGGCGAGCATGACGCCGATCGATCCGATTGAATCGTGCAACGTCTACCCAGCGCTCCCCGAATATCGCCTCCAGCGATTCGACGGGCAGAATGACACGGCAATCCCACTCCACCGTGGCATCACTGGGGTAGTAGATCTCGCAGGGACCGCGATGTTTCTTCGGGGGATCAGTTTGCGCGGAAGCGTGCAAGGCCGCGACCGTCAGCACGGCCACAGCAATCAGTGAACGCCAGAACGACCAGGGCATAGTAGCGGACATGATCGAGAAACTTGCGAGCAGCACGGCGTGGAATCATACAGCGATGCCCTCCAGGCTGTTCAAAAAGACCGTCCTGCAAGGCCGCACCGAGTGAAGACCCGAAGGCGTACCCTCGGGGTACGTTCAGGGTCCGAACGATGCGAGCACGAAGCTGGCGGACTTTTCAAACGCCTGTTAAGACCAATGCTGCGACGCTTTCATATAACCAAACAATAGATCGCGCCGCGCCAGGATTCCGACGAGTTTGCCGTTCCGAACGACTGGCACCCGCGTGATGTAGCGATCCTGAAACAGATTCGCAACCTCCTCCAGCTTCATATCTTCGGTGGCCGTCACCGGGTGAGTGCTCATCATTTCGATGGCCATCACCTTCCGCAGATCCCGGCCGTCGATCATCGCCTGAAGCAGATCATACTCACTCACCAGACCAACCAAGGTCCGGTCCTCTTCCACGATGGGCAGGCTGCCGAAGTTTCGTTGGGTCATCAGCCTGCTGATGGTCAAGGCATCGGTCCTCGAGCCGCAGGTAAAGACCGCATCCTGCATCAATTGCCCCACGGTCAAGTCCTTCGGGTCGCTGGCTGTCGAAAGAAACTCCGTTTGTCGCATAGACCCTCCTTCTTATCCTATATCTGGCATATTGCGGAGGAAGCATGTTGGCGCATAAAAAATCGGCGACCGGGACTGCAGCACAAGAGAAGAGCATTCCCGCAGGATGCTCAAAATGGCCGTCAGCTAGGCCGCAGCCGACGAAAGCACCGGAGGCGTAGCATTTCTCACCCGCCCACCCCAAGCTGCCAAGACAGCTTGTTCTCCGAGTGGGCTACGTTGAGGATGCTTTCGAGGCGAGAACGACGCTGGCGGACATTTTCAGCGTCCTGCTCTGCCGGCAGCCAGGTATGCACGAAGCAGATCCCGGCGGGCGATGATGCCCACGAGCTTGTCTTTAGCGTCCACCACGGGCACGCGAATTAAATCGCTGGCTCTGAACACATGAACCAGCGTCGGGAGCGTCGTTTCCGGATGGACCGAATAGGGATTAAACGTCATGATATCACCGGCGGTGACGGCACCAAACTTGTGCCCATCATCCAATGCAGCCAGCAAATCATGTTCGCTGATGATGCCCAGGAGCTTATCGTTGGCATCCACCACCGGCACGGCCCCGAATCCCTCGAGCATAATCGACGCGATGACGTCGCCTTTGGTCTTGAGATGAGCAGACTGCACCCGTTTCTGCATGACCTGTTTGACCGTCATCACGCCAAAATCTTTCTTCGTACCAGTCCTGGCCTTCTTCGCCTTCTTCTTCGTCGGCATGCATCCCTCCTCACTATTGATCTAATGGCTTATTGACCAACCCCTTCTGCAGATGATGCCGCGCTCCCCCGCTCTTCCTGCCAGCGGAGATGAACAGTCTTCATCTTTCCCGCTTCCACCCTCACCCCCTTGAGACCCTGCGTCCGATCCGCATGAATCGCCGTGAGGTCATAGGTGCCGGATGGAAGTTCGACGAACAACCAAGGTCCGTTCACATGGTCACGGGGAATATTGATCGAAGGACCCCCTTTTGCTGACTGAATGGTGACCGAAACCCCAGCCAGAAAGGGCTTTCCCCCGGCAGTGAACACGAGCTTCAGCGAGAAGGGTGGATATTCGGCGGTACGTTCCTCGATCCCGACTCCGGCGCTGAAATACCGAACACCGTTTGCCCGATAGAGCGGGAGCGACTCTTTGGCCGCCTGACCGTTAGCCTGAAATTCCAATTCGAGAAATTCGCCGGATCCCCCGACCCGAGCGATCGGGCCTCCGTCGGCTAAGCTCATTCCCCCACAGAGGCTACTCCACAACGCAAGCACTAAAATCAGAATCTGTCTCATAGGCCCCCCAGCATTCTAGTGGTCAGACTACGCAATGTAAGTGCCACAGCCCTAAATCCGACTCGGCCTCCAATTTCTGGCGCCTGGGATCATCCGTCCATTAGAACTGGGGCCAATCACCACAATGATCCGTTCGAAGCTGCTGCAAAACGCCGCAGAGCCTGACGCAGAAATATCATTCTGTCCCCAAACCACGAGAATTCTCGCACGTCTCACTTATAATGCACCACGTGTCACAGGCACATCCCATGCAGAACTGATACCCGGAATCCCCTGCTGGTTGCTGGCCGTCATTGTCATTGAGGAAGGGAGTCTGTCATGCGAATTCTTTGTGCCGTCGATGGGTCTGAATACTCGCAGTGGGGGGTACAAGCACTCCAAGCGCTCGCAGACCGTGAGCCGGAGCATGTGACGCTTCTCCATGTGGTCGATCCGTCGGCTCTCCGGACCGCCAGAGGCAGGAATCCCGTGGCAGAGAAACGCGCCCTGGCCGCCATGGAGAAGGCCGGTGGAATCCTCCTCCGCGAAGCAGAGCGATCAGCTCGAGTCGCCCTCGGACAGGCCGCGACCGGCCCTCGCACCAAATTCAACACCACCTTAGCCCATGGCCCCCTCGCCCAGACGATCGTGCGACAGGCGCGGCGGGTGAAGGCCGATCTCATTCTCATCGGATCCCGCGGGTTGAGCGACATTCGAGGATTTTTGTTGGGGAGCATCTCCCGGCAAGTCGCGTCGATCGCCCGCTGTTCCGTCTTCGTCGTGAAACAGCCGATCCCGCAGCTGACGCGTGTGGTCCTCGCGGTCGATGACTCAAAGCACTCCCGAGCCGCCGCTCGATTTCTACGATCCCGCATTCTTCCGGAATCAGCCACAACCACTATCCTCTCGTCGGCCGAGAGACCGGTGACCGACTTGGCCGTTCGATATCTGTCAAAGGCTCAAGTCGCAGAGTTGGAACGACCGGTCGTTGAACGAGCCACGCGACTAGTCACAGCATTGCGGGATGAATTCCTGAAAGACGGCTACGCCGTCGACACAGACGTGCAGATGGACCACGTCATCGACACCATCGTCAAACACGTGGAGGCGGATCATGCCGACCTCCTGGTGATCGGGTCTCGCGACTTGACCAAGAGCGAGCGGCTCCATCTCGGCAGCGTCTCGGAGAGTCTCCTGAGACACGCCCCCTGTTCCGTCCTGATCGTGCGAGGCGGGCGTGCCTGACCCCGACAAGCCACACCTCCACCAACTGACGGTCGATGAAATCTTCACGCACCTGGAAACCAGAGCAGGCGGCTTGTCGCCCGAAGAAGCACAGCAGCGGCTCAGTCGGTATGGCCCCAATGTTCTGAAGGAGCCGGGTCATTATTCATTGATTCGAGGGCTCCTCCGCCAGTTCACCCACTTCCTGGCCATTTTGCTCTGGATCGCCGCGACTCTAGCATTCACGGCAGAATTCATGAAGCCCGGCGAAGGTATGGCCACGCTGGGCTGGGCGATCGTCGGCGTGATCGTCATCAACGCCGTCTTCGCCTTCTTTCAGGAATATAAAGCGGAGCGCGCGGTGCATGCCCTCCATCGCCTCCTCCCTGCCAGGGGATGGGTGCTGCGAAGCAAGCAGCCCCATGAGGTGTCGCGGAGCGAGATCGTGCCGGGTGACGTGCTCTTGATCGAGGAGGGAGAACAGATCCCTGCCGACGCCCGGCTCATCGAAGCCACCGAAATGCGTGTCGACCTCTCCTCTCTCACAGGCGAATCCCTACCGAAGCGGCGGACAGCGGAGCCAGTGGCCGATGGACATCTCCTGGACATTCCCAATCTCGTATTCGCCGGCACCCCTGTGCTCTCCGGCAGAGGTCGGGCGGTGGTGTTCGCCACCGGCATGCAGACGGAATTCGGCAAGATCGCCCGCCTCTCCACGAGCGTGGAGACAGACCTCAGCCCGCTGCAGAAAGAGATCGCCAAGCTCACCCGCATCGTCGCCATGATTTCGCTGGCCATGGGAACCTCGTTTTTCGCGATCGGGCTATGGACCGGCCTCGGCTTCTGGACCAGCGCGATCTTCGGGATCGGCATCATCGCGGCGAACGTGCCGGAAGGACTGCTCCCCACTGTGACGCTGGCCTTGGCGTTGGGCAGCCAGCGTATGGCCAAACGTCACGCGCTCATCAAGCAACTGACGTCCGTTGAAACCTTGGGTTGCACCACCGTCATCTGCACGGATAAGACAGGGACGCTGACCGAGAACCGGATGCGCGTGGCTCATTTCTATATGGACCATCTCGAAGTCGAGGTGCAGGAAAGCTGCCTGGTGATCGCCGGACGCGTCACCACTGCAATCGAGGCCGAGGAGTATGCGCCGCTCTTCGATGCGATCATCCACTGCCACAATGCCAAGCGCGTGCGGCGGACCGATGGCCGCCTCACCGTCACGGGGGATCCAACCGAAGTGGCCCTGGTCGAGTTCGCACAGGATCACGGACTCCTCCACCATGAACCGTTGCCCCGAATGGGCGAGCTGCCGTTCGACGCGGACCGGAAGCGCATGTCCACCCTCCATTGGCGTGAGAGCAGGCTCGTGGCCTTCGTGAAGGGGGCGCCGGAATCGCTCATGCCCCTCTGCAATCAGATGCTCCACCAAGCTGCACGCTCGCCGATGAGTCAGGAGGACCGCCAGCGCATCATGGCGCAAAGCCAGACTTTCGCGCACCAGGCCTATCGGGTCCTGGCTGTGGCCATGCGTGAAATTGAGCAGGGCGTCGAGAAGCTGGACATCGATCATGTGGAACAGAACCTCACTTTCCTCGGCCTCGTGGCGATGATGGATCCCCCGCGCCACGAAGTCCCGGAGGCCATCGCGCGCTGCCGCCAAGCAGGCGTCCGCGTTATCATGATTACCGGCGACCATCCGCTCACGGCCCTGGCCATCGCCCGCCAGATCGGGCTGGCGCCGAAAGAGTCCCGCACCGAGCCGGTCGGATACTGTCCCGTGATCGAAGGGCACCAGGTCGAAACGATGAGCGACGAGGCGCTGCGCCGGCTCCTCACGCCCACCCGTCCTAACGAGGCCGAGCCGGTCTTCGCGCGCGTGGCCCCCCGGCACAAGATGCGCGTGGTGTCGGTGCTGAAAGACATGGGCGAAGTGGTGGCCGTCACGGGCGACGGTGTGAACGACGCCCCGGCCATCAAAAAAGCCGATATCGGCATTGCGATGGGCATCGCCGGATCCGACGTGGCGAAAGAGACGGCGGACATGATTTTGCTCGACGACAACTTTGCGACCATCGTCAACGCCATTGAAGAAGGCCGTACGGTATTCGACAATATCCGGAAGTTTTCCACTTACGTGCTCGTGAGTAATGTGCCGGAAGTGGTCCCCTACCTGGCCTATGGCTTTCTAGGGATGCCATTAGCCCTCACCATCCCGCAGGTCCTGGCGGTTGACCTCGGCACCGACATGGTTCCGGCCATTGCGCTGGGGGCAGAGCCCCCTCATCCCGGCATTATGGATCTCCCTCCACGCCCAAAAAGCGAGCGGTTGCTCACCGTTCCGCTCCTGCTTAGAACCTACTTCTTCCTGGGAATGAACTCGGCATTCCTGGCCATGGGTGGCTTTTTCCTCTATCTCTTTGCAAACGGCTGGAGTTGGGGAACCCCGTTGGACTGGTCCTCTCCCTTATATAAGGAGGCGACAACGGTGACTTTTGCCGGAATAGTCTTGGCACAGGTCGCCAACGTCTTTGCCTGCCGATCCGACCGTCTGTCGGTGGCTCGGTTCGGATGGTTCAGCAACCCGCTCATTCTATGGGGAGTCGTCATTGAGCTCACTATCCTTGCGGTGATTACGTACACCTCCTTGGGGAACGACATCTTCCGAACGGGCCCCTTGCCTGCCTGGATCTTCGGGCCACTCGCGCTGGGCGCCCTGGTGCTGTTATTCGCAGAGGAAAGTCGTAAGATCATCGTGAACCGATTCAAAAACAGTCGCGCAGGCAGAGTCACGCAACAAGCGGGTACATCATGACCAGTAACCCCCAAGACCCGATTCGTGAGGTCCCTGTCACCGAGATCATTCCCCCCGGATCTTCCTCAGTTCCGGCTCACCATTCGTCGACGGCACTATCTGACCACGAGCACCGGCTCCCCGCCTCCATGCCCGATACTCCCTTCACGCCGGACACGGCCCCGTCTTCCCTGGCTCATCGGCATCGTGACCCTCCTCGCGATCATAGGGGCAGGAACCTGGTATTGGTGGACGGCCGGGACTCCGCCCGTCCACTACAAAACAGCGCTGGTCGATCGAGGCCCCATCACCGCGATTGTCACCGCCACCGGCACGGTCAATCCGGTCGTGTCGGTGCAGGTGGGCAGCCAGGTCTCCGGCAAAATTACCCAACTGATGGCGGACTTCAATTCCGTGGTCACGAAGGGCCAGGTCCTGGCCCTGATCGATCAGCAGCCGTTCAAAGCGAGGGTGAGTCAAGCCCGCGCAGCGCTCAAGAGCGGGCGTGGCAATCTGGCGAAAGCGAAGAACATGGCGCATCAGCGAAAGCTCGAACTCGATCGCATGACGACCCTGCTCAGGCAACAATTCGTCTCACAGTCGGATCTCGACCTCGCCGCCACAAACTTCCGCGACGCCCAAGCCCAAGTCGATGTCGCGCAGGCGCAGGTGGATCAAGCGGTGGCCACGTTGGACTCAGCCGAACTTGATCTTGGCTATACGACGATCTATTCCCCGGTCAACGGCATCGTGGTGTCCCGCAACGTCGATGTCGGCCAGACCGTCGCCGCCAGTTTTCAAACCCCGACTCTCTTTGTGATCGCCCAAGACCTCACCCAGATGCAGGTCGACGCCAACGTCAGCGAGGCCGACATCGGTGGGGTCGCGGAAGGCAAGCCGTCTAGCTTCCGCGTGGATGCCTACCCCAAGCAGTTCTTCGAAGGCACCGTGACGCAGGTACGCAACGCGCCCATCAATGTCCAGAACGTGGTGACCTACGACGTGGTGATTCAGGTGGACAATCGCGCCCTCAAACTCAAACCTGGGATGACGGCGAACGTGACGATCGTGACGGCCAAGAAAGAAAATCCTCTACGCGTACCGAATGGGGCATTGCGCTTCCGGATGCCGGGCGTCCCGGTGGACCGCAAGATCACGCAGGTGTGGGTAATGGATCAGGAGAAGCAGGTGCGACAGACGGTGATCACCACCGGCATCGCCGACTCCCTCTTCACAGAAATCACCGAGGGGACGCTGAAGGAAGGAGACAAGGTGATCCTGGGGATTGAGACGCCCGAAGAACAGGCCCAAAAGAAGTTGCCGCCGGGCTTCGACGGCGGCCCGAGGATGAGATGAACGGGAAATGGCTATCAGCGTATCAGCCTATCAGCACTTCAGCTTCGGATCAGACGCTGTTATCGTACTCAGAGCTGAAGGCTGAGAGCTGACAGCTACTCACCATGTCCTTTCTCTGGCTCACCATTCTTTCCGCCCTCCGCATCCTCCGCCGCAATCCTCTGCGCGCCGGGCTGACCATGCTCGGCATCATCATCGGCATCGGGGCCGTCGTGGCGATGGTCAGCTTGGGTCAGGGCGCCACCGCCTCCGTCCAAGCCGAAATCGCCAGCCTGGGCACCAACGTCCTCATCATCATCCCGGGTGCCACAACTGTCGGCGGCGTGCGGGGCGGACTCGGCACGATCTCCACGCTCACGGTCGACGACGCAGAGGACATCAGGACAAAAGTCGGCAGTGTCACGACTATCATGTATGCCACTCGATCGGTGCTTCAAGTCATTCGAGAGAACAAGAATTGGAGCACCATCGTCCTCGGCGCCACCCCTGAGTTCACCGACATCCGAAGTTGGCCGATTGCGCAAGGCAACTTCTTCACGCAGTCGGACCTGGATTCGGCCGCGAAGGTCGCGGTGCTGGGCAAAACTGTCGTCCAGAATCTGTTCGAGCCGGGTGAAGAGGTGGTGGGGACCCAGATTCGCATCAGGAACACCCCGCTTCGTGTGATTGGGATCCTTACACCGAAGGGCCAATCGATCACGGGTCAGGACCAGGACGATTTTGTCGTACTCCCCTTCTCAACGGCTGAACGAAGAGTCATGGGCACGAAGTTTCTCGGAACCGTCGGGATCATCCTGGTTGCTACCCAAACGCGCTACGAGATCCCTGCCGTCGTCGCAGACATCAAGGAGCTCTTGCGGGCGCGTCATCACCTCCCCGCCCAGGAGGAGGACGACTTTACCATCCGCACCATGGAGGATATCGCCAAGACCATCGCCGGCACGAGCCGGACCATGATGCTCATGCTCATGAGCATTGCCTCGATTTCGCTGATCGTCGGCGGCATCGGCATCATGAATATTCTCTTGGTGTCGGTCACGGAGCGGACAAAAGAAATCGGGCTTCGCATGGCAGTCGGCGCGAAGCGCAGGCACATCCTGCTCCAATTTCTGATCGAAGCGATCATTATGACGGCGATCGGCGGAATCGTCGGCGTGGCCGCCGGCATCGGAGGCGCGAAACTGCTGACCACGCTCGTCGGATGGCCGACCATTATCTCTCCGGATGCCATCGTCATTGCGTTTCTATTTTCCCTGATCGTGGGCGTCTTCTTCGGCCTGTATCCCGCAAACAAAGCATCGAAGATGAACCCCATCGAGGCGCTGCACTACGAGTGAGGTCGGCTATGAGCATGGGGAATATGGCGCAGGGATGCGTCCGGATGGCCTTGGATGATCGCGATGCGTTTTGCCATCGTTCCCTCTGATTTACTCGGTTCTCTTAGCCCCAGAAATAAGAAGCGGGTCGTGCGACGTAGAGGCTCGCACGACCCGTTCTGTTCCCAACGGCTCACTCTGATTGATCTCACATGCTAGCTAATGGACAATCAGCCACCACCTATTTCACCCTTTGTCTCTAAGACCAGGAATTCTCCCTTCATGTGAGTATGGATATCACACCAGAAAGGGACCTGGGTCGTTTCGCTAATTCCGGTCGCCGGATCTGTAGTGGACGGTTGCTTGAAGGTCAAGATCATGTGTTCCCCTGGATCGAGGTGATAGCCCTTGACCCCTTTTTTGGCCTTCGGGCCTTTGATCTCCTCACCATCGCCATCTGTTTTGAGGAGTCCCGCCACGAACAGCGGCGAAACAAATCCATGGGTCATCGTGCCCTTGTTACGGACATCGATCTTGGTCAAGGAGCCAGCTGTCGTATAGCCTTTCACCTCGTATCCCTTGTCCGTAATCGTGACTTCGATCTTCATCTCATCTTCGGCCTGGACGATCGACGGGCATGCCGACGCCCACGCCTGCAATCGCGATCGCGCCCACCGCCATCGGAACCATCAATCCACGCCACGCATATACCCAACGTCTCATAGCACCCTCCTCTGGTTAGAATTCAGCCCCTCTCTCACTTCTGACTTAGGCGGGTGCTGCTCAAAGTCCGGCCACCTTTCGCTGGCCCAGCCTCTTTCGTCAGTTACCCTGAACGGACTGCAACCCCGATGCCTGTCCGTTCCTGTCGACGCAGGACTGTCTGACAAGATCCTCTTGAGAACGATCCTCGATATTCACCAACAGAACCACGACGTTAGTGAAGCTCCTCATCGAGTGCTCACGCACGCTTACTGTTTCACTCAAATAGATCCTTGGTCTTCTGTTCCGATCTGCTACAACAGTCGGAGAACCCCTGTGGACCTTTGCCCCAACAGAAACGCTTCCTGCGCGAGCGGGATCGGCATCCATGAACGCGTGATGACAAGGGCACGCCGTCGCATTTCAGTACAGGGCCACCTCACGAGGTTGCCCCATTCTGCTACGAGACTGATTCAGCATCGCCCGGCACCTGCAATGTCAGATGCTAACCATGCCTTCTTCCTCAGGTTCTTCGCTACCCATCATCCGTCACTTGATGGCACTCCTTTTGCTCACACTATTCTTCGAGCGCCCAATCCACATAAATGACGTGTATCTTCATGAGGAGGTTGCCATGCCGATCCTGAAACGACTCCAGAGTTATCTCGATACGCACAAGATCCCCTATGAGGTGGTCAGCCACCCGAAAGCCTATACCGCGCACGATGTGGCCCAGACGCTGGATGTCTCTGGAGACATCGTCGCGAAAGTCGTCGTGGTGAAGGCCGATGAGTACTTCGTGATGACGGTGCTCCCGTCAACCTGGCGGGTGGACGTGAAACGATTGCGGGATGTTCTTGAAGCCCACGATGTGCGATTGGCGACAGAAGCGGAAATCGCGAATCTGTTCCCCGATTGTCAGGTCGGCACGATGCCTCCGTTCGGCAATCTGTATGGCGTGGAGGTGTACGTCGATCAATTGCTGACGGAAGACGAATCCATCGTCTTTGAGGCGGGCACCTACGTCGGAGCGATTAAGCTCCTGTATAAGGACTTTGCCGGGTTGGTCCGTCCGAAAGTGGCGGCATTTCATCACGAGCCGTCAAAGATCTCGTCCTAGCGTGAGCGGAGACGGATGATCCGGTGCGCGACGATGGCCTCTCCCTCTGTTAGACATCCGCAATCTCACCTTCGAGGTGGATCGGCATGCCATTCTCGACCGGCTCGATCTGACGATCGAATCGCAGGAGATCCACGCACTCCTCGGCGCTAACGGCTCCGGCAAGACCACGCTGGCCTATGTCCTCATGGGCTGTGATGGCTATGCGCCAAGTGCTGGAACGCTTTATTCAATGGCATAGACCTTCTCCCCCTCAAGATGCATGAACGGGCCAGGTTGGGCCTGACTCTCGCGTGGCAGGAGCCGGCCCGCTTTGAAGGCGTCACGGTTCGCGAGTACCTGACTCTGGGCAAACTGGACTGCGATCCAGAACCGGCGCTGAGACAAGTCGGTCTCGCTCCGGAACGGTATCTGAATCGTCGACTGGATAAGGCCTTGAGCGGAGGGGAACGCCATCGAATCGAATTGGCCTCAGTGTTATCCATAAAACCCAAACTCGCCATTCTCGATGAGCCGGCGGCTGGGATCGACATGCTCTCGATCAATCACATTATCGACATCATTCGCGCCCTGAAAGCAGCCGGAGGATCAGTCCTCTTGATCACGCACCAGGAAGAGGTCGCGCTCATTGCCGATCGGGCTTCACAGCTCTGCGCCGGGCGCATCATTTTCTCCGGCAGTCCACGGGAAGCCGTCGATCATTTCCGCGGACGGACCTGCGTTCGTTGCGATGGAGAGGTGTGTAACTATGTCCGAACTTGACGAGCTGAGACGGACCTTGCCGATGGTCGGAGCCGAGCCATCGATCCTCGACGATACGCGCATTGCGCATGTCGTGGCGCATGGGCACCGCATCCTCAGTCATCGGACCGTTCCCGGCCTCCGCGTGGACTTGGAGGAAACACCGGACGCCATCGTGGGGAAACTGATTGTTGAAGCAGGCGCGCAGATCGCTCAACCGATCCACATGTGTTTCGGCCTGGCCCACCCTACCGGGGTGCAACAGATCAAGATCGACGTACAAGTACGCGAAGGGGCACAGGCGCGGGTGCTTTCCCATTGTCTCTTTCCCTTCGCCAAAGCGGCAGAACATCGAATGCAGGCCGTCATGGAGATTGGACCAGGCGCGTCGCTGACCTACACAGAAGGCCATTACCACGGCCCCCATGGCGGCATGCGGGTCCTGCCACACGCGACGATCAAGATCGGCAAAGGCGCTCGCTATTTTTCAGACTTCTCGCTACTCTCCGGCTCAGTGGGAAACCTCGACATCGACTATCTCGTCGAAGTGGAGGAAGAGGGCATCGCCGAACTCAGCGCGAAGATCTTCGCGCACAAGACCGACCATATCACGCTCAAAGAAGCGGTGATGCTCCGAGGCGAGCGCTCACGCGGTCTCATTAAGACCCGTGTCGTGCTGGAGGGCCAGGCGCAAGCCGAAATCATCGGCATCACCGAAGCCTATGCCAAAGGCGCGCGGGGCCATGTGGATTGCATGGAGATCGTGCAGGGCCAGGCAAAGGCCAGCGCGATTCCCATCGTGCGGGTCTTTCATCCGGAGGCGAAGGTCACGCACGAAGCAGCGATCGGCAGTGTGGACAAGAAAGAGCTGGAAACCCTGATGGCGCGGGGGCTCAGCCCTGAGCAGGCGGTCGAGATGATCGTGAGCGGGATTCTGCGATAGCGTGGGCTCTATATGTCTTCCCCGGTTATGAAGCGGGGAAGATCCGTTTTCGCCTGACCGTCTGGATATGCTGGAGGGTCGATTCCGGATCTCTCACCCCGCGGAACCGCATCACCTCATCGCCGCGAGTGGATTTGAAGACGATCGTCCCGATTCCCAGGAGCCATGCGATCGGCCCTTGGTTAATGGTCGCCTCGCTGATGTTCTCAATCGCCATCGCCTGAATCTCGCGCCCGGTGAACGCGTTCTTGATCAGCAATCGCTGTGACGTCGCCACATACCGCACCCAGTAGCGCAACGCCAGCGTCACAATCACAAGTGCCACGGCCCCGATCACCCACATTCCCCAGCCAGGGATTGCCGCCTGCCACAGTAACGCCCCGCGCAGAGCCGTGAAAAGACTTACCAGATAGAGCCAGGCGAATTGATTCCAGGAGACATACGTCTGCCAGAGCACCGGTTCCTCCGCCTCAGCTGTCGTAATCATTTCGGCAGCATCCGTCGTTCAATTGCAGCATAACAGAATCGGTACGAGAGATACCTTGCACAATCAAGATATCACTTGCTGCCTCATCTCCTGACAGGAAGCTAGAAAAAACTCATCGAGGGCGAACGTCTTACCTGCGCCGGTCCTCTGCTGAATTCGTCTCAGATCTCCTTCAGCCAGGCGATATCGAAACGATTGCCTCCACATCATCAGCGTCAGCGCCGCCGGCACCTTCGGCAGGATCGTGCTCTCCAGAATTGTCGCGGCCTATTTGGCATAAGCAGCGGCATTTTCACCCTTGCAACCATAATGGGGCTCCTCCGTTGTTTCAAAACGGAGCGGATTTCCTCATTAGCCCTCGATGGACTGAGGAATAAGGCCACAATGGCGTCCCAATGTCGTCATCACTCAATGATAAAACCCCAACATCTCAAGGCCCTCTCCTGCCTCTTCGGTAATCGACAAGAAGGCACAGTCATTGCTCATCTTCCTCCTGACGAGAGCATGGGGAAAGGTCCTATGATCACTTTGAGCGCCTTCATCGCCTATCCAGTATCAAACATATGGAGCAGGTTCTCGCCTTTCCGTTGGGCTAGCTTGATCGTTCATTCGTCTCCCGCTCTATGACTGCCGCGGAGAGCGGGCTGCCCATGAGTGTGTAATCAAAGAAAGGAGAAAGAGACGATGTCGACCAGCATTCGTTCGCCGAAACCGGACCGGAAAGCACAGGCTCCCCAGCAGCAGACCAAAGGACCGCCGGCGCAGAAACCTCACGCACCGCCGCTGTCGCCCTGCCAAGATCTGCAGGCCCTGATCGCAAAGCGGGCTCACGAGTTCTACAGTGAGCGAGGGTACCGAGATGGATCTGCGCTCAATGATTGGCTCGATGCGGAGCGGGAAATTCTCAGTCAGATCCCCCCGGTCTAACGAGGCCGCCAAATCAGGAGGACCTCGTATGTCGTACGTCGGCGTGAATATCGGCGCCCTCACGGTGAAGGTGGCAGCCCTCCGGGGTGACGCCAGGAGCGCCACGGTGCTGGCCCATCAAGGCCGCCCACTCGAGATACTCGACGAGGTGCTCGCCCGCCCGGAGTTCGCCGATGCGGAGTACTTCGGTGTGTCCGGCCAGCTCGGTCATATTTCCGAAGTGGCCGCGGTTCAGCGGGCGCTTCGCGAGGTGGACGGCACGTTTGACGCGGTCGCGTCGCTCGGCGGGGAATCCTTCCTCGTCTATCTCCTCATGGACGGGAGAATCACCAATGTGGTGTCCCACAATAAATGCGCGGCGGGAAGCGGCGAGTTTTTCGTGCAGCAGATCGGCCGGATGGGGCTGGGCATGGAGGAAGCGATCCAGCGCTCCTTCAGCGGCAAGGTCGTGCCGCTGGCGTCACGCTGCTCGGTCCATTGCAAATCGGACATCACCCACAAGCTGAACCGCAACGAAGCCACGCCCGAGGATATTCTCCACACGCTGCACGACAGCATGTCCAACAAAGTGATTGCGTTGCTGGAGAAAGGCACGCGCGATCTGAAGCGAGTCCTGCTGATCGGCGGCGTGACCCGCAACGAGGCCATGCTGGCGTCGTTGCGCGCCAAGCTCCCGGCCACGGAGTTCGTGGTGCTGCCGGAGAGTCCGTGGTTCGAAGCCTGGGGCACAGCCCTGCTCGTACGGGACTCACCCAGCGAGACGTCCCCGAAAATTGCCGCACAGCCGGGCCTCGGCCGTCTCCCACCGCTCCATCTCTATGGCGAACGAGTCCAAGTGATCGCCGCCCCGCCCCGACAGGCTCCTCCCGATGGGCCGCTGGTCCTGGGAGTGGATGCGGGATCGACGACCACCAAAGCCATTTTGCTCGACCCCTCGACGCACGGCGTGGTGGCCTCCCACTACGGACGCACCAAGGGGAATCCCGTGGCGGCCACCCGCGAGTGTCTCCAGGCACTCATCGAGCAGGTGGGCAATCGCCAGATCGGCTTGATCGGCACGACCGGATCGGCCCGGGAACTCGCCGGCGCCTACCTCGGCACCGAACATGTCTATAACGAGATCTCGGCCCATGCCGCGGGCGCGACGCATTTCGATCCGGAAGTGGACACGATCTTCGAGATCGGCGGGCAGGACTCCAAGTACATCTATCTGCGCAACGGCGTGCCCATCGACTATGCGATGAATAACGCCTGCTCGGCAGGGACGGGCTCCTTCCTGGAAGAGAGCGCCCACAGCGATCTCGGCATCGCCGTCTCGGACATCGCCGACCTGGCATTGGCCGCTCCGTCCCCGGTGCACTTCAAGGCGACCTGCGCGGCCTTCATCAATTCCGATATTCGTCTCGCCCAGCAACAGGGCCATCCCCGCGACAACATCATCGCCGGGCTGGTGTATGCCATTGCCGGCAATTATCTGAATCGAGTCAAGGGACCGCGCTACGTGGGGAAGAAAATATTTCTGCAAGGCGGCGTCGCGCTGAACCGTGCCGTCGGGTACGCGTTCGCCCACAGCGTCGGCCGCCAGGTCGTGATCCCGCCCAGCCCCGAATTGCTCGGCGCGCTGGGGGTCGGGCTCCTCGCGTTGAAACGATTCGGCGCGGTGCTGGGCCACAGCGTCGATCTGCTCACCCTCGGCGCACCGGAGATGAAGCTCGTCGGCCGGTTTACGTGCGGAGCCTGCAAGATGTACTGCAGCATCGACCGGTTCGAGGTCGCAGGACGCCGGTTTCCCTTCGGAGGCCGCTGCAGCCTCTACGAGAATGTGTGGAAGCGAAAAGCCCGGACCGCAGCGGCTCAAGACCTGGTCGAAAAGCGCGCCGAGGTGCTCTTTCAAGTCACCCCCGCTCCCCCCGCCGCCACTCCGAAGCACGAGCGAGTGGAACGCACCGCGCTGGGGCGTGGGACCAGCCTATGAAAGCGCAAAGGCGTTTGTGCGGGAGTCCCTGGGCCGTTCCAACGGCACCACGGTGGCGAGCGGCACCCGCATCGGCATTCCCAGAGCCCTGACGACGCACTCGCTGTTTCCGCTCTACTCCACGTTCTTTTCCCGTCTGGGCATGGAGGTCGTGCTCTCGGATGTGGACCCGCGGGGGGATCTGAGTTCGCAATCGGGATTTTGCTTCCCCGCGCAGATTGCGCACGGCGCCGTCTTGGACCTGGTCAAGAAAGACGTGGGCCTGATCTTCATGCCGCACGTCGTGCGCATGCCCCATCCGAACCAGTGCAAAGATTCGTACCTCTGTCCGATCACACAGGCCGGACCCTATTTTCTGGCCAAGGCGTTTCCCGATCGCCGCTTACTCTCGCCCGTGCTGGAGTTCATCAACGGCTACGAGACCTGCACCGCCCTGGTCGACATGGCGGTGGCGGAGCTGGGTGTCGGGCGCGAGTTGGCCACCAGCGCCTGGGCGGCCGCCGTGCAGGCCCAGACAGACGCAGAGCGCACGCTCCGTGATCTGGGAAAACGGGCGCTTGATGAGGCGATCGCGGCGGGCAAGCCAGCCATTCTACTCGCCGGCCACAGCTACAACGCCTTCACTCCGGAGGCGTCGCAATCCGTGGGCAAGAAACTCTCCAGCATGGGGGTGGCCGTCATCCCGGCCGACTGTCTGATGTCAGTCGGAGAGGGGCCCACCTCCTGGCACTTTGCGAATCAGATCTTGAATGCCGTCGGCATCGCGAAGCAGCATCCCAACTTGTTCCTGCTGAGCGTCAGCAATTTCAGTTGCACCATCGACGCGTTCACCCACTCCATGCTCGCGTCAGAGATGGGATCGAAACCCTATCTGGTCCTCGAGATCGACGCCCACACCGCCGATGCCGGGGTCCAAACCAGGCTGGAGGCCTTCCTAGACATCATCCACAACTATCGGGAGGTGCAAACCGTCGGCGCCAGCCCCTTCGCCCGATGCCGGCTCGTTCCAGGCGGACGCGTCATCCGATCGAACGGCGAGTCCGTGCCGCTCACGGACCCGCGAGTGAAGGTCTACTTCCCGAACTTCTCCCCCTACCACACCAGAGCCTTTGCCATGGGAGCAGGCTGGCTCGGGCTCCACGCTGGCGCAGTCATTCCGCTGGACCGAACCCAACTCGACAAGGGGCTGCAGCACACTTCCGGCCGCGAATGTCTCCCCTTGCCGATCTGCATCGGCCAACTGCTCCAGATCCACGAGCATCGCCAGCCCGGAGAGATCGCGGGATTCTACATGCTCCAGGGCGGCGCGCCCTGCGTCAGCGACGCCTACATGGGGTATTTCGAACGGTTCCTCACCGAGCAACGGCTGACCGATCTGTTCCTTTTCAATCCCCAGCCGGATAACGACTTCCTCGGCTTCGATAAAAATGTCCTGGCGCAGCATCTGTCGCCGGCGATCATCCTCGCGGACATCCTGGTGGAGATCGATCATGTGCTCCGCGTCGTCGGGCATCAGGGCGCGCTCGATCAACTGCGGGACGAATGGGAGCGGTTCGCCGAGGGGGCTCGTTCACTCGACGAGTTCCATGCCACCCTGCCTGCATTCGTCGAGCGCCTGGCGCAGCTGCCGCGCACCAGAGATCCGCGCACCTGCCCACGCGTCGTCGTGGCCGGCGACTTCTTCACCCGCTTCAGTTCGTTTTTCATGGATGGCGTGCGCGACCTCTATGCCGAACGAGGCATCATCCTCAAGCCAGTCGATCTGAGCGAACTGTTTCTCTATGTCGCGTATCATCCCATGGCGGACACGGCCGATACGTGGGGCATGAAGCCGGGCGGCCTGGCCCTGGCCAAGGCCTGCACGAGGATGTTTCAGCCGGAAGGGAAAGAGTACATTCAGCAGTGGATGACCTACCAGACCTTGCAGCGCGAGGAGCAATATTACCGCGGGCTCTTTCGCGAGACCGGCCTGCTGGTGGCCGGACCCAACGCAGTCTCGTCCATTTTCGAAAAGGGCGCCGAGCATGTCTCGCCCGCAATTTATGGCGAACTCCTCCCGACGGTGGGCAAGGGACTCGAAGCCGCCCGTGAGGGATACGACGGCATGCTCGTCATCGGGCCGTTCAACTGCCTCCCCTACCGGATTTCAGAGGCCATTCTCAAGCCGCTCAGCATCCAGCAAGGCATGCCCATTCTCACTTACGAGAGCGACGGCTATGCCGTCTCCCCGTCGGTACTCAGACAGGTGGACGTCCACATCCAGCAGGTGCTCGAACATGCAGCCAGCAACCACGTGGCGCAAGGGTAATGCCCCACTCACTCATTCTCACCAGCGGCGCGTCGACTGAAACAATCGTCGCATCGCCGACCAAGGAATCTTTCCATGATTACTTCAATCGCCTTCACCGTCTATCCGGTCTCGAATATGGAGCGGGCGAGAGCCTTCTATGAACATGTGCTTGGCTTGCATGCGAGCCACCACTACCAAGATGTCTGGGTGGAATATGACCTTGGCGGTTCGACCTTCGCCATCACGACGACGGACATGGGCCATACTCCCGGGGCAAAAGGAGCGGTGGTGGCGTTTGAGGTGTCAGACCTCGATGCATTTGTCCACAAGATGAAGGAGCGGGCCGTATCGTTCGTGACGGAAGCGTTCGATACGCCTGTGTGCCGGATGGCGGTCATTGAGGATCCGGACAACAACCGGATCACGATCCACAAGCGGCACACGTGACAGTACCGCCGACCAACCCAAAGCGATCATCCCCACCTGCACCCCACCTCCATCGTGGTCCCGAAGACCTTGCATTTGGCCTGCATGGTTCATGTGAGGAACTGCCACTCCTGTTCATTGGCCAGGCGAACGCCGAGATCTTCGATTCGGACCGGATGCAACCGCTTCTTCAATCCTAGCGCCGGGTCGTCAGCGGGGAGCCTGTCATTTCATGCCACCTGTCACTCGACATATGACTATCATATATCGTGCCACCAGGTAGCGGCAGCCAGGTCTTCGGGAGAGGAGGAGAACAGCCGCCCAGCAGGACAGCGGCGCTCAGAAAACAGGTGACGATCACAGGACGAATGATCCGATTGCTCGCCATGGGAAATCCTCCTTCCAACAGGTGTTGATGTTCTCAGAAATCCGCTGCTCCTGCAGGATAGAATACGGCATGGAGTCTTTCGATTCGCCGATCGTTCAGCCCGTGGCTTTCTTCGCCGATGCGATGCTCGGCAGGCTGGCTCGCTGGCTCCGGATGCTTGGATACGACACCTCCTACGAAAAGGTCATTTCCGATGAGGCGCTCATCGCGCGAGTCTTGGCAGAACATCGTTGGCTCCTCACCAGGGATAGCTACCTGATGCAACGCAAGGTCCTTCGAGATCGCCACACGCTCATTGTCAGCGACCATCTCCAAGACCAGCTCAGGCAACTCCAGTCTGAGCTACACATTATGTTCGACCTTAGTGATGGAACCCCAAGCCGTTGTGCCTCCTGCAACAAGATCCTAACAGTAATCCCCTATCAGAAAGCCACGCCCATGGTCCCGGCGTATGTCGCAAGCGTGCACCCTCGGTTCGTGCTATGCCCGAGCTGCGGACAGATCTACTGGCCTGGCAGCCATTGGGCGCAGATGCTCACGCGTCTCCACGAACTGAGGGCCTCATGAGAATGGGCTGCCTCCCGTTGATCCTCTTCCTGATTCTTCTTACCCTCCTCCCGCTCGTGTTCGGGCAACTGTTCACGACGGCATTGATGAAGCTTCGGCTGGAGCCCTCAACCGCGATCCTCCTGGTCATGGGCATCATCCTGGGCAGTGGAATCAATCTTCCTCTCAAGCGCATTCCCAGGAACGACACCCTGATCGAGGATCCACTGGCGATCCTGGGTTTGACCGGACGGTGGCCAGGGCTTCAGCGTACCCGGCAAGAAACGGTCATCGCTGTCAACGTGGGTGGCTGCCTGATTCCTGCGGGCCTGGCCCTCTACGAGATCGCCCATCTCTTGTTCGACAATCCGCAATCTCTCTCATGGCTTGCCATCGCGGTCGCAGCCAATACGGCCGTCTGCTATCGACTCGCGCAACCCGTCTCAGGGGTGGGCATCGCCTTGCCGGGACTGGTGCCTGCCGCGGTCGCAGCCATGAGCGCCGTTTGGCTGGTTCCCGAACAGGCGCCGCAAGTCGCTTTTGTCGCAGGGGTGCTGGGTCCCCTCATCGGCGCCGATCTGCTCCACCTCCGCGACATCGAGGCACTTGAGACCGGAGTCGCCAGTATCGGAGGGGCCGGCACGTTCGATGGCATTGTCCTGTCCGGAATCGTCGCGGCCTACCTCGCGTGAATCACTGTCCGATGCGGTCATGCTGCCACTCACAATCTCTCAGGACACCTCGAGCGTTCCCACGCCATTGTGAAATACAGTCCTGGTGCCGAACGAAAGACACTTGGCCTGCATGGTTCTTTGCAAAAATGCGACCTCTCGGTCCTTCGCCAGTCGGACATACAAGTCTTCGATACACACGGGATGGAGAACAATACGCGCAATGCGGCCTCGTTCGAGCTCCAGGATAAACAGGAAGGAAAGATCGTTGCGCTCGGCTGAATCGACCGCATAGTCGTCGATGAAATCGCCGGTCGAGGAGAGGATGGCCTTGCCCTTGTAGAGTTCGATGCCTTGCGGTGTGTGGTTGGAATGGCCCCAGTAGAGATCGGCTCCGAGATCGATGATCTGGTGGGCGAGCGTCCGCATGGCCACCGAGGGCGCACCCCAGTTAGGCCCGACATGCGCGCTGACAATCACGAGATCAGTCTGACTGCGGACCTGTTTCAAGACCTGCCCAAGTCTCGCCCCATAGGGTTCGACTAGGCCCTTCGCGTCGTAGGCAATATAGTGCGTGCCCGGATTCTTCTCCCTGGCTTCCCATTCTGGCTCGTTGTCCGTGAGGGAAACGATTCCTAGCCGGCCTTGCGGCAAGTCCACGATTGCAGGCGTGAGGGCCTCGCCGAGCGAGGCGCCGGCGCCCGTCCGCTTGATGCCGGCTCTATCCAGCAGCGCGACGCATTCGGTCAACGCATCCGTTCCGTAATCCAACACGTGATTGTTGGCCAAGGTCACGCAGTCAATCTTGGCGGCGCGAAGAAAGTCGATCGCGCGGGGATGGGCGCGAAAATGAAAGGCTTTGGAATCGGGCCGCCACTCACGCCCCCGGCCGCTGATCACACACTCCAGATTGATCAGCCGTCGATCCGCCTTGAGCATCAGCGGCAACACATCGCTCCAAATCTTGTCCGGTCCGATCGACCGATTCTGGATCACATACTGATCCACCAGCCGACCTAGCATGACATCCCCGGTCAGTGCGATCTGCATAGCAGGCCAATCCCTCCCGCCGGACGCGATGCACAGACATTAGCAGGCTGCGGGAAAACCATTTCGGCCCCTTCGAGGGCCTGCATATCTGGGACAACAGGAGAATTACGAAGAGAATGCTCAAAATGGCGGTCCAGCAAGGCCGCAGCCGCTGAAAGCACCGGAGCCGTAGCCTCTGGGCTACGTTGAGGATGCTTTCGAGGCGAGAACGAAGCTGGCGGACTTTTTCAGCATCCTGCTATCTCCCGAACCGTCCCATAAGCTGCGCCTCTGCCAGGACATGCCCCTTGCACGCGTTCAACACCTGAGCCTTGGTCGCGCGGGATTTCAAATTCAACATGATATCCAGTGCATAGACCGTGAAGTAGTAACGATGGGGCTTGCCTGGCGGAGGGCAGGGCCCGCCATAACCGACCCGTTTGAAGTCGTTCAGGCCTTGCAGGGCCTCGTTGGGCAATTGATCTTTGGTAGGAACGCCCTCCGTGAGCCCGCGCAGGTCAAGAGGGAGATCGTAGATCACCCAGTGCACCCAGGTGCCAACCGGCGCGTCGGGATCGTCCGCAATGACGACGAGGCTTTTCGTGGCGGCCGGTGGCACACTCCAATGGAGCGGAGGCGACAGATCCTCACCTTCGCAGGTATACCGGCGTGGAATGGAATCGCCGGATTTGAATGCCGAACTTGTGAGTTCAAACGCCATCAGTTTGTTAACTCATAGGGTTCGGGGCTTCGCTCCTCCGAATGCCTGTCTCGCTTGGTGACTGCGGTCGTTTCCGACGACCCGTTGCGCTTGGTCCTCGCCAGATTCAGCCAAGGCCGCGCGAACCCGATCGGGCAAGTTCCCAAACCAGTCGCATGAGCGGCCAGCATCAGGTTTTGCGCAGCGAGGGAGCAATCCTCCTCTGCATGCACCCCCTCGGGCTTCGCGCAAACGATGATCAACGTGCCGGCACCATAGAAGACGTTGTACTCGGGATTCGCCAGCGCCTCCCGATGGCTGTAGAGCGGCGACTGCGGCTCCAGTGTCTTCAGCACATGCGCTTTGACACGGCTCGAATACTGCGCGAGCAAATTCCTATCCTGAATGACCGCAAAGGCCCAGGGCTGCTGATTCAGAGCACTGGGTGCCTGGACGGCAGCCTGAATGAGAGCTTCGACCATCGGCTTCTCGACCTGCTTGTCGGTATAGGACCGGACAGACCGACGGCTATAGATCGCTTCCATGAGATCCATACGGCGACCTCCCTCCATGCCTGCGCTCCACGATCAGCGGCACAGGATCGACGCGACAGAGCTACCAGAGACCGAAGTTCACGTCCCTGAACGGGATCGTTTCCCATTGCTCCTGTTCCGCATCCAAAATCGCGATTTCGAGAGTCGATGGAAACACTCTCATCCCTTTCGGTCGGACCCAGGTATCCGACTTCAAGGTCTTGAAGTACAGATGCGGTCTGGCTTGGGCATAGTCTCGCGCATGAAATAATTCCAGTAATCGCAATGCGTCGGGAAATGTCACAGTGTCCTCCTCCTGCGTTCCAGCCAACCTTGCCAGCTTCTTCAATGAGCAATCGGAATGCCGGACACCGACGATTCACATCTTTCCCCCCTAGAATCTCCCTTTACAGAGCAATCACGATGAGATCGGATCATTCCGGGACGATTTGCAAATCAGGTAAGAAGGAATGGCGAGTTCTAATCCCGGTAATTCTAGCGACCTTTCGCTACAGCACGATTGCCGAACCTGTAGCGGATTTCCACAGGCTGCGCAGCGGTCCCTCGATGAGTACATTTCAAGCCCAGGAATTTTCTACATATGGAGGGCAAATGAGTGTTCCTCTGGCATGGCCCCGTTCTTGCCATTCGAATCACGGTACCAGTCACGAAACGCATTGGTTCGGATTTCAGCATACGGAAGGAAGGGCTCGTGCTATGAGAACGACACTATGCTCGCTCGTTTTTGTTTTCGCCGTTGGACTCGTGGTCCTGAGGCCCCCTCTCGCGACCGCCGCAACAGAGATCATCCAGCGGACGGTACGAGGAACGGTGACGGCCACAAATACATCCGTCGATCCTCAGACGATCGTGGTGAAAGTCATACTGCCCAATAAGGAAGAGTTGATTGTGGGGACTCGTGTCCCCACTGACACGAAGATCACGCGGGGCACGAAAACTACCAAGTTGGCCGACCTCAAGGTGGGAGAACCAACCGAGATGACATACCTGAAATCTCCGGATGGCTTGATTGCACGATCCATTCACGTTCGATAACCAAGGAGCGCCCATGTCGATCCGGTGCCACCAATCCTATTCCCGTTTCTGCCTCTGCCTGCTTGTTGTTGCGATGCTGTCCGGCTGCGCAAACCGGAAGATCGTCACGGCGGTCGAGGACCAGAGTTATCTCCCGGGGCCGGCACCCCAAGCCCAAGCGCCTGTGGCGGAGGCAGAGGTTCCCCCGCCAGCTCCAGTGGAAGCAGCAAAAGCGGAGCCAACGCCAGTCCAGGCAGAACCAGTCCAGCCGACACCGGTCCAGCCAGAACCGGTCCAGCCGGCACCAGCCCAAGCTGAAAAGCCGATACCTCCGGCGGTGGTGGAAGAAAAACTGGTCGCGGAACAACCGATTGCCCCCGCACCTCCATTGCAGCCGCCGGTACCTCCCGCCAGGTTGATACCAGACCTGTCCGATATCTTTTTTGACTTTGACCGGTTTGTGATTCGCGATGAGGCTCGATCCGGACTCGAAGCCAATGCCGGTCTTCTGAAGTCGCAATCCGGCGAGAAGATCCTGATCGAAGGCCACTGCGACGAGCGGGGAACGAGTGCCTATAACCTGGTCTTGGGCGAACGCCGCGCACAGGCAGCCGCACAGTATCTCCGGGACCTCGGCGTCCCTTCATCACAGATGCAAACCACGAGTTATGGGAAGGAACGCCCATTTTGCGCGGAACACAGTGAAGCCTGTTGGCAGTCGAATCGACGGGCTCACTTTACCAGATAGGCAGAGAGCATACAGAGATCAGTGGGAGGACGGTCTTCGAGAGTTCTTGAATGTAAGGAGGGTCCCGTGAAGAGATGTCGGACGCTGCTCATGAGCTGGGTCAGTCTCATTGCCGTGGTTGGATGCGCCGGCACAGGCGAACTCATTCCGCTGCAGATACACCCCATCGTGACGAAGTCCGAATCGGTTTCGAAGTCGACCTCCTACCCTTCGGGTGGCGGTGGGGTCGATCGAGGACGGCAGGAGCCATAAGACCGGTCTTGGAATCCGGACACACCTCTGGGGCGGTGTCAGCTATTTCGATGTCCCGGGAGGCAACTCCACTGATACGATTGCCCAAGCCCTGACCGATTATCTGACCGCGCAGGGCTGGCAGGTGACCAAGCGAGGGGCCGGCGACGAGAAGGCGGATGTCGTCCTCACAGGGAAAATGCTCGACTTTTCAGTCCACGCCAAGAGTCGGGTCGGCTTCACCGAGATCACGGCGAAAACGAAGCTTGCGTTACAAGCACAGAATGTCGCGGACGGGAGCACGATCCGCATGACCCTGAATGGGAACGGAGCCGACGACGTCTTTTGGTTTGATCCGGAGGATGCCCAAACGTTGGTCAATGGCGTCTTAACCGACAGTTTCAGCAAGTTGGTTCAGGACACGACGGTTGAAAACAAGCAGTTACGGCTGAAAACTCCCTAACAACACCAGCTGCTTTTAGCAAAGGAGAGGCCAACGCTTTCACCAACCGCGCTCACGCGCTCAAAGAAGGAGAAGTCCCATGTCTGTCGCGAAAATCATCGAGATTAGTTGCGAATCGTCCAAAAGTTTCGAAGATGCCATCCTGAGCGGGATCACCAAGGCATCCAAAACCGTGCACAACATCAAATCGGCCTGGGTGAAGGAGCAACACGTGGTAATCGACAACGGCAAGGTTACCTTGTATCGTGTGGACCTAAAAGTAACGTTCGTACTTGATTGACGATTCATGGAGCGCGTGGGACTCCGATTCCGACTGTCCCCGAAGAGGATCGCGGGGGTCGACGGTTTGGCGGATACTCAATGTTGACACCGGTGGGGTTACTTGCAGCCTCGCTTCAGGCTTGGGTCGCCAAGGGCACGGCCTTCGCACTTCCTCTGCTTCTTGCCACACTTGCTTACTCCACCGCGTTCGGTTCTTCGGGCCAGCCCACGGAGTCCCCCACTGAAGTGGTCCGTTCGACGCTCACCGAAGTCTTCCGCATCCTCGAAGACGAGAAGCTGAAGGGTCCGGCCAAGCTCATGCCGCGCCGGCGTATGCTGGAAGAAGTCATCGCTGCCCATTTCGACTACACGGAAATGTCGAAGCGAGCGCTCGCAGCCCACTGGGCCCCCCTCACGGACGGCGAGCGGGCCGAATTTGTCGAACTCTTCAAGAACTTTCTTTCCGACCGCTATGCCGATAAAGTTGAAGGGTATTCAGGACAACAAGTTTTCTATCTCTCCGAACGGATCGAGGGAAACTATGCGGAGGTGCGGACCGAGCTGCGGTCGAGCAAAGTCGAAATCCCGATGGATTACCGGCTGCACATGAAAGACGGAACGTGGCACGCCTACGACATCATCGCGGACGGAATCAGCCTGGTGAAGAATTACCGCAGTCAGTTCGACAAGATCATCCGCTCCGACTCCTACCAAGAACTTGTCCGCCGGCTGCGCGAGCGCACCGTCGGCGAGGACAAGAAGAAGTAAGCAGTTTTAGGTCCCCGGCATCGAGGAATTTAGGGCTTCACCTTCACCGGCGGAGCCGCGCTGCGGATGTACGCGATCAGATCATGAACTTGCTCCTCGGTGAGGGTATCCTCCCAATTATGCATGCCGAGGAACTGTTTGCCCTGCTTGATGGTCTTCTCGAGTTCGGCGTCGTCTTTGAGACGGGAGAGGTACGTGTGAAAGTTGGCGGGAGGCACGCTGAGGGACGCGGCGTCTGGTCCTTTCCCATCCAGTGACACGCCATGACAGCGGAGACAGTTTCGTTGGTATATTCGTTGACCCAAGTCGGTCGTGCTGAGGCGGGTCTCGCCCAGTGCTCCTGAGTTCGTGAGGATCAGTGCGAACAGTACGCCGATGAGCATCTTCGTAGTCATCGTAACCCTCCCTTCAACGAGTCATCTCTCAACGGAACAGTCTGAAACGTGATCATGAGCCAACCACTAAGCAGCTGCACCGTGTGAGTGCGACAACTATGGCTCCGCGTCGGATTTGATTTGTGCGCGATCGAAGTCCAGCTCAATGGCTTTCAGCTTCTTCACCTGTTCCTCTGTCAGCCCGATCAATACAACTGCCTTCTTGAATGCAGCCCTCGCCTCCTTGTTGGGGATGACAAGGACGAGATAATGCATGACGAATGCCAGCAGCTCCAAGGGCTTCTTTCATTATTGTGGGCCATCAATAGGATGGGAGTGAAGCGTGAACGAGTTGCACAGGAGAGATTCCGTGGAGCGTTTCACCACAAGCAGACCTCTCGTGTTGCCCCAAAACGCCCCCCATAACCAGAGCCTTTTTTGGGAGTGGTTCATGCATGCGGGTCTATCTCTCGCGTCCATCCATGGTTTCGACAGAATTGATTCTCCCAGCATCTATCTTCCATGTGGTCATGTGGTATTGTACGTGCATCATTAGCCTGCTGTTAGCGTGGTGCAGTCGGAACAGGCCTGGTGCAGGAAGGACGGACGGGGGCTCCCCTCCCTGACGGAATGATCAGAGATCTCCCACATGATGGAGCGAAGGAGCGGTTATGTCGACCTCACATCTTCCCCGAGACAAGAAAGATCGATCGGTTCGAGCCCGGAAACACGACCTCTACAAGGCGAAGGGCAAACTCCAGGATCCGTCGGTATGTCATGAGTGCAAAGCGGTCTACCACAAAGGCCGGTGGACATGGGCCCCTGTCCCAGCGAAGAGTCACGCTCTCCTGTGTCCTGCTTGTGAACGGATAAAGGACGACGCGCCGAGTGGAGTGCTGCTGCTTACCGGTGAGTTTGTCGCCTCGCATCGGGACGAGATTCTCGGACTCGCCCGCAATGAAGAGACCCGTGTCAGAGCCGAACATCCTCTGGCTCGTATTATCAAGATCGAGGACCAAGTCGAAGCTCCCAAAGGGGTGGTCATCACCACGACCGACCCCCATCTCGCGCGGCGCATCGGCGAGGCACTCCATCACGCCCATCACGGCACATTCACTTGTCGCTATGAGGAGCACGAAGACCTGCTCCGGGCAAACTGGCAGAGCTAAGCGGAGGGGTGATCCAACACCGGAACAGGCGACCACCCACCACAGTTATTCAATGACCTGGCCTGACGGGACATTTCCAACAGCTTGACCTTTCGCATAAGTACGGTTATCTTACAATTGAGCGGAGGCCTCGGTGAGAGGAACATTCAAGGGAATCGAGGTCGAGCGCAGGGGTGGTGTGCAGGCCCGCCAACGGGTGGGAAGCCTAAAGCTCCTCCAAGACCTCCACGATAGACAGAAAACTCTCTGAGCTCGCCTCCGCTTCGGTTTTTTTATTACCTTTCCCGCTGACTCCCCTCTTAACGGATTCTCTACTTGTAGCATATGGTTTTTAAGAGACCGCGTGGTCGCGGTTTGCCCTAGGTGAGAACCGCGCTTGCTGAGAGGGATTGAGGAATAGCGGTAGAAGAACCAGGTTCTAGCAGGATGCTCAAAAAGCCGGCCAGCAAGGCCGCAGCCGATGAAAGCACCGGAAGCATAGTCTCAGAGCTATGTTGAGGATGCTATCGAGGCGAGAACGAAGCCGACGGACTTTTTCAGCATCCTGCAAAAAACGGCCCGCTCTTGTGTGGAACACCGGAGCTGCCATCCAAACCGGGTGACGTTCAGCAATCCTTCAGTCGCCCTCGCTGATTGCCCCGCGCCTCAGTCTTCGCCTGGACTCGCATTTACGGTCGTGCCTACTGGCACCGAGTATCGAAAGCGCGTCCCTTGAACCATCACCCCGCCGCTGAAGCAGCCCCCTTGCACGCTGGCTGCACAAGAGCGGGTCACATTCGAATCAGGCTGCTGACCTCTCGTAGCTCCGTCCACCTCCTTCGATTTTCAAGTAATCATTCTCTCCTGGAAATCAACGGGTCAATGACGGGCAAGCACTGTAGATAATCGCCTCACAACTGTGGCTGGAGTGGCGGAAGAATCACCGCAGCGCTGGTAAGAACGTCGAGCGCCTTTCGCGCCTCTTTGAATTTCTCATCTCCAGACCGGGCGCTACCCTGGCTCGCCATATGCCGTTACTAATGATAAGCTTGAAATCATTCATGACTGATCTGCCCTCACGTAAGGTGATTGAAGCCGAACAGGAAGGCAGCATGATGTCTCACGAAGTAAAGGAACGTCTATGACTGAACGGTCAGGAGGCACGGTCAGGGATTTCATGCACCGATACTTGGAAGTCGTCCCACCCAGCGCCACGATTGTGAAGGCCGCCGAGCGTATGAAGGGACAACAGCTTGGTTCCCTGTTGGTGGAATCGACCGATGCAGACGGTCGGCATGTCCCGCAGGTCGGGGATCGTGACCGAGACAGACCTGATTCGGAAGGTGCTCGCCAAAGGAATGGATCCTTCTCTTGCCGCGGTGAATCAGATCATGACCAGTCCGCTGCTAACAATCACGCCGGATCGCCCTATGCTGGATGCGAGCCATCTCATGGAAGCGAACCATGTTCGCTATCTCTGTGTCTCCGATCAGGAGGAAATCGTTGGGGTGATTTCAGTCCGAGATCTCGCGCGCTATTTTGTCGATTCAGACGGAGGGCCCCTCCGTGACCTCGACAACGTGTACCGGCCCCTCAGCGTGCTCATGCATACCACGATGGAGACCATTGCGAGTGAACGGACGGTGCTGGAGGCGGCGCAGATCATGGCTGAGAAGCGGATAGGCTCGCTCCTCGTGCTCGAGGCTGGAGAAATGGTCGGTATCACGACTGAGACCGACGTAGTGAGGAAAGTGATCGCTTCCCATCTTCCTGCGGGTAACACCCGCGTCGGGTCCGTGATGAATTACCCCCTGATCAAAATTGACATCAACCGTACCGTTCGCGACGCCAGTCGGCTCATGGCTGAGGAACGGATTCGCCACCTCGCAGTGACGGAAGACAACAAGGTCGTGGGTCTCTTGTCTGTGAGAGATCTGGTGAAGATGGTGTCCGTGAGAGACAAATCCCGGTTCCTTCGTCAGACATGAGGCAACTCATCCCCCTCAACGCAGAATGGTGTGGTTGAAGGCCCTTTTCCAAGGAGAGCCAACTTCTTCTTATAGTGGCCACTGCCATTGTCTCGTACGTCATAACCTCCTGTAATTGTTTCCATTAGGTCCCCGCACTCCGTATCGGCATGGGAACTCACCCGTTTCCCCATATTTTGTGCCTTGCATTGCGGATACAAGAGATTTACGATGGCGCAAATACGTTTCAACACCTACGTACGCCCCGGAGGTGCACGATGAAGCTTGAAGGCTCAAGGCAAGTTCCACAGTCCCTACCAATGAGCCCACCCGGCGCCTGTGCACACAGTCGTCTAATCTCCGATGGCGTCACGGAGGAGGAACACAAGGCCGGTAAGGTGCGGTGTGTTGAATGTGGGGGCATCATTCCCAACCCGCACCGCCAGGGGGAAAGCAAAGAAACGTAGTCCCTCCTCCCATTTGATGTTCCTACCCGCCGGCTTCGCCAGCGAGACAGAGCATTGCAACCTGCGCTGAGGTATTTGGCAACAGTCCCCCGACTGGTCACTGGCCCGAAATTCCTCAACCTGCTGGATGGTGCCGCCCTCTTCTTCCTGTTTTACGTCTGTAACTCCCTGTCCTGCCGAACTTTTGGCTCTCCATCCGCTGACACCATCCTGTGGCACCGACCATGCACTACTATTCTCGCAGCGGTGCATTTAATTCACCAACAGGTGGCCCATGGCACAACATTCGGCCGCGGAAGATCAAGTGATCGACATCGTGTTAAAAACCCGTGCCTGCGATCTCGAAGAGGTGACGCGTCAATGCACGAATCTGACGTGGAACCAAGTGTTTCTCGCCGTCGATCGCTTGAGCCCGGAGCGGCGAAGTCATGCTCGTGCGCGCGAGCCGTGGCATGTATATGGTGACCTTCCCGCACCGGCAGGAAGGTCGACCTGGTCAACGTTCACTCCCATCTTAATCACAAGGAGGTTCGCTTATGTCTGCATTAACTCGTTGGGAACCGATGATGACGCGCTGGAATCCCTTCAAAGATTTGGAGGAGATGGAACAGCGCCTCTCGACGTATTTGGGTCGCCCGGCTGCTCGAACCGAGGCCGGGAAGGAAGCGATGACCGTCGCCGAATGGTCGCCGCGTGTCGACATTTCAGAGGACGACAAGGAATATCTGATCAAGGCAGATCTGCCGGAAGTGAAGAAAGAGGATGTCAAGCTGACAGTTCAGGACGACGTGATGAGCATCTCCGGCGAGCGGAAGTATGAGAAAGAGGAAAAAGGGAAGAAGTACCACCGTGTCGAGCGGGCCTACGGGAGCTTCATGCGGAGCTTCACCCTGCCGGACGATGCCGACGGCAGCAAGATCAGTGCGGAATACAAAGAAGGCGTCTTGAAAGTGCACCTGCCCAAGTCGGAGAAGGCGAAGCCGAAATCGATCGAGGTGAAGGTTTCCTGAGAACGACGGAAAGGAGGGGTGTGATGTTCCGACATCCGCACTATCTCGAGGCCCCGTGGCACATTCATTGGCATCGCGTCACCACGGGGCCTCATCGTCATCTGTGGTGGCTGATCGCAGCGCTCACGCTGCTGGCCATGTTCCTGATCGGCGTGGGAGTCACACAGGGAATCCTGTGAGGGAACAGGGTCGACGCCCTGTGTTAAAGGAAGCAACCGCGTGATGTTCCGCAATCGCGAAGAAGCGGGCCGGATACTGGCCGATGAGCTGAGTCACTACCGCAACGATCCGACGGCGTTGATTCTCGCGCTTCCTCGCGGGGGTGTGGCTGTGGGTTATCAGCTCAGTCTCGCCCTCCATGTCCCGCTCGATGTGTTTATTACGCGCAAGATCGGTGCGCCGGACAATCCCGAATATGCGATTGGCGCGGTGGCCGAGACGGGCTCGCACACTCTCAATCAAGAGGCGGTCAGCTCGTGTGGCTTATCCAGGCATGAACTGGATCGCTTGATTCATGTCCAAGAGCACGAGATCGCCAGGCGCAAGGACCTGTACCGGCAGGGACGGCCACTCCCGCACCTCACGGGCCGCACCGTGCTCTTGGTTGACGACGGCATCGCCACAGGCTCGACGTTCATGGCCTCGGCGCTTGCCATTCGCAGTTTGCAGCCTCGCCGTCTGGTGGGAGTGATTCCGGTCGGACCCCCCTCGACAATCCGTGAGGTGCGATCCTATGTGGACGAACTGGTGGTGCTCATGACACCGGAGCCGTTCTACGCCGTAGGAAATTTCTTCACCGACTTTACCCAAGTCGAGGATCGCGACGTGATACAGTATCTGAACCTGGCCGAGGAGGCGATGCTCGCACGCACGCCCTCGTCACCAGCCTCGTAAGACATCTAGTCAGCCAAGGAGGGTACACCGTAACATGTCCACCCATTCCAAGATCCCGTCAGGGTTGGGAGCTCGCAGAGACGAAACGTATCAAGAGGACGAACACGACACCTACAAACTACAGGGGAAGCTCAAGGAGCCCACTGTCTGTCCCACATGCGGGGCAGTCTTTCAAAAGGGGCGGTGGACCTGGGACGCGAAACCGGCAGGCGCGCATGAGACTCTCTGTCCGGCTTGTCACCGGATCCACGATAAATACCCCAAGGGCCTCGTCACGATCAAAGGGCCATTCAAAGATACCCAACACGAACAGCTGATCGGCGTCGTCAAAAACACGGAGGCGAAGGAGAAAAAAGAACACCCCCTCTCCCGGATCATGACGATTGATTCACAACCTCAGGGCCTGGTCATTTCCACAACCGATACCCATCTGCCCCGGCGAATCGGCGAGGCGCTGAAACATGCCTACCACGGGGAACTGGAGTTGCATTACGACCAAGATGAACAATTCGTACGAGTCACATGGACTCGCTGAACCTGGTCCCCACCATTAAGGAGAAGACTATGACTCCCAACCCTCTCAGTGCGCGCAATGGGCTATTCAGCATGATCACACATCCTGTTATCTTCTTCTCGCCGTTGGTGAGCCGATGACCGGCTTCATGCCGACTTGTCCCGGCCGATGGATGCTTGCTGCTGTGGCGGCACTCAGCTTTGTGACCGGAACGACGGGACAGGCGATGACGTCTATTCCGCCGGGCGCGGTTGTCGAGGTGGATCAGGCTACCGTCAACCAGATTTTGGATGTGTTTCACAAGGCTGAAGCAGCCATCGCTGCGGAAAATCTGGACGGCGTCATGGCACTCTATGCAACCCAGTACAACTATCATGGGTTGAAACAGGCGGATGTCCGGAAAATCTGGCACGACCTGTTCGAGGAATATCGCGATTTGAGCGAGGTGCATTTCTTTTCGAAGATCGTCAAAGTAGGAGCGGGCTCCAACGCCATCATCGAAGTGACCTGCACCGGGAGCTTGTCGGGACTCTCGAAGACCAGCGGCCTCCGGGTGCCGATCGACAGTTGGTATGAAGAGGTGCACTTTATGACGCTTGAGGGCGGCGCCTGGCGCATTCGTGGAAATGCCGGCGAGCAGCCACGGGTCTTGCCGTTCGGCACGGCACCGCACCCGTTATTTTGAATCGTGGGAAGACGACTATGAGAATCGTCGCTGGCGTGGATTGGTCTGAGGAAGCCTTTGCCGTCGTGGAGCAGATCGGTCTCCTCTACAGGCCGGACGAAGTCGTGCTCGTCCATGGCGTGGATCTAGGCATGTTTCACTATCCCATCATGGCCGAGGCCGCTAACTTCCAAGGATACGACGAATTCCGCCATGCCTTGGTGGAGGCCGGTCGCCAAGCCGTTGAACAGGGCCGCACTCTATTGCCCGCAGAGACTGTCTCCATCCGCACACTTGTGGACGTCCACAATCCAGCCAGCTACATTCTCGACCGCGCCGCCGCAGTAAAGGCCGACCTCATCGCAGTGGGCACGCACGATCGCAGCCGCGTAACGGAATTGTTCTTAGGCAGCATTTCACACCGCGTCCTGCTCCATGCCAAGGTGCCGACCTTGATCGTCAAAGGAAAAGCTCGCCCCGTTACCCGCATTCTCATGGCGGTGGAGGGCCACGAAGACGCGATCCGTCTGCAAACATGGCTCACGTCGCACCCCTTCAAGAACCCCGTCGCGGTCACCATCCTCTCGGTCGTACCCTCATTACAGATGGTCGACCCGGATATGGCAGCGGGACTCGCAGACTGGTCTGAGCAAGGCAAGCGGTATGCTGAACAGGTCGTGAACGATACGGCCTTGGCGTTAGCGAGCCCGCACTTCACGGTGTCTACCGAGGTCCGCCTGGGCGATCCCGTGACGACGGTATGCGAGCATGGGACCGCCTACGACCTCATCGTGGTCGGCTCACATGGCCGCAAGGGGCTCGATCGTTTCTTGCTGGGCAGCGTGTCGCACGGGATCGTGCATCGGGCCGGCTGCTCAGTACTCGTGGTGCGCTGACCGCCCGATGCGTTTGCAATCGACCGTCCTCACCGATTCATTTATGAAAGGATTCAACGCGATGGACATTCGAGTGATACTGACTGCGCTCCTCCTGGTAATCGGATGCAGCTCATGGGTCGCCGCACAGGCAGTTCGCGGGAACCCTCAAGCCGGCCAGGTGGTCTATGAGAAGAATTGCCTGCGTTGTCACGGCGAGAAATTGGATGGGAACGGACCGGACGGGCGGGATCTGATCGTACAACCTACAAACCTCCAGTCCATCAGCTCGCGCTCCAAAACCGATTGGGAACTCTTGATCACCATCTCGCACGGGGCAGCCTTCACCCCCATGCACGGCTTCCGGGGGAAGCTCACCGACCAGCAGCTAATGGATGTGTTGGCCTATGTGCGCATGATGGCACCGTTCGACGCGCTCAGCTGACGCTATGCGTCTGGCCTGCCCGCTTGTGAGTGCGGCAGGCGAGCCGTCCAGCGAACAAACGGACATCGAGATCTTGTACGCCAAGGTGACCCGCGTTGAGAAGCTGCGAAAGAGTTCCTCAACGAACTTCAGCGTGAGCAGCCAGCCGGCCCCACGATGAGGACTTTCGCGGAGAGATTGGCGCAATTCTCCACTGGCACAGGAGAAATCTGGCGACTTCTGCTACAGCCGAGGGGAACCTTTGTCCAGCTCATTGCTCGGGCCAATGGATTCGCAAGCAGATTTCTTGTTTCCTGTTTTAGCCTCCATGGTCTAGGCCTTGCACAACCCGTGGCGAGGGGGTTTATCTGTGCCTTGGACCACGATCATCAAATCCCGCCGGGACTGGGAAACTGTTCCGAATCTCCACGATTACGAGAGCATCCGTGAGCACTTCACATGGGAACAGGCCCGACAGGACCTAGAAGGGCTTCCTCACAATCAAGGCCTCAACATCGCGTACGAAGCCGTCGATCGCCATGCCAATGGAACGCGCGCGTCGCATCTGGCAATCAGATGGCTAGGGAAGAACGGAACCGTCGAGGACTACTCATACAGCCGACTCAACGAGCTGACGAATCGGTTTGCCAATGTGCTTCAGCAATTGGGCGTTGGCAAAGGCGATCGCGTGTTTGTCCTGGCGGGACGCATTCCGGAGCTCTATATCGCCGCGCTCGGGACTTTCAAGAACCGCAGCGTGTTCTGCCCTCTGTTTTCTGCCTTCGGCCCCGAGCCGATCCGCTCACGACTCACTATCGGCCAGGCGAAAGTCCTCGTCACCACCAACTCGCTTTATCAACGAAAAGTAGCCCCTATTCGCACGGCTATCCCGAGCCTTGAACAGATCCTGCTCATCGGAGACGACCGGCAGCCCACCGTCATGGAGGGCACACAGGATTTGGCTGCCCTCATGCAGCGGGCCAGTCCGTCCTTTGCTATTGGGCCAACAGATCCTGAAGACATGGCGCTGCTCCACTTTACGAGCGGCACGACCGGCACCCCCAAAGGTGCTATTCATGTCCATCAAGCAGTGGTCGCTCACCACATGACCGGCAAGTACGCGCTGGATTTTCACAAGGATGACGTGTTTTGGTGTACGGCAGATCCCGGTTGGGTCACCGGGACATCCTACGGAATCATCGCGCCCCTGACGAACGGCATTACCAGCATCGTGGATGAGGCGGACTTCGATGCCGAACGCTGGTACCGCATCCTGCAAGAGGAACATGTCACAGTGTGGTACACAGCCCCCACCGCCATTCGCATGATGATGAAAGGCGGCACGGAACTCGTCAGAAAATACGATCTTCGTCATCTTCGCTTTCTGGCGAGCGTGGGTGAACCACTCAACCCTGAAGCCGTCGTGTGGGGACAAGAGGCTTTCGGCCAGCCGTTCCACGACAATTGGTGGCAGACCGAGACCGGCGGCATCATGATCGCAAATTATGCCGCCATGGACATTCGCCCCGGCTCAATGGGACGACCATTGCCCGGCATTGAAGCTGCCATTGTGCACAAGACGGAGGCCGGCACCGTCACCGTGATCGAGAAACCCGGCGAACAGGGAGAACTGGCTCTGCGCCCCGGTTGGCCCTCGATGTTCCGCGGCTATTGGAATGAAGCGGAGCGATACAAGAAATGTTTCGCTGGCGGCTGGTATCTCACCGGCGACCTGGCCAAGAAGGATGAAAACGGCTACTTCTGGTTTGTCGGCAGAGCAGACGATGTGATCAAGACTTCCGGCCACTTGATTGGGCCGTTCGAGGTGGAGAGCGTCTTGATCGAACACAAGGCGGTCGCGGAAGCCGGCGTGATTGGGAAACCTGATCCCGTCGCCATGGAGGTAGTCAAAGCCTTCGTGTCGCTCAAGGATGGCTATGAGCCCAGCGACGAGTTGCGGCGTGAATTGCTCGGCTTTGCCCGCGCACGACTGGGCGCCGCGGTGGCACCAAAAGAGATTGCGTTTCTGCCGTCTTTGCCCAAAACGAGGAGCGGGAAAATCATGCGACGATTGCTCAAGGCCCGCGAACTAGGTCTGCCGGAAGGGGATACGTCGACGCTGGAATCAATCTAGGCTGGATATGAGGCAAGGGGCCATAGGGAGATCGTGAACCCAAGATGAATAACGGTATTGATCGCGCTCACGGGTTGGAGTTGGTCCGACAGATGCTCCGCATTCGACGGTTTGAGGAGAAGTGCGCAGAACTCTATAGCGGGGGCAAGATCCGCGGCTTCCTCCATCTCTACATCGGTGAAGAAGCAGTCGCAGTCGGCGCCATGCCATGTTTCACATCGGAGGATGCGATTGTCGGCACCTATCGAGAGCACGGCCACGCGCTGATACGAGGCACCCCGATGGGACCGCTGATGGCTGAACTGTATGGAAAAGCGACAGGCTGCGCGCGGGGACGCGGGGGATCCATGCACTTCTTCGACGCCGCACGCCACTTCTACGGAGGACTGGCGATTGTCTGTGGAGGGCTGCCGGTTGCCGTCGGACTCGCCCTGGCTGATAAAATGCAGCAGCGCCGTCAAGTGACCGCGTGCTTCTTCGGCGACGGGGCTGTGGCCGAAGGAGAGTTCCACGAGTCCCTCAATCTCGCCGCGCTCTGGAAGCTTCCAGTACTGTTCCTCTGCGAAAACAATCTCTATGCAATGGGAACCGCGCTCGGACGGCACCAATCACAGACGGATATTGCCCGCAAGGCAGACGCCTATGCCATTCCGGCCGAAGCCGTGGACGGGATGGATGTCCTCGCGGTGGAAGCAGCCACGAGGAAAGCCGTAGATTTCGTTCGCGCAGGCCAAGGGCCGTATCTACTTGAGTACCGGACCTACCGGTTTCGTGCCCACTCGATGTACGATGCGGAGCTCTACCGAACAAAGGACGAGGTCGCCCAATGGAAGCAGCGCGACCCTATCACCCTCTTCCAGCAACGGCTCCGCGCCGCTGGGTACTTGACCGATAACGACCTCGACAACATGGAAACGGCCATTGCCACCGAGATTGCCGAAGCCGTGGCGTTTGCCGAGACGGGACCGTGGGAACCTCTGGAGGATCTGACGAAAGACGTATATACGCCGGCGAAGTCGATTGGCTAAGAGGGTACTGATGCTAAAGATAACCTACCGGGAAGCTGTTCGCGCCGGATTACGTGAGGCGCTGCACAGCGATCCACGTGTGTTTCTGATGGGCGAGGATGTCGGCAGGTACGGAGGGAGTTATGCGTGCAGCAAGGGGTTTCTGGAGGAGTTCGGACCGGAACGCATCCGGGATACTCCCCTGTCCGAGAGCACCTTCGTCGGCGCCGGCATCGGAGCCGCTCTGGGTGGCATGAGACCGATCGTGGAAGTGATGACGGTGAATTTCAGCCTGCTCGCCCTCGATCAGATCGTCAACAATGCAGCCACGATCCGCCACATGTCCGGCGGACAGTTCAGTATTCCCCTCATCGTGCGGATGGCCACTGGAGCAGGTAGGCAAGTGGCTGCCCAACATTCCCATAGTCTCGAGGGTTGGTATGCCCACATCCCCGGCATCACGGTGCTCGCGCCGGCCACCGTCACAGACGCACGAGGAATGCTGCTCGCAGCACTCCAAGAACCGGATCCCGTCTTTATATTCGAACATGCGTACTTGTACCCGCTGGAAGGCGAACTCGACGAGAGCGCCCTCCTCGTCAATCTGACACAAGCGGCGATCCGACGAGTCGGAACAGACATTTCGCTGATCACGTTCGGAGGATCTCTCTGGAAAGCGCTCGGAGCGGCAGATCAACTCGCCCAGGAGGGCATCTCGGCCGAGGTCGTTGATCTCCGGATACTCCGACCACTCGACATCTCGACGGTCTTGACCTCCGTGCGGAAAACGCACCGCGCGGTCGTGATCGACGAAGGATGGCGCACCGGCAGTTTTGCCGCCGAAGTATCCGCACAGATCATGGAAGGCGCGTTTTATGATCTGGATGGGCCGGTCGCCCGGGTCTGCAGCGTCGAGGTGCCAATCCCCTATCCAAAACACTTAGAAGATGCGGCTCTGCCTCAGCCCGAGAAAATCGTGCAGACGGTCCGTAGTCTTATGGGACGGTAAGGGAACAGTCTTTCATATTCGATGACTCGTCATACGTCATTCGCCATTCGGATGTGAGCCGAAACGATTGACGCATGACGGTTGACAGTTGACGAGGTTCGACGATGGCTGAGTTTGTGATGCCTACCCTCGGCTCCGATATGACCGAAGGGACTCTTGTCGAGTGGAAAAAGAAGGTGGGCGATCGGGTGGCCAAGGGCGAGATCATCGCGGAAGTGGATACCGAGAAGGCCGCGATCGAGATCGAATCCTTCCACACAGGGGTCATCGAACAACTGTATGCGAAACCAGGCGAGCGCATTCCGGTCGGCACGGTCATGGCAATCATCCGGGAAGAAGGAACGCAGGCTACACCAGCCGTTCATGCTCCTGCATCCCTGCCTCCCTTGCAGCCTGTCTCGCCGAAGGAACCGGTTTCATCGCTTCCTCCCGCACATTCGCCGATGACAGCCCCAGTTACAGAAGCGGGACGGCTTCGCATCTCGCCTGCGGCTCGAAAGCTCGCCGGTGAATTAGGAGTGGATCCCACCTTTATTCATGGCACTGGTCCCGGCGGCGCCATCACGCTGGACGACATCCACCGCATCGCCCAAGCACAACGCCCACAACCTTCCGCACCCGCTGCCTTCGCCGGAGAATCCAGCGATCGCCAGGCCAGGATGCGACAAACCATCGCAGCCGCCATGGCGCGATCGAAGCGGGAGATCCCCCATTACTATCTGAGCACCACCATCGACATGGGCCGGGCTATGACGTGGCTCAAAGAAGAAAACCTCAAACGGCCGGTGACGGATCGGCTGTTATACGGCGTCTTGCTGATCAAAGCCGTGGCCCTGGCGCTGCGGCAGATACCGGAGCTGAATGCGTTGTGGAAAGAAAACGCCGCAATTCAGAGGCCCGACATCCACGTCGGTGTGGCGGTTTCCCTCCGGCAAGGAGGCCTCGTCGCGCCGGCCATTCACGATACGGACAAGCGAAGCCTTGGTGAGCTCATGAGCAGCTTCCAGGATGTCGTGAAGCGGGCCCGTGCCGGGACGTTACGGAGTTCTGAATTGTCCGATCCCACTATCACGGTCACCAGCTTGGGCGAACAGGGAGTTGAAACCGTGTTCGGCGTGATCTATCCGCCTCAGGTCGCCTTAGTTGGCTTCGGAAAAGTTGTGGAACGTCCGTGGGTCATCGAGGGACAGGTGGTCTCGAGGCCGGTCGTAACTGCAAGCCTATCTGCGGATCATCGCGTGACCGACGGCCACCGCGGCGGGGTCTTCCTTTCAGCCGTCGATCGTTTGTTGCAGGAACCGGAGCAGTTATGAACACGCCCTTCACGCCAGACGAAATTAGACAGACGGTCCTTCGCCTCCTTGGCGAGATCGCGCCGGAAGCAGACTTGACGTCCTTGAAGCCCGCCGTCAGCTTCCGTGATCAGCTGGATATTGACTCAATGGACTTTCTAAACCTTGTGATCATGATCCACAAAACCTTTGGTGTGGAAATCCCGGAAGCCGACTATCCGAAGTACGGCACGCTCAATGGCTGCGTGGAGCAATTGTCGGGCAAGCGAGTGACATGACCCTCTCCCCTCTTGCTACCGATTAGACGATGCTCAAGGTTCTGGTCGGTTCCCATGTGCAGGGAAGCGACGGTGATTTCCTCATCCAGATCAAAACCGCCTGTGAAGGCACGAATCTCCAGGGCTGACCAGGCTCAACAAAGAAAGGGAGCCAGCATGAAAGGCTTCAGCATTATCATTGCGGTGTGTCTGATCGTCTTGGCCAGTTCCTGGGCCGTCGGGCAAACCACCCGTGGAAATCCCAAGGAAGGACAAGCGATCTATAAACAATACTGCCTCCGTTGTCATGGCGAGAAATTGGACGGGAATGGGCCCGAGGCGCAGTACCTGATCCTCCAGCCTGTCAATTTCAACTCGCAGAGCCTCCTCGCAAAGACGGACTGGGAATTGCTCATCACGATTTCCAACGGGATCTTGTTCACTCCCATGCACGGATTTCGCGACAGACTGACGGATCAACAGATGTTGGATGTGCTGTCGTATATCAGAAGCATGGTGCCGTTTGACGTAGTCAGCTAGCACGACATTGTGATCCGTCGACATCAAGATATATGGGGGTTCGTCCGCACGATCGGCATCTGCCTTATCCTGCTCGCGCCTGGGAGCGGGGCAGGGGTCCAAGCAGGGGAACAAGTCACGGATCTCGAAGTCTTTGTTCGCGCCGGCTGTCCGCATTGCGAGGCCGCGAAAGAGTTCCTCAACGAACTCCAGCGCGAGCGCCCATCGATTCGTATCACCATCCACGATGTAGCTGAAGACTCAGCCGCTCGGCAGCGACTCGCGACCTTAGTCGCGGAACGAGGGATGACCAACATCGGCGTCCCCACCTTTCTCATCGGCACAGAGTTGATTGTTGGATTCCGTTCAGCCGACACGACCGGAGCAGAGATTCGCGCGCGGCTCGACCAGACCACGCAAGGCGCCACACCACCGCCAGCTGTCGAGAGCATCCAGACCAAATGGTTCGGCGAGCTCCGGGTCAGGAACCTGGGTCTTCCGCTGTTCACAATCGTTATCGGACTCCTGGACGGATTTAACCCCTGCTCGATGTGGGTGTTGATATTCATGTTGTCATTATTAGCAGGCCTGGCCAATCGGCCGAAGATGTTGCTGATCGCCGGGACGTTCGTTGCCGTCGAGGGCATCGCGTACTTCGCGTTCATGGCGGCATGGCTCAACATGTTCTTGTTGATCGGCCTCTCCCGCATCACCGAACTGGTCTTGGGGAGCATTGCCGGACTGGCCGGAGTGATCAACATCAAAGACTTTTGGGCATTCCAGCGTGGAATATCTCTCAGCATCCCCGATACCGCTAAACCAGGCCTGTATGCGAGGATGCGACGAATCCTTCAGGCCGAGAACATCCTCGCCGCACTTCTAGGGACAGTGATGCTGGCCGTGTTGGTCCAAGCAGTCGAGTTGGTATGCACGGCGGGACTGCCCGCTCTCTACACACGCATTCTGACGATGCACCAGCTTGATCAATGGGTCTATTATGGATACCTGGCTCTCTACAATGTGGCCTACATGCTGGACGATGTGCTCGTGCTCGCAATAGGGGTCATCACGATGAGCCACTATAGACTGCAGGAACGGGAAGGCCGATGGCTCAAGCTGATCAGCGGGATCGTGATGGTCGGATTGAGTGCAGTCATGATTCTGAAACCAGACTGGCTGATGTAACCGTTCCACCCCTACAGAGGGAAGGAGTGCACCATGCTGGACGATTCAACACGATTACGGCTCGCTCAGGACTTGCCTCAACCGGAAGCCGAGGATATTCTCTGGCGAACCCTCGGAATATTGCGGGCCCGGCAAAGCAGAAAGCAAACGGGATGAGCGACGGCGATGCGACATTGGTAGTAGCCAGTCGAGTGAGTGACCGAGCATGAAGCAGATCCGCCCATTGTTCCAACCTCCTCCGGTGTCCGGGAGTCCGGAATCGGGACGGGTCATCCTGCACGATGGCACGACCGCATCACTCCGCCCCACCTGTGCGGAGGACAGGTCGATGATGCAACGGTTCGTCGATCGGTTGTCACCGGCATCCAGGCGTCATCGATTTTTTTCTGAAACCGCGCCGCCTGCCGACACCATCGCATTGCTCTGTGATTCGTCGAACCAATCCAAGCAACTCACCATCATGGTCACGAGAACCATCGCTGGACAGCCGCGCATCATCGCCGTCGGTTCCTATTGGGCGCGGACCGCCGACGAGGCCGAGGTGGCCATGGCAGTCGACGACGACTTTCACGGGAAAGGCCTGGGAACGATCCTGCTCGAACGGTTGGCGATGCTGGCCATACATCGAGGCTTCACCAGACTGTGGGCGGTCACCCATACTGACAATCTGGCGATGCGAGAAGTCTTCCGCGAATCCGGGTACCCCGTCCATGAAACCTATGAAGGCGGCGACATGCAAGTCGAGCTCTCGCTGCACCAGACCGAGAGCACGACGACCCGCTTGGAGTTGCGCGAGCGGATTGCGACGACGGCTTCGCTCCGCCCGTTTTTCAATCCTCGTTCCGTGGCCGTGATCGGAGCGTCCCGCGATCCCAAACGGATCGGCTACCGGATCGTCGAAGCCCTCGCCGGCAACCGATTTCGCGGCCCCATCTATCCGGTGAACCCCAAAGCGGCAACCATTGCGGGCCTGACCGCCTTCCCGTCCGTCGCCGCGATCCCCGATGCCGTCGATCTGGCGGTGATTGTCGTGCCACGTGATGCGGTACTACCCGTGCTCAACGATTGTGCCGGTAAAGGCATCAGCTCGGTGATCGTGATCTCCTCCGGCTTTGCCGAAACAGGCCCTGAAGGCCAGCAGGCCCAGGACCGTCTCATGGAAACTGTCCGTCAACAGGGCATGCGCATGATCGGACCGAACTGCTTTGGGCTGCTGAATACCGATCCGGCCATCCGTCTCAACGCCACGTTCACGTCGGCCTTTCCTCCCTCCGGCCGCATGGCCATGGCCTCACAGAGCGGCGCGCTGGGACTCGCGATCCTCGCCGCAGCCCACCGATTACAGCTAGGCGTGTCCTCCTTCGTCAGCGTGGGAAATAAAGCCGACGTCTCTACGAACGATCTGCTGCAATATTGGGAAGACGACCCTTCCACCGACATCATTCTCCTCTACCTGGAGTCCTTCGGGAATCCACGCCGCTTTGCGAGGATTGCGCGTCGCGTCTCTCGTCGCAAACCGATCGTGGCGATCAAATCAGGTCGGAGCCTTGCCGGACGTCGCGCGGCCAGCTCACATACCGCCGCCCTCGCGTCGAGCGAGGTGGCAGTCGAAACACTCTTTCAGCAGTCCGGCGTGATCCGCGCGGACACCTTGGATGAGCTCTTCGCCCTGGCCCGAGGGCTTGCCGATCAACCCTTGCCGAAAGGAAAGCGCGTCGGCATCATCACCAACGCCGGCGGCCCTGCCATTCTCTGCACCGATGCTTGCGAAGCCGGCGGGCTGTCTGTGCCCGAGTTGTCCAAGGTGACCACCACGGCCCTTTCCGCGTTTTTACCTCCTGCCGCTTCGTTGAAGAACCCGGTCGATCTGATCGCATCTGCCAGTCCGGACCACTATGCAAAGGCAATCACCACCCTCCTCGCCTCCAAAGAAGTGGATGCCGTGATTGTCCTCTACATGTCCGTGACGGTCAGCGACGCAGCCGGCATTGCGAACGGGATCTTGCGCGGGATCTCCACAGCCAGACAAGCCGGTGGCACCGACATCCCGATCTACATCTGTTGGATGGCTGAAGGGGATCTCGAACGGACCTTTCAGGCGGCAGGCGAAACGATCCCCACATTTCCATTACCCGAGCATCCAGCGGTCGTGCTCAGCAAAGCTTGCCAGTATGAAGAATGGCGCACCCAGCCGCTCGGCATGATTCCGGATTTCGACGAAATGGACATCCCTGCCGCTCGAGCCATCTGTGCCAAGGCCCTGTCTCAAGAAGAGCCCGGTTGGCTGACCGTCGAAGACACCAGAGCCCTCCTCGCATCCGCGAAACTTCCTGTGGCGCGGGGCGGAGTCGCGAGGACTTCGGACCAGGCGGCGGCCCTGGCCTGTGAGGTGGGATTTCCCGTTGCCGTCAAACTCGCGTCACACCGCATTGTGCACAAGACGGAGATGGGCGGGGTGCATCTGAACCTGACTGATGAGCGGGCTGTTCGGAATTCGTTCGAGGCGATTCGGGCCAGGCTCGTAGAGGATAACAATCTGGATGCGATGGAAGGTGTGCTCGTCCAGCCGATGCTGTCGGGCGGCGTGGAGGTCATGATCGGCGTCACGCACGATCCGCTCTTCGGTCCCTTGATCGCGTTTGGCCTCGGCGGCATTCATGTGGAGATTCTGGGCGACGTACGGTTCAGGATTACCCCCCTCACCGACCGCGATGCAGCTCAGATGGTGCGCGAGATTAAGGGCTATCGATTGCTGCAAGGCTATCGAGGCCATCCTGCTGCGGATGTGGAGGCCATCGAGGAGGTGCTCCTGCGTCTCTCTCGTCTCGTCGAAGAAATTCCCGAGATCAGCGAGGTGGACTTGAATCCCATCCTCGCCATGCCGCCAGGACAAGGCTGCAGAATCGTAGATGCCAGAATACGCCTTGAAAAGAATGCGCCTCGCCCCTTGGTTTAGGAATGCGACTAAACGGTTATCGAAAAGGCTCGGTATGTCGATTATGACAGCATCAGCATGGTTGGCCATCCTGTCTGGTATTCCAATTGGTCTCCAGCTCGGTGCGACCGGCACTGGAGGAGGGATTCTGGCCGTTCCTATGATGGTCTACATTGCAGGGATTCCGGTTCAGCAGGCCACCGCCATGTCATTAGTCATTGTCGCGGGCTCAGCCCTTTTCGGATCATGGGATTACGGTCGAGCTGGATTGGTCAAGGGAAAAGCAGCGCTGGCGTTCAGTTGGACTGGCATCCTCGGGTCGTGGATAGGTGCGTATGGGAATTCTCTTGCGCAAAGGGAGATGCTCCTGATCCTTTTTGGAATCATGCTGTTACTCTCCAGAGCGTTGGTCACGCGTCACGCTCAGATACTCGCAGGCACACAGCAAGAGGAATATTGTGGCACTCGATTCCCAAGGACTTGCTGGATCAAGATGGCTGGATTGGGGTTGGCCATCGGAGCCCTGAACGGCTTCTTCGGGGTAGGAGGCGGTTTCATGATCGTGCCGGCACTGGTACTGATTTTAGGATTCCCGTCCCGTGTTGCCATCGGGACATCGCTTACCATCATCACCTTGATTTCAGTCGGTGGCATTCTAGGACACCTCCAGTTCGGCAAAATCGATGCACCTCTCACAGGATTGGTAGTTCTCGGTGGTGCTACAGGCATGTTCTTCGGCATGAGATTGGGCACCGTCATGTCCGTAACAGCGATGAGCCGAGTGACGGCTTTGATCACAGTCGGTGTTGCCCTCAGCCTGATTGTGCTGAATACGGTTAAAATTCTGGGAGTGCAGCTATGAATAGCTCTCAACCATCCAGGAAACACGTTGTCAGGTTTCTCTGTGCTGGCGGCTCCCGACGCACGTTCTTCTATCAACATATCAAGGTAAGTATTTGCTCCAGACTAATGCGCGGCCCAGTTCCTGTCGGTCAGAGCCTTGCTGATCAACGCAGCGTCTTCAGCCAGGCCTGGATATCGGCAATCTGTTGCTCGGTCAAGGCGCCCTTTAACGGCGGCATCACGTGTCGCCCTTCGGATACGGTCTTCCAGAATGTCTGCTCGTTCGACAGCACGGGATTCCCCGCCAATCGAGGACCGATGCCTCCTGTCGCTCGTGGGCCATGACAGACGACGCAACTGGCGTTGTAGAGTTCCTCGCCTCGATTGTCATCCCCCGTAGGATGCCTCGAAGCAATCCCGCTCGTACCATTTTTGTCGGCGCCCTGTGGGCCACCGTCGCTCGCCAGAGAGAGATTGCCGTCCACGTTGATGGAGGCTCCTAGGAACAATACCGAGAGGGCAAAGCAGATCAACATCTTTTGCATGGGCATAGCTCCAATTCTCCTCCCTTCAACATGGAAGCACTGCGTCATTTGCGTTTCGCGGGTCATTCACCTCTGAGGAGAGCCAAATACGCCAACGTGTCGGCGAGTTCCCTCCGAGGCCATGGCCCATCGCATGAGTTTACACAGGGCCATGCCGTCTGGATGAAGACAATGCTTCATGACTAGGCCCTCAGGAGGCTGGGCGGCGCTGCTCGTTTGACAGTGCCTCGAAGCCGGAGATAACATCGAACAGTTCCTCGTCGATGCCATTCTGGCGCATACGATGGAATGTCCCCTTGAGTTGCTCCAGTAATTCGTCGATATTTTTGTCCGCGCGTTGCATTGCCGCGAGGCGACTCGCGTTCTCGCTCGCGAGGGATTCTGCGCAGGCCCGGAAGAGCGAGACGAAAAGATATTCGCGGATGAGCATCCGCAAGGCCACGGTGTCGTTACCCATGACATCTGGCAAGTTTCCCGTTGGCCAGGGAAGTTCGGCCAGCTTGCGCCGCCAGGTTTCGTCCAGCGGTAAGAGTCGCTGACTGACTGGCGCATACACCGCCCCGGACGTGGAGCGGTTATAGAAGAGGTGGAATTCGGTGACCTTACCCTCGCTGTGGCACGTCTCGATCTCCACAAGAATCTGCTCGACGAGCGGCGTGATGGCCTTGACGGAGTTCGGCACAGTGAAGCGTCCGACCGGCGGCAGCCCCGCGTCAGACAGGCGCCCGTGCACGCGTTCTCCGACCACCCAGACCTGAGGTTTACCGGGAAGAGCGTCCAGAGCCCTCACTGCAAAATCAGCCACCATGTCATTGAACTGCCCCACCAGTCCCTGATCGGAACCGAATACGATCGCTCCGACGGAAGCCTCATCGGTTCGTCCTTTACTTTCTGTCATCCGCGCTGCCGGCGCGATTTTCCTGAAACAAATGCTCAACCCCAGCTCCACAGCCCGATAGTAGTCGGCCAACGCGCGAGCCGATTGTTCGTATTGGCTGATACTCGATGCGGCCAGGGCTTTCATTGTGCGAACGACGGATTGGAGATCACCGGCACTACTGATCTTCCGCCGCAGGCTCGCCGTGGTGTCGCTCATGGCTTCGCCTTGGGCTTCGGTTTGGCGTCCACCTCAGGCGTGGGTTCGACTTTGGGTTCGGGTGTTGATCCCGGCTTTGGCTGGAAACGTGCGAGCGATTGGCGGGCGATTTCGATGATCGTTTTGCGATCCTCATCGCTCAATTTTTCGGCGGTTTCAAATCGCGCGCGCACCTCTTCTGGGATGTTCGCCGCCGCCTCGCGCAGAACGCGTTCGGCGTCCGCCATCTGGCCAAGAGGCACGCGGTCGAAGAGTTCCGCGGTCAACGCCAGCAGCCCAGAGATTTGTGCGGCCACGGACACCGGCGAGAACTCCGGTTGCTTGAGGCAGGCGCGGATTCGCTGCCCATGCTCGATTATTTTACGTGTATTTTCATCCAGTCGGGCGCCGAACCGAGCAAAGGTCTCAAGTTCCTCGAACTGGGCATAGGCGAGCTTGAGGTCGCCCGCCACGGCACGGTAAGCGGCACGTTGCGCCTTGCCGCCGACGCGCGAGACAGATTTGCCGACATCGACCGCGGGCAGCACGCCTAATTCGAACAACGACGGCGAGAGGTAAATCTGCCCGTCCGTGATGGAGATCAGGTTGGTAGGAATGTAGGCGGAAATGTCCTGCGCTTCGGTTTCGATGATAGGCAGCGCGGTCAGCGATCCGCCACCGAGTTCCGGACGCAAGTGCGTTGCGCGTTCCAGCAGCCGCGCATGGATGTAAAAGATATCGCCGGGGAACGCTTCTCTTCCTGGAGGACGGCGCAGCAGCAGTGACAACTCGCGATAGGCGCGCGCATGATGCGTGAGGTCGTCGTACACAACCAGCACGTCGCGGCCTTGCTCCATGAAATGCTCGGCGATGCTGGTCGCGGCGTACGGTGCAATGTAGGCGAGGCCGGGTGGATCGTTGCCTTCGGTTACGACCACGATGGTGTAATCCATCGCGCCCTTTTCGCGCAGGGCGGCGACCACTTTGGCCACGGCTGACGCGCGCTGGCCAATGGCGCAATACACGCACAGGACATTTTGGTCGCGTTGATTGAGAATCGTATCGAGCCCGATGGTGGTCTTACCTGTCTGCCGGTCGCCAACGATCAATTCGCGTTGGCCGCGCCCAATGGGGATGAGCGCATCGATGACTTTGATGCCGGTTTGCAACGGTACAGTGACCGGGGCGCGATCCATGATCTGCGGTGCCGCTCGTTCGATAGGTAAGCGCCCGCTGGAATCCACTGGGCCATTGCCGTCCAAAGGCCGGCCCAATGGATTAATAATGCGTCCGATCAATCCATTTCCCACCGGCACGTCCATCACGTGCCCCCTGCGTTCGACTTCATCGCCCGTATGCAACTGCCAGTAGTCGGTCAGCAGAACGACCCCGATGTCATCTTCATCAACGTTGAATGCGATGCCGTACACATCGCCGGGAAACTTCAGCACCTCCTCAAAACCGACGCCGGGGAGGCCGGAAACTTTTGCGATGCCCGTGGCAATGCTGGTGATCGTGCCAACCTCCCGTGGCGCGAATTGAGGGGCAAAGGCTTCCCTCGCTTGGCGCATTCCGGCGAACGCGCTGTCGAAAACATTCTGGAGAGCCTCTCAGGTTCCATAGTCATTGGTTCTTTGCTTTTCGGGCTCAGGTTCTTCAGGCTTAGGCTCAGCTTTGGCTTCAGCTTTGTCCTTCTCTTTCAGCAGTTCAGCGATGCCCTTTTCAAGCAACGCGAGATAATCCGCAATGCTCCACGCCACCTTTTGTCCATTCGTGGTGAGTTCGATCCCGCTGACCAGGTCCGGCGAGGTCTCGAACCGGACGCGGATTTCAGCCGAGAAGGTTTCGTTGAGCGCATTCTGTATTACCGTTCGTTGATCCGCAGGCAGATCAAACGCGCTGCGCACGAGCGCGGGGTCAGATGCGGTCTTAAGGGCTTTGGCGAGACCTTGCTTCGCCTTGTCGTCCAGCTCTCGCAAGCGGCGAGTGAACACCTCGGCCAGTCGTGCTTCCAAACTCGTCGTGGCGAGATCCGTCAGGGTCTTTCGCGCAATGGCAAACACTTCCTGCTGGGTCCGGCGACTGATGGCCTGATTGAGGTTATGGGCGTCGATTCTCAAGGTTTCCTGTCGTTTGGCGCTCAACGCATCGGCCGCCTTCCGCGCTTCGGTGAGGAGCCGTTGGCGTTCGGCTTTCGCCTCGTCCGTCGCTTTGTTCAAGAGTGCGGCGCGTTGCTGGTCGAACTCCTGGTTTTTATGCTGGAACTCGTCGCGCTCCTTTTTGGCTTCGGCTTTCCTCGTCTCCGCGTCCCGGAGTTCCGAGGCGATCCGCTTCTCCCGCGCGTCGATGCCGTCGAGAATCGGCCGGTACAGGAAGCGCTTCAACAGCCACACCAGAATAAGGAAGTTGACGACTTGCGCAATGACAGTAAACCAGTCGATCAGCATGGCTCACTTTCCCACAGCATGGGCGATGACGTGGCTCCAGAACGGGTTGGCAAAAATGAGAATCATCGCGACCACGAAGCAGTAGATCGCAATGGACTCGATCATGGCCAGACCCACAAACAACGTGCGCGTAATCGTCGTTGCGGCGTCGGGCTGCTGCGCCAGCGAACTCAACGCCGTGGCGACCGCACGCCCTTCGCCGAGCGCGGGTCCGATACTTCCAATGGCAATCGTCAGGCCGGCGGTGACGATTGAAGCAATTGCGATGAGCGTCATACTGTCCATGGTGCGTCCTTTCGTGGTTGGCCTAGCGGTCTCACTCCTCAGGCCCTAGTTCTGGCTTGCGCGTACGCGTGGCAGCCGCGATATACACTGTGGCTAAGATACTGAAGATATAAGCTTGCACCATGCCGGTCAGCAGTCCGAGCGCACTCATGGCGATCGGAAACACGAAGGGCGTAATGGTCAGCAAAATGGCAAGAATCATTGTCCCGCTCATCATGTTGCCGAACAGACGGACAGCCAGAGCTAAGGTGCGCGAGAGTTCGCTGATGATATTGAACGGCAACATAATAAACGTCGGCTTGAGGTATGCTCTAAGATATCCGCCTAGTCCGCGATCCTCGATCCCGAACAGCGGCACAGCCACAAAGACACAGATCGCCAGCGCCGCGGTGGTCGAAAGAGAGCCGGTCGGTGGTTCATAGCCGGGAACGATGGTGAAGACGCTCGCCATCGCGACAAACAGGAACAACGTTCCAAGAAAGCCCAGATATTTCTCCGGCGGACGAAGGCCGACCTCTTCGATTTGTTGATTGATGGCAGTGACGATGAGTTCCAGCAGATTCTGCCAGCGGGAGCGTTGCAGACCCGTAGAAAGTTTACGCGTCACGAGTGTTGAACCCACCACCAGCACGAACATCAGTCCCCACGTGAACGCGATCGTGGCGTTGAGTTTGAGAAACCCTTGTTGCCAGAAGATGATCTCGTCGGGGCTAAGGTGCATGACCGGCCTCCTGTGCCCAGTGGCTTGGCTGTTCCGCTTCTCGGGTGAGCCGCGTCACGATACTGCGCGCGATGATAAACCCGAGAAGGCCCGTTAGCAGCCTTTCCCAATTGCCCCCCAACACAAAATAAAAGCCAAGCAGAGCAATGCACGTCCGCAGCAGCATGCTGCCGAGGAACCAGAGCGCCACCCGCTTAGACGAAACGCCCCGACGAACCGTCCACCACAGGCCGCCGAAAAAAATCCCTCCGAGCAAGACGCCCGCTCCCAAAGCGGACGCCAGACTCAACGGTTCATTCATGGTTATTCTCCTCTTGCTCGCGTATTTCCCTGTCTTCCTTCGCCACCCAATGCCACGCATTCATACAGCCGATGACCAGGCCGATAACCAGCAGCATGAGTGTCCAGGAATGGCTCCCGGGATAGTGCTTGTCCATCCAAAGTCCGAGTGCCGCGCCGAGCAGCGTCGGCACCGCCACGGCCCAGCCAACCAGGCCCATCATGCCCAAACCGGCCCAGACGGTCTGCGTGACATGACGTTGCGCCTTGAGCTTACGCTCCGCCTTCTCGCCTACCTGATGGCTGAATTCCGTCTCGCCCGCCGTGGATTTCGCTTCTGGTTCTTTACTCATGATGAAACGCAGCCAGACGGCGGATAAATCCGCTCTCCAATTTTGCCAGGATCGAACGCACGCTCTTCTCTTGCTCGTCCAGACTCAGAAATTCCTGCTCTACCGCCTCACGCAGTTTACCGAGGTCCATTCCCCCAATTGCATTACGCACGGAGACCAGCACGTCGGCGCCGGTTTTGACCAGAACGCCTTCGTCGACAGCCATGCACATTTCACCTTCTGCTTCGGTCTCGAAAACCAGTATCCCAGGCACGAGTGCCGCCACGCAGTCGAGCCGGTGGGGCAAGAGCCCAAACGAGCCTTCGCGAGACTCCGCGACGATACGCAACACACCGATCTTTTCGGCGAAGATTTTGAAGGGTAGAAGAATCTTAAGATTCATGTGTGCTGGCCGCATGTTCCACTTCCGGCTATGGTTTTGGCTCGGATTTGGCCTGTGCCTTCGCTTCGTCTATCCCCCCGATCATATAAAGCGCACTCTCCGGGACGTCCTTGAACTCATCATGCAAAATACGCTCGCAACCGTCCAATGCATCCTTGAGGCTGACGAGCTTGCCTTTAAGGCCGGTAAACTGCTCGGTCGTGAAAAATGGCTGGGTGAGGAAACGTTCCAGCCGCCTTGCGCGAGCAACGACATTGCGGTCCTCCGGCGACAGTTGTTCCATGCCTAGCATCGCGATAATGTCTTTCAGGTCCGCGTATTGTGCAAGCGTGCGCCGGATTTCCTGCGCGAGGGCATAATGCCGCTCGCCAATGACGCCGGGCGTGGCCATTTTTGAACTGGACTGCAACGGGTCGATAGCCGGGTAAAGCCCCTCACTCGCCCGTTTGCGCGACAGCACGATGGAGGCAGAAAGGTGTGAGAAGGTGTGCACCGCAGCCGGATCGGTGAAATCGTCCGCCGGCACATACACTGCCTGAATCGAGGTAATCGCCCCGGTATCGGTATTGGCGATGCGCTCTTCCAATTGCGACAACTCGGTGCCCATGGTCGGTTGATAACCCAAGCGCGACGGCATCTGCCCCATCAAGCCGGACACCTCCATGCCGGCTTGGATGAAACGAAATATATTATCGATGAGCAGCAGCACATCGCGATGCTCGTCGTCGCGAAAGTACTCGGCCATCGTGAGCGCTGCATGGCCGACGCGGAAACGGGCACCGGGGGGTTCGTTCATTTGGCCGAACACCATCACCATATTCTGCAGCACGCCCGCCGCATTCATGTCGCGGTAGAGCTCCTCTCCTTCGCGGCAACGTTCGCCGATCCCGCAAAAAATACTCACGCCTTCGTGTTGCCCGACCATGTTGTGAATCATCTCGGTGAGCAACACCGTCTTGCCTACGCCCGCTCCGCCGAACAGTCCCGCCTTGCCTCCCCGCTCAAGCGGCACGAGGACATCGATGACCTTGATGCCCGTTTCAAAGATTTCAGACTTGGTGGAACGTCGTGCCAGCGACGGCGGAGGCCGATGCACAGAACGCCATTGGACATCGGACAATGCCGCTTTGCGGTCGATGGCGTCGCCGAACACGTTGAACATACGCGAGAGAATCCCTTTGCCCACCGGCGCTTCTAACGGCCCGCCCGTGTCCTCCACCGCCATACCGCGAGCGAGACTCTGCGTGGGTGTCAACGCAATCCCGCGCACGTGACGCGCATCGCGCTGGGCCAACACTTCGATGACGATTTGTCTTTCATCGCCAGCCCGCAGCACTGAGTAGATCGGTGGCAAATGCTTATCGAACCGTATATCTACGACACTGCCCCGCACCGAGACCACGATACCTCGGCGAGGCGACGAAGCCTCCGGCCTCCGACTATCTTCACGCTTCATGCGCATTTCCGATCCAGCAGTGATGTGCATCGACCTGCCATTTTCGCACGGTTCTTGGCCTTTAATTGGGAGAGCCCTTCTTCGCTAATAGATGATTGGCGGTCGTTTCTCATCAACGACCAGCATCAGTCGACGATGCTTCAGCGGGCGATCCGGATCGCGGGTGTAGTGGGAGAGATCTTCAGAGACGTCGATACGGCTTAGCGGCATTGAGATCGTTTGTTTCATATGGGGCACGCGTGTCTCGATGGAGAGGTCTACTAACTCATCGCTGCAGCCCGTCACTTCCGCATTCAGGTCCTGCTCGTCGAGGAAGTGCACCGTCACCCGCTCCTCTGGATCAATCCACTGAACGATCTTCTTCAGTTTTTCCTGATTGTTCATAGGGCCTCCTCTTCTGCTCGCATGTGCCGGCATAAGCCACATATGCACTGGCACCGTAAATCGTGATGGCCTCCCGAGCCTAGGAACAGGCTCTAGAAACATTTCCCTTGAGGTTCGTCGGCCGCCCAGCTCATTCACTGAGATGGGCCCTTGAAGGGATCCTTCTCGACGAAGCGAAGAGAGGTACGCGATGGTGTTCGCGAGTTCCTGATCCGTCATTCTCGTGTCCGGAAACATCCCCGTGCCTGGGTGCCCTTCTCGGATTGCCTTTGCTCGTGCTTTGTCGGTGGTCAACCGAAGGCTTTTCGGATTTCTGAGATCGGCCGGTTTGGGATTGAGCTGCGCAATGAGCGCGGCGGTATCTGCTTCAAGTTGAGGCTGCTGATCGAGATACCCATCGACACCGTGACAGTAGTAGCACACTCCTTTCCCGTTGAACACCGCTCTGCCCCGCTCAGCATCTCCTTGCTTCTTCGTGCTCTTGTTCGATGAGGGGGGACCAGCCCAGGCATTCACGGCCGACAGGAGCAACAGCAAGATTGTCAGCCATCCGATACCAATGCCCGCAAGAGAGAGTGCCCCGAACATCTTACGCATTGAGTCAGACATTGCATCACCCTTCATATCGATCTCCGTCAGTGCTGCCCACAACAAACCCTGTACCGCTCTTCCGGAATGTTGTCCATGTTCCGGAAGACCGTTTCACGCTCTTCCTCATTAGTCACCTGATCAATCGCGGGATAGAGCACCCGTTCTTCCTTCATGTTGTGAGAACCGAGCAAATTCAACAGCGCCTGTTCCTCTTGGTCGCACTCGGGATTCTGGTCCGCCACTTTGCCATGAATGGCTTCGAGCAGTTGGCCGATCTGGCGATGTTCGGCCCGCATCACAAACGTCGGCCCACTGTCGGACATACCAGTTTTCTCTTCCCACAACGGGAACAGGAGATCCTCTTCCCACACAATGTGCCGCTGCAGACCGAACTTGAACTCTCTGAATGCTTCCTTCGCCTTGGCGAAATCGGACCGTTTGAACTTTTGAAACGTCTTGAACAACTCATCCAGCCTGTCATGGTCCAGCTCGTAGAACGTGCTGATGGTTTTGTGCTCACTCATGATGCCTCCCAAATGAACTCATGAATGCGCTGTCACCTTGTACTCAAGGTGACAAGCCACACAGGCCTTCAGCAGGTTATTGAACTGCGGCAAGATCTGTTTCATATCCTTTGTGGGAATGATGCGCGCGAGCTCCTCCGCCGCCTCGTGATGCGCCATGGCCAAGTCGTGATAGGCGGGAGGAAAATTCTCCGGGTTGCTGATAGGCCATCGCCTGCCGATGCATGAAGAATCCCAGGTGGGATTCGGTCAGCCCTTTCGCCAACTCATAGTCCTCCTCGACCAGGGCGTTCACGATCACCTGGATCGTTTCGAGATGTTGCAACATGACCGCGCGGTGTTCCTTCACATCTGATGACGACAGTGGAATAGGGTACCTGGTATCGGAGGTGAGATAGGGATTGGGCCGCTCTTCTCCTTGGTGATGTGCCACTTCGGTACAACCAGCTGATAACACAACACAAAGAGCCCCGAGAGCAGCCGCTACAAGGAGGACCTGTTTCTCTCTATATAATGGTAGGGGCATTATCCAGGACATTTCTAACTTTTCATCATAAAATCAATCACTTAGTTCTATCATGACGCGTTTTCAGTCTTTTTCGCTTCCTGCCAATAGGCATCGACTCGCTCTTGAATATGTCGGATAGCTTCGTCCTGCCTGGTCGGTTCGAAGAGATGGCGAAACCGTCCCTGCGGCTTGAGATACTCTTCCACCGGCTTCCGCTTAGGAACATAGGTGTGCGTGACTTTCCCATGGATGGCTTCTTTCAGCGGCCAGAGCCCGGTCTCAACCGCCAGCTTAGCAACCTCGGGGGTCTGCGCTGGGTCGAAATGCCATCCAGTCGGACAAGCAGCAAAACTCAGGAAGAGTTTTGGTCCCGTGAACTTGGCCGCTCGTGCAAATTTCTCAGCAAGGTCCAGGGGATATCGCGGAGAGACAGTGGCTATGTAGGGAGGCCGATGCGCTCTCCAAATTTCGAAGATATCTTTCTTCTCCTGAGTCGTCCCGGCCGGGTGTTGGACGCTGCAGGGAGATGTGGTCGTGCGCGCTCCGTACGGCGTCGCCGAAGAGAGCTGCACGCCGGTATTCCCATAGGCCTCATTGTCGTAGCAGATGTAGTAGAAATCCAACTGCCTGAACAACGCGCCGGAAATGGACGACATTCCGATGTCGTAGGTCGAGCCATCCCCCCCGAGCACCACGACCTTCAGATCCTCCTCCTTCGGCAGCCGTTTTTTCGCAATCAGCACATCGAGCGCATCGCGAACTCCTTGCGCCCCGGCTGCGGCGGACCCCATCGTCGTATAGAGCCAGGAGGCGTTGAACGGAGTGAACGGATAGACGGCGAGCGAGGTGAAGCAGCCGGCGGCATTGACATACACCACATTGTCGCCGAGCACTTTGGACGCCAAACGCAATGCTTCCAGCCCTCCGCAGCCTGCACAGAGCCCGGCTCCCGGAAGCACATATTCTTCCTGCGGAATCTGTTTGATCTTCTTAAATGTCTCGCGTTGCCAAGTCATGACAGAAGCCCTCAGCGATTAGCTATCAGCTCTCGATTCCGTGGCCAGAAGCTGGAGCTGCACCATCTCGCGGTGCTCGGCTTCTGTGTACAGCAGGACCGGCCCGATTCCTTTTCCTTGCACTCCGGCTTCTGCCGTCTGCTCGAGGATTGTCTGAAGCTCTCCTTCCGAAATATTCTTTCCTCCCAGGCCTCCGATAAAGGAACAGAGCGCCCGCGGCCGCAGCGCCTCGTGATACAGACAGGCTGCAATCTCCTGAAAGAGAATGCCTCCTTGCCCTGGAGACAGATTCTGATCCAAGACAGCCACGGCCCGGCGGCCCCGTAGGGCTTGGCGGATCGCGTCAGCCGGCCACGGGCGGATGACCCGGAGCCGGAGCAGGCCGACTCGCCGCCCCTGGGCTCTGGCCACATCCACCGCTACCTTCCCTTTCGTCGCAAAGGCATTGCTCATCACGAGCACATCTTCTGCATCGTCGAGCCGATAGGCGTCGACCAGATCGTACCGACGGCCGAACAGCCGCTCGAATTCGGCCGCCGCCTCCTGATGCACCTGCAAGGCATTCATCGATGCCAGATGCATTTGATGCCGGAAGTAGCTGTATGCCGAGCCGCTCAACACCGCGACTCCTTGAGCGTGGGGGGCAGATGCTTTGAATCCCAGATGCGCCGGACGAAACGGCGGCAAGAACGCCCGAACCAGCTCAGGATCTGGGCGACTCACCGGCTCCCGCGTGAAGGACAGATAGAATCCGTCCAGGTTGACTATCACGGGCAAACAGACGCGCGCGTCTTCGGCAATTCGATAGGCCATCAGAATCGAGTCGAGCACTTCCTGGCAGGTTTCCGCATGGATCTGGAGAAAACCGGAATCGCGCGCGGCCAATACGTCGTTGTGGTCCGGTTCGAGGGTAATGGGTGACGCAAGGGCACGAGACACATTCACCAGGACCAACGGCACACGCCAACCTGACACCGTATAGAGCACCTCGAAGGCATAGAGCAGGCCTTGACTCGACGTGGCGGTGAACACTCGCGCGCCGGTCGCCGCAGCGGCGCCGGCCGCCGTCATCATCGAGTGCTCGGAATCCATCGTGACGAAACGCGCATCCATGTCGCCGCTGTCACACCACTTGGACAATGCTTCAACGATCTCTGTTTGGGGCGTGATGGGAAATGCAGGCACATAGTCCACATCCGCCAGCCTGGCCCCCCACGCCGCCGCCATGTTGCCGGTCATCAATTCACCGTTCATCGGCCTTTCACCTCCGATTCACGCCGCGACAAGAGCGCATCGGTCGGACACTCCTCGACACAGAGCATGCAGCCCTTGCAATGGTCGTAGTCGATGACCGGCTTGCCCTCCGTTGTCATCGCAATGGCCCCCTCAGGACAATAGGTGAAACAGAGAAAGCATCCGTTGCATTTATCGGGAAGCAACACCGGTCGAAAGGTGCGCCACCCGCCCGTCTTGCGAAGGACGGTGTTCGCGGCGGCTGAAATCATCGGGGTTCCACGGGTGGGAGGGTCATAGCTCGGCGTCCAGAGCGAGGGTTGGTCGGCAATACCCGCCGCCACGTCACTGACAGGAACGACAGAGACCGCCTCATAACAGGACCGGGCGAAGTCTTGGTTCTTCGCGATCACCGGTTCGGCCAACCCAAGGTCGGTCAGTTCATGCTGAATGGCTGTGCGAAGGCTCTCGACATGGAGAGCAAATAGCCTTGCTGCAACCGCACCCAGCGGGGCGCTCAGCGCAGTGCTCTTTCCCATCTGCTGCAAACCCATGCCGGTTACATCAAGAGTGGTGAGATGACCAGGAATGCCGAACTTCGCCCGTAGCTGATCGGATGGGACCGCCGAATTGACGAACACGGCCGTGGCCTCTCGCACTCCTTCGAGCACACGGGCTGATGGATCGTCAAGCAACGTGTCATCGGCCACGACGACCAACGTCGGACTGAAGATCATCCCCCGTTCACGGATGGGTCCGGTATCTATCCGCGTGAACGCCGCAACTGGAGCGCCGCGCCGTTCTGCTCCGTAAATCGGCGAGTCCTGCGCCACGAACCCTTCCAGGAATGCAGCCGTTCCAAGGATTCGGCTGGCGGTTTTCGCGCCTTGCCCCCCACGACCATGAAAGCGGACCGTTCGCATCAGTTATTTCCTCAGCGTCGCACGAGCCTCCCCCGCCTCTGCGCAAGCCATACACGTGGCGGCCGCGGGAAGTGCCTCCAACCTGGACTGAGTGATGGCCTTTCCGCATTGCTCACACCGGCCGTACTGTCCTGACCCCAGCTTGAAGAGCGCCCTGTCGATCGCCTCGATCTCGGCTTTCGTTCGCCCGTCCAGACGATCAAGCAGCCGAACCATGCTCTCCTCCTGCCCCCGTTCCTCCACCTCGCTTTCGACATCGCGTTCGAACCAGTGCAGTTCCTCTTCTGTCTGAGCAGCCTGACGAAACAGGCTGCGCCGTTGGGTTAACAGCTTCTTCCGAATATTGTCGACCGGTAGCATCGCAATAGCCCTCCCTGACGACGGTAACGTCAGCTACAACATTTATCCATTTTTTCCTTCATGGTCTCTCGTCCCGCCTTGACCGCCGCCTCGACGTCCGCCCGCTTCTCCGCGATGAATTGCGTGCCACGTTCGATCGTCTCGTCAAGGGCGGCTCTGGCTTCCTTCGCCTTCTCCAGCACTTCCTCCTCGGCCCTTCTGGCATACCTCTTCAAGTCCCGGCGCGTCTCTTCCCCCGACTTCGGGGCGAGAAGAATACCCGCCACCACCCCTGCAACCGCACCGCCTAAGAATGCGAGTGCGACGGTTTGTGCCGAAGATTTTGTCTCTTGATTGTCCATTGCGATTCCTCCTTGGATAAATAGGGTTTTCTTATTTAGATTGAAAAGCGAAGGTCGTGCCAGAAAAGCAGACCCAGGGAATCACTGAGGGAGAGGGGGGGATTGCTGTGATTTGACGAGGCCTTAATGAAGCTAGTGAGAGAAGGAGACATTCCCTTGGGGCATTCTAGGTCTCACGAGAAGTGAGGGCTGTCGCGAAAGGCAACAACCCGGCAGGCTCGTGAGGGTTGCGTCACTGTAGAATCAGTGAAGCAGTAGGTAAATCGTTATTGATTTGAGTCGGACTTGGGGCAGCAGTTCATCATCGCCCGGCCCCATTCCACCTCTCGGTCCCCGGCCTTCCATGCCGCCCATGCCGCCTCCTGGTCCCATCATGGGACCCATGCCTTTTCCATGGCCCATCATTTCTGGTCCATGCTCGCCGGCAAAGCTGCGTTCGTACTGGATGACGGCCCAAATCTCTTCATCCGTTAGCTGGCCGACAAATCCGATCATGCTGGTGCCGGGTGAACCGTTCTTGATCACCCAGAAGATTTCGCCTTCCGTGCGATGGCGCCAAAATCCATGGTGTTGGAAATTGCGAGGCGATGGATCCAGCTGAGCGGCCACCGGCCCATTGCCGCCCCCATCTTTCCCATGACAGTTGAAGCAGGTCCCCTTACCGTTATAGAGCGCTTTGCCCTGCTCGACCATTTCCGGGGAGTTCGGAAACGGGCTCGTGAGTGCGCGGGCTTCGGCCAGTTTGTCGACCGGCACCCGAGGCTGCATCATGTGCCGTTCCGCCGCTTCGGACAACGACATCTCTCCTCCAACCAAGAGGTAACACAGGACGAGTCCAAGTGTCTCGCGCATCGAATATCTCCTCCTTCGTCAGAAAGCGATGTTCTTCTCCCGCTCGGCGACGGCTTTGATGTAGTCTGGCATCCCCTTGATCGTCGCGCCCGAGACGAGATCGCCCGCGCCTATCTGTCGCGCCACAGCACAGGCCCCACAGACCCAGATGGGAATATTCGCTGCCTGCACAGTTGCCAGCAGATCTTTCAACGGCGTCAGGTTCACCCCCGTCACATGATCGGCAGTTCCTTTGCGGCCGAGCGTGACGGCTTCATTCCAGAGCCAGAGCACGACGTCATGCCCTTGCTCCTTCGCAACCTTCGCTGCCATGAACGGCAGCGTCGCCATCGTTGGATCGTCCGTGCCGCGACTTCCTGACACAATAAAGGTTGCCACTCTATACCTCCTTGGACTCGTCACTCGTCGTTCGTGAAACATGTCTTGCGTGCAGTCTTTCGCGCTTCACCATCGTCTTATTTCGCCAGCGATCGAACGTACTGAATCAATTGCCAGACTTCCTGATCCGGTAACCCTGCAAACGACATCATCCCCGTTCCCGGCGAGCCGTTCCTGATGATCCAGAATAGTTGACCATCGGGAATGTCCTTCATCATTGCTCCACAAGTAAAATTTCTCGGTGGCGGCACCAAGGCTGCACCCATGAATCCTTTCCCGTCACCCTGTTCTCCATGGCACATCGCACAAGCAACGGGCTGAGCCGTCTTAAGGAACAGGGTTTTCCCCGCCTGGATCGTTCCGGCAGATGCAGGAAGCGGATTCGTCTTGGCCAAGATTTCGTCCGGCGCCTTTGCGGTCTTGCGCGGTTGCACACAGGTCCCCTCCTGGCCCCCACTCGGAGCCGCCGCCATGTCCGGCACCCCTTTAAACGTCACTTTCAAGTAGGCCATGACATCGGCCACGCCCTGCTGACCAAACGTCAAGTTCCAATACGGCATATTTGGCGACTTCCCCATCGCCGCGCCGCCGTGGTTGATTATGTTGTAGAGATAATCGATCGGCAGCTTCTCGAAGGGGATATTGGCATGGATCGCTGGCTTCGGCTCCAACCCGGACGCGGCCGGTCCGTCACCCTTGCCTGTCGCGCCGTGGCATTGCGAGCAATACTCCTTATAGATGACCTTACCCCGATCAACGCTGGCCATCCCGAACTCAGGACTTGTCCAGGGTTCGTAGAACTTGAAGTCCTTCACACCTTGCACCATCAGGAACCCGATCACCGCGCGGAGCTGTGGCTCCGTCGCGTCGGCCAGAAACTCGCCGCTGTGCGGCGTGAAGTCTTGCGGATTCTGCCCGAAACGGAAGAGCCAATCCTGGTCATACCGCTGTCCGGCCGCTGCGAGCGACGCACTCTGCGGACCGCCTATGAGCTTCCCGTTCTCTTCGATCACGTGACAGCCGAGACAGGCGTGCGCTTTGTAGGCCATGCCACCAAATGCGGCTTCGAACTTCGTCACCTTCGAAAGATCAAACGCGCCAACTTTAACTCGCGAATCCTTGTTATGCTCAGCAAAATAATCGGCGATGGCGTTGGCCTCCGACTCGGTGACCATCGGATGCTTCGAGGGCACCTCGGTCAGATCCCATCGATAGCCCTTGGCATACAATGGCGCTTCTTTACCCGTCAGCCACCGGATCAACCAGAGCCGCTTATACTTGCTGCCGGCCCAGATAAGGTCGGGCGCCTTCAGATTGAAGCGTGAGTCTGGTTGGCCTTCCAATCGATGACATTGCGCGCAGGTCTGCTGAATGATTTCCTTCGCACGCGATTGATCGCTCCCGAACAACAGCTGAGGGGACAAGATCAGTCCACTCAGGACGATAAGCATGCTTACGGCGAACACCCCTCTTCTCAACTGCATGTCATCACTCCTTTCACCTTTGGCACTCTCGCCTGATTCCTTACCTCGTCTTCAACCACGCCTGCACATCGACCAGATCCGCCGCAGCAGAGACCGGGATGCCGGTTCTTCTTTCACGATTGCTTCTCTCCAATGTGATGGGAATTGAGTTCGATCGCCACGCTTGCAGGCACCGCGATGGATTGATGTACGGTGCAGCCATGCGCCACTTTGAGGAGCCGCTCGCTTTGTTCCGCCGTGACGCGATGCGGCAAGTGAATCGCGACTGTGACCTGTCCTACCCGATGAGGCTGTTCTGCCATGGTCCATTCCGCTCCGACGCTCAACCCTTTGGTCGAAATCTGATGGCGGTCACAGTACCGACCAACAAAATAACCCACACAACCGGCGAGTGAACCGACGAAGAGTTCGACAGGACTCATGCCGGCATCCTGTCCCCCATCTTCGATCGGTTGATCGGTCACCACTCGGTGCGCACCGCTGGTAATGTCGTAGCGCGATCCACCGTGGTATGCCACTGTGAGTTTCATATCATCCTCTTCGCAGAGGCCCTTTGTGCGTCGCCGCTCACCGTTCTTGCCTTATACTTCACTCGTTGTCCGGGACGTTTCACGATGTACGGGCTTCGCACCCCTTGATCAGCTCACTGTTTCAATACGGTGCGTCCGCAGGCTTACCGCCCTTCGGCCAATCGCGAATCTTGTCAGCAAAGTCAGGACGGGGTTGGCTGTTGATATATGCAGCTACGTCGTACGCATCATTATCCGACAGAGTCCAGCCCCAGCTGCGCGGCATGTTCGATTTGATGAAGGCGGCGGCAACGCTCACCCGTGCCATGTCGGCGGCAACATTATAGGACTGCGGTCCCCAGATCGGCGGTGCCCCCATTGTACCCAGGCCGTCGGAGCCGTGGCAGAAGGCACATTTGCTCGAAAACAATTTCATCCCATTGGTTGGATCGAGGGGGCGCCGTGAGTCAATAGGCTGGAGACCCCGCCATGGCAAAATCGCACCTTGCTGCACTCCATGCGAGAGCCAGGTGATATAGGCCACGATAGCCTGCATCTTGGAACTGTCTGGCGGAAGCGCCCGCCCATTGAGGCTCCGCTCAAAACACTCGTTTACACGATCAGCGAGCGTATTCAGCTTCGCGTTGCGGGCGCGGTACTCGGGATAGACTGCGGCAAGGCCGACGAATGAAGCAGCATTCGGATTGAGCCCTCCGTCGAGATGACAGTTGGTGCAGTTGAGGCGATTGCCGACATAGGGTCGGGCATATTCCTGCGTGTTGACGACAATCTGATAGCCAAGCCGGATCTGTTCACCAAGTTGACTGCCCGGAATGGTTTCCAGGGAGGGCGGAGCGAATTCTATTGCCGCATTGGCGGTTTGGTCAGCCACTTGAGAGTTTTTGGTTTTGACCTGGGGACTCTCGCCGGAACAACTCACGAGCATGGTCAACCCAAGAATTGCCGACAGCAGCCACATCATGCCCGTCCTTGGTGCCAAGACCATGCCACCAACACGAATGACTTGCCTGTCATTTTACCTGTTAAATCAAATGATACGCTGGAAGATTATGATCGCACTGGAGCTAAAGGCCACAATGCCGATCTCGTGATTGTTGCCGAATGCCACATGAGGAGACTGCCAGAAAGAGGTTCAAGCTGAGATCCGGAATACAAATCGACGCTCCGCTCACTCGACTTCGACTTATTGCGTTCGCGTAAAGCTCAGTATGAAGATCGTCACGTCGTTGAGTTGCTCATCGTCTAACGGAAATTTCGGGATGAAAGACCCCGGTGAAACCGATTGACGATCTCGACAATGTTTCAGATGCCATTCTCGTTCTGGCCTTGTGTCGCCGACATAGGACAGGTCCACCGGAAATCGGCTCGTCTGGCAGGGTCCGTTCGACCGACTTGAGGTTCAAGCGGCGGTCAAGCCATGTGTACAGGGTGCCTCCGTTTATCTCGGCTGGCTCTTCGATGCGCACTCTTCGTTGTACAACTGGACTCGGTTCCGGCCCCTGCGCTTGGCGTGGTACATGGCCTGATCCGCACGTGTAATGAGCATCTCGACGTGGTCAATTTCCGAAGATAACATGACGACCCCGATACTGACTGTCACAGCGGTGACATGCTGTTCCCACGCGAACTGATCCTGTGCGATTTTACGCCTGATGCGCTCAGCAATCTGCAGGGCGCCGGCTTGATCGCACTCCACCAAACCGATAACAAACTCCTCCCCACCGTAGCGGCCGATGATATCGGACGGACGGATCATTCCCCTGGCTTCCTGCACCACGTGGACCAACACATGATCGCCGAATACATGCCCGAGCCGGTCGTTGATCTTTTTGAAGTGGTCCACATCGAGAAACAGCAGCGCGAACGGATGACGATAGCGCCGGCTCCTCTGAAATTCCATGGCCAGCGCCTCCATGAATGCGCGCCGGTTGCTCACAGGCGTGAGAGAATCCAGTCGGGATAAGCCTTCAAGCTGCCGATGGGCGTCCCTCAGTTGACGGAGGCTGTCTTCCAGACGCTGCTTCGTCGCATGGTAATACGTCTCCACGATAAAGATCTCATCGAGCCTGAGCACCTTGTGCAGCGTGAGGACCAATGATGACAGCCTGCAAGCGTCCCCCGAATAACGAACCGAGAGCCGTTGCAGGATTAACTCGAAGAGTTTGTGGTACGCGCCCAAGTACCACTTCTGTTTGAGCCCGACTCGTTCGTGGGTGAGTCCGATTCGAAGCCGCCCCTCCGCATACTCGACGTAATCGTCGAGTTGCCCAAGGCTCTGCAAGTAATGGCGCTGCGACCCCTTGAGTCGCTCCACGAGTTTCGTGTCGGATAAGATCCCGCGCAATTCCTCGAATTGTAGTAAGTGGTCGTAGAATTCTCCTATCATCTCGTCGATGTGGGAAGAGATCACGTCGCGGATCTCGACCAGATTCCGCCCGTCTTGTTCACCGAAGAAGAGAAACGCCAGTCTGGTTTGCAGTTCCTCCGCTGTGATCTGGAGTTGATCGCACAGACTTCTCGTGGCCTGCGTGCCGTCTTGCTCAGCCATACAGCCTCTCACCCGAGAGGCCCAGACTACAGCTCAATTTGCACCTTCTGTCCGGACTTGAACTCTTTGTACATGACAAGCATCCGTCCTTCTTCAATTGTTGTCGGCAGGTGGTCCAGAGCACAGGGAGCCGGACCAGCCAACACCTCTCCTTTCACATCAAAGACGCTTCCATGGCTGGGACACTTGAACCGACGGTCCGTCCTGACAGCGCTCCTTATCCCCTCTTCGTGGGACAGGTATTCATTCCCAGCAAGGTCCAGACCGGGCAGAACCCGATCGCGCCTGTAACCAACGCAATCGTCCCGACGACCAATGCTATACCAGTTCCTACCGGGGGCAACCCCACAAAGGCTCCGATCCCGAGCAATGCAATCCCCACGACGATCCGGATCGGCCGTTCCACTCCCCCTACATTGCATGTCATGACTGTACCTCCCTGTTCGAAGACGTGAAGAGTGATGCGCTAAACATAAGAATGACTCCTCGGCGTACTCGATCTTGGCTCTGCCGCATTAGAGAATTCTGCGCTGAAAATGGTTCGGAATTGTTCGCTCTTTTTCTGCCATCATACGTCTCATGTCTCAATGGTCTGTGGAGAATCGATACAAATCATGGCACGTCGTGCAGCGCGCAGTTATGCTGGAGAGGCGTTGCAGAATCTGTTGTGGGGTTTCTTTTTGGACGATTGCATCCGCGAGCGCATCCATGTCCTTATGAATCGACATGCCCATTTGCTTAAACGGAAGCGGCAATTTCTCCAGGAGCGCTGGGTTCACATCCGCAGCCATGCCCATGCCAGCCGAGCGGGCCGCCTGTTCGATCTGCACTCGATCTGCCTCCTGTCTCTGGCCCGCTAAGCCCGTGACCGTGCCATGAACCGCCTTCAGGAGCATCCGCATCTCGCCCAGAATCAGGTCTCGCTCTGCCGGCGCTAAGACGATTTGGATCCGTCCATCCGTACCAGGCGCTGTCCACCCCTGCACGAAGAACCATCCAGCAACACCAAACGTTACGATCCACAGTCCCAAGATAATCCGACAGAACGTCGATCTCATCGAAGCCCGCTTCCCATGCCGCCAACTCCTTCGGGAGCCAGCGTGCGAACATAGGCGAGCGCATCCCAAATCTCGTCGTCTGAAAGTGATTCCCTCCACGCTCCCATCGCGGTATTAGGTTTGCCGTCATGGACACTCTTAAACAATCTCGCATCCAGCTTCCCTTGAATCGCCGGGGACGTGAGGTCAGCGGCTGGAGGAGTGAACTTCATCTCCCCCTCGCCCTTCCCATCGATTCCATGACAACGAGCGCAGATTGTCGAATAGATAACCCTGCCGCTGAGCACATCACGCTCCGGCTGAGACACGTTCAATTCTTTCAGGCTTGCCCCACCAGCAACCGCCACAACCACGAGCCCGACAAGGACAACTCTCATCGCGTCGCCTCCATAAAGAGCAGGCCTTCCTGCCTTTTCACCCTTTGAGAGTCCTTGCGAGTGAGATGCCAGCTAGGCGCAGAAATCTGCGCGGCTAAACCTTTGCATAAACAGTATGTTAGGAGAGAGGTTCAGGAGTCCGTACCGACAGATCGACGCAAGTGGCGAGAAAGACCCCGCTGGGCATCAGTTCACTGTCGCAAGACGCCACAGAGAAGAGACATCAGCAGGCGACACAGTGTTTCTGAAAGGTAATCTGGCCTGTTTTGGGAGCATCAGCGACTCTTGAAGCGTCAGCCACCTGTGGAACCGGATGACAGCCCACCCATAAACCAGCACCAAGCCATAGGGTCAAAAGAACTATGCGCGTCTTCATCGTGATCCTCCCCTGTGTAATTACAGATCACCTGACCATCGAAGGGCAGTAGCAGCGCCGGCCCTCGTCAATAGAGGACACGCCGGTAAAAGACTTTCTTCGCCACCTCAGCCGCAACAACATACCCGACAACGATGCAGAGCAAGGCCGCCAGGAACACCGGCGGCAAGGGTACAAACCCCAGCGGCCCGCGCAGCGGCGTATAGGGCAACAGCAACGTCAGTCCCACAATCGCAAGGGTTGCAAGCAGCAGGCCACGGCTCGGTCGGCTGCGAATGAACGGCCGACGACTCCGAACGACCAGGACGATGACCGAGGCGGAGATCACCGACTCCACGAACCATCCGGTTCTGAATTCCTCCACACCGGCCTGTAGGTACAAGAGCAGCACACCAAACGTAATATAATCGAATATGGAACTCACCAAGCCGAACGTGAGCATGAATTTCCTGATGAAGGCGATGTTCCATCGCCTGGGCCGATCGATCAGCTCCTCATCCACACGATCGCCGGCAATAGTCATTTCCGGCACATCGGTCAGGAGATTGGTCAATAATATTTGCTTGGGCAACAGAGGGAGAAACGGCAGAAACAGGGACGCCCCCGCCATGCTGAACATGTTGCCGAAATTCGCGCTGGTCGCCATAAAGACATACTTCAACGTGTTGGCGAACGTCCTCCGTCCTTCCCGCACTCCTTCGACAAGGATGCCAAGATCCTTTTCCAGCAACACGATATCCGCCGCTTCTTTGGCCACGTCTACCGCGCTTTCGACGGACACGCCGACGTCCGCCGCGTGCAATGCCGAGGCATCATTGATGCCATCGCCACTATAGCCGACGACTTGGCCTGCCTTTTTCAGCGCCAGGATGATTCGTTCCTTTTGATTCGGCTCGACCTCGGCATACACATGGACGTCATTCACGCGCGATACCAGCGCTTCGTCGCTCATCTGCCGCAGATCCCCGCCGGTCAAGAGATTTCCATTCAACAAGCCAATCGCCTGTCCGACGTGAGCCGCGACGAGACGATTGTCACCGGTCACGATCTTCAAGGTGACGCCTAGCCCCTGGAGGCGGCCGATTGTCTCCAGGACATCGGTCTTGATGGGATCTTCGAACACCAGGAACCCCAAGAACGTCATGTCCGCCTCATCGTCCCTGGTCATGCCATCTCGTACACCCATCTCACGCAAGGCAAGTCCGAGCACCCGCCATCCCTTGCCAGCCCACTGCGCCATCTGCAATAGAATTGCATCCCGCACGGCAGCCAACTCGACCAAGCTGCCGTCCGCAGTCTCGGCGGTTGAACAGACCGCCAGTACATTCGCCAACGCCCCCTTGGTCACCAAGAGATTGGCGGCCGGCGCCGCGACTAACACAGACAACCGTTTGCGGACGAAATCGTAAGGTTCTTCATCTAACTTCCGATAGGACGACAGATCGAACGAGCGGGCGGCACGGATGGCTTCGTCGATCGGGTTATGAAACCCGGTTTCGAAACTCGCATTGAGTGCGCCGTGCAAGAGCACACGCTCGCTTGGATTCCCCGTGATATCGCAAGCGGCCTTCAGCCGAACGAGCCCTTCGGTCAGCGTCCCTGTCTTGTCCGAGCAGAAGACGGTCATGCTCCCGAAGTTCTCGATCGAGGCCAATCGCTTCACAATTACTTTCTGTTGGGCCATTCGCTTGGCCCCATGGGCCAAATTGATGCTGATGATGGCCGGCAGCAGTTGCGGGGTGAGCCCGACCGCGAGGGCGAGGGAGAACAGAAAGGCTTCGAGTACGGGCCTGGCCAGATACACGTTGACCGCAAAGATGGCGACGACCAACACGACGGTCACTTCCAAGAGCAGATAGCCGAATTGTCTGATGCCTCGTTCGAACTCCGTCTCGGGCGGCCTGAGTCGTAATCGGCCCGAAACCTTCCCGAATTCCGTATCCGACCCAATATGCACCACGACCGCCGTAGCGGTTCCGCTGACGACATGAGTCCCGAGAAAAAGACTATTCGTCCGGCGAGCCAGCGGAGTATCGGCTGACAACAGGCAGCAGACTTTCTCGACCGGATAGGTCTCGCCCGTGAGCGTCGCCTCATCCACGAACAGATTTTTTGATTCAACCAGCAGACAATCGCCGGGAATCGTGTCGCCCGCTCTGAGCAGGACGACATCGCCCGATACGACCTCCTCAACCGGCACGGCGGCCGATTTTCCGTCGCGCCACACATCCGCTTTGATCTGCACGATCGCGAGCAGCCTCGCCACCGCTTGGTTTGCGCTCCGTTCCTGCCAGAACCCGAGCAGGCCGCTGGCGAGCACGATCATGAGAATGATCGCCGTGTCGGTCCGATCCGCCAGGAAGAAGGCCAGCCCAGCGGCGACCAGAAGGATGAGAATGATTGGGCTGGTGAATTGTCGAAAGAGCAACTCGTAGGTGGACAGTCGGCTCTTCGGTTTTAAGAGAAGATGCGCATCGCGCAGATGACGTTGTCGAGCTTCATCGCCGGAGAGTCCTTGGGGGCCCGCATCGAGCTGCTGAAACACCTCGGCCGGTGGGCTGCTCCAAAAACTCCAAGTACCAGACATGGTAGGAGAGTTCCTCCCGGGGTAACGTATGACTCAGGGATTCAGTAACTTTGCCAGGCTCCACACCAGAAGCAACGTGTATACACTGCCAAAAAACCAGGGAAAGCTAATGGCGCACTGTTCTTTTTGCCACTCAGAATCCTGCTCGATCCCTCTCAACCGCCATTCCCATAACGGATTCTGACCGGACAATCGACCGAGGACGATCGCCCTTTCATCCGCTGAATGACTTCCATCACTAGGAGGATGCTCAAGAGGGCCAGACTTCTCACCCGCCCGACCCCAAACCCTGCTGCAAAGGCGCTTGTCCCAATCGATAGGCATCATGGAGGTACTGTGCGACCATGCGTTGCGTATTGAAAAACGCTCCGTTCAATGCAATCGCGTGCCGCATGATCTCGATAAAGCGTTCATGCTCCTTATAAAAACAGGGCAAGACCTTCTCTTCCAGTTTCCTATAGAGTTCCACTCCGTGACAGTCATCCATCCCGGGCTGAGGCTCCAGGCAGGCCTCCACTCGATCGCCGATCGACCAACCGGTCACACCTTCGAGGTGACCCTCGATCCACCAGCCGTCCAGCACGCTCAGGCTCGGGACCCCGTTCATCGCCGCCTTCATCCCGCTCGTCCCAGATGCCTCCATGGGCGGCAAAGGGGTATTGAGCCACACATCGACGCCGGCACAAAGCATTTTGGCCACATCCATATCGTAATTACTCAGGTACGACACCGGAACGATACCATGCAGCGCATCCCGCATCTCATGGATATGCACGATCAGGTCCTTGCCATCGCGGTCGTGTGGATGAGCCTTGCCGGCAAAGACGATCTGGATCGGCCCGGCCGCTCGGACAATCTTCTTGAGCCGTTCGAGATCCTGAAAGATCAGACCGGCACGTTTGTAGGCCGCAAACCGACGGGCGAATCCTATCGTCAACACCTCACGATCGAATCCCGCGTTCGATTCCCGATTCACATGCTCGACTAACGTGCGCTTGGCTTCCACATGGGCCGCCCAAATGTCCGAGGTGGGAATGCCCACTGCATAGCGAAGCGAGAGCTGATCGCGCCGCCAATCCCGCAGGTGGGTGTCGAAGAGTTTCTGGAACGGCGGAGCGGTCCACGTCACCGCGTGAACTCCGTTGGTGATGGAATGGATCGGGTAGCCGGGGAACATGCTGTGGGAGACCTCCCCGTGCTTCATCGCCACTCCATTGATATACCGAGAGCCCCGCAGAGCCAGTTGCGTCATATTCAACTTCTGCTCCATGCCGCAAGCCTTAAGCCTGTCCCACCGGTGATCTCCCAACACCTGCCGGGCGAGTTCCTCGGGGAATTGATCGTGACCGGCCGGCACGGGGGTATGGGTCGTAAAGACACACTGTTCACGAACGGAGTCGATGAGGTCGGCCGATATGGATTGTGACTGGCTCTGCAAGGCCAGTTTTTCTTCCACCAGCGCGAGTACGAGCAAGGCGGCATGCCCCTCATTCAAATGGAACCGGCGAATGTCCAGGTAGCCGAGGGCCCGCAACAGGCGGAGTCCCCCGATCCCCAGCACCACCTCCTGACACAAGCGATAATGGTCGTCACCCCCGTAGAGCACATCGGTGAGAGTCCGATCCCAGGGCTGGTTCTCGCTCACATCCGTGTCGAGCAGGTACACGGGAACGACAGACCCGGACTCACCTGCTACTCGATACCGCCAAGCCCTGACATGGACCGTGCGGCCTTCGATGTAGACCGTGGCCCGCTCGTCGATTTGTTCCGCGAAATCATTGACCGGCCATGCGACTGGCTCCTCGCCTTGCTGACCGTGAGCATCCAGACGCTGGAAGAAGTACCCTCGGCGGTGCAGCAAGGACACCGCCACCATCGGCACTTCGAGATCCGCAGCCGAGCGAATCGTATCGCCGGCGAGCACCCCAAGCCCACCCGAATAGGTCGGCATTCCGGACTCAAGGCCGATCTCCATGGAAAAGTATGCGACGAACGGTGGTTGCACCATCAGTGGTCCCCTCAGTGACATCTTCGTCGCACTATGAACGAACAGGCTGCGGAAAAACTATCTCGCAGGCGAGAACTTCGATGCTCCGTACCCACCCTCTGCTGGCGAACTTTTTCAGCATCCTGCTAACTCAAGTTCCTGTGAATCCAGTCGCCCACGTAGTGGGTAATCGCAATCACGCTGACAGCAATGACCAAATGCTCCGCGATGACTATCCAGGCCGGGATCTCCTGGGCTCGTGCCAAGAAATAGCTCAGCACCGCGAGCAGCGTGAGTCCCCATCCCACGCTCACCGTCATGGCCTCCTCCAAAGGCAACAGCAGCACCGGCACGACAAAGGTCATCGCGATCAGGAACTTGGCCACAAAGGTGGCAATGGTGGATTCCCAGATTTCCAACACATTCCCGTTATTCCTGGACTCCTCCGCAATATGGATGCCCAGCGCATCGGAGAGCGCATCAGCCACCGCGATCGTGACAATGCCGCCGATCACGACGGATCGTGAGTGGGTACCCGAATGGAGTCCCACCATCAACCCCAATGTCGTAATCACGCCCGACGTAAGACCAAAACTCAGACCGGTTTTGAACGATGGCTTCATCATCAACCTTCATTGCCGATGTGAGTCTGCGCCTCAGTACTTGTCCAGGATGGCCTTGAGATCCGCCCCGCTGATCACCTCTTGATCGAGCAACTTCTTCGCCCCTTCGAGGAGCGCGGCCTTCCGTACCACCAGCAGCCGTTTCACGTGCTCGTATTGCTCATCGATGATACGGCGGACTTCGCAGTCGATCTCGCGAGCAGTCTCCTCCGAGTAGTCGCCTTTCTCCTGAGACGGCTGGATTTGCATAAAGAGGGGCTGGCGTTCACGATCGAGCGTGACGGTGCCCAGCTTGTCACTCATCCCGTAGGCTTTGACCATGCTCTTGGCAATGTCCGTGGCCTTGACCAAGTCATTCTGCGCGCCCGTGGAGGCCTCGCCATAGGTCAATTCTTCCGCAATCCGCCCTCCGAGTAAGACGGCAATCTTGTTCTGCAACTCCGTCTTGGTCATCAGGAAGCGATCCTCCGTCGGGAGCTGGAGGGTATAGCCCAACGCGGCAATCCCACGAGGAATGATCGAGATCTTCTGAATCGGGTCTGCTCCTGGAAACGACAACGCCACCAGTGCGTGGCCCACTTCATGGTGGGCGACTCGCTCTTTTTCCATCTTGTTGAGCACTCGGTTCTTCTTCTCCAAGCCGGCGACGACCCGTTCCACCGCTTCTTGCAATTCCGGGAGACCGACCTGCTCCTTGCCCCGGCGGACTGTCAAAAGCGTCGCCTCGTTGATGATATTGGCGAGATCGGCACCCGAGAAGCCGGGGGTCATTCCGGCAATGACCGCAAGGTCCGCATCAGGGCCCAGAACCACCTGCTTCGCATGGACGCGCAAGATGGCCAGGCGGCCGATCTTATCCGGACGATCGACCAGTACCTGGCGATCGAACCGGCCGGCCCGCAACAGTGCGGGATCCAGGATTTCAGGCCGATTGGTGGCCGCCATGAGAATGACGCCGATGCGGGGATCGAAGCCATCCATCTCGACCAGCAATTGGTTCAAGGTCTGCTCACGCTCCTCATGCGCCATGGGTCCCATCCCACGGGCTTTCCCGAGCGCATCCAATTCGTCAATAAAGATGATGCAGGGCGCTTTGACCTTCGCCTGCTCGAACAGGTCCCGCACGCGGGCTGCCCCGACCCCCACAAACATTTCCACAAACTCGGACCCGCTGATGCTGAAAAAGGTTACCCCGGCCTCTCCGGCCACGGCCCGGGCCAGGAGAGTCTTGCCTGTTCCAGGCGGGCCGACGAGTAAGATCCCTTTAGGAATCTTTCCTCCGAGACGCGTGAACTTTTCCGGCGTCTTCAGAAACTCGATCACCTCGCGCAGTTCGTCCTTTGCCTCGTCCACGCCGGCCACATCCGCGAAAGTGACCTTCGTGTCCTTCTCGCCATAAATCTTTGCCTTCGACTGCCCCACCGTCATGAACCCCCCTTGGCCCTGACCGAGACGCCGGAAAATGAAAAACCAGATACCAACGAAGACCAGCGCCGGCAGCACCCACGAGATGATGTCCCTCAAGAACGTACTCTCAATCACGCCGGTGAACTTGACGTGATGGGCATTCAGCTCTTTGACAAGATCAGGGTCGTCGACCCGAATAGTCGTAAACAACTTCTGTTCTTTGGATCCCTCTTCCGGCTTCAGCTTCCCAGTCAATGTTTGATGAGTGACCGTCACTTCCGCCACATTGCCGGACGCCACGAGTGTCCTGAATTCGCTATACGGAAGCTCTTCAATCTTCTGCATAGCCAGAATGTAATCGTGCACGAGAATGACCGCCCAGATGGCGAGAAAGACATACCAGATTGAAAATGAGATTTTTTTATTCACTGGCATAGTGATTACCTCTTCTCGATGTCATACGACTCGCAGCCCAGATACGGACACATCCCGAGCTGTCGATCTTCTGATTGAAAAACTGCCCATAGGGAGTGGGCCGTAATTCTGGTTCCCCAGGATCCAGAATCGACGCCTGACTGGCAGTGTAAACTGAGACGAAGCTCAGGGGAAGCCTGGACCGCCTCACCCGCAGTGGCACAGTGGGATGCGATTCCGGTCAGAATAAGGACGACCGCAGCAGAAAGAAGGACGACTCGTATCATGCAAGCTCCGACCGGTGGAAGAGACTGCACAGACCATCCAGTCATTCTCGCACCTTGGAACTGCAAAGAAGGGGCCCTGACATCGAACCCCCATTCCTGAAGATTCTTTCAGGAATATTGAATGGTTCGAGCGATATTGGATAGGCAAAAATGGATGTGGGGGAGTCCTGCTACATTGAACGTTATGGCCAATGTCGCGTAAGGCTACAGGTCCAAGCAGAGACCAGCGAAGGTCTGATGCCTCCCATGGAATGGCGTCGCTTAGTTCCGCACGAGCATGACCGCAGCAATCAGGACGGCCAACGCAAGAAGGAGTGAGAAGCGAGCGATCCATGGAGACCACACAACTAGTGTCTGATCGGACCTGCTTCGGCCCTCCGTGGGGATCTGTGCGATCCGCCAGACGCGAGGCCCGATGATGAGATCGTGGGTCAGGGTCAAGAGAAGAAGGATCGTCACGAGCTCAAGCTTGGCCGCCAGGACCACCGGCCATACCGATGGGTCCGTGATCGGAATCCCCCGCTGATGCAGCAACAGAGGACCCGTGAAAAGAAGGACAGCGATCCCGCCCCAGACTACCACGCGGAACCGCCTGGCGATGGTCCGAAAAAGCAAGGCCCTCTGTGACGCGAAGGGTTCGCTCTTGAGCACCGGCACCAGCACAACCGACAAGAAGATCGTCCCGCCGATCCAGCTGATCGCCGCAAGCAGATGGACCCAGACCAGCAGGACGATCATCACCGCCGCCAATCCACTGATCGATCTTTCCCAGATCCGGGTTCGATTGTGAGGAGTACTCGTCCGACCTGACTGCCGAATCCAGGCATCTTAAGATTTGGGCACCAGGCGATTTCTGCCAGTTCCATCGCCGCCTCGAATCGGCGTTCGACATCAACGGGCGACTCATCCTGTGACATGCGCATACAGGGTGTGCAAATAAACTGGCACGGGACAGGACACCGATGCGCTTCACACCCCACCAGGGTATTAAAAAACGCGGTTTTCTCCAGACAATAACGCCCACGATCCGGCGCGTTCAGACTGTCACGATAACAGTTCAGCCGCTGCCAGAGCTTTGCAAGGCTCGAGAGGGCACGGGCATTGACACTTGCCCAGGCCCCGGAAATCTGAATCGCTTCCCCGACAAGCTGCACGGCCAGATCAATGCCGGTCGGGAGTGACGGAAAAATCGCAATGCTCATGCGATCTCCCCCCCTCCACTCCATCGTAAAGCTCGGCGCTTGCTGAGCGAGACTGAATGCAACCGCAGCCTCGTCAGCACCACCGTGAGGAATATGGATGACGAGGTTCACGATTGGTGCCTCTATCCACAGATCCCGCAGCACGTGACGTTCCCATTCCCCGTCAACGTTAGAACGAAACTCGTTGCGAGACTTGAGTGGTCGGCGTCGCTTGCACATCCCGCGCGCATCGGAATCCCATCCAATTGATCTTCGTATTTGGATCAGTTCCGTTCCGCATCGCAACCCGCATGGTCGTCGTGCTGTCCATCCAGCCACCGCCCCGGAAGGCCTTCTGGGTCCCGGTCTCCGGGCCTTTGGGGTTCCGATCCGGCGCCGTTGTGTAATATTCCGGGTCATACCAATCGGATACCCACTCGGCCACGTTCCCGATCGTCTGGTACAGACCATAAGGGCTCACGGCATTCTCGTACTTATCAACGGAAATAATCGGTGGGTACAATAGTAATCGTTCTGGACGATCCCGCACCGGGCCCGAAAGTCCGGTTCTTCCGAAATTCGCCCTGCTCGGCCCCGCATATTCTTTCCCCCAGGGAAAGAGCCGCCCATCCACTCCACGCGCCGCTTTCTCCCATTCTGCTTCCGTCGGCAACCGCTTCCCAGCCCACTTGCAATAGGCATCGGCGTCATACCAGGACACGTGCATGATGGGATGATTCGCCATCGCCTCCTGGAAATTTCCGCCGTCATACCGCCAGTCCAGTTGCGGCAAGCGGTTCGTCGCGAGCACAAACTCGAGATACTCCAAGGCCGTCACTTCGTACTTGCCGATCTCGAAGGCGTCCAGATAGACGCGCCGCTGCGGGATCTCGCTTCGATAGGCCAGCCGATCCGTCTTCTTGTCGCTGCCCATCAGAAATTCACCGGCCGGCACAGGGACCATGATCATCCTTGGTTTTCCAGTTGGCCACCCGCTCTGCGGCGATCTTTTTACCTGCGTCAGTCCACTCAATGGTGATGTCTTGCGTATCGAGCCCCCAGGCGACGTTCGCAATCACCAAGGCCACTGCCACGGCGATGAGCGCATTCACGACACCGATTGACCGTCACCAATGTCTCCGCTCTCGATCTGTGCATGATTCGGCCTCCTTTGTTACCCAGGCTATCAGCGCGAGGCAAGAGGCGAGGGGGAGACAGGCTCAACCTCCTCGCCTCTCGCCTCTAGCCCCTTGCCTGACTGTTGATTTCGCACAACGAAATCCCGTCAAATAGCTTTTGCGGTCTGGTGTGCCGCCATTACGGCCGGCGGATCGCGCGACTTCCGGATCTTCGTTCCATGAGCCACCGCGGAATACTTTGAGTTCGCCGGCAGCCGGTCCCGTTGGATTATTTGACAGGCTACGCTGGTAATACTCAGGGTCAAACCAATCCGACACCCATTCACTGACATTGCCCGCCATTTGATAGACGCCGTAGGGACTGACCCCTTTGTCATACCGATTCACATTGGCCAGAGGCGGATATTTGGACCCGCGCTTCGAGCCCGAATGCGCGATATTGCTTTTGATCCACCCGGCTGGTTCGTTGCCCCAGGGAAAGATCCGCCCATCCTCACCTCGCGCCGCCTTTTCCCACTCCGCTTCGGTCGGAAGACGTTTCCCCACCCATCGGCAATAGGCATTGGCCTCTTGCCAGCTGACCCCGATGACCGGATGCGACGCCATCTTTTCGAGAAACGGATCCTGCATCCAAAACGGCGGCCAGGCCGTGCCTGTGGCCAACACAAACCGGAGATAGTGGACGTTGGTGACTTCATACCGATCGATTTCAAAGACATCGAGAGAGACGGGCCGCTGCGGCTGTTCCTGCGGGCCGGCTGCGCGATCCACCTTGGGATCGCTACCCATCAAGAAAGGTCCCCCCGGCACAGGGACCATGCCCCTCGGGAACATCCAGCAACGCCAATCGCTCCAACTCCCATGGCTGCGCCCAGGGATCGTGCTTGGGAGACAAATGATCGGCCTGTGCATCACCCGGGTAAGAGGCTAGCGGCAAAAGACAATAGGCGAACAAGAACAGAACGACCCGACACTGCTTCTCACAGAAACCACCCCATCGTCTCATGCCCACTGCCTCATACTTATTAGTACGTTTGCTTCTCCGTCGTCGGCAGGATCTGGCTCTGCACATCCTGCGCTATCGTCTAACGCACGTACAGACGCTCGACCATCTGATTGGCGTGAAAACGCCCGTGCTCAGTGCTCCTGCTTTTGATCATCGGATCGATTTCTCTCTGCGTTTCCTCCGGCACGTTGTAGCGAGTGTACGGATGATCCATCACCTCGTTGGCGTAGAGCCGCCCAGTCGGAGCCGGGACCACGATATTTGCCTCCACTGTCCCCTTCGGGCCGATGGTGACTGTTTGCTCTATCGTGGTACGGATATAGGGATGCCAGACGACCAGCTTATAGGTGCCCGGCGGCACATCGGTCATGGTGAACCGGCCCTGCTCGTCCGTCTTGGCAAAGTACGGATTGGTGACGGCCAGGCCCCAGCTCTCCATGTAGGCGTGGAACCCGCATTGCATGACGAAGACCCGGCGGCCCTTGCTGAGATTGACCAATTGCTTCATCGGCGGGCCGGCCATGTGTTTGTGGTACATCCCGGCATCGCTGCGATCCTTCAAGTTGCGCGGGTGCTGCCGGATTCATCGGCAGCGGCACGTTGAACAGCACGCGCGGACCTAAATGCGAGGTTTCATAGGCCTGAATGTCGTGCATGACGGGGTCCATGTTGACCACCGTCACCGATTGATCGTCCCGCACGACTGTCGTGAACGGGAGAAAGAGGCAGTCTTTCGCCTCGATTTGCGGCATGCCCTTTTCGGCGAAGGGTTTGCCTTTCTCGATCCCTTCCAGATAGCACCACCACGTCGCGAAACTCGCCCGCCGGCCCGACCTGGAACGGTTGCAGAATGCGCCAGCCTTGCCCATCGGAAATGCGCCCGCAATAGATATTGGTCCGGCAACGTTATAAGGTTGTACCCTTTCGGCTTTGGGACCTTCCCCTCTAGCTTCACGGTGCCCATGAGGGTCCCACCCTCCGACACCGTGATTTCTTCATACGCAAAGGCAGGACTGCCCAACGACAGCATCACCAGTCCTGTCACAAGATTTTGTCATCAGTGCCATTTTCCCTCCGGCCTCCTCGTGATGAGGTTGCTGAGGTGACTGAATTTTCGGATCTTAGTCCTTTATCTCGCTGCACTCAGCCACGATTCCCACAAAACAGATGGGGGAGCTACGTGTTACGGCAGCTCCCCCATCAGGCCTTACACCATGTCCACTCGCTTACTTCATCGCGGTCGGGATGGCTTTCGGTTCGGGCTGCACATCCGCACGCTTGGCGCCGATTCCCTGAGTCCCCAGCGGTTGGATCCGTGAATCACCGACAGGCAACACACGGAGGTAGCCCCATTGTCCTGACTGCGTGTAGGGCAACCGCGCATTGGACCACACGAAGTCTCCCACCTGACGATACGGGCCGCCCGCACCGCCACGGATGAAGACATCGAGGATCTCAGACCCGGCGTACTCCACCACGCTGATCATGTCGGCACCAGGCATGTAGGGCTCGATCGGCCACTCATGGCCTTCGACCCCGAACATTCCGTTCTGTTCGCTATTCGCGCCGATCACATGGATACGGATCGCGTCACCGGCATGGGCCTCGATCAGGGGCGTCACCGGATCTTCGGGCTTATCCACGACGCAGGGCTGGAAAATCTTGCCCAGCGAGCAGCCTTGCTCCTCACGGAACTTGTACGGTTCCGCGCGGTAGTTGACCGACGTCAACCCGGCCACGTTTTGCACGTATGGCATGAACGCGGTCCCGATAATGTTGTCCTCATCTTGGAAGAAGAGGGCCACGTCTCGGTAATTCCGCTTCCCGACGTTCTCCGGCAGGCTGGCATCAACGATGACGTCAGCACGCCACGAATTCTTCTGCGAAATATCGGCCCCGGTGACAGGGTCCCGATACTGGGAACCCTTCGGACCAATGATCATCGCTCCGTACAATCCGTTCCGAGGATTCACCACGATGTTTCCACCGTCCCACACCAGCGACGTCGTCTCCTTGTTCGCCGGATGCGCGAAGTAGGTGTAGGTGCGGCTCTCGCCCGGGGCAATCGTCTGATCGCCGGGGTTGTTCCCGACGTTCAGGCCCTGGCTGTCTTTCGGATCGAAGGCCAGGCCCGGCGCAAAGAAGGACGCCCGGCTTGCCTTCATCTTGTTCTTCAGATTGACCTTGATGCAGTCGCCCAGATTGGCACGCAACGTGAGTGGATTCGGCATCACATTGCCCGCCACCGTGACCGCTTCTTCTTCAAGCGCGAAGATCTTGCCTTCCGGCATCGTCATCTCGATCTTGCGCTCGAAGTCTACCTCGATCACGTCCGGCGCCTTCGGGTGGAGCTTCATCGGACGGTCCAACGACACGACGTTGAAGCTCTTTACCGGGGCATCAGACGGACAGACAGAACCAGGCGTCGCAGGAATCCCGAGAGGATTGGTTCCCCTGGGCAGCGGCTTCAGATCCGCCGTTTCCTTGTCGAGCACGCGCACGATACCCCATCCACCTTCGGCAAAGTGTGACGTCCGGCCGTTGAAGTGGATGTAATCGCCGGGCATGCCCTGGAATCCTCCGGCTTTCGTGACGAGGTCATACCGCTCGGCAATCCCGATGTGAATGGAGTTCTTCCGATTGGCATCTCCCGCATACCGTTCCGTGAGGAACGTGTGGCCCGAGATGGTCCACACATGCGATTCGTTCATCAGCTGATGCAACAGACGAAACACCATGGTGTCGCCTGTGTACGCCCGCAAGAGCGGCGTGCCGGGATCGCCATGGATCGCGCTGCTGAACAGCTTTGAGGTATCCGGATTATTGGACAAGCGTTGTGCAAACGGTGCCGCGCGGAAGTTGAAACCGCTGCCGGTCGTGTGCGTTCCGCCGTTGATGTACTTGTTCGGCGCATTCATGATTTTATCCGGCATCTGGAAGGAAATGGTCTTGCCGGCTTCCAGCGCCACTTCGATCGGCTGTCCAGGAGGATTGCCGGCTTCGATGACGTTGACCGTATGCGGCACCGTGTCATGAATCGAGACCATCAGCTCACGGAAACTTCCGCTCACGCCGGCCCCGATCGGCTCATTGCCGTGAATATCGGCAATAGGACCGCTATACACCAGCTTGCCGTTCTTCGGATCGTGATAGGTGGACCCGAACGGCTCCACGATCGTTACGCCGAACCCGCCATGCGGCCAGGTTGTCGCGCCAAACGCGTGGTCGTGCCAGAACACGGTTCCCATATCGACATCCACCCACCACCGATAGCGCACGAATTCCGGCGACACGAGGTCGCCCGCCGGATGGTTCTGCTTCAGGGGCTTGAAGAAGGTGACCACATCGCCCTTGATGTCTTTAATACGGGCCACTTCCTGACAGCTCTTGTCCCGTGGCAATGAGGCCGTCGGATCGTTGCCCTTCTCCAAACAGTCCATCCCAACCATCACCTCGGTGTTGAGATGGAACGCCGTGGCGCCCGGCGCCATTTGTATTTTGATCGACAAAGCCCCCGCTTTTGTAGCATTGGCCAGCTTGGCCACCATCGGTGCCGGCAACCCATGCTTGGTCTTTTTCCCCCACATGGTGAACGGCCGGACCGACATTTCATACTCGAATCCGGAGATCACGCCATCCGAATTCCCCGTGTCGAACTGAAAGAAGTGGGGATGAATGTTGATCTTGGACGATTGGAAATTCGTGTAATCATCGTCGTCCCACTCGCTCGTCAGTAACAAATCCACGCAGTCATACACGTTTGCACGAATGACCGCCGGAAGTTTCAAGTCGTCATTTGCTCTGGTCAAACGTTCTTCCTCATGCAGCACGTAAATCAAACCGTCCTTGTCGACCATGGCCGGCTCTTTCCCCTGCTTCTTGGCCAGAGTGATCGGCATATGGACAAAATGAATGTTGTAGAACTTTTGATTGGCATTGTCTGGGCAGAGACTCCACCGGCCCTGTTCGCCCGGTTTGGCCGGCTCGGAGGTCCGCTCACCGTTCGCATCCTGGTGGATGGGTTCCAGCCAGGGGGCACCGCTGTGGTTGGCTGAGAATGGCACCCGTTTGCCGAAGTGCGGCTTGAACAACGGCCACGACATCTTGGCCGTGGTCGGGTCAAAGAGGATGGCCGGTCTAGTGTTGTCATCCCACTTTGTTGCCGAAGGATACTTGGGATTGGCGGCGGTGCTTTCCCGCTCGCCTCTGGCAATGTTCCCATCCCACTTCCAATCCCACACGGTCGAATCGTAGGCCATGATCTGGCCCTTCTCATCATTCGTATGGCCGGGCTGACCTTGCGCCGGAACAAACATCTCGACCCAATCCTTGATGTTCACAATGATAGGATCGGACTTCCAGTTGGTCTTCTGGCTCTTGTCGACAATCTTGAACGTCTTCCCGAACCAATCAACCGTCGTCCCGATCAGCTTGTCAGACGACACGCCAAGCTTCATACGACCTTGTCGGTCCGGCAATTCCCGCAGATCCGGCATCGTATCGGTGTGTGCGCCGCCGACTTGCAAAGAATTGTAGAAACGGGCATAGCCCCACATCCCCGCCACGTAATGATGCGCGACGTGGCAATGGAAGAGGAATTCACCGGCCAGGTGCTGGCATCCACCACCGCCACATTCAGGTTCGAGGTCTAAAGCCTCAGAGGGACCGATCACTTCCACATCCACACGATCGGACTTCGTGCGGACGACCGGATACTTCACCGGCCCATCCTGCCCCAAGTACCAATGCTCCTGTTGCTCGGCGCGCGGGCTGCGCTGCCAACGGATCGTGCCGCTGTGAGGATGGTGGGAGTGGAACACTTCCGACCCGCCGTGCACCAGCCGCCATTTGACCGGATCGCCGATATAGCCGCGAGGGATCGTCGTCGGCACGTCGCCAAAGGTATAGGCGCTATAGGCCATCGACTCATCCTCAAATCCGAAATACTCGTGCTGCAGATGCATTTCATCGATGCCGAACGGCTCGCTGCGATAGTTCAATGCACGACCGCCCGGACGATAGGCATCGGTCAGAGGATCGCGCTGGGGCAGGAAGTCTCCCTTCTTGTTCAACGGACGGAAGGCTTCATCGCCGATTTCATGATAAAAGAGCACAAATTCACGGAAGTCCGGTCCGGACGCGTTGTCGATATTCACCTGCCAGCCGCTCTTGGCTTCCGGCGCAGCCCCTCCGCTTCCGAGCGCTTCCACGTATTTCGAACCCTTCGGTTCCACAACAAGCGCGCCGAACAGACCTAACACGGTCAACTCACGGTCATGGCTGTAGGAGTGAAACTGCCGCACCCCTTCCTGCATCTGCGGGTGGATGTACCACTCGAATTCCTGCGTCTTGCCCGGGGCCACGATGGACTCAGGATTCGTCGTCAAGGCCGGCTTGCCGGTGGCACTCACGATCATGCTGGAGGCGCTGATGAACAGACTGCCATCCTCGCTTTCCATCTGGTTGCGGAGGGTCATTTTCATGCAGTCGCCCTGGTTGACGCGAAGCACTAAGGGCTGAATCATGTCGCCCTGCAATCCGGTGGACACGGCCCCGGGATCAAAGCCATCCTTGTCACGAGCGGCTTTGTTTTTGGCTTCCTCGTCGCGAACCTTATCGATATCCTGAGTCAGCACATACATGTAGCCGGGGTAGAAATCGAGCCAACGGTTCAACGTGATCTCGATATTGATCATCGACACGTCGTACTGCTTGATCGGCACACCGGCAGGACATTTCCCGCCCGCCGCCATCACCGGCTCGCCTTTGGACGCATCCGACATGAGCAGGAAGCTGCTGCCATCCTGGCCCATGTACTGGTGCATCATCGACATCTCGTTAAACGCCCCGGATGTTTGCTGCGCCTTGGCATCCTTCTGCGCCTGCTGTTCGAGCTTCTCCATCAGACGATGGTGCTGCATCTCCATCTTTTCTGCGTTGCCGGCACGACCCTCGATGGCGTTTTCCACTACTGTCTGTCCCTTCAACTGCTGGGTCCAGCCCGGCATTGCCACCGGAGTGGCATGCCCTTGGTGGGACTCCTCAGTGGGACTTGCCGCAAACAGCCATGGTGTTGCCACCAGACTGCTGGCCAGCAGGACGTTCTGTAACATCAGCACCAACCCCATACGGCGCCACCTGCGCATTGGTTGAACCAAATAGCTCCCCATAGTACGGCCTCCTCTGTTATGTATCATGCACGCCTCACCAGGCGGATGGTTGAAATTCAATTTGGACTGTCAACTTTGTCTATCAGTCTTCAGCATTCTCTTTCGCTGGAAGCTCATGACTGACAGTTGACCACTTTCCCTACTTCCTTCGGCCGGTCCATAAGAGCTGGTGAAGGGTTCCTCCTTGCGGAGGAGTGGGTCATTCGGAGGCCGGTCCAAAATCACCCAGACCTCCACCAGCAGCGCTACGTATGCGCAACTTGCATGCCTTGGTGCAGATGCCGGCAGGAAAGAGCCAGTTACTCCGCGCCAGTCCTCACGATTCGCGGTTGACCATGGGGCGAAACTGACTGGCCTGCACCGGTCAAACTTCCACAAGACTAGACAGCCAAAAGCACGGAAAACGGTAATCCGGTACATTTCAATTAGATAGACTGTCTAATATCTTGGACAGTTGCTGTGAGAATATGGGGCGGAAACGGGCACATCTCAGAACCTGAATAGAAAATGAAGCGTGAGGAGAATACGGACGGGCAGCCTAAAAGGACAGGGGCACTATCAGTTGGAGAAGGGCTGAGGAGCAATGACCGGTTGTTTCTCAATGAGCGAGCAGGCGGGTCAAGAATTTCATGTTATGCGTCGCGCATTCCATAGGTGTGGAGCTTATTATAGAGGCCGGCCCGGCTGATCTTCAGGAGCTTGGCGGCCTTCGCACGATTGTGTCCTGTTTGCTCGAGCGCCTGAAGAATCCGCGCACGTTCGGCCTGGCGGGTGGCCTGACGCGCAACGGTACGGAGATCGTACCCTGCCGGTTCCGATCCCATTGCTAGAATGTCCTTACAACTAAGCTCGGGGCCAGTGGTAGTGACGATCACCCGCTCTAGGTAATGTTGCAGTTCTCGCACATTGCCCGGCCACGGAGCCTTGGTCAACGCCTGCATCACATCCGGCGACACCAACCGGACTGGCTGCCGATGGCGCTTAGAGGACGCCGCGATGAAGTGCTGCACGAGGAGCGGGATGTCCTCCGGTCGGTCACGGAGCGGAGGAAGAAATAACGGCAACACCGCGAGCCGGTAGTAGAGGTCTTGCCGAAAGGCCTTGGTCTTGACGAGCTCGACAAGATCCTTATTCGTCGCCGAGATGACCCGCGCATCGATTTTGATCGGTTGGTTCCCACCGACCCGCTTGATCTCCCCTTCCTGAAGCACCCGCAGCAGCTTGGCTTGAAACGTCGCAGTCGTGTCGGCGATCTCGTCGAGGAAGATCGTTCCCCCATCCGCCTCTTCGAAGAGTCCACGTTTAGTGGCATGCGCGCCAGTGAAGGCTCCCTTCACATGGCCGAACAATTCACTCTCCAACAGCGTTTCCGGCAGCGAACCGCAATCGACTACGACGAACGGTTTATCCCGTCGATAGCTGATGCGGTGAATCGTTTTCGCCACCAGTTCCTTACCGGTGCCGCTCTCCCCCTGGATCAACACGGTGGCGGAACTGTCCGCCACGAGCCGAATCATGTCGAGGACTTCTCGCATCGGCGCGCTCGAACCGATCAGCTCACCCAGCTTGGATTCCTGTTTCAGAACCATCTGCTCACCGCTCGTTTGCTCCGCCGAGTTCGTCGATGATTTCAGCAGCACCAGCACAGACTCGACCTCGCCGCTACATGAGACGAGCGGAAACGCCTGATACATCCCACAGGGAGTGACATCTTCTCCTGAAGGACAGACCATGGACTGAATCTCGGGCGATTCGTACAGCTTCGTCGCCGGACAGGTATCGCAGGGATCGTTCCGGTGAGCAAAGGCCCGATAGCACTTCGTCGAATGGTCAGACGAATGGGATGCTTCCTCAGACCATGCCGAGTCATTCGTATAGATCACGTTGAAAGCGCGATCCATCACTGCCACTCGCTCGGAGACCCGACCCGCTAACTGCTTGATAGCTGTCCAGTCGAGCGGCAAGAACGGGATCAATACAGGAGGGAACTGTAGAAGATTCTTTTTGAGAGCCGGCCATCTGACAGCCTTTCGCACAAGAATAAACAGATGTTATGTCTCAGCCTATTTGTCCATTCAATGCTGGACCTAATAGCCGCTGTATGGCTCCTTTAAGCTCGCCGATGCGAACCGGCTTATTGAAATACGCCTCAACACCCATGGCCAATGCTTTGCTTTTCGTCTGGGGATCTCCGAACGAGGTGATCAGGACTGTCGGCACGCCTGGTGCAAACGCTCGAAGCCTGGCAATGTAGTCTAACCCCCCGGCCGGCATCCGAAGGTCCGTGAGGATCAGTGAGGGTCGAGCATCAAGCACCGACCGCAAGGCCTCGTCCCCATCAGCCGCTTCTCGGATAGAGGCTCCTAGATCATACAGCGCATCGCAGAGAAGACTCCGCATTTCCGGATCATCTTCAGCGATGAGTATCACCACTGGCTTGTTGTCTTGTATCATCCCTTGACCCCTTCCGCGTCCCACCCTCTTTACTCTCTGGTCAGAACACAATGCACATCCCATGCGAGCCCAGCCCTTTGCGGGAGGGAGGTGATTGCTTCGAGAACTGACTTATCTTCCTTGAGATTTGCTCGGAAAACGCAGGGGGGAGGAAGGGTTGTCGTCAAGGCTGAGGAGAATTGCGACAGATGACATCCCGCCCTGTCGCAGATTGCGACAGAAGAGAATCAGGGGACAAGCGAATCTTTGAGAAGGTAAAACTGATGTTGACTCGGACATAGCCACCGTCTAAGCCTTGTGAAGGGGAAGTCGAATCCAAAATGTGGTGCCCCTATCAACTGCACTCTCGACAGCAATGGTCCCCCCGCATTCTTCGATGATGCCTTTCACGACCGTGAGGCCCAAACCAGTTCCCTTCCCAAAATCTTTCGTCGTGAAGAAGGGCTCGAAGATCTTCGAGCGAACGTCTTCCGCCATCCCATGGCCGGTATCGGACACACCGAGGCGCACGTGGCTGTTCTCATGGGCGAGACTCAACCTGAGCCGACCCCCGTCCGGCATGGCATGGATGCTATTCATCACCAGATTGATCAGCACCTGGATAAGCTGGTCCCGGTCTGCATGGACTAGAGGTATGTTCGCTTCGAGGACTTTCTCCACCGTGATACGGTTTTGAAGCATCCGGTCTTGAAAAATCTCCAAGCTGTCCTCGATCGTTTGAACGAGATCGATCGCACGCCCTTCGGGAGGCCTGCGCCGAGCAAAGGCGAGCAACTGGTTCATAACCTTCGTGATCCGCTCGACCTGAGTGATGATGGTCTGTAAACCCTTCTTTAGCGGTTCTTCTTGCGTCCGTTGCATCAAGTACTCGGCGCGGCCGAGGATCACGTTCATTGGGGTACCGATCTCATGGGCCATGCCAGAGGCGAGCGTACCAAGCTCGGCAATCCGCTCAGTTTTTCTGAGCTGTTCCTGAAGCCGCTTACGTTCACTGGTGTCCCGAATCATTGACAGAATGGCCGGCCCCTCTTCATCGATAAACTTGTCTTTGTTCACCTCGACTTCGACGATTCTCCCATCCAGCGTCAGAATTTTCTCTTCCGCAATGGGCACGGTCGTCCTGCCTTCCAGCAATTGCTGGGTCCGCTCACGTATCAAGGCATGAGAGTCCGGATGGAACAGGTCGAAGTGCGACTTCCCTAACATCTCACTCTGTGTCACCGCGCCGAAGAGTTTGAGGCCTGCGTCATTGATCAGAATCACTTTATCCGCACGATAGACAACAATCGCCAGCGGTGAAGCAGCAATGAGTTGCCGATAACGTTCTTCATTACGGCGCAATAGTTGCTCGGCCTGTTTTCGCTCCGTGATATCGCGAAGGATCACCGTGTAAAATTTCTTCCCCTCGACGGTGATGTGAGAGATCGCCGCCTCGACCGGAAATTCCTCGCCGTCGGCACGGAGCCCCATGACTGTGCCGAGCTGCCCCATTTTCCGACTTGTCACATCCGATCGACCGAACCTTTCAATATGCTGCCGATGCGCCGTATGAAATCGCGATGGGATGAATCGCTCTAACGGTTGTCCAATCGCTTCCCTAGCCAAACATCCGAACATTCGCTCCGCCGCTTCATTGAAGAGCAACACTTGCTGTCGCTCATCAATAGTCAGGATCGCGTCCATAGCCGATTGCACGATACCTTGGAGCCGGAGGTTGCTCATAATCGATTCGCGCGTGGCCTGTGCTTCCCGGTGAAGCGCGCCAGCCAGGGTCGTCTCAGCCGATTCCCGAGCCCCCGCGGCCGCTTCCCGAAGGGTGTCCGCCTGCAATCGTCCACTCTCCGCCTCGAGGAGTGCCTTGTTTGTTTTTTGGTGCCGGACCGCCAGCCAGGTAGAGACCCATATGACTCCAACTCCTATCGAACGGTTGATCGCCGCCGCTTTCGGCTCAATACCGCTCCATGGAGACACCCACCAGCCAACGCCAATGAGCACGGTCACCACCATGGCCAAGTAATAAGGATCCCGCTCAGAGGGAGACAGCCGCACTAGAGTGAGTGGTAGCAAATATAATAGCCAGACCGACAGGTTCAGGGGGGTGATGCTGTCCAGGAAGAAAATTCCGAGGATGAGGATCAGGAGGGAATTCCGTTCAAAGAGAACGATTTTGTTGAAAGGTATGCTCATAAGAGGCGCGGGACCAGCGGACAAGGCTAGGATAGTCTACTCGTGTACCTTGTCTTCTTCCATCTCCCCGAGTTTTCGATAGAGAGTCTTTCTATCGATGCCGAGGGCATTGGCCGCCTGATACTTGTTGCCTCCCATCTTTTCCAAGATCTTTTTGATGTATTCTTTTTCGATCTCATCCAAAGGGAGCGTCTTCTCGGCCGCGTCGTCCAGGACCCGGCGGTCTCCGCGCGCGCCTTGCACAATCGCCGGGAGATCATCAGTAGAAATTTTCTCTTCCCGGCTGAGCGTGACGGCCCGCTCAATCACATTCTCCAATTCACGTACATTGCCGGGCCAGGCATATTCCACCAACATTGCCAGCGCGGACTCACTCACACCCTGTATCTGCTTCCCGCGAGACTCCGCACACTTCGTCATGAACGCATTCACGAGCAGCGGAATGTCCTCTCGGCGCTCACGCAGGGGCGGGAGGCGCAACTCGATCACATTGAGCCGGTAGTACAAATCCTCCCGGAAACGTTTGGCCTTGACTTCATCCGTGAGGTTCAGATTCGTCGCCGCAATGATACGGACATCGATGGCGATCGGCTTGTTCGCTCCCACGCGACGAATCTCTTTCTCCTGAATCGCCCGCAACAGTTTCGCCTGCAGCATCAAGGGCAGTTCACTGATCTCGTCGAGGAGTAACGTACCCTTCTGCGCCTCTTCAAAGAGGCCTCGCTTATCCATCTTCGCATCCGTGAAGGCGCCTCGCATATGGCCGAATAGTTCGCTTTCGAGCAGCTGCTCCGGAATGGCGGCACAGTTGACGGGGATAAACGGAGCATCCCGGCGATCGCTATTGTAATGGATCGCCTTGGCCACCAGCTCTTTGCCGGTTCCACTCTCGCCGGTGATCAACAGATTCGTCGGACTGTCGGCCACGCGACGGATCAGGTCGAAGATCTCCTGCATCGGCTTACTTTTGCCGATGATCTGATGAAAGCTGTATTCCTTATGGACCTCGCGTCGAAGTCTGTTCACCTCACGTCGTAGTGCCGCTTCGCGAACGGATCGTTCCACAACGCGAACCAACTCGTCATTTTTCACCGGTTTGGTCAAATAGTCGCTGGCGCCCCGCTTCATGGCTTCGACCGCGGTGTCTACCGACCCAAACGCTGTCATGAGAACGACCCCGATGTCCGGATACAGACGCCTGATCTCCGCCAACAACTCCGTTCCTAACATCCCTTTCATCCGCAAATCCGTCAATACGACGGCATAGTCTTGCTCGGCCAACAGCTTTAAGGCCTCTGATCCGCTCCCTGCCGTCGCAATCTGATGTCCACGTCCCTTGAGCACATCATGGACAAGCTCCCGCATTTCCGCATCATCATCGACGACGAGGATCGTGCCCCACTCTTCTGTCATGCTGCACTCCTTTTGATAGCTATACCGGAGGCTCAAACATTCTCCCATAGCGATGACTGCTGCGCGTGCTGATAGGACAGCCGTCGCATTCTGAAGCGGTATGAGACGGAGATCGGAAGGAGTATCCTGTGACCGGAACCGGCAGCTATCTACCACTCTTGCCTGAAACGTTGGTCCCGCTCAATACTCCCAGAAATCCTGTTCCGCTGAAAGTGGTGTCCCCAACGGGACTGTCAGCCTTTTAACCCCTCATCTGGAGGGCATCATCGTTCCATTTTCTGGGAAAATCAAGCTGGCCGCATGACCCGCCGGCATACCCTCCTCAACCGCCGCGCGTATACCACACAAAAGGTCACGGTGCAGTGCTATGAACTAGCCAAACGACAGTCAAGTTATCAAGCGGCTCTAGCCGCAGCGGACCCCAAGAGCATGCTGGAGCATATCGCGCCCGAACCTACGGGCCCGCTGATTAAGAGTCCCGTCGAAGAGCTACCTCAGGACATTCATCAGGAGAAACCGTCACAGATCATCACGGATCATGGTGTGTCCTGTTGTTTTGGCACCAGCTTGGCACCAAGGCTATTGCTGTTGTTTCTGCTGACGGCTCTCGATTTCGGTTGTTTCGGAAGGTGTAGCCTTTCGCCAACCTCTCTGACTAAGACATTGGTCCACCATAATTATTGCATTCGCGTTTGGCTGTGAGGGTGGGTATGCCCCATAACCAGAGACCATCGCGTTCGGGTTCGGCTGCGAGGGTGGGTATGCCCCGTAACCAGCAGCCATGGATGCATTTGATTCATTCTTTGCGCACTCCTCTCTATCAACGTTGAAATCCGCTACAGTTGCGCCTGGCTTTACCCAGTAGGTTTTTGCACAACCTGTGAGTGCAATGAAGAGAATGCCTATAGCGATGTAGCGCATCTGCCCTCCTGGATTGCTGCGATGGGCTGGCAGTAGGAGCAGCGAGATTATACGTTAGGGCAAGGATTGACAAGAACCCTCATGTTCCGCCTCAATCGCAGTGATGACCTGCGGTTTGTATATTTGCTGTCTCTCACAATCCGCTGAGAAGGCAAGGGGTTAGGATGTCCTGTTACCGCGGTGCTACCAGCATTATGTCAGAGGAAAAAACTGAAATAGGGAAAGATGAGAAATGCCACAATCAAGGAAGAGATTTTAAAATCGTCGGTTTCCGCGACGAGGAGTATACCGTTCAGCGTCAGCGTCTGACAAGTCGAGCGATCGCCCTCATCTCGCTTTGCGGTAGTCACACGGAGAAGTTCGACGCGAGTACGGTTGAGAAGGAGGAAATGAAGAAGCCTAAAGTGGCTATAGAGAGGACCAACCGTCTGCGTCCAAAGTGACGAGCAACCATCATCCCAAATGACTCCTAATGAATGAATAGAAAACACAGCCCAGGAGCGGCATCTGTGCATAACTCGACCACGAACCGCTCTTCCAGTATGGAAATACATAATGTGATGATTGAAATGCCTATCATTTTCTAGGAATGGTTATTTCTGAGATCTTTTTCCCGAAAGGCCCCCATATATTGTGGTACCTGGACCGTTTCATTCAATGCCTATTTTTTAGGCAAAGTGGTCTAGGGAATAGAGGAATGTGCGGTTTTTAGATGGCAGGGTGATCTTATGAACAGGTTTATCCACAGAAGCTGGGGAGACAATTTTTGTGAATATTTTTTCTTGACCTTTCTATAAATATTTCTCACTTCGAGTGTGATCAGTCCTCACTTCTGCCTGGCCACGATCTGATCCTTGATCTTATCTCAGGTCGCTCAGAAGTGAATTTTTTCCGAGAAGATCGGTTTGTATCAATGATTCTGGTCGATCCATCGTTTTGCTTTCCTGAGGGCAACGCTATCGGCCTCTTTACAGTTCTTGCAGATTTCAGTGGGTTCACCCATCACTGTTCTGAGCACGTCGTGGTTTTCAACTGATTTACATATGAGTGCCAGAGGCAACCAGCGGGCATCCTCAAGGCTTTGGGAGCAGACTTTAAATTTGTGATCGCTGTACGGAACCCATTCGATCATCATGACTTCCTGATCTCCGACATGTTGGAGACGTCGCTTCTTCGATGGACATGGTGTCGCGTTTGGCTCGTTGATCGCTCATCGGATGCTCTCAAAGGATTGCGGCGATATAGGCCCGTTGTTGAGTCGGCAGATTCACTGTAAGCGAACACCCTTCGCCGACTCGCAGTGGCAGATTGCCAGAGAACCGCCAGCCCGCGAGCGAAAGATTCCACACGGTGCCATGGCCCTCGAACAGACCGCATTGGTAGGTCACAGGGCTACAAACAGGGAAGCGATGGTAAGGCCGAATCGAGAAGGGCATGCCTCGCAGGGAGGTGTATTCTAGGAGGGAGACGAATCAAGGCGCCGGTGCCCAGTTGGGGAAATGGTTGTATTGCGCTGGCGTTCACACGTTGTAGAAATCGTCGGGGGTTCACATCAACTTGTCAGCTTGAAGAAGAGAAGCCGGGTCCGGCACACGGGTTAAAACGGGATGCGAATTCCCATCTGAAATTCGCTTGGGGTGAGGCCTTGCCCGGAAAGGTGTCGAGAGCCGGAGTCAGTCTGAGTGGAAAAGCCGCCACTCAAAGAACGGTCCAAGTCTGAAGCATAGCCGCTACCAAAACCTGCACCGATATATGGCTTGAGCCTGGTCGACCCAACCGAGTAGTCTCCACTGATTGAGGGAATATCTCGAAAGACGTTCGATGGCGTCAATGATCCTGGCGGTACGGATGGTGCTTGGCCCACTACATCGTTTTTCAGGGCGGAATCATCCACCTTCCCGACCGCTCCGGCCGTTAAAGAGCCTGGGGCAATAGAACCATCACTTGCACTTGCGGCTCCCGCACGGGAGAACGACAAGAGGCCCATCAAACATATCGCGCATATCGCGCAGGCGATTACAACAGGGTGCTTCATCAGCCAAGGTTTTCCTTCCATGACATTCAACTTACTAAACAATCTGCAATGTTTCAAGATCCGAGCAATCCGATATGCTTGGCTTCGTCAAAAGTTATGCATCGTTACGGGTTTCCTGTCTCATTTTGACGACAACGTCCGTGGAAAAAATTTCCCGCGTATGTTACTGGGATTCTTTAGGCATCCCGAGACCGGTCGACCAGTGGCAATAGATCACGTTCTTCAGTAAGGAAGTGCACCCCTGCCGTCCGCATCATATCTTCGAACATCTCGTCCCAATCTCCTCCTTCATCGATTTCTGCTTGCACTAATTGACGGAACATCGCTTGGATGTCTTCGTGTTCCAAAATCGCGTCCTCAATGAGGTCCAGGCCATACGGTCCCGAGTCGCGAATGACACTAAGAAGGACATCCCCCTCCATCGCCAAATGTGATTGGAGTCGAAGAAGAATTTCTTCCACAATGGCTGGCCGAGAAGTGAGCGTGGAGACCAGATAACGGCGAAATAATGCCTGGATGTTCGTATGGTGACTCTTGAGAACGCCACTCAGACCGACAAATTCGCGTGAGGGATACAAGCCTCCCTTTGCCATAAGTTTCCTCCTAAGTCCATGTTACTGAGGACGGCGTTAACTGCCCTTGATTCAGTTTAACAGCCAGACGGAACGGTGGGTTACTGGCCAGGCCCCTAATACCTTGGCCTACCTCATATTGGAATTGTGCCTGCGCGGCTAGGGGGGAGCCTAGTGGCGAAAGACAGATCGGACATCTAATATCCGGCAGTGGCAAGGGGACTTCGACGTGGATAACTCTGAGCGATCGAACTATGGTGTATGCCAATCGAGAAAAAGAGGTGTGTGAATTGGGTACGTGCAGAATGACCTGGACAACTGAGAAGCCCACACAATCCGGTTGGTACTGGTGGCGAGAGCATGCTGTGCCGCTGATGGGAGTGATTGTGCAAGTGGATGTTGAGGCTGACACCGTGTATTCGTCAGGGACCGATGCCGATGCATCACTCAATCAGACGATCAGAGGTGAATGGTTTGGCCCATTGGAGATGCCGGAGTGAGTCGGGGAAGTCAGCAATTACCCGAGTCTTCGTGCGAGCCTCGATCTTGATTTACAGGGGGAGTAATGAAGCAGATTGCCAAAGTTAATGACTATATTTCAGTAGCCGGGTGCGCCGGTCACCACCGCGCCTGCACCACCCGCCGCCACCGATCCTTGAGTTCCTCGTCCGGGATGTCTCGCGCCTGATCGCTGAACACATATTGATTCTTTCCCTGCGCCTTCGCCCGATACATTGCCCCGTCGGCATCCCGGATCAAATCCTCCGGCCGTTCGTGCAGATTGGTGCTCAACGCGATCCCAATGCTGGCCTCGACCATGACGGGTTCTCCGACGTCGATCGGCTTCTTGAGTTTCGCCAGAACCCGTTCGGCGACGCGAATCGCGTCGGCAGCACCGGTCACGTGCTGGATCAGCATCGTAAACTTGTCGCCGCCGTAGCGGGCCACGGTGTCCTCTTTTCGCATACAGGCATGGAACTGTTTGGCCATCTGCCGCAGTACCATATCGCCCGCCTTGTGCCCGAGGCGGTCGTTGATGGGCTTGAATCCGTCCAAATCAATGAACAGCACGGCGAACTGGTCATCCCGGTCAGCGCGGCCGGATTCAATTGCCCTCGCCACCCGTTCCAGAAACCGCGCTCGATTGGGCAGGCCGGTCAACGCATCCATCATCGTCTTGTCCCGAGCCTGTGTGTCGGTGTCGGTGAGGCGTTCGATTTCCGTTTGGGTGATCCGGGCCTTGCCCGCGAAGGCCAGCGTCATATACAGCAGCACGGGAAGCAGGAGGACATGCTCGGTCCCGAACAGGCCGAGCCGATAGAGGGACAGCGCATACAGCCCTGCCATCAGGCCGCTGAGCAACACGATCTCCGACACGGACGGCGCATACGAGACCGCGACCATGAGCAAGAGAAACTCGCACGTGATCCACGGCTCGATGGTCGGCAGGTCCTGCATCGTGTAGAGCAACACGGCCGAGTCGCCCACAGACAACAGGGCGAGGAACCAGGTCGTCGCCATCAGTCGCCGGGGCGCGGTGAGCAAGGTCAGCGTTAGGGCGGCCAGGACCGCGAGCAGCAGGCCCTGCACACGGGTGACGGGCAGCGTCCGAAGCAGATGCTCGATGAGGATCGCCACAAACAGGAACTGGAGCGTGACCAGATAGATTCGCGCCCTCGTCGAATTCGGGCTCTGGGGGTCGTGCCGCACTTGCATCATCGCCTCGCTCCGATGAAGCGTCTGGCTTCCTGGCCATCACAGACGTGCCGTGTTGCCATCAGAGAGGATCTCCTTGACCGCTATTCCTGGTTCCATGGACCGCTTCGCTAAAGAGAAGGATAGGGGCTGGCCGTGAAAAGCGGCAGACCACAGGGAGGTAATCCGAAGGGGGGATACGTGCAAGAGATGAGAAGGGAGAGACGACTCAATTTCAACCGGGATCTCCCCCCTTCGTGGTACCTCTTTCGGGGCTTTCGTGCCCCCGGTCTGCTGCTATCCTTTGAAAGGCGTCGGTGTCCGAATAACCCTTTAAACACGCGGTTGGAGGGATGAGATGAGAAAGATGTTCCAGACGATTCAGGCCGTCTGCATCCTGGGGTTCGGGTTGCTCTCAGGCTGTGCGAGCATCCTGTCTCCTGCTCCTTCAGCCCCTGTTCTGCTGGCGGACGCCGCAGACGCTAAATTGATTGAGGCCTTGGCTGGCGAGCAATATACGCGGGTCGAAACGTGTCGCGAACGTCTGTCCTGCGCAGAGGACCATTACATGCAGGGACTCATCGGGCTCTTCCAAAGCCGAGAGTGGGCACTCGCGTCCTTCCAAGAGGTCAGGTCGCTCGCCCCGAATAGCCGACTAGCCGCTTCGAGCACGTCCTGGATAGACATGCTTCAGACGAGTGGCAATGGCCTCAAGTTGCTCGATGCCCAGAGTGCCGGAGTGCCGAAGGTCACCGAAGACTTTGTCTGGGAGGCCTTAGCGCGCGAGTTCGATGAGGCCAATGAGAATGTACGGCGTTTGTTCAGTGACAGAGCCCAACGACTCGGAAGAGTGACGGACGAACCGCCCCTCACCAGTCAGGGCCAGTCCACCGTCCCAAGAGAGAAAGATCAGGCGACGGTTCAAGCCTTACAGCGGCGACTTCAGGCACGGGAGCGGACTCTCGCAGAACGAGATCATCGGATTGATCTCCTGGCCAGTCAATTAAACGCCCTCAAGCGGATCGATCAGGATACGACCAGAGACCGCCGGCCCCCCTCGCGTCCTTCGACCATCTTGGCGCCGTAGCGATAGGAGGCAGACTCTCGCGCTGAGAAACGCATAATTCGACATGAGCGATCATGACGCGGTAAAAAATCTCACTGGGTCGTCAGCTGAGGGAGTGAGACAATGTCCGAACGAACTCGAGGGCGCGCCCTTCTAGGTCAGCGGGTGGAATATCGATACGCCACGGGTTCCGCGACGGGATGCTCATGAACCTGTCGCTGCATGGATGTCGGATCAAAAGTGCGCCGCCCTTCTCCTGTGGGACACGGCTACGGTCGAGCAGGCCGTCGTGCGCTGGGTGAAGGACGGTCAATTTGGAGTGAGCTTTCTGGACGTGCCCCCAGACGTTCAGGCCCGCCTTGCACAGGTGTTTCAGTTACTCCATGAGGATCAGAAACCCACAGTGCGGATGATTTCGTTTCCACCTTCTTAGGCTCAAGCAGGTGTCAGAAAGGAGGGTCCAGAGCACAGCGATCATGAGGGCCTCGCGGGAGGCGCATCGTGGGAGGGTCACCGACGAGGAGCAATCGTGGAACGGAAAGCGCTAGTGATCAGCGGGAGGGTGTCGAAGCCCTGTGGGAAGAAAGACTCCACTCATGGCTTTATGCTTCCGATGGATTGAGTGACACGTCTCTACCGGGCAAATTCGCTAACAACTCTGCGATCACATGGCGGAGTCGTGCTTCCTCGTGGGATTGCAGGCGGAGGAATTTCACCCCTAACTCGTGCCCTTTCGCCCACCGTACCGTGGCGAGCTCGACCCTAATCGGCACGGCCTCCCGTGAGCCATAGAAGAAGCATAACTCTAACTCCGTACCGGGTTGCAATGCTGTGTCGCTTTCCATCCGACACCCGTAGTGAGAGAGGTCTTGCAGGCACCCTTCCCCACCCACCATCAAGCTCTCGGCGGAAAACACGCCACGAAATTGCACGCGGAGCCTCGTCTGCCCCCGTAATGCAACGCCAGTAGCACCGGGATGGATCGCGACCAGAAGCTCGATGATCCTCTGGTCCCCGGTGAGCATGCCGGGCTTGAGATAGCCTTCGATCCGTGCCCAGGCGCCAGGGTCTGCGCGAGCCTCTAGCTCATGTAGCGTGTTTTCGACCCTCAACCCAGCTTCGTTCATCACTTGGAGGATAGAACGGCGCATGGTTTGATAATCTTCTAAGTCGCTCATACCTCACGACCCTTTCCCCCTACCCCAACTTCCCATTTCCGCTCCAGCGAGTGCCCGCGTGAGCCCCAAGATGACGAGCAGGCTAGGCCGCCCGCGGAGAGGTGTCAAGGCGGCATCGGGGTAGTTAGTCATCTGCAGTTCTCACCTACTGGGAGCAAGGTCCTCAGGCACTCATCGACGTTCAGCTATAAATATTCCGTCGATTCGGAGGGCAGGCTCCAGACCATTTGCTTCATAAGAACTCGGGAATTGTCTAATACTTGCCTGAGGCACACCGGGATATGCTGAATTCATGAAAACAACGCAACCAGACGTGAAGGACATCGTGATGGACGGATGCCAGGTGCATCTCGACTTTCATTCTCTGGCAGATGGTCCGTGGAGCATGGGGGACACCATACAGTGCGGAGTTGGCAAGAATACCACCAAGCAATCGTTCCAAACCTGACCCTGTGCTAGCCATATAAGCGCAGAAGAGGAATCACTTCGCCTAGTCGTTGACCATCTCGGTCAGAATATCGATCGCAACACGTCCAGGTCAAGAATTGGAGCTAAGAGCAAACCTTCCCAGCCCAGACTCATGGGAATGCCCTGACCGGAGGAGGCTCTCCGAGCCTGCGCAGCGGGCTAACGATTGTGCCTGTCGCCCCTCGGAGAGCCTGAGGAGAAAACTGTATCTTCCCTCCCCAGCGCCAGGCCAAGTCGTCAAGGAGTAACACCACGCTCACGTCGTCATATCTGATCGCATTGAGTGGCATGGAGAGCATCTCCGCTTCGTGGGGATCTTGGGCCACGCCGATACGCCAATGCATTAGAAAAATAGACTTTTATGTTTTAGGCTTGAACACAAGGAGGACGGCCATGGAGCGCATCATATCGGGGATGGAGTCCATTTTCCGTCCCACTGCTAAAGCATTGATCAAAGGTGGAATCGTTTTGGCTGATGCGCTCTCTGAATTTGCATCTGAGTCGAGCGGGCAGTTCAAGGATCTCCTCGCTGAGGCAAAGACCGAGTTGGAGAAGCCGGAAAGCCATGAAGCGGAAACGGACAAGAGTGAGGGCAAGGACAGCCATAAAAAACGGAGCGCTCGGACCGTCGTGAAACACGGAAACTCTTGGCAGAAATCGAGGCTCAGGACGAAGAAGCTGAGATGACGTTATCGGCTGCCTCGCTGGGTGTCAGAGCAACAGCCTCCTCAGCTCCAAGGGAAGGAGGCTCCACGTTAGCAAGTCGAATCACTCCACTGAACACTAAGAGTTGGAGGGCCGTCTGCATTCGCAGGCGTTCTGCACGAAGCAATTTCCCTGTGATCGCCTCACGTCCACTGTGTGACATTATACGCATCGCTCAATCCTAAGGACCCAACCACGCTGCCGCTCAGACACACTGATTTCCAATCGTCAAGTGTCATGGTATTCGAAGGGTCGAGCCATGCATACGAATATCTACTTCGCTGCACTGCAGAGAGGGGATCTTTGGATTGTGACACGTCAATCCGTACGGATTCCCCGCCCCCGGCAGGACGAAATACACCAATTACACGAAATACGGGGTGCGCCTAGCGTACGACCAAAACGATCGAACCGACAAAAGTACTGATCAAACGCTGGCTACCCCGAGAGACCCCCCCCATACCTCAACAGAGACATCCGCCCACGTGCTCGAACTTTTGCCGCTAGGACTTTCCCGAGTGGTGCCAGCCATCCAATCGGCGTATCGTTCAGCTGTTCAACCAGACACGGAACCGATCATGGCGACCCTCCGTTCCGTCCTTCATGTAGTTAAGAGTCGCGTGCAGGCGGGCAGAATCATCTGCCCTGTATGTGCGTCAACATCCTGCCGGCGGGCGGCGCGGCATGGGTACAAGGATCTCCTTCGCCGACTAGTCGGCAGGTTTCCGTGGCGTTGCAGGCTGTGCGGGGGTCGATTTTATCTGCGCAAACGATTCGTTGACGAAGGACCCTCGGTCGAGGACTATGTCCTCTCACGCAAAAGATTCAATCTAAGCAGGTGATGGTGCTCACGAACCCCATGGGATCCCTAGTCGCCGTCCAATCGCAACCCCAATTCGAGCAGCGTGGGATTGCACTCCTTCGACTCATGGTCGACTCATGGTGCATCTCTATTCACACCTGGCGATGATTTACCGGCGTCCCCGTCATCTCTTCCCGTCTCGCAATCGTTCTGTGATCGACGGGACGCTGGCCGTTTCTTTCTCTGACATAACCTCTCTCTTCCTACTCAGTATCGAGCGCGGATGGTTGTGTTTTCCTCACTCACGTACCCCGTCATCTCCATCTCGAACAATCTTCGATACCGCGTTCTGCGATCGATCCCGAGCATGCGTGCGGCCTGGGAGTGGTTGCCGCTGGTCTTATCAACAATCAGGCGGATAGACTCCTCTTCCACTTGTTTCAGGGTCTTTGCCCGCTCAACAAAATTGGAACCAATCCGTGTGCTGCGCCCGACCTGCTGAATGGCCGCTGGTAAATCACCAGGCAGAATCTCGCTCGCGTGACTCAGTGTGACCGCCCGCTCCAGCACACTCTCACGCTCCCATACATTGCCAGGCCACGAATAATTCGTGAGCAGAAGGAGAGCCGCTTCGCTGATTCCCCGGACTGGCTTTGCATGCTCCTGCGCATACCGATTCCGAGCCGCCTCGGCTAACACGGGGATGGCCTTCCGCCGATCACGCAACGGTGGCAGATCCATCTCGACCACCTTCAGCCGGTAGTCGAGGTCCCCACGGAAACGGTTGCCTGGGACTTCGTGTTCCAGATTCACGGTCGTCGCGGCCACGAGCCGGACATCCGCGAAGGGGGACGTGGTCGCTCCCGCACGGTGGACTTTTATGTCCTCCATGGCCTGCACCAGTTTTCCTTGCCACAGTTCTGGTAACTCGCCGATCTCGTCGAAGAAGAGCGTGCCCTTCTCGGCCTCGTTGAACAGCCCGCCTTCCCCATCAGCTGCTGCCAGGGCGGAGCACCCCACTGGAACAAAGGATGCGGTCCTCCGCCGGCTGATGTGGTGGAGGACCTTCGCCACCAGCTCTTTCCCTGTCCCCCTCTCCCCGGTAATGAGGACATGACTGGGAAGATCAGCCACGCGATGGAGGAGGTCGCGGACCTTCTTCATACGGTCACTGCACCCAAGAATCTGATCCAGGCTATACATACCAGTGCTGGCCCCGGCTCACAGGCACCGCCGTCTGTTCAACAAGGTCCGTGTTCATTCGGCGAAGGACCACTGCAAGATGGTGCACGGATCCCTTGGAGAGGCACGCCTCAGCATGCCGCGTGCCTCTCAGGGTGAACAGCACGGGCTCTTGTGTGTGGGAAACTTTACAAGGAGACCACAGCAGGAGGAGGACGCGGGCCTTGAGGCGCCACGAACAGAAGAACCCGTTGGGGCACTGCAGCCGAGTCAAGAGTCGAGGGGGGCAGGAGGGGGCTCGTGGGTGGGCAGCAGAGCACGAGGAGGACACTGGGATGTCCGACCTTTCGATGCTTCGCCTCATCATTCTCTAAGAGGACGATGCCAAGTTCCGGGGAGTTGGAGACCCGGTTCGACAGGTGAACGTGATGGTCCTGATGCGTCACATGAGAGGAGCGGGAGAATTCCCCGGGGAGGTCAGGAGAGAACACCGTATGCGCGAGACCGCCATGAAGAGAGGCCGGTCCCTCAGTGATGTCTGGGAGATGGGTGTGGAACAGAGGGACGGCCGTCACCCACGCGATGAGCCACGCCACGATCAGCAGACTCAAGGGGGTGATCTTGCGACCGACTGGACGCATGGGCAGGTTGCCAGAGAGCAGCCATCCGGAGCACGAGAGATTCCAGATAGTCCCTTGGCCCTAACATGGGCCGGCGTTGTATGAAACGGAACACCGCAGGGGGAAGCGATGGTAGGGACGAATCGTGAAGGGCATCGGAGCCTCGCAAGGAGGCATAGAACGAGGACGCAAGGGCCGAATGGCGAAAGAGGAAATTGTAATGGGGGGATGGTCAACCTGGATCAGATTCACGGCCGTCCTCTACATCGATCATTTGGACAGATTGCACTGTGTTTCCGGCATCTTTCCTGAAGCATTCCTCCTGTGAAGTACTACATAGTATGTCACGAGACTTCTGAGGGTGATCGGTGGAATTCCGCGATCACCGGAAACACGAGTGCGGCAAAGTCCCAGTAGCGCATCCGAATCGCGTCCGAATGGGTTCCGGCTTGGAAGACGATCTCCTCGTCCTCCGTGAGCGATTGGTCGACATACACAGGGAGCCCGTAGAGGTTACCGAAAGGCGGCATCGCGCCTAACTCGCAGTCGGGAAACAGGTATTTGATCTCCTCCTCGGTCGCGAGCCACACCTGGGGGGTGGCAAGGACTGTCCCTAACCGATCGAGATTCACATTCCAACTGGCCGGCAGTACGGTCATCACAAACTGCTCCTGGACCTTCACAATCACGACCTTCGCCATTTCTTTCTCCGGAGTGTGGAGCGTGTGGGCGATCTCCGCAGCACGAAACGCTTCTGGATGCGGCAACACCTCATAATGAACCCCTTCGCGATCGAGATATGTCTGAAGTCTCGGTGAGATAGGCATCGTGATACCTCCTCTGGTTATCGACCTCCCAACGGAAGGTTATGTCCGGAGTGGTTGAGAGGATCGCGGACTGCTCGATGACGACGTGGCGGTGGATGGGATGTCTCTCATGACCACGCGCCGCGCTGATCATGAAGGCCTACAGTCGGATAACACTGTACTCCGTTTGCCCATCCAAGTCATTAGTCCGGGACGCTAGCGATACGTTCGTGTTGAAAGGGGCGTCTGGTAAAATGTCCTGCTCTGACTAGGAAATTCCCTAGATCCCACGCGACGGACTTGTGGGCACTATGCGGGCCTCCACGTGCCCCTCACGTTCACCGGAGGTTCTTCACCATGACGCTCATCCACACATCGACGGAGAAAGTCGTGATCGACATGCTGCAACGAACTGGTCCCTGCTCTCTGGATGATCTGGTGAGGTCGCTTCCCTATCTGACGTGGGGCGAGGTGTTCGTCGCTGTCGACCGGATGTCGAGGAATGGAAGATTGTGGGTTCGGCAACTCGGCTACTCGACGTATCAGATCGTCCTGTCCTCGCAGATCGCATGACCGTTCCGTTCAGCATCTGGCCTGGGAGGCTAGTCCCATGGGTTCTTCATCTCGCCGCGAAAAAATAAAACCCTATGCCATCAGAAAACGGGAGGCATTGTCATGGCCGTATTCGACACGCTCACATACGTGCTTGACCTTCAAGACAGACCGAACTGCTCAAGGATCGAGCGTGCCAAGCCTGGCGAAGAGATCGAAGTCCTCGTGCGTCCTGTACACGACCCTAAGGCGCCATCGATACCCGCCAAGGGTACGCTCAGTCAGGACGGTGCGTCCTTCTATGTCGTGATTACCAGAACCGATGGGTCGCAGGAGTCCTATCCCTTGAACTATGAGAATCTCAGGCAAGCGCTCTCGTATTGACGTGTGGCGCATGACGGAGCGCGTCAGGCTGCTGGATAAGAGAAGGTCCTATGGACCGACCTGCACAGAAATGTCGGGCAGCAGAAGAGTAGGTCTGTTCGGATGACTGCAGCGAAGCATCGACGTTCCCTTCCCCAACAGGCACTCCGTAGAATCTTCCGTTGCTGCACATCCCCCTAGCAGCACAGTTCTCTTTAAAGGGGTTGTGTTACAACAAGCAGGACAACCTATTCCTTGACGGGACCACATGTCCTGCATAGCTTGTCTTCTTTCTGTCTCAGCTGAATCATAAACCCGCAACATTGTAGGCATGACAAACGAACACGAGTCACCTGCTGGCTTGGCATATAGGTTGCTGCTATTTATTTGCACACACACAAACCGGTGAGCGTGATCTAATCGTAACTCGATGAAAGGAGGCACCGCCATGATGCATGACCACGCACGCTCCCTCTTCGTGGGCGCCACGGCCCTCATAACAGGATTAGGTATCGGTGTCGGCGCGGGTGTTCTCTTTGCTCCATACTCGGGAGCGCGGACGCGACGCTACCTAAAAAGCTTCGCAGAAGACCTGGCGGAAGATACGGTCGAAGCCGTGGATAAGGTCATGGAACGAGGGAGACGCTTGATGCCCGTGTGAGAGTGCCTGGGCAGCGCTGCATTGGCACTGATTCCCGCATGCGGGTGGTTGCTGGCCACTGATATTAGTAGCGTATGTCTATTCTGTCCGCAGACAGTTTGAGGGGGAGGGATGGAAGGAGGGGTGGAACAAAGAGTTGGAGTAATCGTCATCGTGCTGCTGATTCTTACGAGACCTCAGTGCCTTGGACGATTGCGCTGATCGTTCACCGAGGGGCGTCAGATTCACCGCGGCTCGGATGCACTCAGTAACAGTTACCAGCTGTGACATGGCATCCCCCCTCTCCGTCACCCCTTCTTTCGAAGTACTGCCTTGTGGTCTGGTGCCTCGTGATCCTTCGAGATACCCATTATTCTATGAGGTCGCGGACCAATGGGAGACACACATGTCTAACCGAATACGGGCTCGAGTCTTCGTCCACCGCCAGGTCACCTATCGTCATGGCCACGGAAGCGGCGAGGGAACGCTTACGGACCTTTCGCTGCAGGGGTGTCAGATCACAGGCGCATCTTCCTTGACGTGTGGGACTCTGTTGCGATTGTGGCTGTGGCTGCCTGATCTGTCATTGCCTGTCGAGATCGAGCAGGGCGTTGTGCGCTGGATCCGGGACGACCAATTTGGGGTCAGCTTTTTGAAGCTACAGCCGGCCATGCAGGCGCGTCTTGTTCACGTGTTTCAAGTACTCGCTGCGGCCCAGCAACCAAAAAAGCAGGTGATTTCCTTAGCCTTCTTAGGCGTTAGCAGGAGTCAGAACGCGGTCGTTTCTGATTAGGATTGAGGAGAGTGAATTGGATGAGCTATGGCACTGTTGACGAAGAAGAAGGACTGAACGATGGATCTCATGCTCGTGCCGCGGCTCATCATTGGGATCACGACCGTGGTCGGCGTCCTGGTTCTGCTCGTACTCAAAGGAAAATCATGATCGCGGCCATATACGTCCGCACTTCTTCCACCAGACCGGCATGAGTGAGGAGGAGGGCTGACCATGGCACGACGCAGTGATTGCCTACCGGCTTCCTGGTCCAGGTGATGGCGAGATCGGGCCGCGCCAATGGGCGTTCAGCTCGGCGATAGGTTGGTCGATGTTGGGCCACCCGACCATCAGTTCCCCATCAATCAAGGAAATCCCCATCGTGATCGCCCGAGAGGATAGCGCTAACTTCAACCAATAGATTCGGCTCTGTGCTCCATTGGAGGTGACCCGCTCCAGAAGAGGGTGTGTTGATGTCGGGGGATGAGACATACAGCACGCAAAACTCGGGAATTGTCTAGTACTTGCATAAGGCGCACTAAAATATACTTAATTCATGAACACAATGTAGCCAGACGTGAAGGACATCATGGGCCACATCTTCCTCGCGTTTGAAACCATAAATTGGACGTTCTTGATCTAGGGCTTCGAACATGGTTTTGTCACGTCTCCAAAGCGGTGCCTCGTTTCGTCTAGGCACACCCGTAAGGCAGGTTGCGCGAAGCACCTGAATTCACTTCAAGCGGACATTTCAGCTGGGTACGACACGCGTAAACGGGCTTATAAAACGGCTCAGTGCACTGAGTGCCCTAGTCAGTCTACGTCGGCGGCTCGAGCGGACCGGCCCATTCTGACATCATCGCGCCGACCTGCTGTCTACTGTGAGGGCATGCTTTCTTGTGGCTCGACTGGAGGAATGGGCTTCGGTTTCGGAGGAGGAATCGGTGAAGGAGGCAAGGGGCTGGGCGTCGGGGGAGGAATCGGAGAAGGCGGTAGCGGCTCGGGAGATGGTCGCGGTATTGGCTGTGGCGGCAACGGATCTACGAGAGGCAAAGCTTTAATAGAATCAGACTCCGCTCGACAAGGGAGTGTCATGAAGAACGTAGATACGAGAGGGACCGTCACGGCGGCTGAGAAGGCCACGATCATGCGCCCCGCCGCCGTCTATCCGAAATTGGCTTGTTCGTTGGTCATTACATGCCTGAAGGAAATGTTTCCGAGACATCCCTCGTATGTCTTCACTCTACCATAGGTCCGTTCTTCGCAACGATGTTCTCTCCTCCGTTCATGGATCAGTTCGGTAAATGCGCAATGGAACTTCCTTCGGTTTCAATGACCTTAAGGCGTGCTGACTATGGCCCGTCAAGCCTAGAAGTGGATTGCCACTGACGGCCTGAAGCATTGAGCGGCTTCAAGGGGAGCCTCCGTCTCTCCGGGGCTCTTATTTGCCGGGCTAAATTTGTACTAGACATCGTCATAAACGACTGGATTGGGTAGAAGCAACGAAATCAGTAGAAAGCAAGCTCATGATGACCGGGAATCCGTCGCAACATCGAGCTACTCGAATAATTGGCCTTCTGCCGCTTTTAATGAGCGGACCGCAGGCTTGATTGCGCTGCATCATTGCTTTCGAAACCAGAAGCGACTTCATTCCCAAGTTTACATTCTTACGCGCCGATGGGATTAGTGATGAAGAATGATCGATACCAACACGACGCGGGTGATGAAGTAATAGGCCAGCACGATGAGAATAAGACCCACCACGCATTTTACGAGCAACACGCGAGAAGGCATCATCCCTCCGGCGGCGAGTGAGCGGCCATGAAACGCTCAAAGTCCTCCTTCGCGATCGTACCATCAATCACAATTGTTTCACCGGCTGTGTCTGCAAATGGCGCATTGCCCTATGCTGGGCGGCCCACGTAAACAGCTTCGTAAGGTTCTCCCACGTCATTTCCATAGTGCCTCGGAGGGCGCCGGCGGCCCGGCCCATGCGCCTTCGTGCAATTCATATGGTTCCGGCTCTTCTCCATCAGCCCCCCTTTTCAATCGGATCAAAACCAGAACAGCTCCAACTTCGATTCGGACAGTGTGTCCACAAGCAGACAATCCGTGACGGTAGAAAGGTTTTATGAAAACAAGAGCTTGGTTCTCGTGCCCTGAAATCGTGAGATAAGCTGTGCCTCGGCAAAGCAGCCCATCCGTTGGCTTATGCTTTCTATCTCTCTGAAAAGACAGGTCCCGAGATAAATTTGGGACAAATGGTATTCCCTTTGCTCAAATTAATTTAATAAATCGGTCACCTGGTACCAAGGAGATGCTGCTGGAAGTAACTCAGCAGAGGAATAAATAGGGACCATGACTAGTGGAAGCAGGTAGCCCATACGGACCTCAGATCAAGTCATGCATCAATACAATCCACTTCGTCCCGGATCCCCCAATCGGGCAGGAACGGTAACAAGTACACAGTAAGTAGGTCACACTGAAATAGAAGCAGGCGTGCATGAGACGAAATGCCCTTATACGAGCGGGACTGATAGTCAGTCTGCTTTGCATGGCACCTTTTAGTGGATACGGTGTGGCAGCAGAGCGTCTACACATAAGTCCTTCTCATGAAACCGAGATGTCCCGAGTGGTGGAAGGCTCAAAAGTTACAATTGAATACATAGCTACCGTTCCCGGCTCAGTCGGGATTGACTATGGCAATGTCAGTGAGTTTATTCAGGGTCAGCACGAGATCTTCCCAGTATTGGAGCGGGAAGTAGCCGGGATGAAACCTGGGGAGGAAAAGCAAGTTGAAATGAGTCCGGAGGAAAGCTTTGGCTCGCGGGACGATAGAAAAAAACTGAATGTGCCAAAAACCCTCTTGCCTTTAGGAGCGAAGGAAGGAGACATCTTACGGAATGATTTAGGCCAGCTAGCCACCGTCGAGGAAGTATCGGAAACGATGGCTATGTTGGATTACAACCATCCGCTGGCAGGAAAGCCGGTTGTCGTGCTGGTGAAGATCCTCAAGGTCGAGAATCCATAGGCTATCGTCTTTGACATGGGAATGCCGAACAAACTTCCTCACAAGAAATGTCACTCCGAGGCGTTACTGCGCGGTGAGATGCACTTGGCCTGACGCGGGGAGGCTAGGAAAACATGCCGACTCACGATCGATCGCCATATCGCAGGGCAATGACAGTATTGATCCTCCTGTGTCTGACTCTTGCGGGATACTGGATGCCGACACTCGCGAGCGGAATGGATTCCGACAGTAGGAAAACGGATGCGCAGAAACCCTACGATGTGACGGGCACATTGTCGCAACTGGATTTATCGAACGGGAAGGGGTTGATCAGAACCGACGAGGGTAGGTCCATCTACCTTCAGTTCAGAAAACCGGAATTTTTTGAGAATCTCTCGGTCGGCGATCGGATGACCATTGAATTAAATGGGGATGGCCAGGTGGACAAAATAATGGGTATGTCGATCCCTGATTTGGAAATCACCGGCCAGCCGGTGCCACCCCAACCATAAATATTGCCTTCCACCAAAAATCGGTGGCAAGCCATTTTGCGGTTTATTTAATTTGGTGGAAGATTCCTTTTTGCCGAATTCCAATTTCCGGCCCAAGAAGGTACCGGCATAAGGCATCTCAGCTTCATATTCATACGTATTCATGGCGGTAGCGAATGTCTGCAGGCGATCTTGGCAATGCCGGAATAAGATTTGTTGGGAGTACCGGATCAAGGGGTGATGCCACAAAAACTGACGCGGGAGATCGAACCTAACAAGGACGTAGGAAAGGAGGACGCGGCATGCCTACCAGACTTATCCTCTTTTTGAGTGCGATCCTCTTCTTGAGTACGATGAGCGCAGCCCTGCTCTTGGGTCAGAGGTTCCTTAACAATTTTGTCCAGACATATCCAACTCTAGTAAAGAGTGACAACGGTGTGGTGCGGGACGGAGCCAAGGTAACGGTGCGGTTTCATATCACGCTTCGCGATACTCCCACGACGACGTACAGCGATACCGAGCAATTCGTACAGGGTCAGCATATTATCCCGCCTGCGATCGAGCAGCAGGTGGCGGGGATGCAACCGGGAGAGGCCAAAACCTTTCCTCTGTCGGCGGAAGAAGGTTTTGGTCCCTACGATGAAAACAGGACTACCACCATCCAGACAGCCGATTTGCCCCTCGATGCCCTGGAAGGCGATATTGTCAATGATTACGAAGACCGGACTGCCGTGATCGTGAGGATATTTCCGGAGACGACTGTGCTTGATCTCAATCATCCTTTGGCAGGCAAACCGCTGATTGTCACCCTGCAGATCGTGACGATTGAGAATCCAGATGACATGGACAAAAACACCGAAACCGGCAACGGCAATCATCCCAGTCTTGTCAGGTTGTCAAAAGTGTGATGCGAACCGTGTATCCAGGATGGGCGCCATGAACGACCAACATATGGTAGGAGACGGGCTACTAAAATACCTGATTGACTTTGCCCTAAGTTGTAACCCTTTGCAGTCTTTTGCAGTGATGAGTCACTCATTGAAAGGAGGTTCATGATGACCGAGACTGTATCGAAAGGGAAAGTGATCTCTCTCGAGTATACCCTCAAATCGGAAGATAACCAGGTGGTCGATACTAACGTGGGGAAAGACCCCATAACCTACACGCAAGGGGCCAAGCAGATAATTCCCGGCGTCGAAAGAGCAGTAGAGGGGTTGACGGTTGGGCAAGCCAAGCACGTGGTTGTGGCACCATCGGACGGCTTTGGGGATAGAAATCCGAACGCAATCCAGGAGATACCCAAGGGGAAGGTTCCTAAAGACATCCAGGTCGGCACGCGGCTCCGTGGGAAAGATTCAGCTGGTCGCGACGTTCAACCCATCGTCACAGAGGTCAAAGATGACACAGTGCTCCTCGATTTCAACCATCCTCTGGCCGGTAAGACCCTCATCTTCGACCTGAAGGTGGTCAACATGCATTAAAAGACGCGCCGATCTACCAGAGATGAGGAGCAGATGGAAAGAATGGCGGGGAGCTGGTTCCTCCGGTTTCTCGGGTCTGTCTTGTTTGTGTGGTTCGACGAACGAGAGAGACAAGACAGACCCGCGCATCAAATAGATTGCCTCTGAATCGCCCTCCCCTCCTCTCATACAAGGCTCCGATAAGACAGTCGTCGCCTGGAAAATGGGAGGCCCTGGGCAGATAGACTATCTTGGCAGACTCAGGGTGGGCGGGTGAGAATGCGGCTCATCCTCACTCTGCGCGGTAAGCACAACGGCGGAGCGACAGCATCTGTGCACGATCAAGGTATCGAGGAAGACCTCGGCGTTGGGTTGCTTGTGCTTGTCGAACTAGCTATCCTTCTGAACCGGAATTGCAAGGTGAACACGTGTCAATGGCTAACAAACCGCTTGGTATTGTCCTCTTTCTAATTCTCAGTGCCTGCAGCGCGCCACCCAAGGCACCCACCACTAATGAGCGGACAGTGCACCAGGATAGTGGAGAAGCTGAAAAGCCCGCAGGGACAACCAAGGTGCAAATAGAACCTAGATGCACAACGCAGCTTACACAAGGGTACGCACTGAGAGAACGCATTGACAATGAGTACTGGCAGAGCCGACGGGCTGGAACCTTTCGCGATCAGAGAGATGAATTGACGGCGAGATGGGGTAAAGAAGCGGGGCAGTGGGCCGCAGAGACAAGAGCCGTTCTTCTTCAAATTGGTGGGCCGACAGCGAAGAGCCGCTTCCAAAATGCACACACACCGATAGGCATGGTGAGTGGAGATGTGCAGTGGAACAATATCAGAAATGTTCTTCGGACGAGATTGGCAACCCTAGCGTCGATCTGCAAGACGCCCTAGCCTCGCCTACGCCGATGCTCCCGCCAGTGCTGGCGCGGGCGATGAGCTCACGCTAACCCTAGCCGGGCCTCTCCTCCCCCATCATGAAGGGTTTCTCTGTTGATGCCACCAGGTCTGACAGGTCGAATGATTGCCCCCGCCTCGCATCTCAAAGTGTAAGCTGAACAAGAAGGACACACTCCAGAAAAACGAACCCCTGTCTCCGATCACCTCCAACTAGGGAATTTCCTAGCTGCTCGGTCTCCGACGACCTTGTACGCTATTCAGCAAATGCGAAGATTGCCTGTTCAACGAGTTCCTTTTTATTTTGGAAAGCAACATCGTTACACGTCAAGCCCCTCGCAGACTGATCCACCCTCTGTGTTCTGCCTGTTCTAAATTCTACTGAATTGCACTCCGTCTATGCGGGCCCTTTCGCCTAGCCTAGGATGCGGCGAAGGCTCATGTCGAAGAGTATGCGAGTAAGTAGCGGGGCAGATCATAAAAGAGAAAGGTAGAGTATGGCTAATGAAACACTATTCGCTCAGATAACTCACGAAGCCTCCTCCGATTCGAGGAGAGAAATGGCCCTGCTGCCCGTCTGTTGTATCTGCGGACTGTTACGAGACGACACGGGACCTTCTCTTGATGATGAGCGCTGGATCACGCAACGGACGTATCGAAAAATACATGGCGGGACTCCGGACGATGGCGGGCTCACTCACACCTACTGTCCAAAGTGCTTCACCGAGGTCATGGATAGAATAAGGGTAGCCCAGGTCATGGAGACACTGAAGGTAGCCTAGCGAGGGTCAAGAGGCCTGCCTCGGGGGAGCGGTTGTTGAGGATGACAAATAGGGAGGCATGGATCGTGGGTCCGAACCAGCTCTGGTCGATCATCTTGCCAGATCGGCCACTGTCATTGATCTCTCTCCCATTGCGCCCCTTGCCACGGGGCTGGTTCATTGGTGAATGAACAAGAAAATAAAGAGGTAGCCTATGGCGATTGAAATGTTGGCTCAGATAGCGCGTGAGGTGCCTGACGCGAAGGAAACAAACGAAACCCGCTTGTACCTCGTGGATGGAGTGAGTTCGCAGGAGCGCATGCGCAAGTACTACCAGGTGCCGCTCTCGTGGTTGACGCCGCAGGAATGGCGACGATTCCGGCGAATCATTCTGGTCCAGGTGCTCGTGGGATTGGCTCTGCTTGCTCTGCTCATCTGGTATACGCAGAGCCGGTCAACGTATATCCATGAAAATGTCCTTTGGTATATGGAGAGCCGGTGAACATATATCCATGAAGATGACCTTGGGGCCATCATACACTTTGAATAAGGCTCAGCGCTGTGTAACGAAATGACTATGCCAATTCAACAGGTTCAACAGGAGCGAAGAGATAGCGAGCGTGTATCCTGCAGGCAATCGTGCACCTACGAGTTGATGAAGCCTGTGGACCGCAGCATTGTGAAGTTATCAGAGGGGCACGGGCATGCGATCAATAGGAGTGTCAGGGGCATGCTGCTCTTGCTTTCTGAAGAAGTGAACCAACGACAAGTGGTTGAAATTCAGGTGCCCTCAGAGGCGAGAAAAGAGCACATCACCAAACTGGTGGAAGTGTGTTGGACCCGCCCCATTCCGGTAAGTGCCCATGTCAAGATGTACCTGGCGGGCACTCGTTTCCTGTTTGAGCTTCCTGCTCCAGGTCAGTCGCCGCAGACTCGCTAACCCCCGCTCTCGCCCCCGCTCCTTCTTCCTAATCAGGTTCAGTATCCACCAACACCAACAGCATATTCTTGATGTATCGCTGTCGTGGCCCACTTAAATTGTGGTCAGGTAGTGTAGCCAGGTGGATGCAGGAAACCCATTGAAATTATTCAACACCCATCACAATGGAGGACAGTCGAGCCTCTCTCAACAGAGTCCCGAGCGAGTGCACTCCGATGTTCCTTGACAAGTGGAAACTCCAAGAGGGGCTGAAGCACTGAAAATGTGTCGGTGGTACCTCCAATGTGGTATTGCCCGGACGCAGTTTCCATCAGATCATTTGCTTACCGACATCCACCCTCAAGACAGTAAGGAGGGAATCATGGTCTATCGAGTACGACGGTCAGGTCTCACGAGAGCCGTGGCTGTTGACGCTCTGTGCTGCTTTGCGATTGCCTTTGGACTCACCGGATGCACTGGCAGCAAGTGGGTCTATTTAGACTCGGACCAGGATTACTGCCATGGGCAAGTCAGATCGGGATGCTATCCGAAACGAGCGCAAGCGCACTACGCCTACTACCTGATGTCCCTTGCGGAGCAGGATGAACTCCGGTCACGTATCGACGCGATTCAAGACTTCGAAGCTACGAAGTATGGGCCGGATCGGATTGCCAAGGCGAAAGCGCAAGCCTACAGTGGGCCGTTCACCTACTGGCTCAATCCCGAAGAGATTCGACGACTCTCGAACTGTCTCGACACGCAGGCTGTTGAGGTATGTCACGACAAGGTGTTCGCTGAGAGGATGCGGAAGTAGACAGCACGCACACCTAGGTCGGTGAATCACGAATCACATGTGGTTCACCGGCCATCTTCCCACCAGTGAAAAGTTTCCATCTAAGGGTTGTTGTGTATCCTCTTCTCGAGTCCAAGCACGGAACTCAACCAGCGTTGTCCAGGTCCAACACAAGATCTGAACCCGTTTAAAGTTGGGCAGGTTAGGCGCTTGACTTCTCCTACGATTAAGTGTTCCCTATGAATTATGACAGTCTCCCCCTCATGGAAGGAGCGAACTCGCTGGACGCCGCCGGCTCGATCTTTCGCCATTCGGTATACCGTGATACTGAGCGTTTTGGTGCTGGTGGTGGTGAGCGTCTCTTCTTGCGGAAAGAAGCCAACTACCTCCTTGCCTCCAACGCCGCCGGACTTCACCCAGGCGCTTCAATATGCACAGAGGGCCGCACTCGCGTACGAACAGGACGCAACCATTCAGCAGCAAAGTGGCACGGGGGTGCGCATCAGTATCAGTTCTCCCCTCTCATCTGGAATAAAGGCCTATGTGGAACTGGATGATGCCAAACGTGTGCAGTGGATCGTGGTTCGTGGCACCTCGAACCTGATCAACATACGATTGGATGAGGATTACAACAAGGTCGTTGACGCCCGATTGCAGATCCCGCTCCATAAGGGATTTGCGGACGCGGGGCTTCAGGTGTACCAGTTCGCGAAGCCACTTCTGAAAACGGGCTATGAAACCCGAGTCACTGGACATAGTTTCGGCGGGGCTGCTGGAGTCATCGTCCTCATGTTGCTGAAGGAGGATGGATTCAAGCTCGGACAGGCGATGACCTTCGGCCAGCCGAAAGTCACGAACCACGACGGGGTCCGCAAATATCGCACCCTGCCGTTACTACGTTTTGTGAACGACAAAGACCCAGTGCCGTTGCTGCCGCCCTTTGAGTTATTTGCAGTTCTGGACGAAGGCCCATATCAACACATCGGCCCAGAAGTCGTGCTTCAGAACGGGTCGAACTACCGCTTTTACGCAGAACATCAGGCTGAAACCCTATCAGTGCTTTCGTTCTGGAATAACCTGACGAACCTCAGCATTCAAGATGTGCCGGACCATTCCATATCCACGTATCTCACACGCATCCGGCAGAAGCTTCCAGGTACTCCCCCAGCTAGCTAATGCCAGACCGATGCAACGGCGATTTGTTTGCCGTCTTCGCCTTCATATCCATCCCCACGTGCTTTCTTCAGAATCCAGGTAGACATGGACTGACCCCCTAGATTGAGACAGGGCGACTTGGCACACTTGGCACCAGGATGGGGTGGCAGGTGGCAAAAAAGCGCGTGGGCAAGTTTCCGAAAGCCTTTCGGCAGATGGCCGTGGAACGGCTGCACCACTGCGAGAACATCGTAGAGTTGGCAAAGGAACTCGGCATCAGTCGACGGCTGTTGTATACGTGGCGCGAGCAGCTTGAGCCGGTGGCGAGCGGCGAAGGCCCGCCGGCGAATTCGCGCGAGGCCACCCTCCGGAAAGAGGTCAGCCGACTCACGCGTGTGTTGGCCGAGAAGGTGCTGGAAGTCGATTTTTTCACAGGGGCCTTGCACACCGTCGAGGCGCGACGTCAGCGGAGCGGCACAGCTGGCGTGCAGGCATCTACGCTCACATCCGGGACGTAATGTCGAGGCAAGGCCACTTGAGTATCGAACGGATGTGTCAGCTGGCGCAGGTCAGCCGGGCGGGTTTTTATCGGTCGCTGCAAGTACACCAGCCCCTGGAAGAAGAGATGGCGGTGCGGACGGCCGATTCAGGGGATCGCTGTCGCACATCGGCGTCGGTATGGCTACCGGCGCATCACGGCGGAACTCCGTCGGCGTGGCCTGCTAGTCAACCACAAACGGGTCGCGCGGCTCATGCGAGAAGACAACTTACTCGCCGTTCAACCGCGGGCCTTCGTGATGACGACGGAGGCCGATCACGATCTGGAGGTCTACGTTGAATCTCGCTAGCCGGCTGACACTCACCGGAATGAATCAGCTCTGGGTGGCGGACATCACCTACATCCGGCTGAAGCGCGAGTTCGTGTACCTGGCGGTAATGCTCGATGCCTATTCCCGCAAGGTCGTGGGCTGGGCGCTGGAGCGCACACTGGCTGCCCGATTGCCAATCGCGGCGCTAGCGCACGCCCTCGCGGAGCGGCACCCGCCGCCTGGGTTGGTGCATCATTCCGATCGCGGTGTCCAGTATGCATCCGAGGAATACGTGACGATGCTGCGCACGCACCACATGATTCCGAGCATGAGTCGGCCGGCGAACCCCTATGACAATGCCAGTTGTGAGAGCTTCATCAAGACGCTCAAGCGGGAGGAGATCTACGCCCACACCTATCGAGATCTCGAGCACCTCCGTGCGCACCTTGAGGCCTTCATCGAGCGCTACTACAATCGCGATCGGTTGCATTCAGCGCTCGGCTACCGACCACCGGAGGAGTTCGAACGCACCATGGTTTCCGGCAACGTATCGGGAGGAGCGACCCTGCGGTTTTTTTAGGCACGCGGAGATTGCTCGAACCGATGCAAGGGGGAAGTGAGGAGAAAAATCCATTAACCAGCCAGTGTGCTCATCCTCGTGTCTCAACCGAGGGGTTCACCCCACCTTGCTGTGCTCGTTTTGTGCTCAAGCCCACCTCACTCCAGCTCATCCCAGCCCACTCCAAACTCCCAGACCTTCAGGGAGTTGGCAAGAAAGCTGACATATCCATTTCAAGGTCAGAGGAGACCAGGGACCGACAGAAGGTCGCTTAGGTCCTCAGATACCGTACCTCCTTATTCACTGCTTGCCGCAGTGGTGATGGGGTTGAAGGTCAGGGCGTCGGGACACCCCGTCGGCTCCGTGGCACCCTAACAAGTTATCTGCATGTGCGGACTCTGCTTCTAGCGAGGCGTTGCTGGCTGCCAATACTCTTGGCTACTTGGGGGAGGTCCTCGGAGGCCGAAGGGGTAAGTAGATATGAAATGTCGTCCCGACTCCTAGTTCGCTCTCCACTGTGATCTTGCCATGGTGGGTATCCACTACGTCTTTCACAATCTTAGTGCCTAACCCCGTCCCGCCCCGCTTGCTGCTCTTAGCGGCCGGTGTAAAGAGTGCGTCGCGAATCTCCGGTGGCATGCCTTTGCCCGTATCCTCGACGGTCACATGGAGACCGACCCCGATCGGTTCTTCCTTGGCCGACACAGTAATCGTGCCTCCTCGCGGCACCTCATGAATCGCATTGTTGATGAGATTATACAATGCATTAAACAGCCGCCGCTCATCGGCCACGATGTCCGGTATTCGATTGAGCCCTGATGTATGAATCGAGACTCCCTTCTGGTCGGACCACCACTTCAGCGTGTCCGTCACTTCATTGACAACCTTGCCAAGCTGGCACGGGGCGAATTCCGTGGGGGTGCTCAGTCCCTTCACGCAATCGGCAATCTGCTTCACCCGATCCTGAATCCGGCGCGAGGAGTTCTCCACCATCCCGACCACTTCGTTGCACCGTTCGAAACTTTCCTTGGCCTGCTTGTCCCCCCGCGTGAGGGCGTTTCCCAATAAGTCTTTGAGCTCGCCCTGCATCAGTCCGGCCCCGCACACCACGGGCATCAGGAGATTCTTGATGTCGTGGCTGATATCGCCGAGTAACCGCGCCACCTCCGCTAGTTTCGCCTCTTGGTAGAGCCGGGCCTGTTCGATCGACGACGCCGTAATCGCGGAGACGATGCTCAGAAGCGCGACATCATCGTCATCGAGCAGTCCTCCACGTTTATCCAGGACCTCGAGCACGCCGATGGGCTCGCCTTCCCATCTCTTGAGCGCAATCGCAATCATGTCGTGGGTGGTGTGCCCGGTCAACTCATCGATCGTGGAAATGTGGCGCGGGTCCTGCTTGGCATCGCGGACCACGAGGGAGGCACCGGACTGAAAGACCGACCCCGCGATTCCCTTATCCCAGGGAATGGCGGTCCCCGCCTTGACGAGGCTTTCACCGATACAGTGGCGGAAGATGAGTTGTTGTGAAGCTGGATCTGCGAGGAGGATCGAGCCGCTTTTCGCCTGCACTACGTCGAGTGCCGTGCGGAGAGCTTTCGCCACCAGCTCGTCCGGCGTTAAATGCTCGAACAACGCTTCACTAATCAGGCGTGCAGCTTCAAGCTCCCGATCTTTCCTGACCCGTCGCCGGTCGTCTTCGCGGCGCGGAGCCGCACGGCGTTCGTTCCTCGCATTTTTTTCCGTCGCTTGCTTGTCCATCTCGGCTACCTAACGCGGGTGCGATGGGGCATGAGAGCCTCGCAGGGTGGCTATTCTAGGGGGGGACTGAGGAAACCGCAAGGCGGGGCGCGGGGAAACGGTTGTATTGAACGGCGTAGTCGGTGAGAACAGGCCCGGCTACGATGCGCGTGCGCCGCTGTCCGCTCCACTCGCACTATTCGCTCGTTTGCACTCTACACCTGGTCTCACTTTGAAACCAATACACGCCTGCTTGGATCGATGATACGGATGGCTGGAGCGCCATGTTTCCTCGGCCCGACGCTTACTGAAGATCTTGGTCGAGCATCCATACGCTTTGAAGCTGTCCAAGGAGGGAACTAGAAAAGGTATCGGATTCTCGGGACGGGCAGCTATCTCCCGCTCCTTCCAGGTCAGCTCACCCCATCAACTTCTGCTGAAGAGTCATTGCTCCCTGATGCGTGGTGTCCCCAACGGGATTTGAACCCGTGTTACTGCCTTGAAAGGGCAATGTCCTAGGCCAGGCTAGACGATGGGGACGAAACAGAAGCCGTAAAATGACCGGAATTCTTACCATACTTCAGACTCATGTGTCACTAGAGGACGCAGGAGCCCTCACGGCACCCGATCGCGTTTCCAATTCGAATTCGGTAGGATGTAAGATATCGAGCGCATTGGATCCTCGCATGGTAGGGACCTGGGAGCACAATTGATGACTAGACCACGACTAGCGGCGTATACGTCAATGGTGCTCGTTGCCTGTGGCCTGACACTGAGTTGCGCCCACGATACCTACCAGGAGCGGGCGAACTTGATTAAGGACCATGCCGACGCATTCTATGACAACTTGAAGGCCAACCGCGTGGAATCCGCGATCCGGGACAACGAACAGATTGAAGCGATGGCGAGCCAAATGGGAGACACGGTCCGAAAACGCGCCGGCCAGCAAGGCACCACGTCGGTCGAACGGGAGTTTGCCTTGATGAAAACCGCCAATGAAGCCGCAGCCACAAACTGGCTCGCGTTGGGACAATACTTCACCATCAAACGCCAATACCCCCAAGCCCGCGCCACCTATCAACGCGTGATCGACACCTACACAAATCCCACAGACCGACCTTACCGCGAGCAGGCCCTGCGTGCCTTGAAGGACCTGGACATGCTCAATCCGCCCACCCCGACATCAACGAATCCGTGAACGGCGACGGTCTCCTTCGCCAATCCTCTCAAATATTTCTTAGCGGGCTCTTGTTGCTCAGTTGGGGTTGTGTCCACCGGATTCATGTTGCCCCTGCACCCTCAGCCGTTTCGGCGGACACCATCCCTCAATCCTTACAGGTAATCGTGCCGTTCCTCGCACTGGAAGGAGCAGATCACATGCCCGGCATTGATATGCTTGAGTGGCCGGCAAAGGATCTTCGTTCCGCCGCGATCGAGTACATCCAATCGCGGCAGACCTTCGCCTCGGTAGGCGACAAACCGGCCGATCTCACCTTAACCATCAGTACCTGGCTGACCATGCGATCCCGCGGGAACTACTATTATAAGCTGCACCTGGAATCCGCCCTTGGTCCGTCGGAGAAGCCGCCGATCAAATCCTATCTGGTGGAAAAAGAAACGGTAGGGTCGAGCGTTCGGTGGGTCACGGCTTCGGATCAGACCCCCATTGCAGAAGCGGTTCAAGCCGCGCTGGATGATCTATTCACGCAGATCGAGGCCGATCGCCTCTTATATCGAAAATGACTGCGCTGAAGAAGATTGAGGCTAGGAGATTTGAGATTGTCGGTCTAACAGGCGCACAGCAAGACATCCAACTGCCACACCCACCGCAAACATTACGCCCAGTGCCAAACCGGAAGAGAAGCTGCTTCCCCTCGGTTCACGACGGCGGAGTTCCCGACTCAGATTCGGCATGTGGGATTCAGGCCCGAGCCAGTCATGCTCCGGTAAGCGGGTCGAGCCTTTCTTGAAGGGAATGGTTGCCAAATCCCACCTGACCAGCCGGCGCAACGGACTCTAGGCGATACGTGAACTCGTGAAGTTTGCCCAGGCCTCATTGACCTGTGCGGTCGAAGCCGGTTCGTACTCGTGGCAATCTAGGCGGAGCGAACGATCACCGAACGGAGCGTTCACATAGTCGCAGTGATGCGGCCGATCGGCGTTATCGTGTTGATTGGGGCGAAAGTAACGGCAGGACACACACATCCTCGCGACAGAAATCTCGCCCTGTTCTTGGAGACTACGAATGACCTTGACGAGGGACGTGAGAAGGACGACCTGCTCTGCTGCTGAGATCCCTTCCGTCGCCGTCGCCAGCCGATCGGGCATTGTGGAGGTGGGCCCGCAGGACCGATTTCCTTTTGCCGTCAAGTAGGCCATCACGACCCGGCCATCCCCCGTATCGCGACGCCGTCGGATCAACTGCTTCCGTTCGAGCGTGGCGATGACTTCTGACGCAGTCGGAAGCCTGACTGCCAACTCGTTCGCCACCGTAGAGACTTTCGCGCGTTGCCCGGGCTTGGACCGAAGGAGAGTGAGGACCTGCCGTTGTAACGGGCCAAGACCTGCCCGACCTTCTCGTCGCCATGTCCGGCTTTTCATCGCAAGGCCGATCTTTTCCAACCCGGCCACCAGCTGAGTGGTCAACCCAGCCGGATTCTGCAATGTCGGTGCCTTCTTCCCACTATTGATCACCCGTAGCTCAGCCATAGGAGCCCCTCCATAAATACCAGTATTTCGTAAGTTTAGTGTCCCCTCTATCCTCACGTCAAGGTTCCCGATGGCCCATTGAACAGATTGATGGCCGAATTGGCTCCAGCCCGATATCGAGATCTGTCGTGGCCGTATACAACACCTTACGCAGGATCAGATTTTATGGGGAAACAGATGAACGGTACGAAGTGTCCAGGAACGGCGGAGGGTCGATGCAGCGTCTCTTCGGCGAGCCGGCCAATGCATATGGCCGGTCTGACTAGGCAGGCCTGCTGAGCTTCTCGCATCAGCCGTACCCGCATCGGCCGTACGCGAGGGATTGCGAACGGCATACCTGCGCCCCCCACGCTAGGGGCGTTGCATATCCCCCATGGCACCGGCTGGGATCGAAGGGGCATAATTGGTATCAATGGTGTCTTCCCAGACCGCGTCATGGCCGGACTGAAGACCCCACCCACGCACATAGATCAGCGAAAGCATCGGTTCTTTCCCCGGCGTCAATCCAGTGACGCGCCCGACAACAGTCATGTCGGCCCAATGGTGGTACGAGGGCGGAAAGCTCTGATGGTTCCCGACGATGACCCAATACCACCCGCCTTCAGGATCATCCACGCTGGGAGGGAGCTGCGGCCGGTAATCCTGATCGAGCGGTCGATTCTTCGCATGCAACCATAAGCGTCCGTCCCGCATCTCCTCCTCCAGGATGACGCCGCCGAGGATGACGAGCCTGTTCTGGTAGAGGTCGGGAGCGGCGACAACTGTGGTGAGCGTCACGTTGCGGTCCGTCGCGCGCAGATATTTCTTTGGCACTGCACTGCACCCGACGGCAACGCATAAGGCCAAGAGCAGAATCGTGCAACTACGCCAGGTCAGCCAAGTTTCAGTGAACCATTGCATATGTATGTGTCTCCTACATTCGAATGGCCGGCCTGCACGCCGAGATCGACGCGCGTGCCGGATTCCGTCAATGCCGCATCCAGCCGTTCACAGGGCGCCGGCTGCCTGCGCACTTTTCATGAACTGCTCGATGCAGTCCTTGATACCTCGCTCGATGAGCAAGCCGCTCTTCATCCAATCCCTCACTTGTTGCAAGTTGGACCGGCAAGACGAGGTAAAGACCGCGGCGTCCATTCGATTGACATTGAATGTTGCCAGAATTTCGAAACGCTGCTCGGCCTGTCCAACGTATTCGAGAAAGAAATGCTCGATCGTGCCTGACACGATCCGCGCCTCGCCGGACTGCATGTTATAGCCAGAAAATGCCAGCTCCTTCCTGACCGCATTTGTGAAAAATTCTCCGATGTCCTCTGACAGATACAGGGCCTCGACGTGACGGGAACTCGACTCCAACTCATTCTGCTTCACCAGCCCGGTCGGATTGCCTGCATAGAGGAACGGCGCAACTTGTACCGGCCCAGTCCCCTTCAACGAATTGGAGGGCTGATAGTCCAGGTGCAACACCCGGGGGCAGCCGGAACTCAGACAGGCCATGATGAACAATGCAGCGACAGGCCATCGATGTTGAAGAGTGGTCATAAGGAATCAGTATTGACTGCGGCACTGAAACGGCCGAATGGATCGAGCGAGCGTGCCTCAGCGAGAATGCGCCGAGAGCCTACGGAGAGAAGGAGCGTCTGTCAATAGCGAAGTCGGCGGCCTGGTTGATCCTCCCCTGTGCTCGCGCAACGCGCGGTCTCAGAAGGCCCTCGTTGGACGCGCGCAGTGGGGGATCAATCGTGCTGACATCGGAAACTCCACGGTGGCGGAGGGAAAAGTGCCAGGCTCCCGTTTGGTGGCGCCCGGCGTCCCAACTACCGGAAGTTGACACCTTCCTCTCCGAAACGTAGCCTCTCTCAGACTTCTTGGTCTTCGTGCGTCAGCGCGGAGTTTTTATACGACTATGAAGCCACGGATCACGGTCATTACTCTTGGTGTCGACGATTTGGAGCGAGCGCTAAGGTTTTATCGGGATGGACTCGGTCTGCCGACTCGGGGAATCGTTGGCACGGAGTTCGAACATGGCGCTGTTGCATTTTTCGATCTCCAATATGGCTTGAAACTGGCCATTTGGCCTCGCAAAGACATCGCCCATGAGGCCAAGGTTCCGTTGGGGCCTCGAAGCGCCACTGAATTCGCGCTCGGCCACAATGTCGCGAGCAAGGCCGAAGTGGATGCGGTCATGGCACAGGTATACAAGGCGGGCGCGATCATCACCGACCCGCCGCACGATGCTTTCTGGGGTGGCTACAGTGGCTCGTTTCAGGACCCTGATGGGCATCTGTGGGAGGTGGCATGGAATCCGGATTGGGAACTTACCGATTAGAGTAACTCCACGCCCATGAAGACATTCGGGCTCTCCATACTGGCGGCCATAGGTGGATACCTTGTCGGACTGTTTGGGGGGATGGTACTCATCGAAGCCGTCTCCTCCAACACCCATGACCAGTCAGTGGAGGCAGCGATGACCGGAGCCTTTGTCTTTGGACCGTTCGCAGCCGTACTCTCCGTCATTATCTTGCTGGTCTTCCGCTCGCGTCACTCCGCCAAAGGCTAGCCTCTGGGTGTGCGGCACGCGGCAGAGTTTGGACCGCGGTCCTCTTCCGGGGATCAGGCGGACTCCTGATCAGAAGGCAATGGTCCTCAATTCCATCAGGCCCCGTTTTTTTGAGGCTCACGGCTTCGTGGAAACCTTTTCGTCCCGCCAAAGAGGTATACGTTTCTCACCTTTCCCCGGCCGGATGGTCTGCCGATGCCGGCAAGGTTGCCGGCGGTCACTGCATGAACCTTGCTGCTCTCCGTCGGGTTTTCATCCGTATGGGCCATCTCTGCAAGGAGCTGCTCCTGAACGCGGATGAGGCGTTGCAGGCGGAATAGCCTCGTCGCCACGCGCGTGAGCTCCTCTTTATCCGCGAGAAGTTCTTCCACTAGTCTGGCATGTCCTTCGACTAGTTCATGACCGAGGTCTCGTTCCCATGGCGACGATAGACGCAGAGAGCGTCGATCAGTCGAGTGCATCTTAAGTTGCGACGCTGGAGGGTTTCCTGAGGACTGCCGGGCAACCACCCGCAGCAAACTGAGCCGAGAGGGCATCATGCCCGTTGCCGGATTGGAATTTCCGAGGTTAATAAGACCATACCAACCGCTCCTAAAGGGCCGTGAGAACCATCCTCTCAGCACCTCTCTGTATCGTCCTGTTCGTGCCCGAATCGTCAGGCATTGCGACTGGTCATTGATAATCTGTTGCCCCATCTGAATCTGCCGGCGCCACCATGTGGCTAGGGCGAGACCGGTATTCTCGGCAGCCAGAAGGATTCTCCAGCACCATACGAGCAAGAAAGATGGCCGAAGCGAGTCGGGATATTTCGACGACAGGTCAGTAGGCATCACGCGGACTCGTTTGATTGGCTTGCGCCGGAAATAAAATTGATAGTGCATGAAGCACCTCCTTGACGTTTAGGTCCTTCGTGGTGATACGTGTGTGCCTCTCGCTTGGGAGGGGCACCTCAGCACCATGAAGACCGGCACGTGGAATGGGTCCTGCGTTCTCGTTGGATTGTGACTAGGACGCGACGTCGTGCGGTTCGACGTGGTGCAGTACTTAAGCCTGAGACGGCGGGTCGAACCCATGCCGATACCGAGAACACATGATTGGCAAGGACTGAGTCGGCCTATGATCGGTAGGACTTCGAAAAAGGACTGTCTGATGTTGTCCGCCCATGCATTATTCTGACTCTCTCCAAAATCTATAGTCAATAGCCAAGGGATCGAGCAATCTGCCTTGGTTTGACGATTCCGCGAAGGCTCTCTAGACTTCAGGTATGGTCAGCACTAGACGGATGGACTCCTGGGTTGGAAGGAATCAGCTCCAGATTGCGCGGCGGCGGCTGTCGTCGAAGATGACCTTTTTCAACAAGCGCATCTTCCCGATTATTTGGTTCAGCATTCCAGCCGAAAGATTTCCCTGGTTTAGGGGTTCACTGGCTTCGTGTTACGAAGACGACAATGGAACGGAAGTCTTTTCTGATTGCCGGTTCTGTCTTTTTACGTGCGAGCCTTTTCGAATGCTACCGCACCGTCCACTAATAAGTAGACAGCAAACAGGATCAGCACGGTTCCGGCGGCAAACCAATTGAAGTCTGGTGGTCCAGCCATCTGAGCGGTCGGCGGCAGCGTGAAACCCAATACGCCACAGATGCAGCCGGCTCCTGCTAAAACGCGGGCGATGAGCGTCCGTTTTCTTCCAGGCATCATAGATCACCTCACATGTGAGAAGTCCACTTGACCCGATTGATCCTCACCATCGCTCCTTATGATGCTCCGCCACAACCTGATTGTTCGTCACCGCAGGCATCACGATATTGTTCATCCCCGCCGTCCATGATTTGAAAGATTGAGTGTCGGAACGTGCAATCATACATCGCCCGGGGAAGAAATGCTTCGGCGCCGTTTCGCGGCCCGCAGCGTCCCAACTTTGTCCGTACAATCGAATAGCTCCTCAACCGGCTTCAGCGGTATGATGGACATCCGTGCTGCTGCTGATTGAGTGGTACGACGTCTGCTATGCTCGCGCTCCGGGAGCTACCGCTGGCGCGCTTGAAAGAAGGAGAACACCAATGACGCATGAAGACCGACCTGCAGGGCGTCTCCTTTCCCGCCGTGAAGTTGTGGCATTTCTCGGTGCCACTGGTGCGGCCTGGCTAATGGCCGGAAGTCTGATCCCCAGGCGGGCTCTGGCAGGCTTATCTGGACCTTCCTGTGTGGTCCGACCAGAGCAAACCGAAGGTCCGTATTTCGTCGACGAGCGCTTGAATCGGTCCGACATTCGCTCAGATCCGACCGACGGACGAGTCAGGCCCGGTACGCCGCTGGCTTTGACGCTCGCGATCTCGCGCCTCGGCGCCGGAGACTGTCTGCCGCTGCCGGGCGCTCAGGTGGACATCTGGCACTGCGATGCGCTGGGCGTCTACTCGGACGTGAAGGATCCGGCTTTCAACACCATCGGCCAGAAGTTCTTCCGTGGCTACCAGATCACCGACGCGCACGGCGAGGTCAAGTTTCTCACCATCTACCCCGGCTGGTATGAGGGCCGGACGGTGCACATTCACGTCAAGGTTCGCACGGCGGCTCAGGCCGGACGGAGCTTCGAATTCACGTCACAGATGTATTTCGACGACGGACTGTCGAACCGCGTCTACGCCGATGCACCCTACGCAACGAAGGGAAAGCGCACCGCGCGGAACCAGGACGATCGCATCTTCCGGCGTGGTGGCGATCAACTCATGCTGGCTCCGACCCCAGTGGCCGACGGCTATGCGGCCACGTTCGCGATCGGCCTGCAGTTTCCTTGAAACACCATACGGATACGGCGCGTATCGATTGCGGGCCTGAGTATTGACACTCTTGTCTCAGGCACGTAGCCTGTCCGCCATTCTTCCTGCCTACTTATTCTGCAGTCTTCAATTTTGCGACCGCATAAGCACTGAATGGGCATTTCTTCTGTGAGGTGACGATGAAACTTCCACGGAAACAGGCCGCGTTCCTCCGCGAGTCAATCGAGCAATGGAAACGCGACGGCCTGCTCGCCGACGCGCAGGCCACTCAACTGATTGGTACGATCGTTGTGCAACCTTTCGATTGGCGGCGGTTCGCGAAGTACTCGTTCTGGATCGCCCTCTTTTCAATCGTGTCGTCGGTCAGTGCGGCGCTGTCCGATCAATGGCTGGTCAACTTGCTCGAGCGACTTTTCGACGCACCTGCCGGCGCGAAATGCGTGGGGCTGTCACTCCTGGCGGCGGGTCTCTATCGGTGGGGCGTGCACCGACGGGCGTTGGATCCGGTGCAGGTCTATCGCAATGAAGCAATTCTCTTCTTAGGTGTCCTGGCCACAGCAGGCGCCATTTATCAGTTGGGCATGGCTCTGGATCACGGCAGTGGCCCGGCATCCACGTGCAGCGAGACGTAGTCAAACCCATACTCTAGGCGACTTACTTTTGCTTGGCCACGATCTTGTATTTAAGCTGCTCGTAGGTCGCGCGAGGAAGAATTTTCTTTTGGACCAACTCGTCTTTCTTTGCGTAGGGCCGCCCTTTGATGATCTTCTCCGCGTATGCGTCCCCTATACCAGGCAACGTCTTGAGTTGATCGGCCGTCGCAGTATTGATGTCGAGCAGGTCTGGCTGCTCGGCTGCCTGGATCACGGAGGAATGGTGCCCTGCAGAGGGCAACAGGGGGAGCGCTAACAGTACGAGGCTCGCCAAGCCTGTACCACGCATCCACGTCATGAGTTTCGATCGCATGATAACCTCCATCGTAAGCGCGTTGTGTGTCTCGCCATTTTCGCTCATGACCCATGGCATCATGAGTCGTCCTCATTGCTGGCTGGACGATACGCCTACCCCCAAAGGATGACAAGTCTGCTACCCCTTACCCATCAATTCCCTGCCCTCCCGTTGACACAGTATTCTCCGGGCCGTAGCCTGTCCCTAGCTCTTCCAATGCCTCGAAAACGGGTCGTCATCATCGGGGGCGGTTTTGGAGGCCTGACGGCCGCGCAATCCCTGCGTCATGCCGATGTGGTGCTCATCGACCGCACCAATCATCATCTTTTTCAACCGCTGCTCTACCAGGTGGCCACCGCCGCTCTCTCTCCCGGCGATATCGCCTGGCCGTTACGCACCATCTTTCGGCGGCATCCCCATGTCCGCGTGGTCATGGATGAAGTCCTGTCCATCGATCGTACCGGGCGTCTCGTGCAGTTGCGGGACAGCGCGCCGATTACGTTCGATGTCCTCATCGTGGCACCCGGATCGCGCCACTCCTATTTCGGACATGACGCGTGGGAGCAGTCCGCGCCAGGCCTCAAGACCCTGGCCGACGCGGTCCACCTTCGTGAAAAGATGCTGCTGGCGTTTGAAGAGGCCGAACGACGACGAACCGCCACCGGCATGCAAGATCGACTCACCTTCGTGATCGTGGGGGGAGGTCCCACCGGCGTGGAGTTGGCCGGCGCGCTGGCGGAGATTGGACGGAAGGCCATGGGGCCGGATTTTCCGACCTTGCGTCTCGACGATCTCGCCATTCTGCTCGTGGAAGGCGGCTCTCGCATTCTGCCCGGGTTCATCCCTGACCTGTCAGCGAAAGCTGCTGTCGCGCTCGAACGCATGGGGGTCACGATTAAGCTCAACAGCCCGGTGAATGATATCCGCGCCGATGGCGTGATGATCGGGAGCCAATTCGTTCGATCCACGAATGTCATCTGGGCGGCAGGCAACAGGGCGTCGCCGCTTCTGGCCTCGCTTGCAGTTCCCCGGGACGGGTCCGATCGGATCAAGGTTCAACCGGATCTGACTATTCCAGGCGACCCCTGGATCTTTGTCATCGGCGATGCCGCGCATTGTGCCGGTCCGGACGGAAACCCTCTGCCCGGATTGGCTCCCGTCGCCATGCAGCAAGGCCGCTATGTCGCAATGCTCATTCGAGAGGAGACCGCTCCGGAACAGCGGCGGCCGTTTGTCTATGCGGATCGAGGCACGCTGGCCACCATCGGCCGCGCACAAGCCGTGGCCCAAATCGGCCTATTACGCTTATCCGGACTGGTCGCCTGGTTGCTCTGGTGCGTGGTTCACATCTTTTTCCTTATCGGGTTCCGCAATCGCGTGCGGGTGATGTCGGAATGGATGTGGTACTACCTCACGTTCAAGCCGGGGGCGAGGGTCATTTACGAGTTGCCCAGACCACCCTGTGAGGAACTGAAGACGTCCCAGGCACGCTCTGCGGGATCTGACTCGAAAGAATGAATCGGTGCTTGGAGAGGAAGAGCAGATTAGTCGGCATCGAGCTGGACTTTGCCCCTAAAGGCATGGTGAACATAGACCTGATAGGCGAGAACGAGCACGAAGCCGCCCACGAACCACGTGAGTCCTGCCGCCAATCCAAAGGAGTCTGTGGCCGTGTTGAACGCGGTCAGGCTGAACGCCGGATCGGTTGTCGAGATCAGGATGTACGGGTACATGCCGAAAGCGACGCTGCCGAGCATCGTCAGAATGAACAGGCTGGAGGCAAGGAAAGCGGCCATGTCACATTTCCTGCGGCGGAAGTAGAGGGTGGCACCAAGGGCCAACACTCCACTCACCGGCAAGAGATATTCGCTCGGATGACCGGCAAAGTTCAGACGCAGCTTCGGCTGGACGAAGGGCACCGCGATGACGGTCAGGAGGGTGAATCCCACGGAGACCCACCCTGCGAGAGATGCAATAGAGTCCGCCCGCCGGTAGAGTTCTCCTTCGGTTTTCATCGCAAGATGACAGGCGCCGTGCAGCGCGAGGATCGACGCGCTGGTCAGTCCCGTCAGAATGGTGAACCAGTCCAGGATACCCGGTTCCGGTCCTGTCAGAAAATCGGTCCAGAGCGCGACGAAAAAATAGCCTTCATGATTGAGCGGCACGCCGCGAATTATGTTGCCCAATGCGGCGCCGAACACAATAGCCAGCAGCAGGCTGGCGCTTGAGAATGCCACGTCCCACAACTGTCTCCACAACGGATGGTCGAGATGCGATCGCAGTTCGAGCGCGAGCCCGCGGGCGATTAACAGCCATAGCACAATGATGAGTGCCAGATAAAATCCACTGAACCCCGCTGCGTAGGCCTTCGGAAAGGCGAAAAAGAGCAACCCGCCCCCCGCGATTAGCCAGACTTCGTTGCCGGTCCAGATCGGCCCGATCGAAGCCAATGCTCTGCACCGGTCCGCGTCGGTTCGTGCCACGAAGGGATAGACGATACCCAGGCCGAAGTCGTATCCATCGAGGACAACATAGATGGCCAGCATCAGGCGACGGCGGCGTACCAGAATGTTTCCATCGTGCGCGCTCCGGCTAGCAATGCCCGGCCGAATGACCGGTTGGTCCGTGACGAATGGTTTCGGCAATCAGGAACAGAAAAAGAATCCCCAAGAGTAGATAGAGCCCCAGAAAGCCGAGCAACGTGAACAGCGCGTTGCCCGGATGGACGAGCTGGCGAGGCTCCTTCGCTGGTGCGCATAAGCCATACACCAGCCAGGGCTGGCGGCCGATTTCGGCCGTCATCCAGCCGGCCGTCTTGGCGATGTAGGGAAGCGGGAAAGCTGAGCAGCAGCGGCCAGAACAGCCCAGCGGCGGTGAAAAGTCTTCCGCGCCACAACCATAAAAACGCCAGCCCATAAGGAGGACAAGAATCGTTCCGAGCCCGGCCATGATGTGATACAGAATAGTAGAGCAGCGCCGATGCGGCCACTGGTCACGGGGAAACTGCGTCCAGGCCTTTCACCTGAGCGTCGAGTCGCCATAGACGAGGAAGCTCAGCGCGGTAGGGATTTCGATCGGGTTGTCGATGGTCATCGTTTCGAGATTGGGCTGGCCGACCAAATAGACCATCGGCGCCCCGTTCGGTCTTGAACAGGCCTTCCAAGGCGGCACCCTTGTCGGTTGGTGTGCGAAGACCGTCGCGTTTCCGTCGCCGGTGGGAAAGATCGGAACAGAGGCGATCGCACCAGCCACCACGCCTGACCGGACAAAAATCCTGGCATGGGCCCGAAGTGCTGACCGCAGGAGATAGAACGAGCCGACCGCCGACATGACGAACGAGCCCGTGACCACGGCAGCCGATCATGTTGTGCGCGTACTGCCAGAGCGCCACGGGTTGGTGAGTAGCCCCAGAAGCTGGTCACGAATGGGCCATCCGGACTACCTGTACGCGACGGGATGCTGCATCCAAGCATTGGTCGCAAGGATGAAGAAACCGGACAGCCAGGAGTCCGAGAAAGAGCATCAACGCGGCAAACCACTGGAGCGCCTGCTGAAAGCCGCTTTTCGCCGAAGAGGAAAACGCCGAGAAAGGACGATTCCAGGAAGAAGGCAAACACGCCTTCTATCGCGAGCGTCTGGCCGATCACCCCGCCGGCAAAAGCGGGAAAACTGCGCCCAGTTGGTGCCGAACTGAAATTCCAGTGGAATACCCGTGACAATGCCGAAGGCAAAGCTCAAGGCAAAAATCTTCGTCCAGAATCGGGCGACTTCGTGATAATGCTCGTCGCCGGTATGGAGAGCCCAGCTCCTAAAGTAGAGCAGCAGCAGAGCCAATCCCATCGTCAATTGAGGGAAAAGATAGTGAAACGTGGCGGTAACGGCGAATTGCAGACGGTCAAAGAGCAGTGCACTCTCCATGAACACCTCGTACGGACCCGTTGAGCAACGGGGCCCCGTGCCCCATACGGGATTCGTTCGTGAAAGAGAAACGATCTTATTGCGTGGCCTTCTTCGTCTCTACTAATTCGATGGCATAAGAAGAGTTCTTACCCATGCGGACGTTCTTAGCACAGATTCAGCACCGGCGGAAGGGCGGGCACTGGCAGTGGAGATCGTTGAAGACTTTGAGGGTCTGGGCCTCGACTAAGCCGATGCGAACAGGTCTCTGAGATTTGGCAAGAGAAGCTTACCCTAACAGCTTTTGCGTGGCTCGCATTGATCCTGTCCTGTAGCCGAGCGCCTCATTCTGGTGCTGTGACCCGTGCAAGGAGTCATCCGTTGTTTTTCTTCCGCACCAGGCGGCCGACCAGAAATCCTGTCGCAAATGGCAATCCCCACAGTACGAGGACCAGCAGAACGGCTAGCCAAAGGGCATTCTCGACAAGCAGGCGCGTTTGGGAGAAGACCTCATCGATCGCATGTGTGGTCAGGGCATCGAGGTCCTTCATTGCATTGGCGCGCTCTTGTTCGATCGTTTTCGTGATGGCCTCGCGTTCCTTCGTCAGGCTTTCAATCAATGCGTTCCGCTGCTGAGTGACAAACCCGTCTTCCTTGTTCAGATTGGCTTCGAATGCTTCGAGCTTCGCGGCGAGCAGTGACGGGCCTTTTTCAATTGATGCAGCGAAGTGTTGGGGAGATTGTGCGAGCACCGAGAATCCGTGAAGAGCCCTCTGGAACGATGCTTCCTTCAGCAAGCGCTCCGTCACGGCTTCTCCAAAGGCCCGTGGCATTTCCCTCGAAGCGTGCACAAGCTCACTGGTGGCGGCGGCAAGCTCTTTCACACTGGCGAGGAATTCCTCCTGCTGTGCCTTGCTTGCATGAATCACTTCCGAGCCAAATTCCTTAGCGGCCCCCTCCATACCGGTACTCAGATCCGTCGTGGCTGTCTTGACCGCTGAATCCGATACGTTCACCTTCGGGGCGAGCATACAGCTGACTCCACCCCACATCAGGAGAGTCGATAGGCAGAGAATGCTGCACGGGAGATGACAGCGCATAGTCGGTCAGGGCTCCAGGCTTACATCCAGATGGATCAGGTTCCGCATCTCAGGTGGCTTTCGCGCTCTTCGAATGAACCGCAGCATGCTCTTGCTTTCAAACCCAGGAATGGCTTCAATCCCCTTTCGCAGAAGAACCTCTTGAGGCCCATGAGAAGAAGAATAACGCGCCTTGCAGCCCTCGGTGGAACAAAGGAGACAAGCGAAAATTAACCCAATGTAAGAGGAAGATAAAGCTTCTTGTGTAATTTGAATCGCTGAAAGCTGAAGGGATGATCACCATCAGGTAGCTTACGATACACCGAAGGGGAGCGAGAGCAGCACGCGTGGCTTGGAATCTACGTCAAGCGAACGGTTCGTCCGTCGATTCGCACATCATGACGAATTTCTGGTTAGACACTCCTGTGCCATGGAAGCCGTTTCCATACGGATAGTAGAATAGAAAACTCCGAACGCCTCGCATGGCCTTCTGCGTATCAAGCAAAACTGGCATGATCAATCGCCAAAGCAAGGGTGCCGGTCATCGTCATCGGCTGGTTGTCCAGGTTTAGCCAAAATGATCCCTGGTCCTAGAGGTTGTCGAGTGTTCAGGTTCTAGCGGAACTGAACGACGGTAACGGTCCATTTCCCCATGCTGATGACTTTCAGATAATAGGTCCCGCCTTTTTTCTGATGCTTGATTCCTTGCCCCGAGCCTTTCTGCGTCACTAGATCGACAGGCACGTCCGCCGGGGATGATTGGAGAACAAGCCGAAACAGATCATTCCCAACATCGCCCTTGTAATCCCAGCGTAACTCCCAGTCATCGGTAACGGTAAACGGCTCAAGATGCTGATGCAATTTTCCTGAATTCTGTTGAATAACCTGTTCATCACGCCAAGCTGACAGGAATACTGACCAGCAGAGACCAGAAAAACGTGACGCAGACGCCAACGGCTATGCCAAGATACATGGCCGGCATGCGAGTTCTCTGACTCCATTTCTCCGGGCTGAGCGATAACACGACGGGCTATTCCCTCCGATGAATAGACATACTAACGGCAGCTAAACAGCAGCCAGGTTCATTACTTCCCATTCGGCAACAATACTTGCTGCGACGCAGGCTATCAAGTTCCATACTGGCAGTCAAAGAACAATGAGCCCGGACTACGGTGCGTCAATGACCCTCTTGAAGTCGTATCCGGATATCGCCGTTGTGGGCGAAGCCGATCGCTCGCTTCCTGGCTGTTTGGTTCTTCTTGACAGTGGATTGACACCCAATCGAAGCTTTGGGCCTCAGGTCCATCGTGCAAAAGACCACGGCGGAAGCTCATCGCCACGGGCAAGAATTTCACGAGCGGACTGATCATTGCCGACCGTTACATTGAGCACGATCAGAAATGGCTTGTCTCCGAACCGCCTACTGAGCCGCTTCCAATGTCTTGATAAGAACCACGCGGAACCCGATGTCCCCCATTCGCCGATTCCTTCACAGACGATGACCCAGTCACCACTGCTATGGGGATTTGGAAGCTTCAGGATGAGCCCCTTATCGTTTCGGCCTTCCATTTTTACGACGGTCTCATCGTTTTTGAATGTAAATTGCCATGCATCGTCTTTTAGCCACGAATTCCCAGGAAGACGCTTGATGCTATCCGTCGTATCATTCGTGTTCGAGCTGCCAAGAGCGATCAGCGTCCCTGTCCAAAGTGCTTGAACCGAGGAATCTGAAACCACCCGGGTGGATAATTTCCGAATGCCGCGGAACGAATCGATCAAATATGACGATCCTCTTGCGGAACATTCAGGGACAACCTCTTCGGGTCCAGGAAAGGCCGAAAAGCGTTTGTCGCCAAAGTACTTCCAGTATCGGGCAGACGGTGGTGTCGGAGGTAGGCTCTGAATGTGGAATGCCCGTTGCTGTGTCGCACCGAGAAGCCGTGTATCTCGCATAGTATCCAATACAACGAGAAGTTCGCCTCCCTTTGCCAGTCTCTTGCCAAAAAACCGCCTGAAGGCCCTTCGCTCCAGCGACAGGTCTATAATCCTTGCGAGGAGAAAGCCGAAGGCAACTGATATGACGGTCGAAACAAGATTCGCGACCATATTCCCGACAACGCGTTCTGCGAAATATTCCATCCAGGTTGACATGTTACTTCCGGTTTAGAACTGCATACCCGTGGGTAGCATTGGGGCTAATGGAAATATCCGCCCACTCATTGGTGGTTAGTCTCATATTGGGTAGGAACCGCGAGCTTCTGGACAGGCTTCAGAATCGGTTGGCCTGAGGTTTATGGCCCGTTGTCCATATATTATCCCTCAGGTCATACGGGGTCGCGACTAGCCGCACAACCCCCTTAGGTTTCGATCGTGAAGTCGTCGTCCTTCCACCACCGCCATCCACCATCCAACTCCATGACCGGATAGCCCTGGGCGGCAAACTCTACCGCCGCCGCCGCGGCGAGGTGACAGACTTGGGAGTAGCAATACAGGACATTCGTCTTATCCTTGCGAAGGCCTTTCAGCGTCTGCCACTGATCCTTGGGCAGATTGACCGCGCCGGGAATGTGCCCTTCGGCATAGTCTTCTGCTGCGCGGACATCGACGACATTGACCTCGTTGCTCTTCATCATGCGTTCGAGTTCCACCGGACCGGTGGTGAACGCCATCTTTGCCTCGAAATAGGCCTTTGCCTTGGCCGGATCTTTAATTGTGAATTGTGGTGCCATGGTTATCCCCCCATTCATTGAACTTCCGCGGACGAATTGAACGACTGCCGCTCATAAGCTGAACTGATTACACATTTTATTCAACATCCCGTCGTGACGAATGTCCACTAACGGAGTTCTGCTCCATGATGGGCGGACAGGTTTATGTGGTTGATCAAGTAGAATCAGTTCCCCTGCAACTCCACTTGTCGACTTCTGTTGGGGTTACGCTCATCGAAACATATTGGTCTTTGCCAGATCGATGATCTCGTCGCCACGCCCATTGAGCACCGCCTTGATCATGTAGAGACTGAATCCGATCATCTGATCCATCTTGATAGACGGCGGCATGGCAAGTTCCTGGCGGTTCACCAGCACTTCAACGAGGGCCGGGCCGTCATGATTCAATGCTTCGACCAGCATAGGGCGCACCTGCTCGGGCATCTCTGCCGTCAGGCCCAGCAGCCCGGCTGCCTCGGCTATCTTTGCGAAGTCCGGATTGCGAAGGTCCGTGGCGAAATCCAGAAACCCTGTCGCCTTCATTTCAAGCTCAACGAAGCCGAGCGAGTTGTTCTTGAAGACCACCAGTTTGACCGGCAATTCCAATTGTCGCAGCGAAAGCAGGTCGCCCAGGAGCATCGCCAGCCCACCATCACCGGACAGCGTAATGATTTGACGATGCGGATGACTTGCTTGGGCCCCAATGGCTTGCGGCAGCGCACTGGCCATTGACCCATGCGTAAAGGAACCCAGCAGCCTCCGCTTGCCGTTCATTGTCAAATACCGCGCCGCCCAGATCGTGGGGGTGCCCACATCGCACGAGAAAATGGCGTCTTCCGCGGCACACTCGTCGAGCACCTTGGCGACATATTGCGGATGGATCGGTTTCTGCCCGGGTTCTCCCGAGGCTAGATCATCAAGCCCTTTACGCGCCGATTCATAATGTTGACGCGCGTCATTCAGGTGCCTGTCGTCGCTTTTCTGCGTGAGCTTGGACGATAACGCAAGGAGCGTGGTCTTTACATCACCGACCAGACCCACATCCACCTTTGTGCGTCGGCCGATCTGTTCACCGCGGATATCAATCTGGACGATCGTGGCGTTATCGGGATAGAACTGTTGATAGGGAAAATCGGTGCCGAGCATCAGCAGCACATCGCAGTTCATGATGGCGTGATAGCCCGACGAGAAACCGAGCAGTCCTGTCATTCCCACATCATAGGGATTGTCGTATTCGATGAACTCCTTCCCCCGCATCGCATGCACGATCGGCGCTTTCAGCTTCGCCGCCGTGGCAATTAACTCAGCGTGAGCGCCAGCGCAGCCCGCGCCGCCCAGAACGGTAATCTTTCGGGCGCGGTTCAGCACCTCTGCCAGCCTGTCAATCTCGTCATCGGAGGGACGCACACTCGGTGTCGGTGTTGCAAATCTGAGGCGTGGCTCGTCCGCGACGGCAGGCTGCAACGCGACATCTCCGGGCAGGATAACCACTGAGACACCGCGACGCGAGATGGCTGTTTGCACCGCTATCTCAAGAATGCGGGGCATCTGTTCCGGGTGCGACACTAGCTCGCAGTAGTGAGTACACTCGCGAAACAGATGCTCCGGATGTGTTTCCTGGAAGTAGCCGCTCCCGATCTCGCGGCTGGGAATGTGCGCCGCGACCGCGAGGACTGGGACTCGGCTGCGATGCGCATCATAGAGTCCATTGATCAGATGGAGATTCCCCGGCCCACAGCTTCCGGCACAGGCCGCCAGGTGTCCTGTCAGATGCGCCTCAGCTCCGGCAGCAAATGCCGCCGTCTCTTCGTGTCGCACGGAAACCCACCCGATATCGGCTCTTTGACGAATGCTATCGGTGATGCCATTGAGGGAGTCGCCGGCCACTCCATAGACTCTCTTGACTCCAGCAAGGACCAGCGTGTCGACCAAGAGCGCCGCGATCGTTTTTTTGCTCATGTGTTACCGTGGTTGTTTGACATTCTTCTGATTCTCCCCCGGCAACATTAAGAAGCCGAGGGCTGAGTGCAGGTATAGGAGCTAACGGTCTCACCTCCAGGGCGGGAGAAGAGAGTCGTTATCCTCTCGTATCCTCACACGTAGATCGGTTCACACGAAATTGAGACAACAGCTTTGGCCATCATGCGGTCTGATTTGAGTATCTCATAGTTCGTCATGGCGAGGTCATGCCGACTCCGGCCCCTTTTTGTTCGTCCTCCGATATTGGCGACCTGTCCATCTAACTATACACGCTCCATACACGCTCCATCCATGGACTTAGGCGAGAGCCTAGCGGGAGCATTTGCCTACCTGATGTTACTTCTCACTAGGATCATCGCTGAGTTTATTACGGTCTCTGGCGGAGCAGGAAGCCCCTCTCAACCGCATCGTGTTATGTGCCCTCCATAACGGATGGCCTCGCTGACCAGAAAGAAGGCTATATGATGGCCAATGATTTAAGCCATGAAGTCCAGCAGTCTGGCAGCGGGTGCTAACTATATGGACAGTCGTGGGCACCCAGGATGATCATGTCCGAAAATGGCTAGTATCGCTGTCCGCTTTGGGGGTATTTTGGCAATATGACGCGAGAGGACACCTACTTCCAAGCAATGCGGGCGCGCGACCATCGGTTTGACGGGAAGTTCTTTGTCGGCGTCAAGACGACTGGAATCTACTGTCGGCCCATCTGTCCCGCAAGGCCAAAACGGGAGAACGTCGAGTTTTTCCACAGCCACCTCGAAGCCGAAAAGGCAGGATACCGCCCCTGCCTCCGGTGCCGTCCGGAAAGCGCGCCACAATCCCCAGCCTGGATCGGGAAATCGGCAGTAGTGAGGCGCGCCGTCAGGGTCCTGCACTCAGAGAAGACAATCGAGTTTCACGAGGACAGGTTTGCGGCGTTGTTTGGCGTCACGGCCCGACACCTCCGTAGGCTCTTTGTCGAAGAGATAGGAAAGACGCCCAAGCAGCTTTCCTTCGAGAACCGGCTCAACTTCGCCAGGAAGCTCATCACCGAGACCGCGCTCCCCATTACTGAGATCGTTTTTGCCTCAGGCTTTTCGTCCATCAGGAGGTTCAATGATGCGTTCAAGGACCGGTTCAAAAAGTCTCCTCGTGAAATCCGCCGAAGCAAGGTTACGCCGAACGGCGGCGTCAGGATCTCATTGCCGTACCGGCCGCCCTTCGACTTCGAAGGGCTGATTACATCCTACGAAAATCACCGCGTGGGGAACCTTGAGCGCTTTGCGAACGGCACAATGCATCGTGTGATCTCGCTTCGACGGGAAGAGCGGGCAGATCGCCATATCGAACGATCCCAAAAACTCCTCACTCATTGTTGACATCGACTTTCCCGATACGTCGATAATCCATGCTATCATCTCGCGCGTGAGGAGTCTTTTCGACCTGGATTCGGACCCGGTCGTTATCGCGAACAGCCTTGAAACTGACCCCGAGATCAGGAAGCTCCTCAAGGAGAATCCCGGCATTCGCCTGCCTTCCGGATGGGACTCGTTCGAAGTCGCAGTCTCCGCAATTCTCGGGCAGCTTGTGAGCGTCGAGCACGGCAGGTGTCTGCTGCATGATCTGATCGAGATCACCGGCAAGGATTGTGGGCCTCACGATTGATGGTCGTCCAATTCGGCTTTTCCCAACACCTCTTGAAATTGTCCAGGCCGACCTTTCACGCCTGAAAGCCCCCGCGGCACGAAAACAGACGCTCATCGACTTTTCAAAGGCGGTGCATGAAAAGACCGTCTCGCTTGAGTCGACCCAAGACGTTGACGAGTTCATGAAAAAAGTCCTCGAGATCAAGGGTATCGGAACATGGACAGCAAACTATATGGCGCTGAAAGCGCTCCGCCACACGGACGCCTTCCCGGCAAGCGACCTGATCCTCGCAAGGGCGCTGAAAAAGCACCCGAAGAAGGCCATCGAATCGATGACCCCTGGAGAGGTTATGTCGCAGCCCTCTTCTGGCGGACATACGCGGAAAGACTTAGAAAAGTGAAACGAAAAAGACATAAACGCCCTTGTTAGGACACGTGTCTGCCGTGCGCAGCCGAGCCATGGTTGATTGTCTTGGTGAAAAAATGAGGAGTAATCGGGTCCGAAGACAGCCAGTAAATATGTGCGAATGAATCTATCCTGATAAAGAAAACGAAAGCAGAAAAGGAGATCGGCGATGGAACAGACACAAAGAAGAATCAATTCAAGGATCGGTCCTCTTTACCTCGTGGCATCTGAAAAAGGACTACAAGGCGTCTTCTGGACTAAGCAACGGGCTCCCATGGTAACCGACGAATCGGAAAGGAAAAGCCTAATCCTGAAGAAGGCAGAACTCCAACTGGAGGAATATCTGAGCGGAAAACGCAAAGACTTCGACCTTCCCTTGGATCCCCGGGGAACCGAATTTCAGAAGCGGGTCTGGGAACAACTTGCAAAAATCCCGTATGGCCAAACACGGTCTTATAAAGATATTGCAAAGGCGCTGAACCAGGAAAATGCCAGCCGAGCCGTGGGGTCCGCAAACGGCCAGAACCCTCTCTCCATCATAGTGCCCTGTCATCGCGTGATTTCTTCGAATGGCTCGCTCGGAGGCTATGCCGGCGGCCTCGGCATTAAGGAAGCGCTCCTTAGCCTTGAGAAGAAAGGATGCCCGCATTAAGCCCCGGTCTTGCTAGCAGAGAGTCCAGTCTCTTGATTGGACTTAAGAGCAAATTCTGTTCATTCCGCTGCTTTCTTGTTGCGGCTTACGATGTACCGCCAAGAACTTCAACGATTAAAATTCGCTGATCCTTTCTCCTCTTCACGAAGATGGGTGTGTGCTCGGCGAGACGAATCCAGGTTTGTAGCAATGCAAACTCTACAGGTGGCATGCGCTAAATACCCCGATTGCAGGGCCAGTTTGATGAACGCGGCCTCATGTGGACAGCCATGTGCCCGCCGTCTCAGGCGAGCGACTTGCGACGGCCAATCGCCAACACGCGGACGCAGGGCGGGCACACGTCCCCGGTCAAGTGAAGATGCGGTAAACATATATCCGTACTTCTCGCTAGAGCAACATCTGGGCGAATCCAGCTCTGGCCGACCGTCTGAGAGCTTCCAGATTCATCGAGGAACATGGCCACATCCGACTGCAAACTTGCGCAACGAGAGGGCTCTATGATTGCGGCTCCTTCTCCCGGTGAGAAAATTAACATCGGGAATGAGCTGCGAGGGGAATGCGATCTCATAGGACGAGCTACCGAGTGGGCGAAGCAGCAACCGAAGGCGAATCAATAGCGTCCGTCCCTCGGCATTTGATCGGCGGCGACACACCTCGCCATAACTGAGAGTTGGGAAGGTACACAGCTTATGAGATCGATCGAAGGAGACTAGGGACCGCTGTTATCCGCATGCGTGAGGATTAACAACCTCGGCTTCTTGCGCTGAGCGTCGCTGGGCATCATCGCGTACCTCCCGTGAGATACGGGTATTCGTGTTTCACAACCCGCGGCTTATCGTACGCCATCGGAAGCGATGAGGGGGACGTCAGGGGAGGCCCTCGCGTATTGGCGAAGATCAATTACCAGATACCCGCCCCATCGGAAAAGCGCGCGCTATGCCGAAGAAGATTGCGGATTCATGTTTCGAAGAGGCGAAAGGCAGCGGCGCTGGCGAGCCAAAGGGATAAATTAGGAGAGAAGGATCAGCAGGAGTTTGTCGACTGTTCACCGAGTTTTTGACGGCAACCTATGTGGAAAAGATACATGCCTACGCCGGCGAAGAGGTGAAATCCTCAACGAACGGCTCGAAGGGAACTATGCTGAGGTCAAGAGCATCATGGTCGGGAAAAAAACAGAGGTCCTCTTGGACCACCGATTGATGAAGAAAGATGGCGAGGAAAGCCTACGATGTGGTGGTGGATGGGATCAGCCTTGACCAGAATTATCGAGGGCAGTTTACCACGATACTCCGCTCCTCATCCTACGAGCATTTAGTCCAAATCTTGCGCGATAAGATTGTGCAGTACAACGTGAAAACCAAGAGTGCTGACGCGAGCACGTCATCCGCCTAACAGCAACGGCAAGGTAGGCTTGCTGACTGTCACGGGTGGCATCAGCTACTAGCTTTTTATCTACTTCTACAAGCGTCTCCACTCCCACGGCGGCACCGGCTGCGGATCGTCCCACAAACCTTTCTTCGCCTCTCGTGCTTCTTTCTCCAACCTTTCAAGGACAGTATCATCTGGCGCATACTTTACCACCAACACCAGCCGTCCTTGGCAGTCCAAATCAGCCAATGGCATGACGTCCGCAAGGGCATACCGTCATCAAAGAAATCTCGCAAGCGCTGGGGAAAACTGGGAATGGGACAAGGGGAACCCCTAGATGTTGAGGCTTAGGTCATACGATACAATGCTGTCAAGGTAGCTCCAAATGGACAACAATTCAGTCCGCACAACGTCACCTACAAGGAGTTCGCCACATACCGGCGGAGTACGGGTTTGATCCTTTCATAAGGTCAACGGTAGGGTCATTTCAACCGGCCTTTCGAAACGCTCACTTCATGACGCTCCTATCCAAGTATTGGCCTCGCAATGGGCTCTTGAAGGGTATTCCCTATGAACCGCGCCTCTTTACCGTTGAACCGGGGACGCAATTGCTCGGCTTTTGCCATTGGCAGCCGAATCGCGGGGCCTGTCCAACCGTCGTCCTGATCCATGGCCTTGAAGGTTGCAGCGAGTCGCACTACATGCGCGGTATCGGGGAGAAAGCCTATCGCGCAGGATGCAACGTCATCCGCATGAACCAACGGACCTGTGGCGGAACCGAGCATCTGACTCCGACGCTGTACAACGGCGGGTTGAGCAGCGACTATCGCGCGATCCTTCACGAGCTGGCCAGCCAGGACGGCCTGGAGCGGCTGTGCCTGATCGGCTATTCGATGGGCGGCAATCTGGTTCTCAAAGCCGCTGGCGAACTCGGTGGATCGCTGTCGGCGTTGGCCGCAGTCGTTGCCGTCTGTCCCGCCATCGATCCCACGGTCTGTTTCCACGAATTGGAAGACCCGCGACATTGGTTCTATCACCGGCATCTCCTCGGGGGTCTCAAAGCGAGGCTGCGTCGAAAAGCCGCCCTCTTTCCCGGCAAGTGGGACCTGAGAGGGCTGGCGAGCATCGTGCGAATCAGTGATTTCGACGACCGGTATACGGCGCCCGACGGAGGCTATCGTGGCGCGGCCGATTATTATGATCGCGCAGGCGCATGCCACGTCATTGAAGGAATCGAGGTTCCAACCTTGATTATTACGGCAAAGGACGATCCCTTGATTCCCTATGCCATGTTCACTACTCCCCCGGTACAACGGCACAGTCATATCACGCTGATCGCACCAGCGAATGGAGGCCATTGCGGATTTTTTCAGTGGGGCCAGCATGGAGAGGATCCGTACTGGGCTGAAAACCGGATCGTGGAGTTTGTTGTACCATCCTCTCATAGTCCATTGGGTAGTATTGCTGGCCATCATCATTGTTCGTAGCAATGATGGAGCAGGATTTGCCGCTGGATAAGACTGGTGGGGCACCGCAAAAGCCGGCTCTTGGAGCACATTTTTCTAGTACTTGTACTGCCCCGCTTA